>JAHDEL010000007.1:2718-122782 GCA_020628855.1 Saprospiraceae bacterium | reverse complement strand
AGAAGCATTTATTGAACTGAATAAGCTCTTGAAAATTACTGGTCTCGCGCAGACTGGTGGTCATGCTAAAATCATGATCAAAAATGGAGAGGTTTCTCTCAATGGCAAGCCAGAGCTACAGATTCGAAAGAAAATTAGAGAGAAGGATGAAGTGAATTGTAATGAACAAATTATTCGAGTCACAAAGGATGAGTGATGCTATCTACTAATTACAATACGTTTTTTGTAGCGCTTATTTTCAACAGTCAAACACTCCAGAAAGTACACACCTTGCTTAAGCGTGGAGATGTCAATAACATTGGAGTCTTTCTGATCCCCATTCAAAACAAGTCTTCCAGAAATATCGAATAATTGGTACCTTGATATTCTTGAATTCGTTAATAGGTTTATCCGATTTGATGCTGGGTTAGGAAATACTTGGAAATCAGCCCTATCTAACTCCTCCACTGAACTAACATCAGTAAAGTCGATGATGAATTCCGTATCATCCATACAGTAAAAATTCTCATCATAATCCATAATTAGTATGTCATGGATCCGAATCTTTGTATTGGCAAGGTTGCTTTCACCTGTTAATTTAATACCAAGAAAGCACTGCTGAAACTCCACATCCACATCACCTTGATCACTTAATCTAAATGTTAATTCTTCCCTCCCTTGAGATGTTTGAACCAAAGAGAAATTCGGCGAGCCAATACCAAAACCTGCTAAAAACAGAGATTCTTGTCCCTCTGGTAATGTCATTGCAGCATCATAGCTTAAGTTAAAACTCAAACAATAGATGGACTCAAAATTTTCAATACCCAAAGTGGAAGTAAGATAGAAGCTATCTGTACTCTGAATAGCTGGGAAAAATGGATCAAGCACAAACCTCCCTCCTCCTTCGTATGGAACACAATTCTCTTCATGACTATCATAAAACTGTGTTGCAATACCTGCATTTTTATGAATTGCATCAAAATCATCTGAAGTAATTAAACCATCTCCATTACAATCTGCATGAATAAAATTAACCCCATTGCTCAATTCTTCATTACGTTCTCCTGCTTCATACAGCTTCCACAAATCAGATATGAAAGACCTTGGGCTCTCAAAACCTCCTGCTTTATTCAGTGCTGCTGATAATAACATAAAATCTGTTCTTTCCACCTTTTCATTATTGTTCACATCACCTGGGGCAAGACAATCAACTGTATTGCAGGATGCAATTTGCGAACAACTAGTGAAGTCTCCAAAGTAGAAATCTTCAACAATGCTTGCTTTCTCCTTTGCTAGATCAATTGTTTGAAGATGATCATGATTGTCTGATTGCACATAAGTGTGCACTAAATCTACCTCCAAACACTCCTGAGAAAGCAGGTTTTGAAAGTGTAAACCTGCCAAAACTCTAAAGTCATCACTTGATGTTTCTTCATTTATCATGGTCCATGAATTCAGGTCATTGATATTACCATGAAAGGCATGTTTTGTACTATCCACACTACCTGGATTATATCCACTTCCTCCTTGCGTCAAATGAATTCCATTAGCCCAAACCCCACCACACAAATTAAAAATATGAGATGGCGTATTTACTTCCACTCCTTCTGACGGAATAGTCCCCACTCCAAAACCACTTCTCCCATAATACATAAAAGAGGAAAGCTCACCAGATAATAACTTAGTAATATGGACTGGACTGTCTTCGAATGTGGATGCTCCTGTAGTACAGAGATTTGCTGCATCACCATCTACCTCGTCTTGGTTGTAGATATAAAAAAGATTGGCAGTCGTATCACATCCTATATAATCATCTTCAGAACAACCAAGATCTGGATCAAAAAACAGACCCAATCTAAAAGGTGTATAATTCGATTCTGATCTATTATAGATCAAATGCTTTTGAAATACAGAGTTATTCACATCCTCATTCTCTTCACAATAGAAAGCATACAGCATCGTATAAATTTCTACACCCAATGGGTTGAATACATTCATTGCTTTATCATTAGTAACTGCCAAGAGCATTTGATCTGGAACAACATTGTCAATATCAGAATTGATGTTAGGAAAATCTCCAATTAGTGGATTATAGATGCCGTCGTTATCAGAATCAACAAAGGGAGCACCATCCCTATCATCCATTAGGCCATTATAGTGTGGATTCCCCTTTGCTGGCCATTCCATAATATCTCTATCCAATCCCTCAGTTTTTCCTAATGCTAATTGAGCAAAGTGTAATTCTATATTTGATTTGGATATATTCCACACTCTGTCTTGAGACATCAGAGGATCATCATGAGGTTCTCCAGTAATTTGATCAAGCATACCTGGGGTGTACGAATTGTTTACAAAGGCACCATAAGAAGCATTTAGGTTCAGACCATCATCTATTCCAGCCATCCATAAATTTCCAGTAAATAACGTACTAGCTTTGTTAAGATCGCCAATATTTGGGACAATAAAAGCACCATCTTGATTCTCTGTATTATACATCGAACCATCGCTATTCAGCTTGGTGAATACATGATTAACATTGAGCACTTCGGTGACAAACTCTTGAGCAAGAGTATTCCTACACATAAAAACCAAAGAAAGCAAAATGAAAAAATGAGGTAGAGTTGTCTTCATATATGAGCTAAAGCAAAATTTGAGCTTCTTACCCTAGTTACAACAAAGTAAAACCAAAGGCAAAGTCTTCAAAATGACATCTGAGTTGAATGATTAGTACCAGCTTTCGAACCAAATCAATGGAGTAGTAGACGCTTACTTCATGCCTAACGACTGGTTAGCTGCAGATCTAATCATATACTGTACAAAAAAGAGAAAGGCAGCAATGACTGCAAAGATTAATGTATAGTCTCCCATAAAGATCCTACCGATATTTACCCCTAAACCACCTAGGACCAAACCAAGTACAAGGCAAGCAATTAGGACATTCGTAATCGTCAAGCTCAACTTCAGTTTTCTTCTATACTCATGTAACTTATCAGACATTGTAGAGGTACTGTGTAGAGTATCCATAATTCCCTGCTCCAAATCAACATACTGCGCATCTTGATCCTCTAATAATTTTTTGATATGTTTATCTTGTTCAGGCGACGTATTCATACTTATCTACATTCAAGGTTAAATATAATTTCATAAACGCTTTTCTAGCTCGGAATAGAAGGACTTTAATATTTGAGGTGGAGAATCCAGTGCTCTCTTGGATTTCATTCAAACTTAACTCCTCGATATAGTATAGATTGAGCAGAAGAGATTCTTTCGGTTTTAATTTCTGCAATATTGACTTGATGAGTGTCCTTTGCTCATCTAATTGGATGTTTTGCATTGCTGCATTAAAAGTCGATCCTATAGTATCATGCTCGTCTTCAATATTTACCGAAGTAAAAGTCTTTTTATTCTTCTTGTTCAGTTTGAGGGCTTCATTGACAGTAATTCTATACATCCATGTTTTGAAACTGCTGTCTTGGCGAAACGACCGAATGCTCTTATACGCACGTATAAAAGCATTCTGGACAACATCTTTTGCATCGTCTTCATCTTTGACAATAGATAAGGCTACTGCATAAGATTGTTGCTGATACTCTCTTACAAAATACCTAAAGGCATCCTTTTCACCTGAAAGTATTCTCTGAATTACTCTATGTTCTATGGTGTTACTCAAAAATTCAGTTTCCTAGCGATCAAAAGAGAAGCTCCAGCACACAGGCAAATTAGTCCAGGCAGTACAGTGGTATGAGAAATATCGATAACCAGATCTATAAAATGCCCAAGAATGAGTGCAGTACCAATGCCCATACAGAACATACCAAAGGTTGGAATGACCTTAGTTGGACGCTTCGGCATTTGTTCCATTCCATTCTCGATCATAGCCATTCTTTCGAGATGTCTTGTTTTCAAATGGAAGTAAATAGATACTGCTGTTGTTAAAATTGCGAGCGAGAGAACGATAGTAGGACCAGTCATGATTTCTAATCAATTTTGTGTTTATAAATAAAAATTACAATGATTAGATAGGCTAATATCAAATTAGGTTACACTATTTTCTATTTTTTTTCAAATACATAACTCAAGAGCTCAAAATTGATAGTTTTCGGTGATCAATTTATCATTATGAAAATTCTAAATAAAGCTTGTTGTATTTGTAAATGAATTGTTATCGCTGTGAGTAAAGGGTTTGTTCTACAAAGACTTGAGCTAATTTGTGCAAATGAGATACCTATCAATATTGATTATTGGGTTATTCTGTCTAGCAAGTTGCAATACATCAACTCAAGTAACTCAATCAGGCTTAAGCTATTATCCTAATATTTCATCATTGAACAAAGGATTAGTTTGGAAATACTATTACCATATTACTCGAGCAAAAGGGGAAAGAAAGACAGACATTCGCTACATTAAGTTGAGACTTGAAGACAACATTCTCTTGAAAGAAGAATATAATGCAGAATTTAAGAAAGTCTCTTCATCCCAAATTTACCTGACTAAAAGCTCATGGATTTTACGCTCTCAAACGAGATATGATTATCGAAATATCTGGACCTCATTGGTCGAAACTTCTCCACAAATTATCTCTGATAGTATTCTAATCAATTGGATGGAAGACTCTGCAGTGCTCACCTTATCTTCGACAAAGGATGGCAATGGGAGGTCCACAATAACAAGACAGACTAGCCATCAAGACACGATCATTAACAATGTACCTACTCACATCATATCAGGCAATAGGGATTTTATACCAATTCAAGATGATGTCGCAGGTGACACTGTCGCTCTCTCTTGGGAAAGAAGTTATCAGCATCCTCTTGGTCTTATACAATCTCTCTTATATTCTGATGAATATAGATTTGAATATGCACTGGATGAGATCATATCATTAGAAGAATTCAGTTCCAGAAGTAACCATGGTATGCATAGAGTTGCCTATATAGATACTCTCCAAACCTTAGATGATCATACAAGCTTTAGTCCTTGCTATCATCCTGATAAGATTAACGATTATTACAATGATGAAAGAGCTGAGATACAAGGAGGAAAAGGACGCCTAAGAGCCATGCTGCAGTCACATCTAGATGAGACAGTATTAGATGGGGAATCAGGATTTCTTACATTTCGATACGTGGTGAATTGTAATGGCGAAGTGGGCTGGTTTACTACTGAAGAGGCAGATCTTCTGTATCAACCTAAAACATTCACTGAGGAATGCAAAATGCATCTTTTCAACCTTTTGAAAGCTGAACAAAATTGGAAAAGCCTAAAGATTTCAGGCGTTCCGAGAGATGCTTACACTTATACAACCTTCAAGATTCATGATGGGAAAATTATCGAAATATTACCATAGCTGGTTTGTCTTCATAGTCGCGTTCTCAATAGTAGCCTGCGAGCCATCAGCTATCATTTATAAAAGAGACTATTCACAAGAAGAACAGACTGCTCTAGCAGAATCATTATTGAATGGTGCAGGGACAGATCTCTATTATCAAGGTTCCGTTGGGGAACGCATGATCATCTTCGAAGGCATGAAATATAGTCCTGACAATGCTTGGGGCCACAGAGAGATTGGTGTTCCTTATCTGAAGAGAGGTTTTGCTATGGAGGCATTCAAATACTATGATAGAGCAATCCAAGCTGATCCTGAAGAATGGCTAGGATACAAAGCATATTGCTGGCTGTACTTCTATCGCGATTATGCGATGGCTTTAGATGAGATAACTACGTTTGATGCTTTCACGCCAGACTTTGTAGATTATCCACAATCGACATCAGTAAATTACATGAGAGGTATTTGCTTGCTGCATTTAGGAAGATTGGAAGAGGCAAGTCATTATCTAAAGAAACATCTGGATATGGAAATGGAAGATGTCGGTGTAGAGTATGTTGAAGCTTTAGCATTTCTTTCGCTTGGAATGAGTTATCATTTGGAAGGTAGATATGTAGAAGCTGATTCGATATTCTCCTTAGGACTTTCAGAAAACGAGAGTACTTCTGATCTCCATTATTATAAAGCTAAAAACTTAATAGAATTGGGAGAATTAGACCTTGCAAAACAATCCTTGGAAAGAGCCCAACATTGGTATAGCAAAGGTGCAAAGAACACACGTCCATATGTGGAGGAATTCTTTGCCATTTATCAAGAGGATCTTGATAGATTGACTAGCCGTTTACAATAATTGTAGCTATTCTAATACTAATTTCTGAATTGCAGTATTGCCACTTTCGCCTTCAATCTGAATGAAGTAAACACCTTTCAGGTTTCTTAAATCTAATCGATTCTGATTGGGCTGCCAGCTTACATCTTGAGCTTTTCCTCGCAGATCAATCAACTCCACTCTCTTAATCTGCTCCTTGCAGAAAATGTTGACATAATTTGAAGCTGGATTTGGAAAGACTGTCAGAGATAATTCATCATACTGGATGACATCAGTGAGTACAACTTGGGCTTCTGCATTCTCCATGCAATAGAAGTTTTCTTCAAAATCAAGTAAGAGGATATCAGAAGCTTTCAATTGTAATTCTTGAGATTCAAAACCATCTTTCAGTTTTATGAAAAATGTAAAACTCGTTGTGTCAGCACTTAAGTAAGTAGAGTCTGCTGCCGTTAGTATTATGACTTCAGTATCTGATTCATCAGTTTGTATGAACACCTTACTCCCAGATGCCAAGGTAAGATTGGCTACAGATGACAAAGAAGAGATTGCTGATTCAAAATACAAAGTATCAAACACCAACTTAAAGCTGAGACTATGGACATCATCAAAATCAGTGAGTATTATCTCACCAATAGAAAGACTAGTATTCTCCTCTGATGGAAAGTTAGGGTTAAAACGTATCTCAACTTTACCCATACCAGGATAAGTATCACAACTTTCCTCATGTCCTAAATATAGCTCACTAGCCTCACCAAAATGCTTTTGATAGACTTGCAAATCCAAGTCATCAATTAATCCATCACCATTACAGTCGGCATGTGAGTAATTGACTCCACTTTTGAACACTTCTGATCTTGGCTCAAAATCAAACATATCAAATCTAATCGAAGCATATTCCCTAGGTGACTCAAATCCGACCGATTTCATTTGAGCTATATTTTGCAACATAATATCAGTCCTTTCAATGATTTCGTTGTTATTGACATCTCCGGGTATTACGCAGCCCGAGCTACTACAAGGTATTGGTGATTGACAATCTACACTGAACATACCTTCCAAATAGAGCAACACCTCTGACACTTTAGACTTTGCAAGTTCAATACTTTGAAGATTATCATAATTGATATCTTGTACAAAGAGGTGCATCAACTCAACTGTAATAGAACTATCAGCTGCCAATGTTGGAAACTCCTGAATTGCCAGTACTCTGGTATCCCACAAATTGAAGTCCTCATTCACCATCGCCCATGATGATGTATCTAAAGGCTCGCCAGAAAATGCATAATCCGTAGTATCACTAGAACCAGGATTATACCCATATCCCCCAGTTGTCAGAGGAATACCGTCTGGCCATAACCCGCTGAGGAAATTATAAATCTCTGATATTGAACTAATAAAACCAAAGGGCACTTCTGGAGGTGCGACATCACTTCTTACATTGTACATAAAACGGTCCAATGTCCCATTAATCACTTTAGAATATAATACTGGTGGATGTGTAAATCTATTTGAACCGATGGCATTATGTATATTTACTTCGGCCAAGTTTACGTCTCTATTAAAGTAATAAAAGTAACCATCATTCTCTGGATCAGACCCAAAACTTTGTGCCCCATCACGAGGCAAATAAGCATCGGTCCACTGTCCAATCTTCACCGATTTATAATGTCTAGATGATCTGTTATAGAGTATTTGTTTTTGGAAAATACTTCTTTGAATATCTAAGGATGAGTTACAATTGAATGCATACAAAAGTGTAAAGATTTCAAGTTGTAGTGCAGAATTATCTTGAAGCCAAGTGTCATTCGATACGGCGAGTAAAATCTGAGAAGGCGTCTGAGTGAAATTAGTTTCTCCAATGGATGGATAATCACCATCATATGGGTTATATATACCATCTCCATTCACATCATGAAAAGGAGCTGCAGATCTATTAGCAAGAAAATCTCCATACAAAGGATTACCTTTTGCTGGCCAATCTAAAATGTTCTTAGCTACATCTGTGACCTCTCCTTCTTCCCACTGTGCGATAATGCTTTCAATATCTTGCTTCTTCACCTTCCATACTCTATCCTGACTTACAAAATCATGCTCAAATGTAACGCCAGTACTTTGGTCAATAAATCCATGAGTCATAGACTGCACTCCATATTGACCTCTTGAAGCATAAATTTCTCCCGAGCTATCTTTTGCACTGACCCAAAGACTTGACATCCCAGCTAATGTTGCTGGACAACCTATGTAATCGATAGTTTTGAAAGTCTGTTCATTATCTACTAAGAAAAGATTACCATCAGACCCAAGTGTAGCCGATAGTTCATTTGCATTCAAAATACCATACTGAGCAGATTGACAATAAGAAGTACAGAAAAATATCAAAGTAAAAAAAAGAAGGTACAAAGCTCTGATCATGATCTAAGTATATACGCTTAGAATATGAAAGTCTTGGCTTACCACTAGAATTCAATAAGAATTAACTCACAAATGCATTATGCCAGCTATCCTTTATTGGTTTAATCCATTGAGTGAGAAACTTTTCTTTTGTATCCACGAGATTATCAAAAACTAAAGTCTCTGCATTTAGCTTTCCTGTATCATACGCCTCCTTAAATTCATTAGATTGGATTACCTTGATCTCTTCACCTTCGAAATACGCATAGAGTAGTCTGTCGAATAAGTCTATATCGAGCTTTTGTTCGATTGTCTTCATGAGGTGGACGCTGCTATCGATGGAGCATCCACTTACGCCCAACTTGGATTCATCGGCAACGAGCACAAAGAACTGCATATGAAAAACATTAGCATAAGACTCCACATCAATGCCATGACTATTCCAACTTCTTGAAAACTCGTAAAGCAATGGTCGGACAAGGTCCAACTCTTCATATGTTAATGGTCTATTGGCCTGGTATATCCATACCTTACTGTCATCGGGGAGTGCTATAAGGTCTCTTAACATCAGTTGATTGCTTGTACTATTAACTCAGAAATATCATACACTGATACGGCATCTTGCTTGTCTTTCGCTGTAATTCCATCACCAAGCATAGTCAGACAGAATGGACAGTTTGCGGCTACAATCTCAGCTCCAGTACCTAGTGCTTCTTCTACTCTCTCGATGTTGATCCGCTTATCACCAGGCTCGTCCTCCTTGAACATTTGCGCTCCTCCTGCTCCACAGCAAAGTCCTTTCGTCTTGCATCTTTTCATCTCTACAAGCTCGATATCAAGTGATTGCAATAGTTTCCTTGGAACGGTATATACACCATTTACCCTACCCATGTAACAAGAGTCATGATAGGTAATCTTCTTGCCTTTGAATGCACCACCTTCGACCTGCAATTTGCCTGACTCGAATAACTGATTAATATATTGTGTATGGTGAACAACATTGTAATCTCCACCTAATGCTGGATACTCATTCTTCAAAGTGTTAAAACAATGCGGGCAAGCAGTCACGATGTTCTTGATATTGTAGCCATTTAGCGTTTCTACATTCTGAATGGCAGTCATCTGAAAAACAAATTCATTACCAGCTCTTCTGGCAGGATCTCCAGTGCATGATTCTTCATTCCCAAGTATGGCAAACTCTATTTCGGCCTTGTTCAAAATATTGACAAATGCCTTTGTCACTTTCTGAGCCCGTGCATCGAAGCTGCCTGCACATCCTACCCAGAAAACTACTTCTGGGGACTTCCCTTCGGCTGCATATTGAGCCATTGTCTTTACATTCATTATTGAACCACAAGTTTTTGTATTGACTGAATTCCAGATTGTAATCTAGCTTGAACAAAATACACTCCCTTTGGAAAAGCTGCTAAATCCAGATCTATTTTCTTACTACCTATTGGCTTGGATAAAACTACTCCCGCTGTTATGGAAGAGACTGTTAATTGTGTTATTTCACTATAATCTGAGTGTATGGTAACCCTATTCTTTGCAGGGTTTGGATACAAAGTAATATTACTTGTGAAGCTCGCATCCAATGTATTGGATAAGACGGCATTGACTCTATTCTGTAACTCATCTATCGGATCAATGCCAGTTGGTGTATTCTCTACAACTATATCCACTGACAATTGGCTAGGTTCATCATCAGGTCTTGCAATACGCAAAAACGATGATTTAGAACTAATTCCATCGACAAGACATCTGGAGTCTGCTCCAGGAACATTTGCACCTTGCATAGCTCCCATAAGCCGTACCCAGAGCGCTTCACCTTCAGTAGCTAAAAATCCTGCTTCCATTTGATCTAGGATTTCTGGCCCTAATAATATATTACCTTGAATAGCGTAATGCTCTCCTATTCTATGACCAGCATGACTCAGTGCTCCCTTGCCGGTAAATGCATCTGTATTCACTACATTATCATGAAATGTAACTATCCCATATTGCCTATCTGGTGTATTGCCAAATTGACATTGATCATTGTCCAATACACCTTGCAATGCTTCTTCTGCTGAGGCTCCTGTATTAATTTGTCCTAAGACATAATCGGCATTGACATTAGGGATACACACCTGTGCTTGTGCATTGACAGCTCCTTTGCCTGGAGCAATCTCTGAAATAATAACAGCTCCACCGCAACCTCCACAATCTGCACTCGTCAGACAAGTGGCACCCGCACTACCAATTTCACCTGTTACTGGATCAACTGCCACAATCGAGAATGTGTGTTGACTCCAAGCAAGCTGGGTCAAACAAAGACATGCAACAATCAGTATAATTCTCATAATTCTACTTTTAGCTAGTGATCCAATCTTCTCTTGTATTAGGCACCTGCCAGACACTTCCGCTATTCTCCACACTTGTGAACATTGGTAGCCATTCCGAAGGACCAGCAGATTCTGTCAAGATTTCATAGCGCCTTAGTGCTAGTATTGGATCAAGAGGATTAATCATGATCGGACAAGCTTCGACACATGCATTACATGTTGTGCAAGCATGAATTTCTTCTTTTGAAATATAATCAAACAAAGACTTCCCATCAGTATAATTTGTAGAATCTAATGCTTTATCAGCGTCCAATTTGTATTGATCATCGTTTGATTCTAAGTTTGCTTTCACCTCTGTTGCTCTATCCCTAATATCCATCATTATTTTCCTTGGAGACAACTTCTTTCCGGTACTATTTGCTGGACATACATCTGTACATCTACCACATTCGGTACAAGCATAGGCATTCATTATGTTTGTCCAATTCAGATCAAAGATATCCTTGGCTCCAAACTCTGGGAGTTCCTCATCCATTGAAGCTTCAGTTTCTGGAATTAGTCCCATCATGCTTTTCACTTCGTTCATGATGGCAGGCATATTTTCAATTTCCCCTCGAGAAGACAGTCTTGAAAAATAGACATTAGGAAAAGCCAAAAAGATGTGCAGATGCTTTGATATCGGTAGATAATTGAGAAATGCGAAAACAGTTAGAATATGCATCCACCATCCAACTCGCTCTAATACAACTAAAGTAGATTGGTCAAGGCCGCCGAAAAGCATGGGCCCAAGCCAAGATGTTATAGCAAAATTGCCTGTTTTAACGTAATGCGGGTCATCCAATCCTTGGAGTACTATATCGGTACCATTCATCAAGAATACAGCACAGACTAAAAAGATCTCCAATATTAAGATGATATTGGCATCAAGAGTTGGCCACCCATCCATTTCAGATTTGACCAATCTCGGAACTTTTAATAGATTCCTTCTCCATAGGAAGATGACAGTTGCTATGAGCGCTAATACAGAAAGAATCTCTATCAAACTGATGATGAATGTATAGAACCCACCGAGCATTGGAGCAAGAGCACGGTGTTGACCAGTGAATCCATCAATGAAGATTTCTATGAGCTCAAGGCTGGTGAATAAAAAAGCAACATAAATAAATAAATGGAAAATAGCAGGTATCCACCTCTTGAACATTTTCTTTTGCCCTAAGGCAACTAGAATGGTGTTTTTCCAACGTTCTGCTGGATTCTTTTCGAGAGCAACCTCCTTACCTAGAGCTATGGTATTCTTAATCTTTAGAAACGCTCTACCAGCTAATCCCAAAGCTAAGAGGGATATTACTATAAATGCAATTTGTTCAAGTCCCATGCAGAAATTCAAATTAGGATAACAAGGTACTAAATGTAGCTTAATTCAATGTCCTTACATCTCATAACCAAACAGATATTCTACTCATTCTATAAAAAAGATTCTTATCCAACCCAACCATTTTTGATAAGTGTACGTCTTAGAGGTAATTAACGTAAATTAGACAATATGAAACTTTCAAAATCACTCCTTTCTTCTTTAGCTGTTGGTCTTGCACTTGGCACTTGCGCTTCATCTTGTACAGCAGACTTTATGATCCCTGTTGTTGAAGAAGAAGGCGAAACTATCAGAGGAGAACATGGTGAAAGAGGTGACGGTACATGCGAAGTCAATTGGGAAGACTGCCCTGCTTGTGGAATGGGATAATCACGAAATTCAAGTTGGTGTTTCCGCAAATCTTGATAAAGATCTGCTGTTAGCTTGCTTGCCCTTATTTGAGGCCGCTGAAATAGAATGCATTGAATGGTCTTTTGATACACTCTTTAACCACAAGCATATTCCCGACTGGTTCGTAGAACTCCTAGAGTCATTTTCAGCAGAAAACAGGCTCCTGGGTCATGGAGTGTTCTTTTCTCTTTTTAGGGCAGATTGGACAGTCCAACAAGAACATTGGCTAAAACATCTCAACAAAGTCCATAATCACTTCCAATTTAGTCATGTCACCGAGCATTTTGGATTCATGACAGGCAAAAACTTTCATGATGGAGCTCCTCTAAGTATACCACTCAATCAGCTCACCCTTGACATTGGTCGGGATAGATTGATGCGCATCGCCTCTGCAGTAAATTGTCCAGTTGGCCTTGAAAACCTTGCCTTTGCTTTCAGTATTAATGAAGTAGAACAACAAGGTAGTTTTCTTAGTGAATTACTCCAGCCTGTAAATGGGTTCCTAATTCTAGATTTACATAATATCTACTGTCAAGCACACAATTTCAAAAAAGATCCAAAATCCTTAATCCACAGCTATCCTTTAGAGCTTGTGAGAGAAATCCATGTATCCGGTGGTAGTTGGCAACAAGCACATTTTGATAAAGAACGCCAAATTCGGAGAGATACACATGATGATCAAGTACCAGCTGAAGTACTCGAGCTATTGGGTTACACATTACCACATTGTCCTAATCTGAAAAATGTCATCTTAGAACAGCTGCCTACCGGACTCAAATCAAAAAGCTCGAAAATCCAATTTAGATCAGACTTCAAAGCCGTAAAATCCAGAGTTAAAGCATTTACTAAAACTACTCAAACAAAATCATTTGATTTACCCAACTTGGCACTTCAGACAACTCCCTTGAGCGACAAAGCATTGCTACTTCAACAACAATTTATTACCGAACAATTAGAAAGTGATCAACCTATACAGCAGATAAAAAAAGCATTGCATACTACTTTGAAGGAAACTGATTGGAATGTTGAAAGCTGGGATGATGAAATGTTATATACAGCCTACTCTATTGCTCAAAAGTGGAAATAAAAAGGGTCACCTTTTGTCAGGTGACCCAAATGGTCTGTATGGTTTCCTAATCTTGTAGAGATTACTATTTTCAGGATGTATAAACACACGGTGTTTCTGGTTTACACACTTTCACCAGACCATCATACATGATTTCCAACTATGCAATAGCTCTCATTTGAGGAGCCCTTGTAAACACTTCTTTGTATAAAATTGGATTTGGGTATTCTTTAATGAACTCATATTTGAGCACATCAAAAGAAGTTACAATCCCTAGGAGATTTCTCTCCTCATCTACAACCGGCAAGGCATGGAATCTATTATCTAAGAATAATTCAGCTGCGGTTCCGACCTTATCTTCCGGGCTAATAACGGCTATGTTATTTGTCATTACCGATTGCACGGCATGATCTGGATAAGATTCGAAAGCTATGTCAAGTTTCCATAAGTCATACGTGGTCAAAATACCAACGAGTTTACTTCCTTCACATACTGGAATGTGATGGATTTTGAACTTAGAAAAAATTTCTTTGACTTGCTGCAAGGAATCAGATGGACTGACGGTGATTGGAGATGATGTCATGATCGTAGAAACAGCTTCATTCATCATAATGTGGAAGTTTTTGATAGTTAATGAATACCTATAAGATACGCCAATTACGATTAAGAATCAAGCCCCATACCACCTACTTCATCCGTTTGGCTTTGATTTTGAGATACATATTGATAGTGTCTATAGAAAGCTTCTCAGGCGTGGTGAGAATGACTTCTACGCCTAGTGTTCTGAGTTCTTTTTGGATAAGTTGTTTTTCCATTCTACTCCTTCTCACTATAGTATCCTCATAGATTTGCTTGACAGTCTTAGCGTCTTCTTCGAGCATGGTCTCAAAAATGGTATTCTCAAAAAATATGACAACAAGTAAGTGTCTCCTATTGATGGTAAGAATGTATGGCAGCTGCCGTTTTAAGTCTTGAACATGCTCAAAGTTTGTGTACAGAAAGAAGATACTTCTCTGCTTTATAGAACCATTTATTGTATTCAGTAAGGCTGGATAGTTGGGTTCTTTAAAAGTTGTCTTCTGATCAAATAAATGCTTCGATATGGTATACAACTGATTAGATTGATTATCTGCCTTAATACTGGAGTCAATCTGCTCTGCAAAAGTTATCAAACCTGCCTTATCATATTTTCTGAGGACGATATTAGATAAGACAAGTGTACTATTAATAGCATGGTCCAAAAGTGATAAACCATCAAACGGCATCTTCATTGCTCTGCCTTTATCAACTAGAAAATACACATGCTGAGATCTACTATTCTGAAATTGATTAACCATCAATACATTATTACGGCTCGTAGCTTTCCAATTTATTGACTTGATATTATCTCCTGATACATATTCCCGAATAAGTTCAAACTCATCATTCTCACCTATGGCTCTGACAGGTCTAATACCTAATTTGTGAGCAGTCTGGGCAAAGACCATCAACTCATAGTGCTTCATCTGAATGATAGATGGATAGACTTCCACTGTCTGAGCAGCTCGAGTAGTCACTTTGTACTGAATAAGCCCAGGAAACCCAAGACGTAGTAAGAGGTGCATATCCCCAAAGTCATACCTTCCTCTATCAACAGGCCTGAGAATAAATTGGTATTGAGTTTCCTCTTGTTCATTACTGAGTTGCAGAGTGGTCAAGTGAGACCTATATTGAAGTTGAGGCGGTAGCTCGTCATAGAATTGACCAAGCAAATTTCGACGGTTCTTGTGATGCAGGGTATAATGAATGTACTGCTTATCACCTAATGACAGCTTATCTTGTACTTGTCTTGACATTGATACGTTACTTACCTCGAAACGAAGCAGAGCAAAATCAATAAGCGCAATGATCACCATGACACCAAGAGCAATCCATGCAACCCTGTAGAGTTGAGGATAAGAGAAACTCACGCAAAAGAGTAATATTACTCCCCCCAATACAGCAAAAAATCTACTATGCAAAAAGACTCGACCCACTATCTAGGCACTTCCACTTCTTTAACAATATCTTCTATGACATCCTCTGCAGTGAGGTTCTCCATTTCAGCTTCCGGAGTCAGAATAAGTCTATGATTAAGAACATGTGGTAAGAGCTTCTGAATATCCTCAGGAATTACAAAATCTCTGCCATTATAAGCTGCTATTACTTTGCATAATTGCAACAATGCAAGTCCCGATCTCGGCGAAGCTCCCAAATAGATTTTACCATGCTCTCTTGTAGAGACGACAATGTCTCGAATATAGGCAATCAACTCATCTGTGATTAGTATTTTATTTATTGTTTCTCTGAGTTCTATCAATTTCGATGGAGTGATAATGGCATCCAGAATTGACAAATCTGGCTGATGCATTTGATCTTTGTATCGTTGTAGAATGAGCAATTCTTGATCCTGAGAAAGATACCCTATCTTGATTTTCATTAAGAATCTATCAAGTTGAGCTTCTGGCAACCTATATGTACCTTCTTGTTCAACTGGATTTTGGGTAGCAATAACAATAAATGGCTCAGTCATTTTGTAGGTATTTCCATCAATTGTGATTTGCCTTTCTTCCATTACTTCGAATAGTGCAGATTGTGTTTTTGCTGGTGCTCTATTAATCTCATCTATAAGTATGACATTAGAGAATATTGGACCTTTATCAAAGACAAATTCCGAGGTATCCATTTTGAATATCGATGTACCTAAGATGTCAGAAGGTAATAGATCCGGTGTAAATTGAATACGAGAAAACTTTGCATCTATAGTCTTAGAAAGCACCTTTGCAGTTAATGTTTTTGCAATACCAGGCACTCCCTCTAATAAGATATGTCCTCTACAAATCAGACAAGCAAACATAAGTTCTAGCACTTCTTCTTGTCCAACTAAGAATCCACTGCCTTGAGACTTTATATTCTCAACTATGGCATGAAACTCGGTGAGATCAACATGTTGTGCGTAATGTTCTTCTGATGGTTGAATATCCATATTTCTATAAATTTCCTATTATTGAATAAACGTTTTGAATTCGATTGTATAAGGCTGCAAGTTGATCTGAGGAAAAAGCGTGTTCTTTTGCTTCACCAAATCTCCTAATGATCACCTCCAGTTGTTGCTTAGGTACTTTTGATTTTTTTGAGAGCTTTTCGACATAGTCCTCATCCTTTACTTCTACATAGAAGCTTTTATACATCTGATGGTAGAAATTCTTCTCCATTATACTCACCATATACGAATGATCCTTCTGGCTATAATTGAGTTCAGTCAAGGTATTAACATATTCTTGGAGGGTATTTCTATTCTTCGGTAGTATTGGTATTTCCCTTTGCACTCGCTTGCTGTTGAACAGTAGGAATACTAAAAGGCCTGCAATTGTCAAAAAATAAGCAGCCTTCAAGCTTGGTTCTGAGAATATAAAGGAGAGGTAGGACTCTGCTTGTTCTCTACTGATTTTATAAGTGGAAGGGTCATACACCAGCAAAGTATCATGCTTAACCAAGGAAAGCATTTTATGAACATGTCTTAATCCTTCATCCTTCTTGATATTCTTATTCAGAAATAGTTGAGGCATTGTATGGAATAGAATCGTACCATTTCCAAAGTCAAATTCGGAGCACACAGCTTGACCGGACTCCAGACTAATAACTACTTGACCTCCGTAATACTGTGAAAAGTATTTAATCCTATCTGATACAAATGTATCTGTAGTTATCTCTGGAAAAGGTGGAGACAGATACTGTATAACAAATTGAGTGTCATAAGACTGATAATACTCATCATAAAAGGTCGAATCCCGTATATAATCTGGTCCCACAGAAGCAGAGTCTTGACCAAATGAATAATACTTGTGGGAGCTCAAGATGGCTTGGTTACCGTTTGCAACAAATGCCATAATTGAGTCCCTGCTTTTGTTAATCCTAATATCTTGATGAACAGCGATCAATGTACTATTCTGTCGATCACCAAGTTCATCCATTCCCACAGTATCAATCATCTTGTCAGGAAAATTGGACTGTAATAATTGAGTGAACATCCACAGACCTGAAGGTTCTTTACTTTCGAGAGAATAATAGCCATTACGAGTGTTATTTGGCACATCTCTATATTCGAATGTAGTCAAAATGAATACGGCAAAAATGGCAACAATACCCACCATGATATAGAGCAATATTCTATTCTCCATCCGTAGGCGATTGTTTGTTAGTGAATTGGTCAAAGTATGGGCTTAAACTTTCATACTTTTCCCTTGTTATTTCACGATTGCCATACCAGATATAATCATAGTTCTTAGTCAACATTCTGAAAACTCCATAAAATTGATGGGGGCGCATTTCCTGTACATAGACAGAATTCGTTTTTCTAAGTTTCCACCGAATCGCTTGCTCTTCACTTAAGGACTGTAGAACACCCAAGTATCTAATCCTAAAAGCAAGTTTGAGGTCTCCTTCTTTGAGAGCCTTGTCTAATTCGTAATTGACATTGAGATCAGCAATATCCTCAAGATTATCCAGGTCAATAACTCGCTGCTCTATGACCTCTTCTTTTCGGAAATTGGTCACCAAAGTGAAAATGATAAAGCCTAACAGCGCAAAAACCAAGAGGTATAAGAGAATTGAAACCAGTCCATTATTTCCAAAACCATCAAAGTCAAATGCATCCTTATGCTTTCTCTTTTTTCTTCGCTTTCTCTCCTCCTTCTTCTCTTTTTCTTTAGGTAAAAATCTTCGTACATAAGCATGCTTTTCCACTTCAGATATCAAGGAATTTGTCACACTTGTATCCTGACAAATCTCACTAACCATATAGGTCGTTTCTGCTCTTCCAATGGAAACAATGCAAAAAACAATATATAAGATCAATACTTTATTTCGCATTATCTCCGAATGTTTTAAGCTGAAGATCAATATCATAACCATCACCGTAGCAGCGGAGTGCAATAGTCATATAGAGTACGAGATAAATAAAATAAGGTAATGCAATGAGATAAGTAATCAAAGTAAACAATGCTTCGAAAAATGCCGCACTTTGTGTAGTGTTTGATAAACCATCATGCAGTGTCAAGAACTGCATGAAAAAATGAAATAAGCTATTTGAAAAGACGAGTTGCAATAAAGCAAAGAGTCCTATAAGCACAATTGTCATTAATAATGTCCTTGCATAATATGCATAGTGCTTGCGTAATGCTGTAAAATGACTTATTAAGTCAGGTCTATCTCCAATATTAAACAGCAATGCAAATACTGCACTCGCTGGTAGGAGAAGGAAAACAAGGAGTTCCCATGACTGAGGGATACTAATTAAACCAAAGAACACCAAACATACAATTGCTGAGATCACGAACAATAATCGTGGATTTGCAGTATTCAATACCTCTTCATACCTCTCATTCTTATAAATAGCTGTTACAATTCGGAAAGTGTAATAAATAGCAGATATCAGGAGGATCAAATCAAATACGAATGTCCATTCATCCAAATCTTCACCAGCTACAAATCTGATGAGACAATATACCGCCCCCCCACTTACTAGAATCAGCGGCATAAGTAATGATCTAAAATAGTTGCTAACAAACGCAGAAAACCCAGAAGTAGCCAAAATGAAAATTGACAAAAAATTGTGATTGCTTATAGCTTTAAGTTCACGCTTGGGGGGTAGTCTATCAGTATCATAGTAGTCAGGACTCAAGTCTAACTTAGATGCTACGCGTTGTGGATAGATCCAATAGATAAATAAGATAAAACTCAGGGACGCAAGTATAATGAACCATTGCAACACATCCGGAAATTCGGTGTGCCGTGTGACAAAACCTTCTAAAAAGCCCGCAATGACAAAGAGAGGGATTGTACTAATTAGAATCTTTAAAGATCGAATTGCTGATACTTGCAAAGAGACTAACCTTGAATATGTCTTGGGAAATAGTAGTCCACTACCTAAGATCAAACCTGCCGCTCCAGCAATGACAATAGCTGAAATTTCTATTGTACCATGTATCCAAATCGTCAAAAAAGAAGTCAAAAACAAGCCCTTCTGGTAGAAGAAATATTGAAATGTCCCCACCATAATTCCATTATACATCAGAATGATAATGGTACCTAGAGATCCGAATATTCCAAGAATATAGGTCATGAAGGATACTCTAACATTATTTACAGTTATAGCAAGAAACATATCAGTCTTATACCTATCCTTATAGACAGCCATTGGGTCACCATTAGCTATGTTCTCTTCTGTCATGGCAATGTATCCATCTCCTAAAATGATACTTGCAAAATCTTCGTGATAAGCAGTGGACACTGCTCCGATGATCATCATTGTAGAGAAAAATGCCAAGGATATTAAGAGTGCTTTCCTACTTCTGTACAACTCCAGTGGAAGGGTCGTTATGAAAAAATTCTTGATAGATTGTAGACTGAATTGCGCTTTCTTCGTACTCATCGAATCAAAGACTCTTTGAGTAAGCATGTTAAGATAGACTCTTACTGATCTATTTGGGAAAAAGGTAGTTGCATAAGCGAGATCTCCAGAAACTTTAGTAAACAGAGTCTGTAATCTATCAGGATCGTGAGTCTTGGATTCGAGCAACTTTTCAAGCTCCTCCCAACTCGACTTGTTTTCTTCTATAAACTGTGTTTCTGTCAAATTTCTCAGGTGTAAAATAAAGATACACAAACACCTGAATCCCTCTCAGTAGTTGACGATTATTCTGCTGATTCGTAGATATATGCCCGTAGGTCTGCTAATTGCTGCTTACTCATTTTTTCTAATGGGTAATGTGGCATGTATGATCTCCTACCTGATACAGAGTGTATTCCATATCTCACAGCTTGATAGATGGAATGATCTTTATAGGTTTCCATTTTGCTCTTCAAGTACTTCATAGTTACCTTCGAAGTATCTAGGTTAAAGTAGGAGTACCGTTGGTTTTCATGACAATGTAAGCAACTTTGGATATAGACATTTCGCCCTTCGTTGGAGTCTGTATCCATGGTATTGAAAGTGGCTCTTTCGTTATCTGGCGTTGTAAATGTAGCAGGTGATCCATTGAGATATTTACTCCGTATAAGTTCTACTGCTTCCACAGTATTCCCATCTTCAAAACTTGCTTCAATAAACTCTTTCTCTTCATCATTCAGGTCAAGATCCTTAATTTTTAAGTCTATTGTCCAGAGATACATGAGGACTGACTCCAATTCCCAATCTTTCAGTGGTCTACCCTGTGCACATTCTATTGCACAAAGCTGGATGGCCCCACGCAAGTCATTTCTGGCCGCCTCTACGAGATCACCATACTTCTTGACATAATCATCATTGTAAAAATATCTTCTGGATACGGCACCATAGAGTGTAGTACCTTGAAGGAAAGGTAGATCATTGGCAAGTATGTAGTCCATTCTTGCTTCTGGGTCAGAAACCGTCAAATCTGGATCTTCTCTATCCACATTATGACAACTTGTACAGACAAAATGCTTTGATTGCTTTCTCTGCTCTTTCCCTTTTGCATTCGTTGCAAAACCACTGTGTACTAGATCTCGGCCAACAGTCGACGATGCACCTTCATACTTAGCATCTGGATACCACCCACTTTTGTCTCCAAGCTTCTCTAAGACTTTGGCAACACTGTAGTCATCCTTCACTTCGAATTCCTCTTCAACATTGAGGAAAGGAAGAACAAGTATTGCTAATGGAAGAATATAAAATCTGAGCTTCATACAACAAATTATTAGAGTTTGAACTGCCTTCCAATCGTAAATCCAAGTCTAAATTGTCCTTCGGACCAAGTGGATTGGGTGTATGGGATATAATCTGTCTCTGTAAACCCTGTAGCATTAGTTAAGTTCAATTGAAAGATATGTCCACCACCTGTTTCCCATTCCAGACCAACACCTATTGCCGGGTAATACCCATTCTCCGCAACTCGTAAATCAGAAAGTGGAAAATTTCCTTCAAAGATGAGTCCAAATGACTTTGAAAATTGATACTTAGCTGCTACACCTACAGATACTAAATCGTTTGTATCTCCATTTTCTGGAACCAGGTTTCTGTAAGTCCAAGCAGGATGAACTTGTAGGGCAAATCTATTTCCCAATTTCTTTGCCAATAAGAGTTGAATATGATATCCTACTCTGTGCAAGAACACATCAAAATGACAAAGACTTCCAACATTTGGACAATTAGGCATGGTAGATAAGGAGGTCATGGCATAGACTCCTAAACTAAATGGTTTGTTCCCACCTTTTTCTTGGGTCATTAGCTTGTACTTAATCGAGCCAACAAGCAATTGTCTCAAAACATGTGAGCCTTTCATCCTATGCAGACCAATCATAGTATTATCTCCAAGGCCATAATCAAATCCAATTGAGATATCAGTAGAGTTTTCTAACCCATAAAAGGTTTCCCATCCTCCACCGGTTCCAGCAAAGTCACCGAACCTGTGCCCTACTCTAAAGTCAAGGTGTCCTTTCTTGAGTGTTTCAATACTTTGAGTATTGATTACTCGAGTATCCTTAAATGTCTGGACAACTTCTTTCTGAGCTACTGAAGTAGTCAGACAGCAGAATAAAAACGAGAGTGTGAGAAGACTAATAGTGAGAATTCGCAATTTCATCTGTAATGGTTAAAGAGTAATTGTTTCTTTGAACTTATTTTTGCAGAAATGAATTTAATATTCATTGAATGTCCAAATTTAATACATATAACTATTTTTTTTATATGTTATTAAAGATTCTAAAATATAAAACATTAAATATATGTATCCTATAGAATTGACAACACCAATGGCAAAAGATCTTACAGACTTTGGATTTCAGTCTTTGACTCAAGCTAGCGATGTTGAAGCGGTAGTAAACAATATGGAAGGTACAGCACTCATTGTTGTGAATTCTGTTTGTGGTTGTGCTGCTGCAAATGCAAGACCAGGAGCAAAGATTGCTATTCAGAATACAAACAAGCCTGACAATTTGTATACAGTCTTTGCTGGGGTTGATAAAGAAGCGACGAACAAAGCTCGAAGCTATTTCCTTCCTTATCCTCCTTCTTCACCTGCAATTGCTTTGATGAAAAACGGAAAGCTAGTGCATATGTTGGAGAGACATCATATTGAGGGTCGAACAGCACAAATGATAGCTGGTGATTTGGTTGCTGCCTTTAATCAGCATTGCGAATAAAAAAAGGTCCTCAAGAATGAGGACCATTTTTTTTAACAACCAAACACAAATCTCGTTAGAGATTGCTGTTGTTGGTTTGCGACTGTACTAACTCAAATCCAACAACTAAATACTTCTAATAATAAAACCACTTAATAGACAGTTGAATGCCTGTATTACCCCTATTCACCTTAGATAAACAGTTACTCTTTAACATTTGATTTCAAGCACTATACGATATCTCTGCATTCTGTTCTGCTGTATTTGCGCCTTTGCATTGACAAATTGTAATTCCTTAAAGTCACTCAATCATACTTCGCAGCAACAATATAGTATCTCAATCTTCCTTCTTGAAGAATGCAAAATTTGTCAAAACGTAACCCCTTATCTCAATACCATATATTCAGAACTTGATACGTCAATGTTTAGGATGCAAGGCTACATCCCCTCAACAATGACTGAGCAAGAATCATTTGAAGCATGGGCAGAAAAGTATGCAATTCAATTCCCTATCAATCTAGATCAAGACAATAGAGAAGCAAGCCGTTTGGGGGCGACTATTGCACCACAAGCAATCATTGAAAATGTGGAAAATAAAAGCATAGAGTATACAGGTCGTATAAATGACTTGTATAAAGAAATCGGTAAACAATCAAGATATGTCAAAAATCATGATCTTCGCAATGCGATTGAACAATTGAAAATTAAGCGTGATGTGACCGAGAAGTCAACTCTGCCTATTGGATGTTTTATTACTTTTGAACCTTAGATTCTTTTGAAGAACAAAAAACAAATAACTATGAAATTATCATCCATCTTGTGCACTTTCTTCTTAGTATTATTGAGTTCTTCATTTGCATTCTCGCAAGAGGAAGTAACATACTCGAATACAATAGCTGAAATCATTTATACAAATTGTACCTCTTGTCATAGAGCTGGAGAGATTGGACCAATGCCATTAACTAATTACGATGAGGTTAAGGCATGGGGAACCATGATTCAATATGTTACTGAGCAGAACTATATGCCGCCATGGCCACCGAATAAAGAATATTCCCATTTCATAGGAGAAAGAGGGCTTTCGCAAGATCAAATCGCAAGTATTGCAGACTGGGTTGATAATGCTATGCCAAGAGGTAACATCATCGAAGAGCCTGAACTTCCTGTCTTTCCATCAGGATCTCAAATTGGTGATCCTGACTTAGTACTTACGATGGAAGAAGCATTTGTACAAGAAGGAAATAACACAGATAATTATAGAGTATTTGTTTTACCAACTGGATTAACAGAAGACAAACAAGTGGCTGCGATTGAATTGAGACCGGGCAACCCAAAGATTGTACATCATGCCTTGTTTAGTTATGACACTTCAGGGGAAGCACAGACACTTGATGCTCAAGATCCAGATTATGGCTATGATGGTTTTGGTGGATTTGGGATTGATGAATCATTATTCAATCAGTATCCTGGCTATGTACCAGGCCAAAAACCTTACATCTATCCTGATGGTTTAGGAAAGTTACTACCTGCTGAGTCTGACTTACTCATACAAATGCATTATGCACCAATACCTGTGGCAGAGACAGACCAGTCTTCAGTGAATATCTTCTTCAAAGACGAAGCAGTAGAAAGACAAGTTAGAGAGTTTATAATGTTGCCATTTGAGTTTACAGCTGGGATGGAATTTGATGGTCCTTTCATTATTCAAGCTAATCAGGTAAAGTCATTTCATGGTAGATATACAGTACCGACTGATGTCTCCATATTAGCGATATCTCCGCATATGCATCTTCTCGGTCAAAAATGGGAAGTGTATATCGAACATACCGATGGTAGTACTTCCAATCTGATCGAGATTCCTGAATGGGATTTTAATTGGCAAGGAACCTATAATTTTCCTAAATACATTGTAGCTGAGGCAGGTTCTGTGGTGCATGCGATCGCAACTTACGACAATACAGTAGACAATCCTCTCAATCCAAATAACCCGCCACAATTCGTTACTTGGGGTGAGAAAACGACTGATGAAATGTACTATCTTCCAATATCTTATGTGTTCTACAATCAAGGTGATGAAGATGTAGTATTCGAAAACACGACGACTTCTGCGCAAGAGACTGCTTATCTGGATATAGGAGAAAATAGACTACTCGATCCATTCCCTAACCCTTCATCCGAATCGCTAAACATTCATTTCACATTAGCTGTTGGTCAAAGAGTAAAGGTGGATTTGATTGATCTGGAAGGCAGGACAGTGAATACTCTTTGCGATAACAAAATCCATCAGCGTGGCAGACATGAATACCAAATGGATATAAGCAATGTCATGCCAGGAAATTATGTAGTTACACTGACATCAGATAGAGGTGTGGCACAAAGCAAACAAATAACAATTCAATAATATAAATCACAATTGTAAATGTCAAAAACAAAAGTTGCAATCAATGGCTTCGGAAGAATTGGAAGACTTTCATTGCGTAACCTATTAGAGAAAGAAGATATTGAGGTTGTTGCCATTAATGATCTTTCTGCAAATTCTACTCTAGCTCACTTATTTAAGTACGACTCTGCACATGGAATTTACCCTGCGAGTGTTTCATCGGATGATGAAAGTATCACTATTGGTGGTAAATCAATTCTAGCTACTGCAATCAGAGACCCTAAGCAGCTTCCATGGAAAGAAAATGGAGTTGATATTGTGCTCGATTGCACAGGCATCTTTAGAACTAAAGAACTCATGCATCATCACATCGAAGCGGGAGCTAAGAAAGTATTACTTTCTGCACCAGCTAAGAGTGAAGGGATCAAAACAATCGTTTTGGGTGTCAACGATGATGAGCTTACAGATAATGATCTTTATGTCAGTAATGCGTCCTGTACAACCAATTGTCTTGCACCATTGATGAAGATCATTGATGATAACTTTGGTCTGGTACAAGGAACAATGACAACTACACATGCCTACACTGCTGATCAAAGAATTCAAGATAGTAGTCATAGTGATCTCAGAAGAGCGCGTGCAGCAGCATATAATATAGTCCCTACCACCACAGGAGCAGCGGCAGCTGTCGGTAAAGTAGTACCAAGTGTAGCAGGAAAATTATTCGCTATGGCTGTAAGAGTGCCAGTAATTACCGGTTCTCTAGTTGAGCTCAATGTGTTAGTGGACAAAACAGTTAGTAAAGAAGAGATTAATGCTACTTTCAAAAGTTATGCAGATGGTAGGATGAAAGGATATCTTGAGTATGCTGATAGTCCATTAGTATCTTCTGATATTGTCAGAAATCCGCACTCATCAATCTTTGATTCATTACTAACTGATACTCAAGGTAAGATGATCAAAGTGGTAAGTTGGTATGATAATGAAGCAGGATATAGTGCTCGAATGGCCGACTTAGTTTGCAAAATGTAACAACTTAAATTCTTTAGAATAAATGATCGAATACCCTCTCAGCAATGAGGGGGTATTCTTCTTAATCGCTTAGCTATGTTAACAAACCTCAAGGATAAAAAGGTATTGGTACGCGTTGACTTTAATGTACCATTAAATGCAGATCATCAAATAACAGATGATACTAGAATGCGAAAAGCACTACCAACAATCAAGGCTTTACAAGACCAAGGGGCAGCAATTATTCTCATGTCCCATCTAGGAAGGCCACAAAAAAAACGTCTTGAAGATGGATCAATAGATGTATCGAAATTTACTCTGAGGCATTTAGTAGAACATCTCAGTAGTCTTACTGACACTGCAGTACAATTTGCTAAAGATTGTGGAGGAGAGGAATCCATATTAATGTCAAGAGATCTGAAAGGTGGACAAATTCTACTATTAGAGAACACAAGATTTGATGCAGGAGAATCAAAGGGAGACACCGATTTTGCAGGAAGGCTTGCAAGTCTAGCAGATGTTTACATTAATGATGCCTTTGGCACTGCTCACAGAGCACATTCCAGCACAACAACGGTCGCGGAATTCTTCGAACCACAAAACAAGTCTTTTGGTCTTTTGATGCAAGATGAAATTGCAAATGCTAAAAAGATTTTGAACAGTCCGAAAAGACCATGCACGGCAATTTTCGGAGGCGCTAAAGTCAGTGATAAGATCAAGCTAATAGAACGATTTATCAACTTTGCAGATACAATTATCATAGGAGGAGGCATGGCATACACTTTCATCAAAGCGCAAGAAGGTAGTATAGGAGATTCTCTAGTGGAGGACTCTCATCTTGATCTCGCCAAAGACCTCATTAACAAAGCAAAAGAATACGATGTCAACCTATTAATACCTGAAGATTCTATTATCGCAGATAAATTTGCTGCTGATGCCAAAACACAATGCGTTGACTCTAATACAATACCTGACGGTTGGATGGGTCTTGATGTGGGTCCTAAAGCGCTCAAGGCATTCGAACCAGCAATATTAAATGCTCAATCCATCATTTGGAATGGACCGTTAGGTGTTTTTGAGATGGAAGCATTTAGCAAGGGAACAATGTCAATAGCGAAGATGGTAGCTGCTGCCTCTCAAAAAGGAGCTTTTTCTTTGGTAGGTGGAGGTGATTCTGTATCTGCAATTAACGCTTCTGGTCTTGCTGATCAAGTGAGTTTTATTTCTACCGGTGGAGGAGCTATGTTAGAGTTTTTAGAAGGCAAAAAGCTTCCTGGAATCAAGGCAATTGAAGGAGAATAAAATTTAACATCGACTTAAGATTATCGATCATTAGAATAACTGATCTTTGTATCATGATACGCACGCTTTTCGTACTCTGTCTCCTTTGTTTCAGCTCGCAATTTGTATTAAGTCAAAGTAAAATCGCTGATGTGGAAGCTACTTTTGAGGAAACTCATGTTGTATTTGGAGAAATGCAAAAAGGTGAGACCAGAGATACTGTATATACTTTCACAAATACTGGATCAGAAACTTTAGAAATAGACATAGTATCAGGTTGTGAGTGTACAACTCTAGATTGGACTAGGGGTCCTATACTTCCTGGAGAAAAAGGTACTATAGATGTGCATTTCGATAGTTCAGAAAAAGAAGAAAGCGAAACTGTTGAAATAGATGTAAACTTCACCAACACTAATCCTACCACTGGTGGACCGTACTGGCTAATCTTAGAATATTCTTTTGAGTTTCCTGAATAGAGAGAACCTACTAGTTCTAAGTTGCGTAGACAATAAATAATATAACTAGGAGCACTATTGTTAGACCTACTACAATCCTAAAGAATTGCTTTTCCTGCTTTTTAAGCTTGGCAGCTTCGATTTGTTTCTTTCTTGACTTAGCCATCAGATTGGTTTTGTTTACTCCAAGTTAATTAATCTTCAATAGATTACCAATAGTGATTTGAATTTGGTCTTTGATCAACATAGACTTTATTACTGAATAACAATACCGCAAATGACAACTATCATTTGAAGCACTGATTATACTCATCGTATGGAGAAGGCTCTTGAAATACTTTTGGAATAGAACAAAACAACAATTATGAGAGCTTTTACAACATCTATTGAAATTATTATTCTAAGGTATTATTTATTAATGGCCGTCGTTATCCTTCCATGGTTTCTTGGGCTAAAATATTTATCACTTCTTGCTTTACCTGTTTTTTTGAGTGCATTGATGGGCATTAGTTTCAGGTCAAGCAAGAACAAGTCAGCTAAAGCAATTGAATTGAAAATTCCAAAAACGGAACACAAGATCGAAAAGGTCGCATAATCAACCGATTAAGTTATCCAGGTCTTTTAAATTATGGATTGTTATTCCAGAAGAATCTATCTCAATTATTCCCTCGCTTTTAAAATCAGAAAGTGTACGTATAAGTGTTTCTTTAGCTGTGCCAGCTTTTGAAGCCAACTCTTCCCTTGACACTTTGATTTTAATTGATGAATCGGCGTCAGTTGCAAATGCTTTTAAAGTGTTTGCAACTTTTTTTCTTACTGAGCTGTACGCCATTGTAATCAAATCACGCTCTGTATTTTCAGCCCTATTTGCAATCATCTTAATAAACTTTGCAGAGAAGTCTCTATTCTTATATAAGAGATCTTTAAAGTCATCCTTTGGAATCATTCTAATTTCGGAACTTTCTGTGCAAGCTGCTGAGCTAGTATATTGACTATCTTGGATTAAACTATAATATCCGAAAAACTCTCCTGGGTTCAGTAACTGAGTTGTTAATTCTTTGCCATATTCATTTGTCTTATACATTTTTACTTGACCACTAACAATAAAGTACAGCCAGCGCGCTATGGCTCCCTCCTCAAAAATGATGTCTTTCTTAGAATATTTTCTAATCTCTGTATCAGAAGTTAAACTTGAGATAAGTTTTTCCGCCCGAGCTGAAGACATGAACTCGGATACAGCTTGATCCGAATTCTCAACAAGAGCTCTGAGTTTTTTGGACTTAGCTATCCGCATTTCGATGGATTCTAACAGTTCAGTATCATCGAATGGTTTGGTTATATAATCATCTGCTCCTAGGCCCATCCCTTTACGTAGATCTTGCTTTTCTGCTTTAGCAGTTAGAAAAATAAGAGGAATGGTGTTTAGGTTTGGGTCTTTATTTAGAATCTTGAGAACTCCAAAACCATCTAATTCGGGCATCATCACATCACAAAGTATCAGATCTGGATTAACAGATTGTGCAGCCACAACACCTTCTTTGCCATTCTTTGCACTCCATACTTCATAGCCTGCTAGCTCAAGTATTTCGCAGATATTCTCCCTTACCTCAGTATTATCTTCTACTACAAGAATCCTATCCATTATTTTTATTTAAGATTACCTTAAATGTTGTGCCTTCTCCCAATTTGCTTACAAACGAAATAGTGCCTTTCATTAGTTCCACATAACGTTTAACAATATTTAATCCAAGTCCCGTTCCTTGAATGTTTTCAACATTGGATGCTCTGAAAAATCGCTGGAACATATGTTTGTGGTCAGGTTCTGGTATACCTATTCCGTTATCCATTACTTTAAAGTGTAGTTCTTCTGGTGTCTCACTGACGTCCAAAAATATTTGAGCATTTTCCCCACTATATTTTATAGCATTAGAAATGAGATTGTAAAGTATGTTTTTCAATATTTTAGGATCAGTAACAATCTGATCTTCTCCAAGTGAATAGTTTAACAAAAGTTCTTGATTAGCTCCTGTCATATTTGCCACAGAATCCATAATTTCAGAACACAACTCTCTACAATTTACTGTTATGTATTCACATTTCTCTTTTCCTTCTTCTATTTTGCTTAAGGATAGAAAGTCATTCAATATTTGAGTCAGATGCCTTACTGATGTCTTTATTCTAGCTATATGTTTATCACGATTTGACTGTTGTTCTGTCTTTTCATATTTGCTAATAAGTGATGCAGAGGATAAGATGGTACTCAGAGGAGTCCTGAACTCATGAGAAGCCATGGAAACAAATCGAGATTTTAGCTCACCTAACTCCTTCTCTTTATCAAATGAAGCCTGAAGTAGTGCTTGACTTTGCTCTAACTTATGATTTGTCTCTAATAGTTCATTTACCGTTGACTCTAACTCGTTTGTACGTGCTTCTACTTTATTCTCTAACTTTTCATTCAATTGGTTCAGCTCCTCCAACATCTGTTTCTTTTCAGTAGCATCAGTCACATAGGCAAGAGCAAACTGTTCACCATTGATTAGTGTACTACTCAAGCTTATTTCAAGCGGAAATTTCGATCCATCACTTTTGAGACCATAAAGTTCTCGATGCATACCCATGGCTCGAGGCTTAGGATCCTTATGATAACCTTCTCTATAGTTCTCATGTCCATGTCTATAGGAAGTAGGAATCAAGTCTTCAACCTTAAGTGATTGTAGTTTATCAATATGATATCCAAATAAATCACAGCAGAAGCGATTTACCAAAACAATTTCACCACACTTATTGGCAACCAAAATTCCGATGGTCGCTTCTGCAAAAGATGAGATTTCCAAAGATTTCTGTTTCACAGCCATAATTTCTTAGACCTAAGATAACCAAAATCATATTACAGAATGACGCACGTCATTCTCCACAATATCTCTGCACTCTAGCTTTGAAATAGAAAATAAAATGAAACCATGTTTAGTACAAAAAGTAAAGTACACTCGATTATGACAATGGATGTAATAACGTCACAAAAAGAACAAAGCCTAATGTCCCTCGATAGAATCATGAGGTCACGAGAAGTGCATTGTGTGCCAGTCATTGAAGATTGTAAATTGATAGGCATTGTCTGCAAATCAGACTTCCAACTCTTCAAAAGAGGATACCATGACTATGAAGAAGATGCAAAGGTAAATGCTTACAGACTCAAAGCATATAAGGTGGAAGATATTATGCAAGAAGATATTATCACCCTTGATATTGATGATGAAATACTGGATGCAATAAACACCTTCTGCAAGTATAACATCAGATCTATTCCTGTCATAGATGGACAGAAGTTAGTAGGAATAGTCTCTATGGTTGATGTAATCAATAAATTTTTTGGAGAGAGTCAAATCAATTAAAGAAAATGAATCAAATAACATTATATGGTGTAAAATCAGAAAATTTCGAAGCCTTAAAGAACATTTTAAGGCTAGCGGACGACTTAGATGCTCAGGTTAATGAAGTCAATGACACTAAAGCTTTTATTGCAAATAAGATCAATAGAATACCAGCAATTAGCATCAATGGAGAAATCATAGAAATTGGGACATCCCAACCGATTGAAGCATTTACAACATCAATCCAGACAAGACTATCAAACTTAATACAGAACCGTCCTATGAAAAAAATACTTGTTGCTACCGACTTTTCTGAAAACTCAAAAGATGCAATCAAATATGCCATTGCACTTGGCAAAATGCTAAATTACTCTGTACAAATTGTCCATATATTCAAACCAAGTCTTTCCCGAATAGATACCACTTCGTATTTGAATGAAAATCTTGAAAAAAAGGCAAGAAAACAGCTTCAAGATTTAACAAACGAAGAGTTATTAAGCAACCCAAAAATGGCTGATAATATATCATCATCTTTCTTGTCTGGATTTGCCGCTGACAAGCTTATTCAACTTTCTAAAAAAGAAGAAACAACACTATTAATCTTAGGTAATTCAGGTACTTCAGAGCGAGCAAAGCACGTCTTTGGTTCGTTAACTGTAAAAGTATCTCAGCAAGCACATTGCCCAGTATTGATTATTCCACCTTGTGCTCGATTTACATCACTGCAAAATGTAATCTATAGTACAAATGACAATGTACTTGATTCAGCATTTGTCCAAAGTTTCATCAGTTTGCTAGGTGAAAATAAGCCGCATGTCCATTTACTCAATGTAGGACTAAAAGACAATTATGACATTACAGTCTTAACTGAACTTTGGAAGAAATTCTATCCTGCTCACCTCATTAAGAGTACTCAAATTCCATTAGAGAATGTTGTCCAAACAGTACTCGAATATAGCAGTGCAAAAGATGCAGATCTTTTGATCGTAAGCAAGAAAAATAGAGGCTTTATCGAAAATCTATTTCATCGAAGTATCAGTACCAGTTTTGTAATAAAGTCTTCAACTCCAATACTGCTCTATCACGAGGGTGACAATGCATCAAACTTTTAATCATGAAGAAGAAAATCCTTATACCAATGGACTTGACTGAAGTCTCGGTCAATGCCATACACTACGCTCTTGAAGCTAATCCAAACTCTGAAAAACATGTTCTCAATGTGAGACCTGTAAATGTTAACGTGCATGCAGACAGACCATTTCACGTACAAAAGAGATTGATGCAATCCTGGAATGATGAACTCAAAGAATTTGTGAAGAAATACATCCCAGACACAAATTCAATTTCTTCTTTTCATGTAACAATGGGTAATGTGGTCGGAAGAATACATCACTATGCATTAGAGCTGAAACCAGATGCTATCTATATGGGACTAAGGGATAAGTTTACCATCGTGGATAAGATGATCGGGACCCATTCTCTTGGAGTTGTAAAGACATCAAAAGTTCCTACCTACCTAATTCCTGGCCATTGCAAATTTTCAGAATACCAAAAGATATTAGTAGGAAGTGATGGACATCTCCTCGATTCTCGATTGGTAGATAGTCTCACCGCTTGGAACAAAACCCACAAGGCTTTCATGAAATTTTTGCATATAGAAAATACTGGCTCCACATTCAAAGCAGATAAAGACCAAATTGTCGAACACCTTCTTGATCAAAATGCCTTGGATTTTGGATTCGAGATATCCAGTATTCCTCATGAGAATGTTGCACAGTCACTACTCAACCATGCCTATAAGTGGAAAAGTGATATCGTAATAATAGCACCTGACAACCAGTCATTTATAGATAAAATGCTCTTCAAAAGTGTGAGCAAAGAACTCATTGAACAAACAAAGACTCCACTCTTATTTATTCACTAAACAAACAATCAAGATGAAAATACTCATACCAACAGATTTCTCAAGAATATCAGTCAACGCTGTCAGATGGGCTATCAAGTATGCTGATGGTATTGGCGGAGCAGATCTAGAAATACTGCATTGTATTGATTCTCGAGGAAGATCACAAATCTTTCTGGACATTGACTCCATACTCATTGAAAAAGCTGAAGAAGATATGTCTCAACTACTCAAAGCAGTACAACATGAGAGCAGGAAATCAACTATCACGACTCTCATAACCAATTTGAATCCAAAAGAAGCTATTTTAAAAAGAGCAAAATCAGTAGCAGCGGATTGCATTATACTTGGGACCCAAGGGTTAACCAATGTTAAAGATCTCACGATTGGAAGTGTCACGGAGTACCTCGTAGATAGAACTTCGACTCCGGTGATTGCAATACCTGAAGGCAGTGATTTTAACGCTATAACAAATGTTGTTATTGGTGTAGATCAAGAAAGGATGCAAAATCCTAAAGCAGTTTTTCGTATTCATGAAATTCTGCAAGCATTCGATCCTATCATTCATCTTATCCAAGTTAGTGCTGAAGCTAGTACTCGGATTAAGGTTAAATCCGAAATCAAAAACTATCTTAAAAATTTCCAGATGAAAAGCGCAACTGTTGCATCTCAGGAAAGCATCTCTTCAACGCTAGAAGAGCAATGTAGAATCGTAGGAGCTGAACTACTTTGCATTATTCATCATCACTCAAATTGGTTAAGTCGTCTATTTCGACAGAGTCTTCTTAAAGAAGAACTCTTCAATATCTCTTTACCTGTATTATTCATTCCCGATAAAAAGTAAGCACATGAAAAACTATCCAAACATTTATCACACTTCCATGAGTCTTATGAATGACTTTATAAAAGAAAATCCTAAGGTTATAGCAAGCTTCATGGAGTATACTGAGAAAGCATCGTGTACTGGCCACTTAAGTAATAAAATCAAAGAGCTAATTGCTCTAGCTATTTCGATAGCCACACACTGTGATCCATGTATTGCATATCATACAAAGAAGGCGTTGGAAGCTGGAGTAAAGTCAGAAGAACTTATTGAAGTTATCAACGTGTGTATAGTCATGGGTGGCGGACCATCCATGATGTATGGTATCCAAGCATATGCTGCCATGAAGCAATTTGAGGGGGATGATGACGAATTCCCAGACTGGATGAATTCATAGCATTAAGTTTCACATAAATACACCAATAAAATCAAGTCTACTATGAAATCACTACCTAACTATGTACCAAGCTCATTTCCAACATTTCCTTCAGAATGGTATGACATGTTGGACAATTTAGAATTCTTCTCCGATACTAAACCAATCAGATTTCGCTTCCTAGAGACTAATATCTCTGAAGATAAAGATGCTTTTTACCTAGATCTGGCAGTTCCAGCAAAAGCTAAAGAAGATTTCTCCATCAGTATAGATGATAGACGCTTAATAATTAGTTCATCAGAGCAAAAAAGTGAAGAGACCACAGGTAAAGAATATACTAGAAAAGAGTTCGAATATTCTTCCTTCACAAGATCCTTCAATTTACCACCAAATGCATCAAGCGATAATATCAAAGCTGTATATGAAGATGGAGTGTTAAAACTTACTATTAAGAAATCTAACGACGAACCCGCACAAAACACTGCAATTCCAGTTGAATAATTGGATTTTCCCGAGGGATGGAGGTAAGCTCCATCCCATTTTTAATAAAAACAAAATGATATGGACAGAAAAGTAGCTTTCTACATGAGTAAAAACCCAATATCCTTGTCAGAGAATACAAGTCTTCAAGGAGTCATGAACACATTAGATCAATCAAAAATATCACATCTCATGGTTGTTGATTATGCTGGTAATCTTGCGGGAGTAATTAGCAAAACCGATATCCTGAAGAAAACAAAAGCTATTATTCAACAAGCTAGCGGAAAGGCTTATGCTCAGAAGATGTTGGAAACGACATTGGCAAAAGATATCATGACGAAGCAATTTATATCAGTCAGACCGGAAGATGCAGCAAGCTATGCAATTGAGTTGTTTTTACAAAAAGAATTCCATTGTGTACCTGTCATAGATCAAGGTAAGCCAGTTGGGATATTGACTCTTTTTGATTTAATGAAAGGATATTACCAAGAAGTTGGTTAACAATACATATTCTGCATGAACCAAATTCAACTCATTAGTCTTATTTGGAGTATTGTCTTTCTACTAGTTAGCCTACCGTTAATACTCTTACCAAAACTTACAGAAGAGATATAGTATTTGGCTAGACCAATAGCAAAGTCAACACCTTGGAACATCTTTCTTATGATCATGGGTATAACCCATATTGCATTTTCAGATTCTGCTCACACATTGGTTAATCTGGCACTTACCATAAGTGGCTTCCTGCTTTTACTTCTCAGTATGTTGGTTCTTTTTGATCGCAGTCTTATTAATGAGCTCGAACATCAACTTATTGAATCAGATGGAATCATTCTCATGAAATGGCTATTCTTGGCTTCTGGAATTCTCTTTCTGAAGTTTGGACTGGGCTGATAAAAACAAGATCCCAACAACTAGAAACATGGTGATAATTATCATTCAACCTGATGATCAATATCATAGCCAGCCCACCCTATTTGGTGAATCTTTGAAATATGAAGACAGAAAATAATATGCTAAACAAGCAAGTGGAGGAAATAATGTCAAATAAGATTATTACTCTCCATCCAAAAGAAACAATAAAGAAAGCAATTGAGATTTTTAATCAATACTCCTTTCATCACATACCGATAACAGTCTCCGGTAAAGTAGTAGGTATACTTAGTCAAGGAGATGTACTATTCTTCAAAGGTAAAGAGCAGCAAAGAGATTTTATCAAAGCATATAATATCGGATCATTTGCTATTAATACCAATGCACTAATTGAAGAGATCATGACAATGAATCCAATTGTCATGAGTTCGTCAAGCACAGTTAGACAAGCCATTGAATCATTTCTCTTTCACGGTATAAATGCATTACCTGTTGTTTCTGATGGCAACTTAAAAGGGATTATTACTACACACGATATACTAACACAAATCACAAAATAGAATTATGCATACACACGAACTTATGTCCATGAAAGTCAAGGACTTCATGACAACAGAACTTATCAGTGTTCAAGAAAATACTACAGTAAACCTAGCTCAACAAATCTTCACGGAGCACAATATTCACCATCTTCCTGTTATTAATTCTGAAGGTGCACTCACAGGCATAATTAGCCAAGGTGAGATTTTGATCCTACAAGATTGGGGAACAACCTTCAAATTAAGAACATCTCAAAACAAAAGTTCATCAATACTATCGAGACTCCTAATCTCCGATATCATGCAAAGAGATGTCGTAACCATTGAGCCCAATGACACTCTGGAATCTTGCGCTCTGATTTTTAGAGAAAATACGATCCACGCTCTACCTGTAGTGAAGGAAAATAAGCTACTAGGAATTATTACTACCTATGATTTATTAAATGCAGCATATCGTCTGCCAAATCGATTCACTCAAGTATTCTAACCTAGATAAATCTAAATAAAATGAAAAATATATTCTTAGTAATCCTCTGTATTATCCTCATAGGAATAACTAGTGAATCTTTCGGTCAAGAGTCAACCTCCAATGTCTTTGAATATAACAATGTTCTAAAGTTTAGCCCCTTCAACATGGGTCAGTCAGAGTTACAAGTCTCATATGAAAGATATTTCTTAGATAGAAAATATAGCATTATCCTTTTTCCTTCTATCTACTTGAGGCAAACTGTTGATAATAATCTGACTGGTTTCCAAATAATGGGGCAATACAGATTCTATTTGACACACTATAATAAACTCATTCGAAAAAACTTCTTAGGATTATTTAATTATGGATTCTATGGTGGTCCATACTTACTCTACTTTGATTACAACGAAGAATATGAAAGCGGATATTGGTCCAATACACTTGGAGAATATATTAGTGGCACATTCACAAAAGCATCTCAGTCAGTAGAAGGTGGAGTACTCATTGGCCTCCAAGCAGATATTACACCAAGAATAACCACAGATTTCTACATAGGAGGAGGAGTCAGAAAAACAGAATCCTCAGATACATTTCAAGAGGTCAATGAAGATCCATACTATCAAGATTATAGTGTTTTTGATCCAGCATTCTCAGGGGTAAAACCAAAGATAGGTTTTCAAATAGGAATTACATTTTAACTCTTAAAACAAAATTATGCAAAAGCAAGTTGGCATTTGGCTAGATAAAAGACAAGCAGATCTTTTCTTCCATGAAGAAGGTGAAATCATTTACAAAAAAATACAATCAAATATTTCTGAGAACAAGATTGGTGGAGGCTCAAGGTCCTCAACTCCTTATGGACCAATGATTAATACTTCAGAAAGCAAGTTATTAAACAAGAAGAACGCACAAGCTACAGACTACTTTCAGAAAATATTCAATGACATCTTATCTGTGCATGAAGTACTACTTTTTGGACCATCCACAACAAAAATAGCTTTTCTAAATTTTCTCGAGAAAAAGCACTTTCTGGAAAAAACCAAAGTGACAGTAAAAGTATCAGACTCAATTAGTTTGAATCAGAAAAAAGCAAAGGTCTTATCCTTTTTTATGACAAATCAAACAACAGATTAACAGTATGACAACTTGTCTTCATGATTAAAATCATAATCCTCTCTGATGCAAATCATCGAATTAGGATAGTATCACTCTTACATTTAAATTAAAATTTAGTCATATGAAAATTACGCAAAACCATACAGTGAAAGAGCTCCAAGATAATTTTCAGGAGATGTTCAAAGGTCTAAAAATAGAGTTCTTTGACTCCAATCATAAACATGAAGACATCAAAAGGTCAACCGGATTTATAGACCCTTTGACAACATTATCTGAGCTGAATAATAAGTTAGAAAGTGGTTTCCTTGAAATAGATCCTTCAGCTTCAGTGGCGAGCTTTGAGTTTGCTATGGAAAATGAATTTGGTCTGTTTGTTCAAGTATTCAGGTTATCCAGTAGACTATACCTCCAAACTACTACAACAGATAATTGGTCCTTAGCCCAACAAAATCAAAAAGGTCTTAATTCTCTTAAAAAATCAGCATAAATGAAAATCATTATACCTGTAGACTTTTCAGAATTTTCTTTACTGGCAGTAAAACTTGCCATACAATTAAAAGAGCTCATCGATTTTGAAGTTGTGTTCTTTCACTCTATTGATTGTGTAGATTTGGACAAAGTTTACGATGCTGAGTATTTAGACATCGCATTCGATAGTATCGAAAAAGATTGCTTCAAAAAATTGGGTTTGCTAGAGGACAAAATGAAAAATGCTAGTATTGAAGCAACCTCTCTTGTAGTCAGGCGCTCCTTTGTCGGTTCCTTTCTTGAACATTTGAAAGCCACCAAATACGACTTAGTCATCATAGGGTCACATGGTAAATCTGGATTTGACGAAATGTTCATTGGTTCGAATACTCAAAAAGTTTTGAGAAAATCACCAACAAATGTTTTAATTGTCAAAAAAGAAGTTGGACCAATCAATTTTAAAGAAACTGTTTTTGCAACAGGTTTGAGTCTTAAAGATCAAGAAACATTTAGATTTTCATTGGGTTTCTTAAAGTCAATAGGTGTAAAAAAGATTCATATCCTAGCAATAAATACTGGATCCTATTTTACTCAGCCAACAATTTTAATGCTTGAGGCATTAAAAGATTTTGAGCAAATTGCAGATCAGTTTGATGCAGAAACACACTTTTACACCGACTATTCTGTGGAATCAGGAATACGACATTTTGCCCAAGAAAAGAACGTAAACCTCATTGCCATTTCAAATCACAACATGAGCCCAATAAGAAGAATATTTCAAGGCAGTAATGTTGAAATGATTGTCAATAGCAGTCCGTGTCCAGTCCTAGCAATGAACTATAATCATTACTTAAATTGAAACTTATGCAATATCTATCTTACTCTATCTTATTCATAAGCATATTTATAGCTAGTTGTGAACCAGCTGTTATTTTTGATACACCCATGCCACCTGATGTAAAAGAGATTGAGACAATACCCCTAGCACTAAGAGGTACTTATCTCTGTCAATCAGATAGTTCTCTAATTCACGTTTCTTCAAGATTAGTTTATGCTGAAAACTTTCACACTTTAATGATGCCAATCAAGAGTATACAAGAAACAGAGGGGTGTGCAATAATTGATGGTGGACTCTACCTTCCTGGCATAAAAGAGTGTATTCCCTTTGAATATGTCAATGATAGCATCGTTAAATTTGACGTTTATTATCAAGATACTTTGTTCCAGCCAAGTCTTGGTGTGCTGAAGTTCTATAAGGAAAGGCTCTTTATTAACATTGAAGACCAAAGAGGTGGTTGGATAACCCATATGGTTACTCCTCAACAATATGGTGACCTACTTTGGGAAATGATCGATATTCCAGACGATTATTCCGTCCTCAAAGATGTGAGTAAAAAACTAACCGTTAAAGAATCTCCTAAATCAAAACTTCCTTTGTATATCATTAAGCCTACCCAAATCGATTTTGATGAAATCCTCAACAGAGACTATACCTTGCATTGTGAAACATTAACACCAGTGAGAATCAATTATTACTATTGATGACAAAAGGTACTATCCTACCAGTAGTACCTTTTATTTTGATAAAAGTCGGCGATCCGCTGGTCACACAGAATATCTCTGTTTGTAATTGGTTTTGAGAGCTCTATACCCTCAAATGTTCGACATCGACTTAATGCAACATAGGTCTGGCCAAATTCGAAAGCTCCCCTACCGAGATCAATCCTGACTTTATCAAATGTTTGTCCTTGACTTTTATGGATGGTAATTGCCCAAGCTAACTTCAAAGGATATTGCTTGAATGAACCCACAACTTCTGTGGTAAACTTCTTTGAATGCTTTGGGTCAACCTTATATTTCAGAATTTCCCACTCTTCCATATCAACCTGTACTTCCTGATATTGACCTTGTGTATTGTTAAGGCCAACGACAATAGCATCCTTTGCGGTACTCAACACTTTGCCAAGCGTCCCATTGACAAATCGCTTATCGATGTCATTCTTAACCATCATCACCTGCGCTCCTACTTTGAGATGTAACATATGCGCTGTTGGATACTGGCTTGGATTAAAATTACCAGTGATTTCTGCTTGATACAAAAAACTGGGATTGTCCAAAGCTTGGAGCTTTTTAGCATTAATTGCATTGGCTGTAGCATTCAAGCTTGTTAGCGTGACATACAGATCATTTTCTGTGAATTGCTTGGTATGACGTTCATTAAGCAAAGCAACATCTTCCTGTTCTAAGGAGTTTGTTCGCACCCTATCCAACAATGCTATAAAGTGCCTGTCAGATTGTCTATAGACCTGGGTCAACTCTAGCATTGGCAAATCAAAATTCTGGAGTACCCTTGAACTGAAGAAATACGGAGAATCAAAATCTGACCTAAAAACTTCTCTCTCAAAAGGTGTTGCTACTACTGGTGGCAACTGAAACATATCTCCAAACAACAATACTTGAACACCACCAAATGGTTGGTCTACCTCTCTATTCTTTCTGAGAAAAATATCAATATTATCTAACAAATCAGCCCTAACCATTGATATCTCATCAATAATGAGGATATCCATATTCTTATATAGCCGTCTATCTTTAGCTTTGTGCACTTCCGAAGGCATAATCATACGTGGAGGCAGCTTAAAGAAACTATGTATCGTTTGACCTTTTACATTTAATGCGGCAATACCAGTTGGAGCTACTACTGCTACCCGTTTTTGACTTGTTCGCCGAAGTACTGAGAGTAGCGTGGACTTGCCCGTACCTGCCTTTCCTGTAATGAGATAAGAGTCATTTGTAGACTCAAGATGGTTGAGTATATCTTGAAATTCTGTACTAAGAACTATGGGGTGTTTGTCTATCAATATCTAAAAGTAAACACCAAAAATACAGTACTAAGTTTCTTTTATCAAATACACATAGACGGGGAAGTGATCTGAATATCCTCCTTGATAGGCGTTACCAACAAATGTTCGATAAGGATAGCCTTTATACTGACCTATTGGCTGTTTCAAAAATTGCTCGGCATGAATTTGAGCCTTAAAAAATTTATACCCATTATTCTTATTCTCAAGCAAAGGTTTAGAAATCACGGTTTGGTCAAAAAGACTCCAAGAATCTCTCCAAGCATTGGACCCAAGTCCTTTCCTATAGAGTTCACCCATGGGGTTAAATAAGTCCTTATATCGCAACTCTTTCTGCTTGTATGCAGCTTTGAGGTGCTCTGTAATGCTAATATTATTAGGATTATCATTGAGGTCACCCATGACAACGATCTTCGCATTAGGGTCAACTGTATAGAGAGAATCGACAATACTTCTACACACTTCTGCGGCCATCACCCTGCCCGGCTCTGAACGTTTTTCACCTCCACTTCTGCTCGGCCAATGTCCCACGATAAAGTGCATCTCTTCTTTGTCTAGCAAGCCTGAAACCAAGAGTACATCTCTTGTATAATTGGTGTCTTGAGTTTCTCCAAAAAGGTCAACATAATAAGACTTTGAGTTTAAGACTTCAAAATGATTCTTACGATACAGTAATCCCACATCTATACCTCTCTCATCTGGAGAATCATAGTGAACTATCCCAAATTCCATATCCTTAATGGCAGGTTGTTCAATAAGGTCTTCTAACACAGTGACATTCTCAACTTCTGATACACCAAGTACTGAAATACCTGCAGCAGCTTTCTCCTTGCCCATCGTACTTATAACATAAGCTAGATTACCAAGTTTCTCCTCATACTTGGTACCGTTCCAGACTTTACCTCCATCAGGGGTGAATTCTGTATCTCTAACATCAGGTGTATCAAGTGTATCAAAAAGATTCTCCAAATTATAGAATCCAACGGCAGCAATTTTGTATTCTTTTTGTGAAAACAGAATGACAGAATTGATAACTAAATAAATTAAAAGACTAATTCTCATAGTAATAGTGATGACAAGAATGTATTAATTAATACTAAGTAAATATTATGACACTAATAAAATACTAAATTTGCACTTATACAGCCAAAACAGCATGATACTTAGATTAATTCTCCTTAGTAGCGTATTTTTCATTTCTATAACATCTGCATTTTCACAACTTTCTGGAAAAGTTTTCAATTCTGAAGACTCTACTGCAGTAGTAGGTGCGAGAGTAACTATTAAGGAACTCAACAAGACAGTCCTCACTAATGCATCAGGTATTTATAGATTTCTTGATGTTCAAAAGGGCGAATACGCCATTAGCATACAGTCTGATGGATATTCTAATTTGAATTTTATCAGTAATGGGGAGAATGATGACATCCCTCCAATATATATGGTAAAGACAAGGACAACCTCTAATACAAATGCTGATATATCCACTATTAACGAGTTTGATCTTCTAGATGATGATGAAGGGCTGGTCTCTAGTCTACTCTCCGCAAGCCGAGACCCATTCAATAATGCGGTAAACTTCAATCTGAGAGCAGCAAGATTCAGAGTGAGAGGCTACGAGTCAGAAATCTACAAAGTCTTTGTGAATGGTATACCTTTCAATACATTAAGTAGAGGAAATGCCTATTGGGGAATGTGGGGAGGACTGAATGATATGTTTAGAGCCAGAGATGAAACTGAAGGTCTACAGCCTGGATCTTTTACTCTAGGTTCTATAGGTGGTGCAACTAACTTGGATATCAGAGCCTCAAGACATAGAGAACAGATAAGAGCAAGCTACAGTGTAGCTAATGCAAGTTATAGAAATAGAGTCATGCTTACTTATGGAAGTGGTGTCAACCAAAATGGGTGGGCACTATCAGCCTCGCTATCAAAGCGTTGGGGTGACGAAGGCTACGTCAGGGGAACATTTTATGATGCGTATAGTGGTTTTATAGGTATTGAGAAACAATTTAGTCCAACACACTCTATCGGACTTTCTGTCTTTTCAGTAAATACTGTTAGAGGTAGAGCTTCTGCTTCTACGCAAGAGGCCTATGATCTAGCTGGAGATAATTTTTATAATCCCAATTGGGGATATCTCAATGGTGAGGTGCGTAATCCAAGACAATATCGGAATAACTTACACACCGCAATCTTAAGGTATGACAACAAACTCGGCAATGGCACTCAACTGACTTCATCGCTAGCATTTCAGACTGGAAAAGATGGGTCGTCTGGTATAGATTGGTACGATGCTGCAGATCCTAGACCAGATTATTATAGAAAACTGCCTAGCTTTTCTGATAACCCAGAGGTAAGACAAATAGCAGCAGACTACTTATCTGCTAACCCCGAGCTACTGCAGTTGGATATTGAAAATATGTATGCTGTGAATAATTCGAGAATAGAAACTATACAGAGCGTAGATGGAATTGCAGGAAATGATATCACTGGCAAATTAGCTGCATATAAGATTCAAGAATCACGTTATGATCCTACAAAACTTATCTTCTCAACTGTAGCAAATAAGCCATGGGGTAACAACATTACGACCAACAGTGGACTAAGCTTTACTTATGAAAGCATTGATAATCATAAGGTTGTAGATGATTTGTTAGGAGCTGATTTTGCAGTTGATTGGGATAATTTCGCTGATGCTTCGGGTGACCAATTTCTTCTTGTAGATCCACTGAAGCAAAATAATCTGCTTGCACCAAATAACATACTTGAGGTGGGTGACATATTCGGTTACCACTATATCATGAATCACACTAAGGCAAGTGGATGGACTCAGATTGAGTATGCAATGAATAAAATCGATTTCTTCATTGCTGGTGGTGTGGACTATAACACATTTTGGAGAGATGGCAAGTTCCAATTTGGAAGATTTCCTGACAATTCACTGGGCAAAGGTGAGGTGCAAAAATATCTTACAGGAACGCTAAAAGCTGGAGCTACTTATAAGTTTAATGGCAGAAATTATATCTATGCCACTGGAGCTTATTTGACAAGACCACCGCTTTCGCGAAATAGTTACATCACACCGCGAACTAGAGAAACAGCAATAGGAGATATTGATATCGAAAAAATCACAGCGGGAGAAATTGGGTATATCACGAGATTCCCTGGATTAAAGGGTAGATTATCATTCTACTATACTGATAGAAAAGATCAGTTTCAGACAAGAAATGTCTACTATGACTTTCAAAATGCTTTTGGAAATATGATTCTAAAAGATATTGACTCTAGGCATATTGGAATGGAACTTGGTGCTGAAGTCAAACTGACTACTACCTTAAGTGCTGACTTAGCACTGGCATTAGGTGATCATCGGTATACAAGCAACCCATTAGTTCAATTTGCTATTGATGATTTAGTAGAAATAGGTGACTTAGGGCAAACCTACTTTAAAAACAGATATGTTTCAGGAGGTCCTCAAACTGCTGGTACAATCCAGTTGAATTATAGAAACCCTAAGTTTTGGAGGATTTCGGTAAATGCAAATTACTTTGATAGAAGCTTTATCAGCATGAGCTCTGTGAGAAGAATAAAAGACAGAGTCGAACAGATAATTGCACCACAGTTATCAGCTTTGAATGCCATTGACGCGACCACTGCTGGAGGAGCAACATTAAATGAAGAGATCTATGATAGTCAAGTTACAAATGCTTTGATAGAAGATGTCTACGGACAAGAGCGCTACCCCACTGCTGTCACTTTTGATGCATTTGCATCCAAGTCATGGAAGAAAGACGATCTCTACATTGCCATCAACGCATCAGTAAATAACATCACAAATAACATATTTAGAAGTGGAGGATTCGAACAATTAAGATTACGCTATAGAGGCACATTCAATGCTGAAGGCGAATTAGAATTAGAAAACCTCTTCCCTCCTCGATATTACTATGCTTACGGTACAACCTATTTTATCACGCTAGCTGTTAGCTTTTAATCTTTGAATTCAAGAATTATGAAAAATATAAAATCAATCTTCTTAGCTTTTCTATGTGCAATTGTATTAATACAATGTGTAGATCGTGAATTTGAAATTCCTGAACTTAATGGCGAAAGCCCAGAGATTCCAGAAGGCGCAGCTATTTTGTCTGTGAGCGACATCCTAGACAATCTTCAGTTGGGTACTTCTGTAGCTCTCCCTGCCAACTCTTACCTCAAAGGTGTTGTAGTTGGTGATGATAAATCAGGAAACATTTACAAGACATTGTTTATACAAGATGAGTCGGCTGGTATTGCGCTTATCATTGATGAAACAGATCTGTTCAACACCTACTTTGTAGGCAGAGAAGTTTTTGTCAAATTGGATAACCTCTATATTGGAGACTTTAATAATCTCCCTCAAATAGGAATGGCTCCAGACAATGATGGGGTCACCAGAATTCCATCAGCATTGGTGAGTGATATTTTGTTACCAGGTACATTCAATAATCAAATTGAACCGGTCACTTTATTATTGGGCCAAGTATCTGATCAGCATCTCAATATGCTTGTGAAGTTTGAGAATGTTGAATTTCCAGATTCTTACCTAGGTGACACCTATGCAACAGCAGTACCTTCTGAGAATATTTTTCAATCAGAAAATATACCTCTAGAAAATTGTGATGGAGCTTCTATTACAATCCGTTCTTCTGGATTTAGCAGTTTTGCAAACACTGTAATAGCTGAAGGAAATGGAACCCTCTATGGTGTATTAGGAAAGTTTGGCACTGGACAAGAAGCTTATCAAATTACACTCAGAGACCTAGGTGATGTGCAATTGGATGGAGAAAGATGTGATGGCTCTGAAGGTAACGGTGGTAATAATACTGGAGGGGAATTAGAAGGAGAACTTGTGGAGGACTTTGAAGGAGGCGCCGATAATCAAGACGTTTCTTTGGATGGTTGGATTAATGTAGCAACTAAAGGAACCCGAGTTTGGAGATTTAATGAATTTGATGGAAACCTCTACATTCAAGCTACCGCATACAATGACGAAGAGCCAGAAATGGAAACCTATCTTATCACACCTGAGCTAGACTTTGATGCTTTAACTACCTTATCATTCAGATCAGCTACAGCATTCTATACGCATGGTGGTCTAGATATTCTATTTAGCTCAAACTTCACAGGTGATGTCAATGCGGCAACCTGGGACGTTATTGATTGCGCACTAGCAGGTTCTGGCCAAGATAATTATGATTGGGTTGATAGTGGTTCTGTTGATCTGAGCGCATATAATGGCAAAGGTCATGTAGCTTTCAGATATAGTGGTTCAGGCCCTGGAGGAGACACAAACACTATGATCTTGGATGATATAGCTGTTGAATAAAGAATCCGTAAAGGATCCTTCTCCTTTTCAGTTTAAGTATTTTGAAGTGCATCATAATCTGTGCACTTTCAAAGTAAATACTGATGGAGTGCTTTTGGCTGCATGGGCTCAGATGCCAAATTCGGGCTACATTTTAGATATTGGTACTGGATCTGGTGTAATGGCATTAATTGCTGCACAAAGGACAGAGGCAATAGTGCATGGAATTGAAATTGATAAGCATTCTTTTCTACAAGCTGAATATAATTTTAGCATATCATCCTTCAATTCTAGATTGTTGGCCATTCACCAAGACATTCTTAACTATGCCCCTCATCAAAAGTATGATTCCATTATAATCAATCCCCCTTTTCATATTGATAGTACAATATCAAAAGAGAATACTGCAGTTGCAAAGCATATAACTCAGTCAAGGTTTATAGATCTCATTTCAAGAATTGTAGATTTATTGACTGTTGATGGTACTTGCAGTATTGTAATCCCTCATCGTCAAGTTGAGTTTTTGCGTTCTCAAATTCACGAAAATCAATGTTCAATACTTACAATATGCATGGTTAAGAGCTATGAGAGTACTCAACCATTCAATGCCATGCTGACTTTTACAAAAAAGGAAGCTAGCGCCGAAAAAACACAAGATCTCGTTATTTACCAAAGCGAAAAAAAATACAGCTCCGAGTATAAAAATTACACTTCGGAGCTGTATACAATCTTCTGATTTATGCTGACACAAAAAATTATTGCTTAATCGCTTTGAGCATGTTATACTCGCCATTTGATAATATCACTTTGACAAAATACCATCCACTCTGAAGACCTGAATCAGGAAATACATGGATGCTTTTGGAATCTGGAAATTCTGTTTGCAATCCTAACCGTTCACCTTTTGGGCTAATGAGTAAGACATCTGTAATAGTAATCTCTTGAGGTAAATCATATTCTACTCTAAATGCAGAGCTGAAAGGGTTAGGGCTTAGCACCATTCTCACTTCCACCTCTTCATCGTCGTCCTTTTGTCTATAATCTATGCTAGACTCTTGAATGAGCAGTGTTTCAAAATCTCTATCCATCTCTACCTCCAAACTATAAACACCAGCATTGAGTTGAGTTAATTCTTCCAAAGTAATACTCCTTTCTGAATAGATATCACCATCAACTAAAATGATATGTTTTAATGATTTACTTTCATCAATAAGCTGAAATTCACTGGTATTGTAGAAGAGTCTATACTCAGTTGATATTTGACTCTCATTACTAATTGATACCATCTTAGTATGGAAAGTCCAATGAAACACATCCATCTCATTGACAACAGCAATTTCATCAAATACTCTAACCTCCTCACAACTATTCTGACCATTAGACTGGATGACTACTACTACATCATTCTGATCGTCTCTGAGTATACTTTCTGCATTTCCAGAAAGTTCAATTGAATAATCAGATGTTGCCTCAGAAGCTCTCTCAGCTCTACTACCAGAATACATTCGAATTGTTGGGCGGAGATCACTACTGTGTTCAGCGTAAGATAGAGTACAACCTACATTACTATCTTTATAACTATACACTACAGATGGAAAATCAGTCTTATGGCATGCGATCACGTCACTATTTGACCAGATGTTGTTATTAAAGCACATCTGGATTCTGATATTATCTGATCCATTCCAATAGAATGGCTCTTGAAGATTAAATGTATTCCAACCTTCTTTTGTATCTATTTTATTTTGAAACACCACTTGCCCTGAAGTGAAATCAGATATTTGATTATTCTTATCTGAACTCATTGTGATAGTAAAATCATTGAACGAAACACCAGAAAGTTTTTTCAAAACATACAATTCGAGCTTTTGAATATTTCCAGCTGCCATCCCTTTTGACAGAAGTTCTTCAGCTTTGACTAAAAGCTCCATTTTCTCATCTTCATAATACGCTTTAAATGGATATTCAGCAGTTTGCTCATCAAGCTCACCTATAGAAACTTGTGAGCTATTCACATCCTCCAACAGCGGGTTATCATTATCAATTATCTGGATTGGGATTTCCAGTTGCTTCGTACTACCTAAACACCTTGCCTCTACCACAAGTATGACTGCCTCTTCAGGTTCTGGAGTAGTATCATCAATTACTTCGATATCAATTCTAAAATTGCTTCCATCAGTACTGAGATCAACAGAATGAATACTAATATCATGTTGTGTTTGATCATCTGTGAGCAAAAAAGCATCTAAGGTAACATCATCAACACATCCACTTATTGATCCGACAATGCTCTGTATTTGATGTTTATCACCACAATTCCATGATGATAAACGTTCTTCACCAATAGTTAATGCAGCTTGATCTGAACGCAAGTCAAATGCTTGTCCTTCTTTACCTCTAAATACCCCATTGCCGTATGTTATAGCAAGTAAATTACCTTGAGCATCATTCAGTAGTTGGTTCACTGGCGTCATAGTAAATGGAGATCTCAGAGGTTTCCAATGTGTTTGGACACCATGCAATTGATCTGTATACCATATTCCGTAGTCTGTACCTAGATAATATCCATCTTCTCTGATAAGGATATCCCTAACTGCAATATTGGGCAAATCACCATCGTGTGCAATCCACGACTTACCTTGGTTTGTGGAAGTGTAGATGTTATTGACACCAGCATTAGAAACCAGAGCCAATAACTCTTGTGGTTTCTCTTCAAAAGAAATCACTTTCTTGACGACATTGCCTTCACCAAAAGAATACCGATGAAACGCGTACCTATGCTTTCCAACATAGCAAAAATCAAGGTAATATATCCCTCCATTTGCAGTGCCTATATAGAGTCTATCTTGCATATTCTTACCCACGTGTACTGTGGTAATTTGCTCAGAAATATTGGTAACATTTACGATATCAAATTGCCTTCCCAAGTCCGCTGGATTGTTCCACCGCAGCAGTTTACCCGGTGATTCAACTGCATACAATATATTTCTACTATGATCATAGTCTACTGGGTTTGCAAAAAGTCCATTATTCGAAAAATCACGATAATAGAAATGCTTACCCCCATCTCTACTGATGAAGTAATTGTTCTTTATGTAAGAAGAAATAATTAGCGAAGGATCATCCTCATCAACTATAACACTTCCTGCATCACCTTCTAATAGCTGCTGAGTGAATGCACTACCCAGATTTGAGCTCAGTACTCCATTATCTTGAGTACCTAGATACAGGGTGCTATCAGTCTGTGAAATCAAACCACTATTACATTGAGTAATATGTAATCCATCATTGAGGGTTGTGACTGTAAGAGATCCAACATCAAACACGTTCTTAATCAAAGCAACTCCTCCATCATTCCCAACCAAAACATCATTTTCGTTCAGAAAATGAATAGCATGTTGGTCCGCATGGACATAATGTTGCTTTGTTTTATCATGTTGAGTAACAGTATGCCAAGTCATACCTCCATCTAAGGAAGCATGCAAGTCTAACCCGCCAATCAAAATGTTATCTGGATGAAGAGGGCTTACTTCTATGACAAGATTATACCAAGCTTGTCCTCCGGCAAAAAATGGAATATTGAGTGGTAACTCCTGCCAGTTAGTCCCTTCATCAGTCGACTTAAATAATCTAACATTCTCAGTATTGATATCTTCTGCCAAAGCATAGAGTATAGCTTGATTTGAGGGTGACTGAGCTAACTCTATTCTCCTAAGGTGCTCGAATTGTTTAAAGTAAGAGACTTCATTGGCAGTTTTGTCTAGTAAGTTGAGATGCATAATTCTGCCTTGTGAATGCAAACCGCTAGAAACGAGTAAGGAGTTATTACTCAATGGTAACAGATCATTTACAGAGGAAAATGATGCATTATCACTCTGCGCATAAGTACTTCCATGATCTGAGGACAAGAAAATACCATCATGTAGGGAAGAGACTACAATACCCTCATCCTGTTTGACTATGCTCTGGACATAGGCGAAGTCAGCAGTATCATCAGACCTCTCCCATGTGTGCCCAAAATCAGCACTTGTATACACCCCAGACCCAGGAAAGGCATCATTCTGGAAATATCCTTCTCCAGTACCTACATAGAGAATACTATCACTTGAATCGAAGTATATTGAGGAAATAGTATTTTCGGGCAGACTTGACTTCTGCCAAAATACTTCGTCTACCACAGTTGATCGTGACATCCACAAACCTCCAGAAGCTGAACCAGCAAAAATGTATTGTTGATCATCTTTGGTGAAAGTAGATAGGCATCGAATTCTACCGGCATCATTACCAATAGCTACATGCTCCCAGCTCATTGCGTTTGAAAAAGAGGCCGGTTGAATATCAAGTGGAGGAGAAATGATTCTTCCTAGAGCAGGATCTTGGTAATAGAGCAGCTCTTGCGCAGCAGAAGATGCGATTCTATCGATCTTTGAGAATTTAGTGAAACTATCTTCAGTCAAATAGACATGATAGCCAGACCAGCCAATACATAGCAGTATTAGCCATCTTAGTGATGGAATGTTGTTCATGATTTGGAAAGTGTTCTACCGAACTGTGAGCCAAAAATCATGCCACATATTAAATTATTCTATAATATGTGTAGAAATAAAAAAAGGTGAGACTAAGTCTCACCTTCTAATAAATAGCATTTTTCTGGCAATCTAATTTGCCTCTTGAATTATTCTTCTTGCAAGATCAAGAATCGTAGTATCTTCTAAATGTACAATACCTCCACTAGGACCAGGTTGAATGTGAGATCCAACTATTGCGCCATTCTCAAATTTTTTAGCTCCAAAATAATTACGTATAGTTTGTTCGTCCATAGATAATTGACTCGCCATTTTTGAGATGCTTCCAGTAGGTAGGTCGTGTTTGATTTTGCGTAGTTCTTCGTAGGTAATATTCATGCTCGAGAAGGTTTATTAGATGATTAAAAACTATCAATTCCTAATAAATATAATAAATTTTACCTCCAAAAACTAGTGTTAAAATCTATTTTTTATGCCAAAATAGACTCAACTGGAGTGTATTCCAGCCCAAAAGCATCTGATACACCTTTGTGAACAACCTTTCCATTTACAACATTAAGTCCTGGGACTAACTCTGCATTTTCATGGCAAGCTTTTCTCCAACCCTTATCCGCCAACTGTATCATGTATGGCAATGTTGCATTTGTTAGCGCTATTGTTGAAGTGTATGGTACAGCTCCAGGCATATTAGCCACACAATAATGTAAGACGTCATCAATAATGTACACAGGATCTTCATGTGTAGTCGGCTTACAAGTCTCTATACAACCTCCTTGATCAACAGCTACATCAACTAAGACTGTACCCGCCCTTAAGTCTTTCAGCATTTCTCTTGAAATTAAATTAGGCGCCTTTGCTCCAGGAATGAGTACAGCACCAACAATAAGATCAGACTCTTTAGACAGATGCTTAATATTGTACTCATTGGAGTATATCATGGAGACATTTGCAGGCATGACATCAGCAAGATATCTCAGCCTCGAAAGACTAATATCTAGAATGGTAACATCAGCACCTAACCCTGCTGCCATTTTTGCTGCCTGAGTTCCTACAACACCACCACCAAGTATCAAAACTTTGCCAGGAGGTACTCCCGGAACACCACCTAAAAGTACTCCCCTACCTTTCTGTGGCTTTTCTAAATATTTAGCACCTTGTTGAATGGCCATCCTTCCAGCTACTTCAGACATAGGAACTAGCAAGGGTAAAGACCCATCTGGGGCTGTCACTGTTTCATAAGCAAGACAGACTGCTCCACTGTTGATCATTGCATTAGTTAACGGCTCATAAGATGCAAAATGAAAATAAGTGAAGACAAGTTGGTTGTCTCTAATTAGCTCATATTCAGGCTCAATTGGTTCTTTAACCTTAACAATCATATCAGCGTAATCAAAAACCTCTTTAGCCGTATCTGCTAAAGTTGCTCCAGCTGAAACATACTCCTCATCTGAAAACCCGGAACCTTCACCGGCTGACTTTAATACTTTGACTGCATGACCTCTTTTGCATAATTCCAACACTCCTGCTGGAGTGAGAGCCACTCTATTTTCGTTTGTTTTGATTTCCTTTGGGACACCTATTTTCATTGCTTAATCTTTGGATATTAAATGTTGTGTAAACATACCAAATCAGCTGTAGAAAAGAGATGATACTATTTTAAATATTTTGAATAAATCTGGTATTCACTATTTCATCGCTAGTTCCTCTTATCGCTCCCAAATTATATTCTTTAAAACAGCATTCTCTGAGAAGTTTATACCATCACATTCGAAAATTCCTGCAATACCACCGAGGAAGCAAATTTCTTCACAATCTGTTTCATAAACATTAATACCAGCATCCGAGATGCAGATACCTTGTTCGAACGCAATTACCTCTCTCCCATCAAATTCGTATACAATGATTTTTGTTTCTGGGCAATCGTCAAATTCATCAGTAAACAGATCATATAACTCAGTAAAACATGCTGGCAATTCATAATCATCGCTTTCTTCATCCTTACATGAGCTCAGAACTATACATCCTAAAAAAATGAAGAAAATGCTCTTCGTTATTGAGAATTGCATGTCAATAGTTTTATGGTGAAATTTAAAGTTATAATATTGCTGAAAATATTGGAACATGCGAAAGAAAATTGCAGCTGGAAATTGGAAAATGAATACAGATTTAAGCTCTGGCATTGACCTCGCTACAGCAATTAATAAGCTAGATGACTTCACTGCTGACTTCATAATACTTTGTCCTCCTGCAACACATTTGCAAACAATAGCATCACTTACTTCTAACAATGATCGTCTGCACATTGCTGCTCAAAATCTAGCAGCTACAGAAAAGGGTGCTTATACTGGCGAAGTCAGTGCATCAATGATTAAGAGTACTGGTGCATCTCATGTTCTTGTTGGGCACTCAGAAAGAAGAGCATTATTTAACGAAGGAGAAGATGTCTTGAAAGCTAAGATTACTCAAGCTTTTAACCAACAATTAAAAGTTATCTTTTGCCTTGGTGAACCTTTAGACATTCGTGAAGCAGGCAGTCATGAAGTATATGTCCAGACTCAACTGCAAAATGGACTTTTTCATTTGACAGAGAATGACTTCGATAATATCATTATTGCCTATGAGCCTATTTGGGCAATTGGCACAGGGGTAACTGCAAGTCCCGAACAAGCAGAGTCGATGCATGCATTTATTCGGAATTGTCTCAAAGAGCACTACAATGCTGAGTTAGCGGCTACTACCAGTATTCTTTATGGTGGGAGTGTCCAGCCGGGAAATGCTCAGGCAATTTTTGGTCAGGCTAACGTGGATGGAGGCCTTGTAGGTGGTGCATCTTTAGATGCTGACAGCTTCAGTGCTATATGCAGAAGTTTTTCCTAATTCTCCTTTCTTCAGTAATTCATCAACGACCTGCTTTCTGTAAGAAAATATACCTTGTAGTTGTTTGTTAACGAAGAGTGCGTTCGCTAGTCTCCCTAAAGGACCTAGTGGTAAGCCATAGTGAACTATATCCTTCATAAGTACACCTCCATCCTTTTCTTCAAACCAATGTTGATGATGCCAGAAGGCATAGGGGCCGAAGCGCTGCTCATCAATAAAAAACTCATTGTCTTTCACTTGAGTAATCTCAGTCGCCCATCTTAATGGTATACCTAATAAGGGTTTAACTATATAGGTGATGATCTGACCAGGATACATTTTATCAAGTCCTATCTTACTTGTAATCTTAAATGAAAGATAGTCAGGAGTGATTTTGGGCAGGTTTTTGGGTGAAGAAAAGAAATCCCATGCTTCTTGTTTGGAGATAGGCAAAAACTGCTCTTCACTTAACATATATAATTTCATAGTAATATGTTACTTATTGATAATTATTGCGTCTAAAAGGCATTCTAAGTACTAACAGTCTTAATGAACAATGGTTCTCTTCGTGGTTAATACTTAAGAGTTGGACTGAATTATCAGGGTTTTCATTGAAATCGTATTAGATTTTGACCTCAACCAAGCATTGTAACCGTAAATGTCTTTGGTTTGAATAGAACTTGATAACAAAGTCAAATGACAACTATTAAGTAAACACTGTTGAGAACTAGAAAACTTAATGCCCATGAAAACTCTTCGATTATTTTGTATTCAGTCATTTCTTACTCTTTGTTTAGGCCTTTTCATTTGTCAAGGTACTACCCTCGCTAATTCCAACCCGGATGATGCATGTGCTGAAGTATTAAATGTATCAATAACCCTTGATGCAAACGCTGATGAAATATCATGGACTTTGATTAACACTGACATTTATAATAAAGTGGCAGACGGAGAATATTATACACTTGAAGATAACTTCGAAACAGTAAGCACTTCTGTTTGTGTACTAAACGGGTGTTATGAGTTTACAATCTATGATAGTTGGGGAGACGGTATAGCTTGTCAAGAAGAAGGAGACCATATTACTATTACTACAGAATCAGGAGAAAACATTTTGCTCTCTAACGGTCAGTTCGAAGACTTTATCAATATAGAGTTCTGTATTGACCAGAATGGAATCACGCTCCAAAATAAAGTTTGATATCAGAGAAGAGTCTGCCTCTTCCCTGATAGTAATTATTTGCTAAAATTGAATTTCAACTTGGAGTTCAAATTCATCATAGATAGTCTTATCACCTAGGTTTTCGAAGAAACTTCCTGAACCATATCTGACATCAAATTCTGTTCTGTCCAATGTTAATGATGCAACTGCCTTGGAGGCTGTTTCGCCAGGTGTTACTACTGTATTAAATTTGATTGATTCTGTTTTGTCTTTGATTGTAATATCTCCAACAACTTTATAATCGCCGGGAGTACCTCTAGATATCACTTGAGTTATTTCAAGTCTAGCTTCGGGATACTTTTCTGTAGCAAAGAAGTCATCAGATTTTAAGTGACCTTCTAACTTCTCTTTGCCCATGCCTGCTTCCAAATCAGTACATGTTATTGAATTCATATCGATAATAACCTCTCCACCAATTAATATATCATCTTCAAAAACGAGGCTTCCTGATTGGAGTTTGAGATCACCTTCGTGCGAACCTGTAACTTTATAAGCCTTCCAGTGAACATTACTTTGTTCAATGTTAACTGATTTGCTTTCAGTTGGTGCGTTGAATGACATGAATAATACAGAGAATGCTATCATCGAAAGAGATGAGTAAAACAGTGTTTTCATAATTAAAATTTAGATTAATAATAGGTTTTCGATGTTTAAACACTGAAAAAAGACTTTTTGTTTTAGAACACAAAAAAAGGCTGCTCAAAAAATGAACAGCCTGTATCTTTTGTATTTATAAAAAGAGTCTTTTCTGGACTTTCTCTTTAGAATTTAATGAACTTAGACCTTCCTCCACAACTGGCTTTACCAAGGTATCCTATTCCCCAGTTGAGTTCAAAGGATACTCCAGCAAAAATGGGAGCTGTACTTGTTACGCCATCTTTGTATAAAGCCGCATCAAGTATAGGAGCACCTGCACCATGACCATCAGCATTAATTGCATCTGTCAAACCATATTCTAACCTTAATCCGACAATACCACTGAAAGCACCGTCACTCCCTATGAAATAAGCACCAAAACCAAGCACTGCACTCACTACGTTACTTTCAAAGTATTCAGCAATATCTTGTGTACCTGTGCCGTCAATATTTGATAGCTCAGCTTTATTTAAAAAAGAAAATTTAGGTCCTAGTTCAACATAACCCAACTGACGATTATTTCGATATAATGTATATAAATCGATAGAATTCCAACTCGCTTTTAAGTCTTGACTCCCATCCTGATTCGGGACATACTCAAAATCTTGTTCGCCTTGTGCAAGCATGACATCAATAGTCAGACCACTTGTTCCTTTATTAATACCAAACTTTGCTCCATATGAGTAGCCAGTTGTAACATCATATGCCCAAGTATTATTATCTGCTATTGCCTGGCTATAGAGACTAGTTGCTCCAAATTGTGCTTTCACACCAGTATCAAACCACCAAAATTTAGCGGCACGTTGTCCATAGACTTGTCCTAGCATAAAAATGCAAAGTAGACATCCTAGTAATTTCTTCATTAGTTGTGTATAAATTAAAAAAGTAAATATATATGAATTCTCCTTGCTAGAGAATGCAAAGCTAAATTATTTCAACGCTTCTTCGTACTCCATCATACCTCCAGTAACATTCTTCACGCTCTCAAATCCTTCTGAAAGCATAAACTCAACAGCTTTGCCACTTCTCCCCCCACTTCGACAATACACTACATAATTTTTTGTCTTATCTAGCTCCAATATCTTACTTTGAAAGTCATTTGCAACATAATCTATTTCTAAAGCATTCTTGATTTTACCTTCTGCAATTTCTTCTGGAGTTCTCACATCAATAAGAATCACATCGTTTCCTACACCGTTTTTAGCAAGATCCGTTGCAGTCATTTCAATGGAGTTGCTATCAGTAACGTTACTCTTTGTTGCTTCTTTGGTATTTGTATTGCACCCAAAAGCAATTAAAGCAGCCAAAATCATGATGAATCTATTCATTGTTTATTCTATTTATAGTAATAATTAATTGCAGCAAATAAAGTAATGAGCATGAGTAAGATTGAAGCAATTCTTAGAGAAATCTGAATATGCCTACTGAAACCAAGGATTGCTTTCTCTGCCTCAGGATATTTGGGCACTATCTCCTCCTTCAACTTCTTTGTGTCAACAATATACCGAGTTGGAAATTCAACTTTATAACGTAACAACTCTTTATAGTGCTTCCATACTTTGATTCGAAAGTAGACATTAAGGACCAAGAAGACAAACATCAATCCTGCCCCTACCAAAAGTAAAGTTCTGTACATATCTTACACAAAATTAATTATTCCAACCATGAGAATAGCTATTTGCTTGTGTTTGTCCATTCTTTCAATTAGTCTATACTGCCAGGACTATCCTTCAATCAATTATTATCTACCTGTTGAGGAATATGACTCTACTATTACTACACCTGAAGAATTTTTAGGGTTCCAAGTCGGGGAATGGCACATTTCGCATGATCAATTAGTTCGGTACATGGAAATAATTGCGAGTGAATCTGACCACATGCAAATAGAGACCTATGGCTACTCGCACGAACAACGGCCACTAATCCTCATAACTATTTCGAATGCAAACAATCTTGCAAATAAAGAAGTAATCCAACAAGAGCATTTGGAATTGGTGAATGGTTCAGAAACCACAGAAGTGAATCCAAATCTTCCAGCCATCTTATACCAAGGCTACAGTATTCATGGAGATGAAGCCAGTGGAGGAAATGCTGCCATGCTAGCGCTATACTATCTGGCTGCCAGCAAGAGTGCCTTTGTTGAGGAGTTACTTTCTTCAGTCATTATATTGTTCGATCCTTGTTATAATCCTGATGGATTCCACAGATTTAGTACTTGGGTGAATAGTCACAGAAGTAGATATCTTAATCCTGATCCTCTAGGTATTGAATTTCATGAAAGATGGCCAACAGGTAGAGGGAATCATTATTGGTTTGATCTCAATAGAGATTGGCTACTATTAAGTCATCCTGAAAGTAGAGCCAGAATCGCACTCTATCATAAGTGGTATCCTAATGTGCTTACGGACCACCATGAAATGGGTAAGAACAGTACTTTCTTCTTCCAACCAGGTGTGCCAGAAAGAACTAACCTTTTGACTCCACAAGAAAATCAAAAAATAACAGAAGACATTAGCCATTATCATGCGCAAAACCTTGATTCTATCGGAAGTCAATACTTTAGCAAAAAACGCTTTGATGACTATTACTATGGGAAAGGTAGCACCTACCCGGATGCCTTAGGATGTATCGGCATTCTATTCGAGCAAGCAGGAGTAGAAGGGCATCTTCAGGAAAGAAAAGACTCTGTCATAAGTTTTCCTTTTGCAATCAGAAATCAGGTAGTCACTTCTTTCAGCTCTTGGAAAGCTACTTTGGATATGAGCGAGCAATTGATTGATTACAAAAGAAGGTTCTTCATCCAAGTGAAGAGGGATGCTAAAGCAGATGGAGATAGAGGTTATTTTCTTTCGCAAGATGACCCCTACATCATCAACTATTTCAAGTCATTACTCAACAATCATAGTATTAAATACGAAGAACATCATGCTCACTCAATTTATGTCCCTTATGAGCAACCGCAATATAAGCTACTGAAGTCAATGCTCGAACCAACAAAAGAATTTCCAGACAGTATATTTTATGACGTCTCTACATGGAATTTTCCGATGGCTTACGGACTCCAACAATCAACACAATTACAGAATTCAAAGAGAGATGTTTTCGACATCAGAATGCTCAAAGTTGGCCAGCCTATTTACATCCCATGGAGTCAAACTCTTATTCCGCGCCTGCTTTCTTCCCTGAAGCTAAATGATCAATTTACAATCGCCTCTACAACAGATGAGAGTTTTTTAGAGTACCAAATCACACATGACAACCTAGAAGAGATCCAAGCTTTGCTCAAAGCAAATCTGATTGCTCCCACATCTTTGGAAGTCTCCAGAGTAAGTAACAGAAGTACGCATAGCTTACCGAAAGTTGGTTTGTTTATCGGTGGATCACTCAATGGGTATGATGCAGGTTCAATTTGGAATCACTTTGATCAAGTATGGCATTACCCAATCACACTTCTGGATATTAATCGACAATCCAGTTGGCAATTAGAAAAGTATGATGTATTAATCATGCCTGGTAAGGTTAAATCGATGCATCCTATCTTGGAACAAGCCATCCTTACTTGGACTCAGAATGGAGGCAAACTCATTGGCTTAAAATCAGCCATGGAATGGGCAATAGACCAAAAGTTGGTGAAAGCTAGAATACTTGAGGTTGACAAAACGGGTAAGTCGCAAAAATTTGTTGACAATCAAGCGATTGGCGGCTCAATATTCAATGCCGAATTTGATAATAATACAAGGTACAGGACAGGTATTTCTTCAGAAGAAGTTCATACTTTTCACAGAGGCAATAAGTTTTATCTTACAAAATCTGAAGCAGATGTATTCTTGAGGTATACTCAAAACCCAGTAGCAAGCGGATTTGCATCAATACAGAATATTCCTTTGATTCGAGGAAGTGCGGCTGGTATAGCTGTTCCTAGTGGTGAAGGAGAGTATATTAATTTGATGGACAACCCTGTATTTAGAGGTTACTGGCTCACGGGCAGTAAGTTATTGGCGAATGTGGTCTTCCTTAAATAAAAAAGGAGGCTAAAATAGCCTCCTCGTTTAATGTTATTAATCTATAATCAGTAGCTTCTCGTGGAAGCTTCGATCTTCTATTGTAAATTGGACTTGGTAAACACCAGGAAGAAGATGACCAATTGGAATATTCACATTTTCCACTGTCGAACCATCTTTATAGCCTTCACTAATCAAAAGTTTGCCTGTAGAGTCAAACACACTAAGACTAGCAGTTTCATAATTTATTACTTGTCCAAATGTTAAGGTAACTTGATCTCTAGCCGGGTTAGGATAAAGTGCAATTACGTTATTGCGATCTATTGCAGTAATGAGAACAATATCACTATAAGTGATTGCTCCATTTACAGCGATCATCTTCACCCTATAATAATACTCACCTGCAGACCTTGCATCTCTATCATCATAGACATATGACACACGTTCAGGTGAACCATTTGCAATGACATCACCAATCGGGTCAAACTCATTTTGAGAGTTTAGCCTTTCTACAATATAGAACTCTGCTGTTTGATCTTGAGCCAAATCCCATGTTAACCTATTGATATCTCCAACTCTTTCTCCACTAATACCTAACCAATCTGCTGATAGTACTGAAGAAGAAATTAATCCAGCATCCACATGAGCAATGTGCTCATCAGATACAGTTTGGTAGTAAGGCGATGTATTAGGTCCATTACTATGATCGATATCACTATCTGTAGCATCATTTCCAGAGTTATCTTGGGTAATTGCATAGCCAATCGGAGGGCTTACCTCAATATAATATTGGCTCTGACCTAAATAATCAAAGATGTATTCTCCAGAGGCATCAGTACTCGTTGATTCAACAAGAGATCCAGCGTTATTATACAGGTTAACTTGAATATTTGCAGCTCCAATTTCATTCATATCCTGAACACCATTCTGGTTGCTATCATACCAAATTCTATCACCAAGTGTCGCTTGCGGATAGAATCCTGCACCGATATCGCATTTCTCTTGACCACTCAATAAGGTATATGATGCCGTAGTTCCTAATCCATTGGCGTTAGTTACATCACTATCAAGTAGATCATTTCCGCCAACATTAGCATTTGCTAAAACAAGTCCTACTGGAGGTATTGCATAATGCACATAATACGTACCAGGAGGCAGACACATCTTCCAGTATCCATCATCAGAAGGAGTTCCTGGCTTATGACCTGTATACATGAAGTCATATAAAGATGGAGATCCATTTACAACTCTATACACACTGACTTTAATACCATTTATACCATTTTCACTAGCATCATCAAAGACATCATTCTTATTAGTATCATACCAAACGAGTTCTCCAAGCAGTACACACTCATAATATCCTGCACCAAGCGTAGAGTAGGTTTCACCAGAAGAAACATTAACAGTCATTGTAGTGCCATCACCATTACTGCCATCAACATCACTATCTCTCGTATCATCATTACCTAAATTAGGGAAAGTAGTGTCATAACCGCTAGGTGCCACAAACTTCAAGTAATAGTCCCCAGGGAATAATTGATCAAAAGCATACTCACCATTGAATCCAGTAAATACATAATCTACAAGAATGCCGCTAGAATTATATACTTCCACTCTGACACCTGCAATTCCAGGCTCATTAAAATCACGATATCCATCACCATCTACATCTATCCAAACTGAGCTAGCTATGGATGCATAATTAATAAGTCCCGCATCAATGTCTTCAACTGTACCATTTGTTACAGTGAAACAATTAGTCATACCACTTCCATTTGCGTCACTATCTATCGTACTAGAACCAATATTCTGATAGGTAAATGTGCACACTGGTGGAAGATTGCTTAAATCAAACTGTACTTGATAATCACCTGGTATTAAACCACTAAATCCATATGCACCTGTCCCGTCTGTAGCGGTCGAACTGACAAAATTTCCTTGGCAGTCAAAAAGTGAGACAATGACATTCCCGACACCTGGCTCACCAATATCTTGTACTCCATTGGCATTAAGATCCTTCCAAACAAGTGACGCTGCACCACCGCCAATAGGAGGTTTTGGTAGATTAATCACTGTTGGGTCATCAGGGTCCCCATCACCATTAATATCAACATTTGTAGGGTTATTAGGGTCATCTGATAAGTCAGAAACGAAGTTTCCTTGACCATCAAATGCTGAAACCAATGCGGTATTTGTCACTTGGCATGCAACGATATCAGCATTATCTAAAATGTAGTTGGCAGAGAAAGTAGTAGCATTACAATTGTTACCGCTTCCTGTCCAAGCCAAGAAAGCTAGTGGACCACCAACGACAGTGACCTGGGGATCAGCTACTGTGATATTGAATAAATTCTCAGTACCATTATTACATACCGTAAACGTATAGGAAATAGATTCTCCTACTTGAGCATAACCATCTCCGTTTTCATCGTTGAATGTCCCACTTTTTAGAAGACTTACACAAGCACCGCTACCCGTAGTTGAATAGTTGCCTGAAGCATGCAGAGGACCTAAAATATACTTTTTTGAAAAATCTTCGCTGATAGTATTGACATTATAGATGTCATCAACAACAGCAGTATTATCGGCTAAAATATTTGTTGAGTATAAAAGACTAACAAATAGCCATACTAAGAATAATAATCGACCTTTAGTTTCCATTTCTGATAATTGACCTTATGAGGGTGTAGTAAACCCTATTACAATCTCAGAATGGTATACCTCTCCTACAGAGGCTTAGCAAAGACAAATATATTAAATATTATTTTAATATTTAAAATATCTGAATATTAACATATTAAATATTGTATATATGTTTAATGTATTACTGACATGGATCATTTGATGCAGTAAAGGTAGCGCCAACTTGCACCTCAAATCCTGGATCCAAACAGACTTGATTGCCACCTTGGAGCCAGACATCATTATTGGCTACAACACCTTCTGAAGTTAAGACTTGATCAGCAGAATACAGTCCAGCAGAAACTGGGTTTGCATTTACCGTAAGGAATTCGCTACCACAATCAAATTCTCCAGTCTCAATGCGTAACTCTGCAAGTCCATGACATGATCCACCATAATTGGATAATGAAGTAATGACAATAAACCTTGCCCCTACCCATCCTAAATCAATAAGCATTGTTCCTTCATACTCTGAATCGGCTTGAGCTTGAGGTAGATTGCCTGTGTACACTTCTGTCCAATTGTTTCCATCTAGAGAGACATCAATAGCTATTTGATTCATGCCGTTATCTAAATGGTAAGGGTGGTTGAGATTCCAGAGTGTTACCTCCCCAAGTCCCTTGTCTTCATTGAGGGCTAACATTGCCCAATGAGACATCCCACGACTCGAATTCGGATTCTGAGAAGCAGAACATGAAAGCCATTGCGTATTTAAGGAAGTGTTATGGCGATCCGGCAAACATTGTGCGTATCCTTCATTTGCCTGTGAGCAGATGAGAAAAAGTATAATGAGAAAATATAAACTCTGTTTCATGCTATTTGGGGTTATGCAGAATTATGTTGATAAGAATCCTAGTGGTAAACTACTAGATGATGTGTCGTAGAAATTACCAATGTTCGGGAATAGTATACTGAGATCTGTAGGTGAAACACCAAACCAAAGGGCCAACTCCGTAAAATATTCATCTGTTGAAATATCTGGTATAAGTACACCTCCACCTACCTCGGCTGGCCCATCTAGCACTAAACTAGGATACGTTCCATAGATACTTCCACCATTGACTGCTCCACCCATTACCATCACGTTGGCACCCCAAGCATGGTCTGTTCCATTTCCATTAGAAGTTAATGTCCTTGAGAATTCTGACATTGTGAACGTAGTCACGCAATCTGCTGTCCCAAGTTCCTCCATAGCTAAATTAAACTCATGGAGTGCATCATTAATGAGGGTCATTGCCTCTGTATGAGCATTAAGTAACTCATCATGCATATCAAAGCCATCAAGCTCAACAAAAAAGATTTGTCTCGCAAAATTCAATGTATTTCTGGCAGCAATAGATTTAGCAATCATGTGAAAACTTTGACTAAAATCATTGTCAGAAAACGTAACTGTCGAGAATGGGGATACTCCTTCAATGGCTGAGCTAAATTCTAAATGCGCATCCCTACTAACTTTAATGACATCAACATAAGTCTTCTTAAAGATGTCTGCGTAGGCTGCTTGGATCATATTATCCGTAGAATTTGTCTTAATCTGTTCTAAGGTATTACTACCTCCATAACCATGGATTCCCAAACTGCCGTTATATGGATCAATAGTATATTCTACAGTATTGTTACCTCTCTGATAGACATTAGCTCCATTGAGGCTAATGTTCATAGAGATATTCGCATTAGTATTCATGCTATTGAGCAAGTCAGCTGCCTTACCTCCCCAACCAATATTACTTCTTTCATGAGGAACTGAAGTTTGCCATTGCTGTACTTGATCTGAATGAGAATAGAGACCAAGAGGCAAGTCAACAGATTCATTATAGAATTGGGTCTTATTAGTTGGCTCAACTAGTGTACCAACATTGGAAATAAATGCCACCTTATTCGCATTGTACAAAGACTGAATGTTTGTCAAAGATGGATGTAATCCTAATGTTGTTCCATTCAGCGGGAGAAGTTCGCTTTGAGGTATTGCCATGTTCGACCTTGTTGTGGCATATTCGTTATATGTGGTTGTGTCCGTCGGAACAAGCATGTTAAACGAATCATTACCTCCACCAAGCAACAGACACACAAGTGCTTTATAATTACCTCCTGCTGCAACTGCGCTATTAGACATAGCTGCGGCATTCATCGTCTTAAGGTTGATTAACGTATTCAGAAACGTTGTACTTCCAATGGCAGCGCAGCTCATTTGCTTTACAAAACGCCTTCTTCCTAGAGTATTTATATTATTTGTCATTGTATTCCTTTGGGGTTATTTATCAATCATAAAGTCAGGAGATGTCATCATTTGATATATAATCAACATGCCGTCATACCAATCTCCCCAATTCAATGTTGAAACATCTCCACGAATCTGTTGCCTCCAATCATCAGATAACTTACCATGGGTGAGTGTAATGTCTAGGTAGTTCATCAATGCTTCAGGTCCTTCACTAATCACCATATTTTCTAACCAGGCTCCATCTACATGAGTGTGGTTATCGCCAAAGACATCATCAGACTCCCAGTCATAGGTGATAAAATCCCAAAAAGTCCAATTATGAACTAGATTCAGGTATCCTACTGATGAGAGGGTATTGAATATTTTATACTCCGGTCCTACCAAATTATTATCTGCAATACCGCCCAATGGCACATGATCTGGAGTGTAGAAATTGAATACGGATGGTGCCCACATCGGGAATTGTCCAACGTCATTGATGAGTGGCATACCAACGTACCAATAATTACCGGAGGTACTATTTACAGGAACACCCTTCATAAAGTTTGCCATGGCTAAGACTGGTTCTTTCAGTTTCCCATTACTGACATCTTCAAATCCAGCGCATTCCCTAGCTTCTGCATCCAACAAGATAGCCTTTACCACTGCGAACAAATCTCCTCTTTCACCTTGCCCGTTATTATTAAAGACTTGCGCCACTCTTTGCACATAGGCTGGACTTGGATTACTTTTTACTAATCGCTGGATAAGTCTGTATGAAAGGAAAGGCCCAACATTTGGATGGTTGAACAGAAAATCTATAGCATCATCAATGTCTTGCATTCCAGATTGTCCAGATGGTATCGTATACTGACCACCTAATAAGACTTTGTCTCCTTGCTCATGCCAATTTTCATACATAATCATTGGAACAGTTCTATCAGCTCCATAAAGGGACAATCCAAAATAAGGTGAATTTGTCCAGTCCACCATATCATTAATATCACCAGGACCGAGACCTGTAAATACCTTTGCTAATTCTTTGATATCCGTATTGTCATAGGTTGGAATCGGATCACCGTTAGAGTCGAGTTGTCTAGTCCCATCAGGATTCAATTCATACAGACCAATGGTAAACAACTGCATAATCTCTCTTGCATAGTTTTCGTCAGGATGAATATTGTTTGCTGGATCAGCCTTTGGGTTATTCAAATGGCTCAAATAGGAACCCATGGCTATATTCAAACTCACATCAGTAATTAAGTCTTTATAATTACCTAAAGCATTAGATTGTAAGATGTCATAATAGACAGCGACTGCATCAGCATAGTCTGCAAGATTGGATTCAAAAGAGACGACGAGTATCTGGCTGAGTGCATAGGCTATGCGTTGACGAAGTTGATCTTCGCCTGTCATCATATTCTCCCACCAAGTATAATTAAAATGAATTCCCCAAGGACCGAAGATATCTTCCTCTTCATAGCCAGCAGAGATATAAGCATTATAGATATAATCCCACATACTCTGCATATTATCGTGTAATGGAGATGTTGGTTTAGTGAGTTGATCATTGAGCCAGTTTTCATAACCCATGCTAATCACATCATCAATTTCAGTCATGGAGCCTCCGAATCCTGCTTGAGATAGAAACCTAGCTGCTGCCATTCGCTCAGCATCTAATCCACTCCCATCAATTGTGTTCATCGCAGACATTTGACCAAAGTCGCTACTAGTGGTAATGGTTACGCCATCTGTATTACCAGCACCGATATACTCTTCATAGTCTTGCGCATTGAGCATACCACATAGACCAATCCAAATCAGAAGGCTGAGAACATATTTGGAATTTATCAACATACTTTGGAGTTATTTAATACAAGTTTACAATTTGTTTTAATCAATTTGTATCGGGAATTCCCTGATACTTACTCACGAAAAACACTGAATTTTTTTCTGCTCTGCGAGAAGGCAGTTTCGAAAACCATGACATACATTCCTGCGCTTAAACCGCTGAGTTCTAACTGATATTTGGCAAAAAATTGACCAGATTCTATGTATTGACCTTGAAGAGAATACAAAGTGTAGCTCACGTTGGATTCACATTCAAAACATTCGAGATTCAAATAATCACTCGCAGGGTTTGGATAAGTAGCAATATCTGGTGTATTCAGTTCTGCCTCATCAACACTTCCTCTAGTCTCAAATCTAATTTCACCAAACCCAATACAGCCTGTGTTAGAGTGATTGTTCTTGAGAGTTAGGAGAATGTATCTTGCATGCTGACCTTCAAGATCAGGACCTTGGTCTCCAGAATAAAGACTCGACCCTGTTGCCATAGGAAGTGAATATGTACCCAGTTTTTTCCAAACAACATTGTTCACAGAAATGGCAACTTCATATTCATCAACACCTTTATCAAGCAGATCAATTGCATTGATATTCCAAATCCAAGATTCTCCTAAATGGTAGACATGGCCTAGGTCATACCTTATCCACTTAGATTCTCCATCTTTTGCATTCGGACTGACATGAGACTCGCAAGTCATCCAATAATTATCTGGAGATGTATTATATCTGTAGGTGTTGCATTGCGCTGAAATCATGGTAATGGAAAACAATATTCCAAAACAAGCGAGGATAGTGGAAGCGCATTTCATAGTAAGGACTTTGACCTGTATCCTTCTAAAATAGTAAAGTGTACTGACATAATTAGAACATGTATGTCAGAATCAGTGAATACCCTCAATCAAGATTGAAGGTATTCATCAATTAGAGTAGCGATAAAAAGATTTTTATGACTTGATAAGTTGAATTGTAGAACTTGAATGCTCGCCAGTCAATGTGAGGAAATACAATCCATTCTCTAACATCTCAATATTCTGACCTTCTATGATGATCATTTGATCACCGCTGTGTATCTGCTTGAAGGACCTATAGACTAGCTTACCATTTGCATCCACAATTCGAATGGATATCTCTTGATAAGTCAAAGAAGATAAATCAATCTTTATTTTTTGTGTAAAAGGATTAGGGTGAACACTCACATCTATGAGGACATCATTAACCTTGGGCAAGGATGATGTCACACCGCATCCTAGGCTACTATTATTAACATCTCCAATCTTTATAGCGAGCCAATCTAATCCTACCAAATCTGTTTGCAAATCTTGAATTTGTATCTCTTCTATTAAAGTCTCTGGAGCGCTCAGGTCAAGATCCGCACTTGCATCAAAAAATCTCCAGCTTGTATTGTTTGTAAATGTGGGTTGTTCTCCTAGGATAACTTTCTCTAACTCTACCAAGTCAGCAGCGGTAATACTATTATCGCGATTAATATCTGCAGCGATTAACTGTGCTACCGAGTTGAATGGCTCAATACCTTGAATATGTCGAGAAATCATCACATGATCAAGAGTAGAAACTCCATTGAGAACATTGTCATTATTATAGAGAGAAATCGTGTAATCTTCCGACTCAGCATGACAAGCCAAATCATAGAAGCCAGTTTGGATGTATTCCATTGGATATCCTTCCTGATTGGAGTCTAGCTTATATTCTATTTCACCAGCAAATACATCTCCACACCTATCAAACACAGTCCCTGCTAATCTATAACCGTCGTCACAATTGACTCCACCCGAGACAACAGTACAATTTACATCTCCAATCTTAACACCAATCCAGTTAATCTCTTGTAGAGCATCCAAATTCTCAATACTTACTACTTCATGGAATGTTGACAAATCTCCTGGATCAAGTTTATCAGCATCGAAAAATCTCCAACTTGAATTGTTTGTAAATCCTTGCTGTTGACCCAAAATCACTTTCTCAAGTTCTACAATGTCAAGTGTGGACAAGACCCCATCATTATTAACATCTGCTGCGATAAATTGGAGCATGGATTCAAAAGGCATCTCAACTAGTATTAACTGCTGCATAATTGCCAAATCCAAAGTTGAAACCCCATTCAATATGTCATCATTCTTATAGCAAACCACCTCATAATCAAAACCTGGAGCATGGCAGAGACCATCATAAAAAGTATCTCCGTTAACAACTTGGGGATATTCTGGTTGATTCGAAGAAATATTCACAAAGGCAGCTTCAATATCAATCCCGCAAGAAGTAGAAATAGTACCATAAAAGTGATGATCATCACCACAATCCACTTGAGCTTGAAGACACAATGCTACTAAGGTGAATAGAATTGTAAAAGTAGGCTTCATAATTTCATTTGTTTCTAAGAGAATGCATTGAGTAGAAAAAACGCTACTAAAAGACAAAAAAAATATTACACTGTACATTGCTTCAAACAATGTACTTTTGTCCGTGTTAAAAGAGTATATATATTATTCAATAAAAAACTAAAGAAACTATGGCATTCACTTTACCAGAATTAGGATACGCTCATGACGCTCTAGAACCGAACATTGATGCAAGAACTATGGAAATTCACCATGGTAAACATCACAATGGATATACAAACAAACTCAACGCTGCTATCGAAGGCACTGACCTTGAAGGCAAGTCAATAGAAGATATTCTTACAAATCTAGATATGAATAATACAGCCGTCAGAAATAATGGTGGTGGATACTATAACCACAACCAATTTTGGACAGCTATGAATCCCAATGACAGAGGTAGATTATCAGGACCTCTCTTGGATGCAATTGAAGCAGCATACGGATCTAAGGATGGATTTATCGAAGCTTTTTCTAAAGCTGCGGCGACTAGATTTGGTTCTGGTTGGGCATGGTTATGCGTGAAGAAAGGCGGGGCCGTAGAAGTATGCTCAAGCGCAAATCAAGACAATCCACTTATGCCTGGTATTGGATGTGGAGGAACTCCAATCTTAGGACTTGATGTGTGGGAGCACGCCTACTATCTCAATTATCAAAATAGAAGACCGGATTATATCAAAGCATTCTTTAATGTTATAAACTGGAACGAAATAGAAAGAAGATACGACGCTGCTAAATAGTCAATTGAACAAAACAAACAGAAGGGTTGCTAATGCTATTAGTAACCCTTTTTTTATCTCAAAACCGTAATGTCACCTGCCTTAATCACTACTTCTTGATTAATTGCTCTAGCGTGAACAACATAGGCATAGACTCCAATCTGTACAGGTTGACCATTGAATGAACCATCCCAGCCTGGCCATAAGTTAAATTCAGTAATTCCTCTGTCTTCAAAAATCAAATTACCCCACCGATCGAAGATCTGAATAAGTTCTATTTCTTCAAACTTCCTGCTCATAAAAGGCTTAAAAAACCCATTAGCCGAATCTCCTATGAGCATCACATTTGGAGCATCTAATTGATAATTCAAGGTAAGTCTAAGTTGAACCGAGTCTCTATCAATACAACCATTCTCATCTGCTACCTCAACGTAAATCGTTTCATTCTCGATAGGCAGGTATCCATCAACAAAATCTATGGTGCTTAATATCTCACCATCACTATTTGTCCACTCCCAAGTCTCGATGCTTAGATCGAAGAAAACAGGCTCAATGCGGACTTCGTCTCCCAATTCTAACTCCAGTCGATCTGCGAGATCAACTCCCTCGCTGGGCTCAACGAGTGTAATATCAACAGTGATTATTGAGTCACAACCTACGCTATTTGTGGTGGTAGCTACATGACTCCCTCCCTCTGTTGTCTCAAGGTCAAATAATGAGAACAACTCTCCATCACACAGAATGGCATCCAACTCAGCTTCTGAGTGTTCATTCACTTCAATTGTGAGGTAGATAGTTGAGTCGCATGCATTTGGTGTTACTACTTCATAGACATATTCTCCTGCCTCGCTATATGTTTGTTGACCAAGATTATATTCCTCTCCTTCACAAATGGAAACATATTGATCTCCTTCAAAACTAATCCTCTCAAAAAGATATTCATCACTGATATAGCAACCATCAGAATTCGTTGTTACAATTGAATACAGTCCCTCTTCGGCATCAGGTGAAAGTACAAACTCAGGGTCAGTAACACCTATTAATGCAACTCCGTTAAGATACCATTGATAAGTAGCATCATCTTGCAAGAGAGTTGAAAGAGTTAATGTTCCCTCACACAAATCACCTGCTACCTCTACAATGGGTAATTGCCACTCATCGGATTCAGCGATCGTAATGTCATCCATGTAGAAGTAAGGATTAAGTTGAAAGTTAGGGTTTTCGGCACATGCAGGACCAAGGACGATAACTTCGTATTCTTTGGTCGCTGTAAATTCAAAAACAACATTTATCCACTCATCAACTCCAGAGACAAACAATTCACCAATCTGATCATACCCAGGTCCATTTGTTGGACAGCCAAATGTGTTACTTGAGGTTCCAAAAGGTAAATCTTCACAGCGCTCTCCCATAAACAAACCAAGATTAAACTCCCTACTCCCAGCTATATCTTGAAAACCAACATAGAAGTCTATTCTATACTCAGTACCCACTTCTGTAGATCGTTCTAAACATGCACCAACATATTCTTTGAAATTCGAATTGCCAGGTTTTCCATCCCTAAACCCTACTCCACCATTTCCGTCAGGAAAGGGTTGAGGAGCTGCATAGCCTAAAAGAAATTCATTGGCTAGAATACCACAAGTATGTACGTAGTCTGTTGTTGGTATGGAAGCCTGAATCCAACTTACTGCACAATTGAGTTCACTCTCTGTTTCTGGGCAACAGATCATATCCTCAAAAGATGGATTTGGAATCATACTAGTTGGTGCGAGGGCCTCACAAATGCAATCATCATCATTGAGATCAATCAAGCCATCCCCATCATCATCCAGAGCATTATCGCAAATCTCTTGGCTTTGCAACACAGTGGAAACTATCGTGAAGAAAAGTGTTATTGTTAGATACCTAAACATTGTACTATTAATATACTCCAATAATGTGCAAATTGTTGCTTAAATACAATTATCTATCTCTCAAATTATGTACTCTAATGTCGTAACGTAACACTAATTCTCTTTCTTGGGATATCTATCTCCAAAATTTTCACATGGAGTGCTTGTTGAAGAGAAAGGACCTCGCTGGGGTCGGAAATAAATCTGTCGGTAATTTGTGAGATATGCAGTAATGCGGATTCTTTGATGCCAATATCAACGAAAGCTCCAAAGTTGGTAAGATTTACGACAGTCCCATGAAGCACCATATCAATTGCAAGATCTTGAATAGAGTCTATACCTATATTCTGCTGAATCATTTCAGCCTTGCCCCTTGGATCCAAACCTGGCTTGCGAAGTTCTTTGACTATGTCTTGCAGAGTTGGCAAACCTGTCTTCTGATCTATGTAGTTCTTAAGTTGAAGATTGTTTAACACAGCAGTGTTGCCAATCAGTTGATCGATTGTTGTTCCTGCTTCCTGAGCAATCCGATTTACTAACGCATATCGCTCAGGGTGAACAGCGCTATTATCAAGAGGATTATTTCCCGCTTTGACTCTCAGAAATCCTGCACATTGCTCATAGGCTTTCTTGCCTAGCTTAGGTACTTTCAAGAGTGATTTTCTATCTTGGAATGAACCATGTAAAGAACGATAATCGATAATATTTTTTGCAATTGCTGGTCCAAGTCCAGATACATAAGTCAAAAGACTTGCACTAGCTGTATTTAAGTTGATTCCTACAGCATTTACCGCCTGAGTTACTGTAGCTTCTAGCTCACTTTTTAACAGAGTCTGATCAACATCATGCTGATATTGTCCAACTCCTATCGATTTAGGATCAATTTTAACAAGCTCTGCCAATGGATCCATCAATCTTCGCCCAATAGAAATAGCACCCCTCACTGTTACATCTTGTTTAGGGAATTCTTCCCTTGCTATATCCGAGGCCGAATAAATGGATGCACCGTCTTCATTCACTAAATACACTTCTACCTTTTCAAATTTCAAGTTATTGACCATCTTATAGGTTTCGCGGCCTGCTGTACCATTGCCTATTGCTATCGCTTCTATGCCGCAATTGTGGACCAAATCATACAGCACTTTTTCAGCTTGATTGAGTTGTCTCTGGGGTGGATGAGGGAAGATTGTAGTATTGTCTATTAAGTTACCATTAGCGTCTAATACTACAACTTTACATCCTGTTCTGTATCCAGGATCAATGGCTAAAACTCTCTTCTCTCCTAATGGAGCCAAGAGTAGGAGTTGGTTAGCATTCTTACTAAATACGCCTATGGCGTCCTTATCTGCCTTCTCTTTAATTCGCTTTCTAACCTCATTTTCGATTGATGGCAAGATGAGTCGTTTGAGGCTATCCTTTATAGCTTCTGCAATGAGTTTGTCAGATTCAGAATTACTTATTTTAAAGAATCTTTCTAGACTGTGCTCCAGCCACTCTTGATCGTACACTAACTTTACCTTGAGTAAGCCTTCACTTTCTCCCCTATTCATTGCAAGCACTCTATGAGAAGGAATAGATTGAATGGGCTGAGTGAAGTCAAAGTAGTCCCTATATTTTTGGGCTTCGTCCTTCTTTTTTGCTACAACTTTACTGTGGAGACTACTCTTGAAAAGTGTTTTTCTTGTGATATCTCGCACTTTCATATTTTCTGAAATCCACTCAGCGATAATATCTTGAGCTCCACTTATGGCTTCATCAATAGTACTTACCTGTCCAACACAATACTTCCTAGCTTCATGCTCTATATTCCTTGAGCGACGAGACATGATGATCTTAGCAAGCGGTTCTAGGCCTAACTCTTTGGCTATACTCGCTTTTGTCTTTCTTTTTTGCTTATAAGGTAGATAGAAGTCTTCTAGTTTGTCTTCATCCCAAATTGCATTTAATGCATCTAGTAACTCTGGGGTCAATTTACCTTGACCCTCAATCGCCTTTTGTATAGTTGCCTTCCTTTTTACGAGGGTCTGAAGCTTATCGGATGCATTGAAAATTTCAGCAAGTTCCACTTCGTCCAAACCTAAGGTCTGCTCTTTCCTATATCTAGCAATAAATGGCAAGGTTGCTCCCTCTTCTCTGAGATGGAGTGAGTTTCGTATTTGACTTTCTTTATAAGGAAGCTGATGAAGAAGCAGGCTATAGATTTGCGAATCCATGGTGCAAATGTAAGGACCCTTCAAAGTAAAAGAAGTATCCTAAAATGTTAAGGCGATTATCACTTTGTTAAATGATAACCGCCAATAACCCCAGAAAATTTATTTTGATTGTTCTATAATGAAATATTCTGAACAAGCAGAATTTATTTCACTGACATAAAAATAGAAGTGTTTGATAAGAAAAGATGACTCGTAAAACAAGCATTTAATCAATGACATAGTTTAACCCATGAATGACATGATTCCGAATATCACTAACAAAATCATTTATACCTGAGGGAATTGAATTGTCACTGTTGTCCCGGATTCTCCGTTGGAAGCTATGTCTATCGAAGCATCCTCCTCAAACAAAGTGAATAATCTTTGCTTGTTCACTTCAGTTGAATTAATCCTTTTAGATGACATGTCTGAAAACTCTGCAATATCTAATCCTATTCCATTATCGATTACCTCTATACAGAGATACTTTCCTCGCTTATAAATATTCAAGAGTATAGATTTCTCCTTTGCTTCGATATGATTGAGACCATGCCAGATACTGTTCTCGACAAGAGGCTGTAGTAATAATGCTGGAATTGAGGTTTCAGATGGATTTATGTCTTTATCCATCTCCACCTGAAAAGCTATTGGCGTAGAAAGTCTCAAATTCTCAAGTGCAACATATTCATTAAGAAAACTTATTTCATCTTCTAGATAGACAAACTTCCGTCTTGTATTCTCAAAAATGTATCTGAACAAGCGAGCAAAAGAATCGAGATAATCAGCGGCACTGTCCACTTTATTTTCTAGTATATATCTTTTCAGACTGTTCATACTATTGAATAGAAAATGCGGGTTCATTTGCTTTCTAAGCAATTCAAGTTCTATTTCCTTGCTTTGCAATTCATATTCAATTGATAGTCTTTCTGCAGTTTCTTGCTCGATTTGACCTTTTACTTTTTCGACCTCTGCTGTCAACTCATCTTGCTTGATTTGTTGAAGTGACCGATTCTTTTGCAATTGTAATAGAAGACTTTCTTGGATTTGATTTTTATACTCTTCAGTTTGATGAGCCTTGAATAGCAGTCCTGCTGAGAAAAACAAAATCTCAATGAGCACCGCCATCAACAACCAATGGATTGGTGCTATGCCAAAAAGCCAATAATTCGTCCAAGAAAACACCATTGCAATGATAGATCCTATCAATAATACAATCCCCCCAATGACAATGAATATTGTACTTGAAAACTTGAGATGCCTCAACATATAAGCCAATACCCAAAAGCTGCAAAGTACCATTACTACCCTATAAATTGTGAAAACGGCATTTCCGAAATTATGCGCTGCAAGTGCATAAGATCCATATATCAGCACTGCAGAAACTATGGACAAAACGGTAGTAAATCTTATCACCTTCTTAAAAGATTGACCCTCAATCTGCGATTCAAAAAAACTTTCAAGGAAGAGAAAGTAAAAACAAAAAATTACAGGAGATAAAAATCTGCTTATCAAAAGAGAATTCAGAAATATTGGATCTTGGAAGAAGTTGAAAACATTGATTAGAAATTCGCTTTCGGATCTAACAGCAAAATAAATTAAGAGTGCGACAATGTAGAAACTGTAATAGTAGTAGTCACTGCTTTTTGTGATAAAAAATGAGACAAGACTTAAGAATAGAAAAACAAAGAGTAGACCGACCATAAGTCCTGAAACCTTGTCCATTACTTTCAATGCTAATGGATTAGTCATTCCAGCAGCCTGATATGCAGTTCCATAATTGACTGTTAATAGTCTAATGTGTGCACCTTTCTTTCCGACTACATCTAAATAGGTACGTTCGGGGCTTGAGCCATCAAGGATAATATAGTAGAATCTGTTTTGATCTTGTGCATTAGGCGCTATCAACTCAAGGTATCCAGAATTATTTTGAGATGGCTCAATGGTTTCGAAACCGCTGATTTCTAGGTAGATAATGTCATCAACAATGGATTGCTTATCTACGAAGTTTATATTCAATTCACATGGGTTACATCCTTTGTGGAGTTTAAATATATTATCAACAAGAAAGGTTCCATCCAACTGTAATTCAACCTGACGTTCACCACCCAATTTAGTATTACTGTGTTCTAAGTAGATGGATGCTGATTGACCTGATAGAAGACAAGTTATCAACAGGCTCAAGCTGAAGCTAATGCTTCTCAATAAAAGCTGCAAACTCATCTTTCTTTATCCTTGAAATATTAATTTTCATTTGATTCTCCATGATTACAAAACCTCCATCAACCTTGGAATAACGTGTAATCTTATTCAGTTGAATAATGTAGCTTTTGTGTATTCTCATAAATGGTCCATCACACAGTATTTCTTCTAAAAATTTGAGCGGTTTTTTAATAAATATTTTATCACCATTGTCAAGGTGTATGTGTGAATAACTTTCATCAGACTCACAGACAATAATTTCATCAATCTTGATAAAGACATAACCATCCAAGCTAGGTAAAACAACCTTATTTATAGCATTGCTTTTAGTATCAGCCAGTTGGTTTGCAAGGAATTGATAATCAAGTCTATCCTGAGATTTGGTCTCAATTAAGCGTTCCACTGTATTGATGAGTTCATCCTTCTTTATCGGCTTTAATAGATAGTCAACTGCACTTGTTTTTATTGCCTTGACTGCAAAACCATCAAAGGCAGTGGTAAACACAATTTTATGTTTGCCTTGAGGCAACATCTCAATCAATTCTAATCCATTAATGTATGGCATATTGATGTCTAGAAAAATGATATCTGGATTATGCTTCCTAATAGAGAGAAGACCTGTCTTTGCAGAATTACATTTATCAATTACATTAATTTGAGGGCAATGTCTTTGGAGTTCTAAATCCAAGACACTGAGTGCATCTAACTCATCATCAATCAAAATGGCATCTAGCTTCAAAAAATCAAATTTAGCGTTAGTCAAAGATGCAAAAAAAGCATGGGGTAAGCCGGATTCTGTTTTTCAATCTATCATTTATCTGGCTTTGACATCACTGTCAAAATCTAGCTGCCTACCCTTCTTGCCTCTGCATAAGCAGCACATCCGGGAAAGATGTAAAACAAGATATACTTGACATTTCAACCCACGAGGTTTGTCCATATTTATGGTTGCCCAAAAATATCGTGAGCTCTTACCTCACATTTTCACCCTTACCTCGAAATCATCGAGGCGGTTTAGCTTTCTGTGACACTTTCTAGCCAATACCAATCACTTGATATTGTTCTATCAGTTAGATAGCGTGGTTCCCTGCGTTGTCCGGACTTTCCTCACCAATCTACATTGGTGCGATAGATTCCCATGCAATTGCAAATGTAATCCAAATAAAAAAACCCCTCCCAAAGGGAGAGGTCTGCTTATATGAAAAGTAATATGACTAAAAATTGATCAAAGAAATTCCAAAGGTCATCGGAGCCAGATTTGGTGATGTACTATCATTGAACATGGACTCACCATTAATTTGCCAGAAGAAATCTACTGGTCCAAATCCGAGTCTAGCAACAAGACCACTTGTAAAGTCTCTTAACTTAAAATCATCTTTTGTTACCATCTTCTCACCATCTTCGGACTTAAGCTTATGACTACTTCCAATACGCATTGCGCCATAAGCACCAACTGAGATTGTAAACTTCTTACCTCGAGGATTCAATGTAATCATGAGAGGAACCTCTAAGTGTGTTGTACGTAACTTGGATTTTTTGAATTCGGTATCAGTAATAATAGGTCGAACACTATTATCACCTATTTCGAATCTCTCTACATTATTCTGAAATCTAAATCTTCTGAAATTCACTGAAACTCCATACTCCAAGAAGAGAGACTGCTTTGAGATATTCAATCTGTGTCTGAATATATGTAAGTTCCAATTATGAGACTGAGGATACCTTAATGACCATTCTTCAGGAATAGCTTCTCCAAACTCTCCTCTTACTAAGAAAGAAGATACGCCGTAGTCAAGTAATCCCACACGGAAATTATCTGGTTTTTCTTCCTCTTCATCTTCATCATCATCTTTATCTATTTTGATGACAACAGTGTCTCTTTCTGTAACGACAACTCCATCTTCATTTTGTAGGACTCTTTCTTGAGATATGAGACCAAATGGTTGGATAATCATGAGCATCATGAATGCTGCTAATGTTTTTATTAAATTTTTCATTGTAATGCTATTTTTTACTGTTAATAATTTTTGAATTCTTATTTAAAAATGTTGGCAATAGTGCCACCGTCGTGTTAGCAAAAGCAAGTGTCCCGGTAATTCTTGATTGTCTAAGCATCTGACGATTATTATATGCTGGATCCGTAATTGTAAATACAAGCTCAACCTCTGTTTCTTTCTCTTCTAGTGGTGCAATGAGGGTTGGAATTTCCTCTATTGCAGCTAGAAGCTCTGGTTGAATAGGTTTCGGTCTTTGAGGACCAATATTTTCAATATCTATTTGTTGAATGACTTTTGGCTCTGTCTGCTGTGGCGTTTCTTCCGTATCAACTTGCTTAACTTCTTGTTGCTTCGTTATCTGCAGAGCATTCGATGTCAGTCTTACTTTCTCTTCCTTTGCCACAGTAACAGCATTTGATTTCTGGATGGATTCTTCTTTGACTGTTTCTATTGGCTCAGCATCAGCAGTACTTACTTGAGGAATACTTTCTTTAATCGTAGTCGACTCATCCTCAACCAATATTTCATCGGTAACTATATCATTCGATGTGTTTGATATTGTATAAAGGCCAACTCCTATGAGAGCAAGAACTGTAGCAGCGACCAAGAATCGCTTAAGAAAGAAAAAAGTGCTCCTTGGCTTCTTCATGAGACTTTCTACTTCAGGGTAGATAACAGACTGATCTGGAATCATCTGAATATTTCTAAAGCTCATGACCTCTTCTGCAATATTGGGATGCAAGTTTAGAAAAGATACCATTGCATCGTTCAGTTCAGTAGTCAAAGAATTCTCAATAAAATCGATAACATACTCCTCATAATTTTCGATATGTATTTGTGGTCTTTTCATTAGGAGACTTCGTTTTCTAATGTGATTAATAAACTTTGCAATTTCTTTCTAGCTCTGAATATGTTGACTTTGACACTCGATAAAGGAATTTCGAGAATGTTGCCTATTTCTTCGTAGCTGTATCCCTCGTAGTCTCTTAATAAGACTATTGTTTTTTCTTCTGGCTTAAGTTGATCAAAGGCTTGATCAAGCAGTTGCTTTGTATCATATCTATTTCCATTGGTAGATAGATTTTGATTTGCAATGTTCTCTCGCTCTCTTCTTGAAGTATTACTTCTATATGTATCAATTATATTCTGCTTTGCCATTCTGAACAATAAACCTTTAGCGTATTCAACTTCAACTTTATTTCTATTCTGCCAAAGCTTCAAAAACACATTCTGCATGATATCTTTTGACTCAATTGGATTCCCTGTGCTTTTGAGAATATATCTGTAGACATTATCTGAATACAGCTTAACAATGGTATTATATTCTTGTACAGTCAACAATGTTGAAGTTTTGCTTTGAATTACTGTTAGTACGATACTAAAATTATAAAAGTTACAAAGCCTGCAATATTTCTTCAAAAAAATAAAAAAGTATGGTCTAAAAGCATCATATTAAATTATATTTTAATGTGTAAAAGGCTTATTTTGTGTCAATAATCGCAGATGTGAAGCAGATAGGATATTTAATTATTGCAGGCACTTTATTGCTGGTAGCTTTAGGATTGAGTAAAGTTGTCTCTTTTCCAATTGCCATTGAGCAAGATAAATCCGCAATGCTGTCGTTTCTGAACAACGATGAAAGGACCATCATTTCTGCGATTAACGCAATAAGTGGAAGTCAAAATACCAAAGACTTAGGATCAATAGAACAAGTACTTTCTCGGCTACCTAAGCATATTGCCTATCAATACCAATCAAAGGATGGTGAATTACTCTCATGGGTAGGAAACTTGGAAGACTGTCATATCGTAAAATCAAAACAAATTCCTGGAGGCAGTCAGGTGACAATTGGATGGGAGGCAATTGATGAAAATGCTGTATTCAATCTACCTGTCCCAAACCTGCAAGGTATTTACTTAGCTAGTCAAGATGGCACCCTCATTCTTAAGGGCAACGAGAAAAACTTAGTCCTAATCTACAAGGAAGCGGCAAAACGCCCTGTTCTCAAATGGCTATCGATAATTTGTTTACTCTTAAGCTTTCTCTTTTTCTTGTATTTCGCTTCTCAACAAGATATTAGGTTGCATTGTGTGTTAGTTCCTGTAGGATACATTCTTTATTACACGATAAATAGTTTATACACTGAAGGTCTCACTCTATTTAATGATGCTAGTCTGATGTTAACCAGTTGGGCGAACTCACCTTTTGACTTAGTGTTACTCACAATTGCGTTCTTCGCTTTTTTCTCAGGAAATCTGATGACTCAAGAAGATAAGCCATCATTATCTTATTTTGGAGAAGCAATTTCAACTGTCTTTCTGTTTACAGCTGTTATACTTTCCTTTTATCAATTTGTACAATCTCCTTCTGTTGATATAAACTTTAATGAACTTTCCTCGATATCAATAATTGAAGGCGTTAGCTTAGTATGTATCGTTTCTTGGACACTTCTGATATTCATCAGGAGTCAACTCCTTATACATCTCTCTGGTAAGTTAGGACAATGGATGAAATATGGGGGGTTTGTAAGTATAGCAATAATTATCATGTTGATTGGGTCAAGTTTTGCTGGGATCAAACCAATTTGGTTATTACCTCTATTTATTCTCACTTATTTAACTCTGAGTGATTTATACTATGACATAGGGGCAAAAAATATAACGTGGCTCATCCTTTGGCTGGTTGTCATATCTGGTTTCCTCTCAATATTGTTGTTTGGCTTTGACTATCAAAAAGATATTAAAAACAAAGAGGTAATACTCAGTTCTTACTATCATGCATTTGACGACGATATCTTCCAAGATATTAAGTCGCTGCATGGTGTTAAACAAAACACATTCTTAGAAAAAATAGAAGACCATCCAAGTCTTGGAATAATTGACAAAGCTGACTTAATTGAAAATTCGTTTGGCCAACTTGATCATCTCACCATAGAATTAACAGGGACACTAGAAAATGGTATGTCGATCTACTCAGATCAGACATTCTTAGCAAACCCAACATCAAATTCAGCTGTGAGAGTTTTAGAAGGAAATTGGCAATTTGATCCAATAAACAATAGCTACATATTTTCAACAACTGTTGAAAGTAGCAAAGGAAAAATAACACACGAAATAGCTTACCAACGGTATAAATCAAATAGTGATTTTGACTTGCCTTTGACAATAATCCGAGATGGTAACATCCTGAGAAATGACCTTAATCTTGAGAATTCAGAAATCATTGCAATCCAAAATGCTAAAGCAGGTCGACTTCTGTCTAATCAAAATGTATTTCTCAAATTCAAGCCCTATGAGGATACTGTACTAATCACTTCCAAACCGATACTGAGTATACTCAAACCAATTACTCTATTTTCATTCTTTTTCTGCCTGTTGACTTTTTTGGTCATACTATTTATGCTCATCAACAGCGTATGGAAATTCTTACCTGAATTCTTACCGCTGAGATTTGGCAGTGATACCAGTTTGAGTACTCGTATTCAGATTATTATTGTAGGTATGGTTATATTCTCATTTATAGCCATAGCAACCATCACCTCAATCTATCTTCAAAATCAAATTAGGAACAATAAGAACATTGAAATAGAACAACGAATAAATACGGTTTCGAACAACCTTCATTGGTATCTAAAGGATGAAAGTGATGAGCCTAGAGCCCCTTATATTCTAGAAAACATACGACCACAGCTAGAGTTAATCCATCGAACCAATATAGATATCTATGGCAAGTATGGTGCTTCTGTCAATGAAGGATCACAATTGCAAATCCCTTACTTGGCGTATTATTTTTTCAATAAACTCCAGCAAGATGATGCTCTAACCTTGAAGTCAGATGACAAAGAATTGAGCTATTTCCCAATAAAGAGCAATCAAGGTAGTGTTGTAGCCTATGCTAGTCTTCATCATAAAGAGGACCATTACTCCACTCTTGGTGTGATTGATTATCTAGGAACTTTATTGAATGTCTATGTCTTTCTATTCTTAATTGCTGGAGCCGTAGCCTTAGCAATTGCTCGATCTATCACTGATCCTTTGGAGACCCTAGCTACGCGAATGACTCAAATCAAACTGAATCGAAAGAATAATCCTGTCAACTGGAAAGCCGATGATGAAATTGGTAAACTCATCAACAATTATAATGTCATGATTGATGAGTTGGAAGACAGTGCCAAATTAATAGCTAAGACAGAAAGAGATGGTGCATGGAAAGAGATGGCCAGGAATGTAGCCCATGAGATAAAGAATCCTCTCACACCTATGAAACTGAGTATTCAATATCTTGAAAGAGCAGTTTCGAAAGACCCAGAACAAGCGTTACCACTCGTACGTCGGATTAGCAATACGCTGATTGAACAAATAGATAATCTAGCTGAAATTGCAGGTGCATTCTCAAACTTCGGCAAAATGCCTCAAGCAACTAATGAGAAGGTAAATCTGAATGAAGTAGTTGAGACGAATCATGATCTCTTTAGAAAGCGAGATGATATGGATATCTCTCTTTCAATCCCAATTGAAGACCACATTGTATTTGCTGACAAAAATCATATTATCAGCATACTTAACAATATTGTCAAGAATGCAATCCAATCAATTCCAAATGACAGGAGAGGCAAAATAGCTATTGCCCTATATAAAGAAGAAGAGAATGCAATCATCAAAGTGACGGATAATGGTATAGGAATACCAGATGCTGAAAAGAATAAGATATTCAGACCAAACTTCACGACAAAAAGTTCGGGAAGTGGATTAGGATTAGCTATCTCAGCAAATATGATTGAAGTATTTAATGGCAGTCTGTATTTCGAGAGTCAAGAAAACAAAGGATCTAAATTTTATATCTCTATACCTTTGATGAAGCAATATCAACAAAATACAGATTCGACCAAGGTCTCATTAGACTAAGCTAAGTCTTCCTTACCTTTATCACAGAAATGAAAACAATACAGTCATTCAATAGAAAAAGCATAGTCATGGTCCTCTTTTGCCTTTGCTATCTATCCATGGATGCCCAGCTCAATATCAAGGCTGGATTTACTTCTCTCTATACTCCGGCGCCTCAGCACAATTCAATTGTCAAAGCATTTAATGACCAATTAACTGATGTTGAAATGGTTAGACTGCAAAACCCCATGCCTGATCTTCATTTTCTCAATGGATTACAAATTGGAGCCAGATACAAAATGCGAGATTTTGCACTAGATGTTACTTGGGAAAATGTACTGAGAAAACGCACAGGGAATGGCGAACATCCAGTCACCCAATCATTAATACAGAAGGAATACTTCTATAACATCAATACCATTTCACTCAATTTAGAGTCTTTTATTTCTGACAATTTTGTTTTTAGTCTTGGAGTCGGGAGGAGAAATCTGAGGATTCGTAGATTTATTGGAGGATCAAATGTGAAGATTGACTTGTTTGAAGAAAAACAATTCCAATATCTGGCAATTGCTAAACTACTCATCATTCTTTCACCCGATGCAAGAACACCAATTGCCCTAATTCCTTATTATGTCTACCCTCTTGCTAAAATTGGATTAGAGGATTTTGCCAATGATATTGGTGCAGGGTCTAATAATGAATCTGACAGATTTATTAGTATGGGAGTTTCAATAGTCTATTACTACGGCAACTAAATCTTAAAAGCTTCCTTCATCAGCTTCGCTTGTTGTGCATCATGAATTTTCTTAAATCCTGTTGCAGGTGAAGCAGCAATATCTCGACTAACCACGTCAATGTCGGTCTTTCTCCAGTATCTCAACAAATATTGCCAAGCTCCCATGTTTTGACTTTCTTCTTGTACCCAGACCGTTGGAACTTTATAACGTTTTAGTTCTGCATTGACTTGAGCTTCAGGAAATGGGTACAATTGCTCAACCCTCGTGATCGCTACATCTTTTAACTTAGGATCATTATTGCGATGCGTAAGCAAATCATAATATACTTTTCCAGTACACAGAATATGTTTCTTTGCTTTTGCAGGTGTTACTTTATCCTCTTTGATGACTTCTTGGAAACCTGTTTTTGTAAGAAAATCTTCTTTTGCAGAAACACAAAGTGGGTGTCTCAATAGTGATTTTGGAGACATCACCACAAGTGGCTTCCTATAATTCCTTGCTAGCTGTCTTCTCAAAGCATGGAATAGATTAGCCGGTGTTGTGATATTCGCAACAGTCATATTGAAGTCTGCGCACATCTGGAGAAATCTCTCCAATCTTGCACTCGAATGTTCAGGTCCTTGCCCTTCATTACCATGTGGAAGTAACATCACGAGACCACTCATTCTTTGCCACTTACTTTCACCAGCACTCACAAACTGATCTACCATAGTCTGTGCTCCATTATAGAAATCACCAAACTGGGCTTCCCAAAGAACTAAACTATGTGGATTTGCTAAAGAATATCCATACTCAAAACCCAATACACCAAATTCACTCAATAGGGAATTGAATATCCTAAATTTACCTTGATCAGATGCTATACCATCAAGTCGATTGAATTCTTCAAAAGTATTCTTATCATTAAAAATAGCGTGTCGATGTGAGAATGTGCCTCTCTTTACATCTTGACCACTCATTCTCACATCTTTTCCATCCATGAGGATAGAAGCATAGGCAGCTAATTCTCCTAGTGCCCAGTCAACCTTATTTGCATCAAGCAGTTTTCTCTTACCTTTTTGGAGTCTCTCTACTTTAGACAAAGGCGTTAACCCATCAGGATATTCCAAAAGATGTGAAAATATCTGCTCTAGCTGCTTCTTTGCTATTCCCGTTTTTGGACTTGTCTTAGCGTCTTTTACATCAGTTGTAAATTTGAGTTTTCGCCAAGCCTCTTCTGGTGTTTGATAGACATACTTAGTAGGTTTTTCCTTTACCAGATTCAGCCTATCTTGAAGAACATTCCAAAACTCTTTTTCGAGTTTAGTAGCAAGCTCTTCTTCTATATCTCCTCTTTTTGTGAGAATATCAACATAGATTTCTCTCGGGTTTTTATGCTTGCCAATTAAGTCATATAGATATGGCTGAGTAAACTTTGGATCGTCACCTTCATTGTGACCATGTTTACGATAGCAGACCATATCAATAAAGACATCATTGTTGAATTCTTGTCTGTATTGTGTTGCTAACTCTATCGCAAAGACTACCGCTTCCGGATCATCACCATTTACATGAAATACTGGCGCTTGTACCAATGAAGCAACCCCAGTACAATATGTCGATGATCTTGCATCATCAAAATCAGTCGTAAAGCCGATCTGATTATTAATGACAAAATGGATGGTACCTCCAGTATAGTAGCCATCAAGTTGGCTCATTTGTACTGTCTCATACACAATTCCTTGGCCTGCGATGGCTGCATCACCATGTATGAGAATAGGCAGAATCTTATCATAATCACTCTTATATAAAATATCTGCTTTTGCTCTTGAAAATCCTTGAACAACAGTATTAACCGCTTCTAAATGAGATGGATTAGGAGTCAGCTTGAGTTGGACCTCTTTACCATTTCCTGTAGCTACTTGAGACTCGAAACCTAAATGATATTTTACATCACCATCTCCGAATGATTGGTCAGGCAAGGCTGTGCCTTCAAACTCGGAAAAGATCTGATCATAGGTCTTACCCATGATATTTGCTAAAACATTTAATCTTCCTCTATGGGCCATACCAATTATAATCTCTTCAACTCCCAATTGCGAAGCATTCTCAATAACAGCATCCAATGCAGGAATTGTACTCTCCCCCCCTTCAAGACTGAATCTTTTCTGTCCAATGTATTTGGTGTGAAGAAATTTTTCAAAAATGGCAGCTCCATTTAACTTAGAGAGAATTCTTTTCTTTTTATCAAGAGAAAGTCCATAGCCATTCTGTGGATCCATTGACTCTATCTTACTTCTTAACCATCTTCGTTTAGCTCGACTCTCTATATGTGCATACTCAAATCCAATGTTACCACAATAGATACTCTCTAGTCTTGAGATAATTTGCTCAAGTGATGCATTGTTTAAGCCTATCTCATTTCCTGCCAAGAATGTAGATTTCAGATCTTCTTTTGATAGATTAAAATCATTGAGGTCAAGGTTCGGAGTACGATCTTTTCTTTGTCTAATTGGATTGGTAGTGGAGAGCAAATGACCTCTGCTCCTAAACCCTTGAATGATACCCATCACAGCAAATTCTTTGCTATTAGTGACACCTTCACTGTATGTACCGTTCGGACTGCTTCCATTCGGGCTATTAAATTCGAAGCCTTCGAAAAAGAGTCTCCAATTATCATCCACAGAATTAGGGTCCTCAGCATATTTTCTGTAGAGTGAATCTATATACGCAGGCTCTGCATTCCAGATATAAGACAAGTTATTCATGAGATATGTAAATAATTACAAGTGTGTATGGTGTAATATTACACAAATACAAATGTATTGCTAGTTCACAAGATTTATGAGAATTTCACTGCAAACTTCGTACTAACTTCAATTCTTTAACATGATCAGTCCAAAAACACCTACGAAATTCATGAAGTAATCATTGGTTTAACTAAAATTTACTTTACTTTTGCACTCCAAATTAAAAATTGTAAATAATGGCACACCACGCTTCAGCGAAAAAAAGAATTAGACAAGACGCGAAGAAAAGATTGCAAAACAGGTATTATAAAAAGAGTGCTAGAACTGCAATCAATAAATTAAGAGAGATGGAAACTGCTAAGGAAGCTCAGGAGTTTTTTCCTAAGGTAGTGAGCATGATAGACAAACTTGCTAAAAAGAATGTTTGGCACAAGAACAAAGCAAATAACTTGAAGAGTAAACTTGCTAAGCACATCAGCAAGCTTTCTTAATTAGAAGATATAACTTATAAAAAAAGCGACAAGGAATTCCTTGTCGCTTTTTTTATTTCCGTATTACCATGAAATATCTTCGTCTGAATTTTCTGCAGGTTTCGACTCAGCTGTAGTATCACCGCCTCCACCTTCTTCTGCTAAGGCCTTTTGTTGAGCCTCCCATTCAGCTTGTCTCTTTTCATAAAGATCATACTCAAAATCTGGCATGAGTTCTGTCTTTACGTGATCAATTGCGTCACCCAAACTCTTTTGAAAACGATTAAAATCCTCTTTGTAAAGAAAGATCTTATGTCGCTCATATCCATCATCATTGAATTTTTTCGTACTCTCTGTCAAGGTGATATAATAATCGCCTCCCTTTGTCTGTCTCACGTCGAAAAAGTATGTTCTCCGTTTTCCTGCTCTTACTTTTGAGGAATAGACACTTTCAAATCTGCTATTTTCTTCGTTCACTTGTGTAAGATTTGGTTGAATAATGTAGCTAAACTAATAATTTTTTGATAAGGTGAGGAAGTAAAGTGCATTATATCGAAATTACTTCATCTTTTATTATTTCTGATTTTCAACCATTGTATGATAAGATCCCCCTGCTTGGAGAAGTTCTGTTGGGCTTCCATACTCAACCACTCTTCCTTCATCTAGTATGAGTATTTTGTCAAAAGTGATGTGATGTAATATTCTGTGTGTGACAATTATAGTTGTCTTATTCTCTAATTCTTCTTTGAGGTATTCGAGTATGATCTTCTCAGTATTAGTATCTACTGCTGAAAGACAATCATCTAGCAAGACTATCTCAGGATCTTTGATCAAAGCCCTTGCTATAGAAATTCGCTGTTTTTGACCTCCAGATAATGTCACACCGCGTTCACCTACTTCTGTAGCATATCCCTCTGGGAATCCAATAATGTCCTCATGCACTGCTGCAGCCTTTGCCAGAGTCTCCACTGCTTGCATTGAAGCTGCAGTTTTTCCAAACTTTATGTTATTAGCTATTGAATCCGAGAATAAGAAGACATCCTGTGGTACATATCCAATTTGATTTCTTAAGCTGTGGAGGTCTAGATCATTTAATACTTGACCATCTAACAGAATCTTTCCAGATGATACATCATACATTCTGAGAAGCAATTCGCAAATACTACTTTTTCCTGAAGCGGTCTTTCCCATTATTGCAAGCTTCTCCCCTTTTTTCAAATCAAAAGTCACCCTATCCAATGCCTTGACACCGGTATCAGGATAAGTAAAGGAAACATTGTCAAAATGTATTTGTCCCTGCAGTTCTGTTTTGAGCTGTCCTGTATTGAGAATATCTATTGGTGCTTCCAGTATCTCATTAATTCTCTTTTGAGAGGCATCTGCTTGCTGGATAATAGATGCAATCCAACCAATCGATGTAAAAGGCCAGGTTAGATAATTGACATAAATCACAAACTCAGCGATAGTGCCAGGTTCAATTGCATTCTCTCCAACCAATCGACCGCTCACGTATATAGTTAGTAATGTGCTTAATGAGATAATCAAAATCATTGTTGGAAAAAACAAAGCGTTCACTCTTGCTAGATCCATAGACTTCTCTTTGAAAACTTCTGACTCTTCGGAAAAGAAATTTCTAAATCTATCCTCAGAACCGTACGACTTAACTACACGTATTCCAGAGTAGACCTCTTGAGCGCTAGCAGTCAATGTTGAGAGTTGTTGCTGGATACGCTCACTCTTCTTGTTGATAAGACTGCTGACATAATAAATCGCTAAAGAAAGAAAAGGTAAGGGTAATAAGGTATACAATGTGAGCTGTACATTGACTTTAAGCATAGCATAGATGACTAGTACACAAAGACCAAGGAGATTAATACCATATAATAAGGCAGGGCCTAAGTACATTCTAACCTTACTGACATCTTCTGCCACCCTTGACATGAGGTCCCCTGTCTTATTAGTTTTGTAGAATGTAGAATCTAAGGCTTCGTACTTCTTAAAAATTGACTTTCTTAAATCATACTCAATGAGTCTAGACATCACAATTATTGTCTGTCTCATGAAGTACATAAATACTCCCATCATAGCAGCAAATCCAATGACATATAGAGCATACTTCAGTATGTCATCTCCGAATAATTGAGCAAAATCACCTTCAATACTGCCTGCTTTTGCTTCTTCTACTTTAGAAAATATAAAATTGAGTGCCTCACGAATTGTTTGAGGTATTTTGATCTTAAACCAATTGGATAACAACACAAAGATTGTCCCGAATAATAAATGCCATTTATATTTGACAAAGTATTTATTGAGATAAAGGAGGTGTTTCAATTGATAAATTTTACTCTAAACAAACATCTTTTCGGAAAGGATGTTGCGAAAGTAACTTAAATAAAATTAGTTAAATCCAATACCATGCATAGACTACCATTGTATTCTGTTATTCTACTAACCCTGAGTCTTCTAGCCTGCAATACTCAGAAGAAAGCTATCCAATCTCAAGCGACTGAGATAAATAAACTAGATCAAGTACAGCAGGTGATGATTGGTTCTTATGATAGCTCTTCTCAAGCTGAAAGAGATAGCAATTATTACAATATCTCCTTGCATATGTACCCAATCTGGCAATCCACAGGAGAACATTACCTCTATGTCGAACAAGCATTGGCAAACAAGCAGGAAAGTCCTTATCGCCAAAGAGTGTACAAGTTGATCCAGGATAATGGGAGAATTGCCTCTATAGTCTATACATTACCAAACCCCGAGGAATTCGTCGGCAAATGGAAGAACACACAGTATTTTGATCAATTCTCTCCAGACATGCTAATACTGAGAGAAGGTTGCGCTGTATACCTCGACTCAACAGATTATGGTTGGAAAGGATCTACAAATGAAAAAGATTGTAAAAGTAGTTTACGAGGTGCATCCTATGCCACTTCAATAGTGAGCATATATTCTGATAGAATCGAAAGCTGGGACCAAGGCTTTGATAGCGATGACAACCAGGTTTGGGGCGCAACCTTGGGTGGATATATTTTCGAAAAACTAGAGTGATGCCTTAAGACTACTTAATGCTCTATCTAAGCCAGAAATATCACTACCACCTGCTGTTGCAAATTGTGGTTGACCACCACCTCCACCTTTAATTTCTTTTGCCAAAGCTCTGACGATAGTTCCCGCATTATAGCCTTTGGAGTTGACTAAATCCTGAGATACATACAGCACAAGTTGAGGCTTATCATTAGCAACCAAACCAAACAAGATAACTGCTGAGCCAAGCTTGTCCCCGAGATTGTAAGCCATGGTTTTGGCAATTTTGGAATCATTAATATCAATCCTTTGAATCAATAATTTATGCCCATTATGATCCACAGCCTTTTCTGCTAATTCTGTAGCAATTGCTGATGCATTTGCAAGCTTGAGCTTTTCAATTTCTTTCTCCAATTTGTTATTCTCTTCAATCAGACGCGCAACAGATTCTTGGACTGGCAATTTGGATTTAAACTGACTTCTGACAGTATTCAACTGCTCTAACTCACTATTAAAATATTGAAGTGCTGATCCTGCTGTTACTGCTTCTATCCTTCGGACACCTGCAGCCACTCCAGTCTCTGATAATATTTTCAGCAAGCCAATTCTTCCAGTCGCGTTGACATGACAACCGCCACACAGCTCTACAGAATAGTCTCGATCAAAGGTTATCATGCGGACCATATCTCCATATTTCTCTCCAAATAACATCATCGCTCCAGCTTCTTTGGCATCATCAAGCGGTATCTCTCGATCTTCTTTGAGCTCTATATTTTGCTGGATTCTTTGATTGACTATAGATTCTACTTGTTCTAATTCATCGTCTGTCACTTTCTGCATGTGACTGAAGTCAAATCTCAAATAGTCATCTTTGACCAAAGATCCTTTTTGATTGACATGTGTTCCGAGCACTTCTTTTAATGCTGCATGAAGTAAGTGTGTCGCTGAGTGATTATTCTCAATTGCACGTCTCCTTTGTGATGCAATACTTGCTTTCCATTTTCCAGCCGGATTCTGAGGCAATGCTTTAACATGATGTATTATCAAATCATTTTCTCTTGTAGTATCAATAATATCTATTGTTTCTCTGTCATTGACAAGTGTGCCTTTGTCACCAATTTGACCACCACCTTCAGCGTAAAAAGGTGTTTTATTCAGTACTAGCTGATATGTGGGTTTACCTTTGACTTCTACAGTTCTATATCTAGATATTGTGGCATCATCTAATTCGTCATAATCATAACCTACGAACTGAGTTGAGTCTGCATCGTTTACCTTCATCCAATCACCAACGCTTTTTTCAGCATCAGCTCTTGAGCGAGCTTTTTGTTCAGCTAATGCCTCTCTAAAGCCTTCATGGTCAAGCTCCCAACCGTTTTCTTCTGCAATCAGATTAGTGAGGTCAATCGGAAAACCATAGGTGTCATAGAGTTCGAATACAGTCTGACCATCTAATTCATTATTCTGAATATCAAGATTTGCTATTCGCTTGAGTCCTCCTTCTAGTGTTCGCAAAAACGATTTCTCTTCTTCGAGGATTACTTTTTTTACAAAACTCTCTTGAGCTTTAAGCTCTGGAAAAACATCTTTGAATTTATTAGCCAATAAAGGAAGAAGGGTATGGAGATAAGGCTCTTCAATCTTCAGCATAGAATAATAATATCTGACTGCCCTTCTTAAAATTCTTCTGATAACATATCCAGCACCAGAATTATCTGGCATTTGACCATCAGCAATTGTAAATGCTACTGCTCGAATGTGGTCACTGAGGACGCGCATTGCAATATCTGTTTTGGATGAATCATCATACTTGCCTGTATAGGTAATCCCAGAGTCCTTTTCTATTTGATCAATGAAATCCTGAAAGATATCTGTATCATAATTCGTCTTTTTTGACTGAATTGCCATCACTACCCTCTCAAGCCCCATTCCTGTATCAATGTGTTTCTCAGGTAAGAGTTCTAAGCTGCCATCAGCTTTTCTATTGTATTGGATAAAGACAAGATTCCAAATCTCAATAACACTTGGATCATCCATGTTAACGAGTTCAGCACCATCTTTTTCTGCACGTTGTTTTTCACTTCTTAAATCAATATGGATTTCCGAGCAGGGTCCACAAGGGCCTGTATCACCCATCTCCCAAAAATTATCTTTCTTATCACAATAGAGAATCCTTTCTTTAGGAACGATTCTCTTCCATATTTCTACCGCTTCATTATCCTCTTCTAGTCCTTCTGATTCATCACCACCAAAAACAGTAACATAGAGTCTCTCTTCATCAAGGCCATAAACTCTAGTCAATAGTTCCCAAGCCCATTCTATTGATTCAGTTTTGAAATAATCTCCGAAAGACCAATTACCAAGCATTTCAAACATAGTATGGTGATAGGAATCTCTACCTACCTCTTCGAGATCGTTGTGTTTTCCAGATACTCTCAAACACTTCTGTGTATCAGCAATTCTTCTTTTTTCTGGTGTTTTATTTCCGAGAAAATAATCCTTAAACTGATTCATTCCAGCATTGGTAAACATTAAAGTTGGATCATCCTTAACGACTATTGGTGCCGAATCAACAATTTTATGCTCTTTTGACTTGAAAAACTCTAAAAACTTTTCTCTTATCTCCAGCGAATTCATCTGATATTCAGTTTGTTAAATATTATACACTATAATAATGCATTAGAAATATGGAACACAAAAATAGGACATTTATTTCAAGCTAAAGAGGCAATAGAAATGGATTGTCGTAAATACAGAATTCTCATGCTGATATGAGATTTATATATATATGTTAAATTTATTTTGTGTTCTACTTTTCAACACTTACATTTGTCTCGCATTCAACCCTGTGAACATAGGTATAGCCTTTGGCAACTGCCAGCTACAACTAATAACCAACACTGATGAAGAAAGACCTATATGTTTACAACGAACAGACATTAAGCTTTGAAAGAATAAGCAAGCCTGGTAGAGTTCGTTTAATGAAAAATTCCCTACTGCTTTTCTCAATAGCAACAGTAAGCGCAATTGCTTATCTCATTTTCAACGGTACTATCCAAAGTCCTGGAGAACAATTCTTAACTAAAGAATTAGGTCAAATGGAAAGACATTATGATGCTCTCACTAGTGAAATTGATGGATTAAGTCAAGAATTGAACAGTCTACAAACCAAAGATGCAGAAGTGCATCGAATGATATTTGGTATGACTCCTTTAGATTCTTCAATGTGGGAAGGAGGTATAGGTGGTCATGAGAAACATCAATATCTTACTAAGTACAGCAATACAACTGATATTATTGAGACTTCACTTGATAAGGTAGAAAAATTGAAGCGACAGCTCAACTTACAAAAGAAATCACTAGATACGCTCTATACTAAAGCAGTCGAAAGAGAATCAAGGTTGGCAGCAATCCCATCTATTAAACCGATTCAAGAAGATAAATTAAAGCGCAAGATTAGGCACCTTTCAGGTTACGGTTTTAGAATACACCCAGTCCATAAAGTGAAAAAGTTTCATAAAGGCATTGATTTTACATGTCCACGAGGAACAGCAATCCAAGCTACTGGCAATGGTGTTGTCAAGAAAGTTGAAAAAAGGAGATCAGGCTATGGTAAGAATGTTCTGATTGACCATGGTTTTGGATTTGAGACATTGTATGCTCATATGAACGACATTGACGTCAAAACTGGGCAAAAAGTAACAAAAGGACAGAAGATAGGGACAGTTGGAAGTTCTGGTACATCTACGGCTCCACACTTACACTATGAAGTAAGAATCAATGGCAAAGCTGTCAATCCTATTGATTATTGCATGGATGGTCTATCCTCAGAAGAATATCAAGAATTAGTAGAGAAGTCTAAAGTAGAAAATCAGTCCTTCGATTAGGCTTTGCTTGATTTTCTGATTAAACAGGTGTAACCTTCAGCATCCAAAGAAACTCATTTGGAGTTTAGGTGATGTAGGCTTTAGCTAATTGAAAGCATCAGAAAATGACGGAAGGCAATGTCATGCTTGATCACAGCACATTGCATAATTCAATTACATAGAGATTGGAGACAATAAAAAAGCGACAATGATACTCTCATTGTCGCTATATGCTTTTTGTTTCTATGCTAGAGGTTAGCCTCTTAGAATTCTGTGCATTGTCTCTCCAATATCAGCAGGAGATTTGACAACATGGATGCCACAATCTGCCATAATCTTCATTTTAGCTTCTGCGGTATCTTCAGCACCGCCAATGATTGCTCCTGCATGTCCCATAGTTCGGCCTTTAGGAGCTGTTTGGCCAGCTATAAAGCCTACTACTGGCTTAGTACCATGCTCTCTAATCCATCTAGCAGCATCTGCCTCCATACTACCACCAATTTCGCCTATCATGACAATTCCTTCTGTGTCTGGATCATTCATGAAAAGCTCTACTGCATCCTTGGTCGTCGTACCAATAATAGGATCTCCACCAATACCAATACACGTAGACTGTCCCATACCGGCTTTCGTAACTTGATCAACTGCCTCATAAGTCAATGTCCCTGATCTAGAAACAATCCCAATTGTACCTGGGTTGTGTATAAATCCTGGCATGATACCTAATTTTGCCTGGCCTGGTGTGATTACGCCCGGGCAATTTGGTCCTATGAGCCTAACATCTCTATCAGCAATATAGTCGTGCACCTTTACCATATCTTGGACAGGAATGCCTTCTGTGATACAAACGATCAAGTCAACTCCAGCATCTGCAGCCTCCATGATTGCATCTGCTGCAAATCTTGGTGGTACGAATATTATCGAAGTATTTGCCCCTTCTTTCTTAACGGCTTCTGCCACTGTATTAAATACAGGCTTGTCCAGGTGGGTCATTCCACCTTTTCCTGGAGTTACACCACCAATAATATTGGTACCATACTCAATCATCTGCTCAGAATGAAATGATCCTTCTTTTCCAGTAAATCCTTGTACAACAACTCTTGAATGATTCCCTACAAGTACGCTCATGTGATTCCTTAGTCTTTTATGCTATTTAATAATAAATATTTGTTCGTCTTTTTCGCTATAGTTATACTGTTCTCTAGCAAACTTTTCTTGATTTTGTTCTAAATTCTTTTGATCGATAAGTGCTTGCTGATATTTCACTTCGTAATCTGCAATCTCTTGTTCAATTGAAGACAAAGTCTTAGATACTTTAAATTGATCAATAAAGTTATGCTTGTCGAAAAATGTCATCCAAACTGCAAAAACTAGCAGTACAAGGATGTAGCCATTCATTAGCGAAAGGTTGCTAAACCTTTGATAAATCTGTTGTAGTAATTTCATAAGATCCTAATAAACCTCTGTAAAATTACAAAAATCTATAATTTGAATGCGTCCTTACCCAAGAAAACGGCTGAGTCTTCAAGTTCTTCTTCTATTCTCAACAACTGATTGTACTTAGCTATCCTGTCACTTCTTGAAGCAGATCCAGTCTTAATCTGACCTGTATTCAATGCAACTGAAAGGTCAGCAATAGTGGTATCTTCTGTTTCGCCAGACCTGTGGCTCATTACAGAAGTGAATCCGGCTCTCGTTGCCATGTTGACAGCATCGATAGTTTCTGACAATGTCCCAATCTGATTGACTTTGACAAGAATGGAGTTAGCACACCCAGTCTCAATTCCTTTAGAAAGCCTTTTTACATTTGTTACAAAGAGGTCATCTCCTACTAGCTGCACCCTATCACCAATACTCTCTGTCATCGCTTTCCAACCTTTCCAATCGTCCTCATCTAGTCCGTCTTCTATTGAAATGATAGGATATTTGTCCACCCATCCCTTCCAATAATCTACCATCTCTGACGAAGACAATTTATCTCCAGTACTTTTTGAAAAATGGTAAACCTTCTTTTTGCTATCATAAAATTCCGAAGCAGCAGCATCCATAGCTATCCACATATCTTTGCCCGCCTTGTAACCTGCACTCTTTATTGCTTTTAAAACTATCTCTATTGCTTCCTCATTAGACTTAATATTTGGAGCAAATCCACCTTCATCGCCGACATTAGTCGAGTATCCATTATCCTTAAGTACTTTTTTCAAGTGGTGGAAAGTCTCAACACCCATTCTTAAGCTTTCGCTAAATGTCTTTGCACCTACTGGCACAATCATGAATTCCTGAAAGTCTATACTATTATCTGCATGGCTTCCACCATTCAGAATATTCATCATTGGAACAGGTAAAGTAGCAGCACTTATACCTCCAACATATCTATACAATGATTGATCAGTAACTTGAGAAGCAGCACTAGCACACGCCAATGAAACTCCAAGGATTGCATTCGCTCCTAGCTTCTTTTTATTGTCGGTGCCGTCTAGCTCTAGCATGATGTTATCTATCAACAATTGATCAGTAACTAATTCACCAATAAGAGCACTCCTGATAGGGCCTTCTATGTTATCCACTGCTTTGGTAACACCTTTACCCAGAAAGCGCTTCTTATCCCCATCTCTGAGTTCAACAGCTTCATACTTTCCTGTTGAGGCACCAGAAGGCACAGCTGCACGGCCCATACTTCCATCCTCAGTGTGAACATCAACTTCTATAGTTGGATTTCCTCTTGAATCGAGGATTTGACGAGCATAAATCTCAATAATTTCTGACATTACTTTTTAGAGTTTAATAGTTCAACAAATTGGTCGAATAGATATCTTGAATCGTGCGGCCCTGGAGCAGCTTCTGGGTGGTATTGTACTGAAAATGCGGGTTTGCCTTTCACTTGAATACCTTCTATTGTGTCATCATTTAGATTACGATGAGTAATCTCTACTTTGTCTTGATTACTTAATAAAGCCTCAGGACTTACACCAAAACCATGATTTTGCGTTGTAATTTCACAAAAGCCAGTTACTAAATTCTTTACAGGATGATTAATTCCTCTATGACCATGGTGCATTTTATATGTAGGAATATCGTTAGCCAAGGCAAGGAGTTGATGTCCTAGACAAATACCAAATACCGGTTTGTTCTCAAGCAAGATTTCCTTAATTGTTGCTATTGCATAATCCATTGAAGCAGGATCTCCTGGTCCATTAGACAGAAAGTAGCCGTCTGGATTGAAGTCATTTAATTCCGTAAGAGTCGTCTTTGCTGGAAACACTTTAAGATAGCACCCTCTATCTACTAGACAATTTAAAATGTTACGCTTTGTACCGAAATCTAGAACAGCTATTCTTTTACTACTACTTTCATCTCCTAATGTATAAGCTGATTTCGTTGAAACTTTCGAAGCAAGCTCCAGTCCTTCCATACTAGGCGTAGAATTCAGAGTTGCCTTAAGCTGTTCGACATCATCAATCTCAGTTGAGATTACAACATTCATTGCTCCTTTATCCCTTACTTTCTTGACAATCTCTCTGGTATCTATACCATGTATTGCAACAATTCCAGCCTCTTCAAAATACTTCTGTAAGTCTTTGTCAGCTTTAGGGCGCGAGTAATCTATATTGAAATTCTTACAAATTAAGCCTTTAATCTGAACAGTTTCTGATTCTTCATCTTGGCTTAGCGTTCCATAATTACCTATGTGCACGTTTGTTGTAACTAGCACCTGACCAAAATATGAAGGGTCAGTGAAAACTTCCTGATATCCCGTCATACCAGTATTAAAACATATCTCTCCAGAGGTAGTACCTCTTATTCCTGCAGCTTGTCCACGATAGATCGTCCCATCTTCGAATAGTAAAGTTGCATTACTTTGACTCATTGCTCAAGTTTGCCCAAAGATACATTTGGATTTGTTATATATATGAATATTCATATACGAATTCAGTGCAAAAAAAAAGGTGAGCAATGCTCACCTTTCAATTATTCTTCTTCAGAAGTAGCAGTAGTAGCTGCTGTTGCAGCTGTGGCTGCTTTTGCAGCCCCTTTACCTCTTCGACTTCTTCTAGTCTTACCTCCTGCTTTCCCTTTATTTGAGTTAGTATAAACTGTATTGAAATCAACTAGCTCAATCATTGCCATCTCGGCACCATCTCCTTTTCTATGTCCAGTTTTGATAATTCTACAATATCCTCCTGGTCTGTCAGCAATCTTTTCTGCTACTGTAGAAAACAGCTCAGTGACTGCTTGTTTATTTTGCAAATAGCTAAATACTGTTCTTCTTGAGTGTGTAGTATTCGTCTTAGCTTTTGTGATGATAGGCTCGATATGCACTCTTAAAGCTTTTGCCTTTGCAAGAGTTGTATTGATTCTCTTGTGCTCAATAAGAGCAATTGAAAGGTTCTTAAGTAAGGCTTTTCTATGTCCAGCCTTTCTACCTAAATGGTTAAATTTTTTCCCGTGTCTCATAATTTAGACCTTAATGTTATATCACAGTAACTGAACACATATATCTGACCTGTGTGTTATTCAGTTCTGTTAATAAGAATTATATAATCCATCCGACTTGCGTCGGGTCAGAACGATAGTATTTTCATCTAGTCTTCGTCAAGCTTGTACTTAGAGAGGTCCATTCCAAATGTCAGACCTTTTGTTACAAGTAGCTCTTCGATCTCCACTAAAGATTTCTTTCCGAAGTTTCTAAACTTCAAGAGTTCGTGAGTATCATATTTGACTAACTCACCTAGGCTATCAATTTTTGCAGCCTTTAAGCAGTTGTAAGCTCTTACAGAAAGATCAAGATCTTCTAAAGATGTCTTGAGCAGCTTTCTCATGTGTAAGATGTGCTCATCTACTATATTATCTTCTCGGCTTGAAGCATCATCAAATGTGATGTTTTCATCCGTGATTAACATCAAGTGCTGAATCAATATCCTCGAAGCTTCTTTTACCGCTTCCTCCGGATGAATAGTTCCATCAGTCTTAATTTGCAAATCAAGCTTTTCGTAATCAGTTCTTTGACCAACCCTTGTATTCTCAACTTTATAAGCAACTTGTTTGATTGGTGTAAAGATGGCATCAATTGGAATTACTCCGATTCCGAGGTCTTTTGCTTCTTGCTCATCAGCAGGAACATAACCTCTTCCTCTCGATACTGTTAATTCAATTTCTAAATTCACAGCAGTATCCATTGAGCAGATCAACTGATCAGGATTCATTACTTTGAATACATTAGTATGATTCTCAATGTCTCCTGCATTAAACTCATCTTTCCCTGAAATTGTCAGGTAAATTTTCTCTTCATTTGAATCATGCTCATCAAGCATTGGCTTGAGTCTAACCTTCTTCAAATTGAGAATGATATCTACTACATCCTCTACAACACCTTTTATGGAAGAAAACTCATGATCAACACCTGCAATTCTTACTGCAGTAATGGCAAAACCATCAAGTGATGAAAGTAAGACTCTTCTAATCGCATTTCCGATTGTTTGACCAAATCCTGGCTCAAGAGGCTTAAACTCGAAAGAACCTTCGAATTCTGTAGCTTTTTGTAATAAAATCTTATTGGGCTTATGGAAATCCAGTATGCTCATACGAGAATTAAAGTTTGTAATAAAAGGCGTTAAAAAATGCGAACCAGATCCGTCTAAATTACTTAGAGTAAAGTTCGACGATTAGCTGTTCGTTAATTCTTTCAGGGATATCCTCTCTTTCAGGATATGCCATGAACTTACCCTGCTTTGTCTCAGGATTCCACTCTAACCAACTCCACTTACTTACACCGGTTTTTGCACTTAATGCATTCTGGATAACTTCCAGATTCATTGACTTATTTCTAATCTGCACTTCGTCTCCTGGGCGGAGGTTGTGCGAAGGAACATTTGTCAATACACCATTAACAAGAATATGCTTATGAGAAACAAGTTGTCTTGCAGCATTTCTAGTTGGTGCCAGACCTAATCTGAAGACTGTATTGTCTAATCTTGACTCAAGCAATTGTAATAACACAGTACCTGTTACTCCAGACTTAGCATTTGCTTTCTTGAACAAATTTCTAAACTGTCTTTCGAGCACACCATATGTGTACTTCGCTTTTTGCTTTTCCATCAACTGTAAAGCGTAATCTGACTTTTGCTTTCTTCTCTTACCACCACCATGTTGACCAGGAGGATACTTCCTCTTGTCAAATGCTCTATCGGGGCCGAAAATAGCCTCACCGAACGCTCTTGCTTTTTTAGTCTTAGGACCTAGGTACCTTGCCATAGATGCTTAAGTGTTTACTTTTTTATATTAGGAGATTACTCCCCTTTTTAATATTATACTCTTCTTTGTTTTGGCGGTCTACAACCGTTATGCGGTATTGGTGTGATATCTTTAATTCTTGTCACTTTAATACCAACAGCGTCGATAGCTCTAATTGCAGCTTCTCTACCAGCACCTGGACCCTTCACTCTAACTTCTGCGAATTTCATTCCAGCATCATAAGCAACTTGAGCTGCATTTGTTGCTGCCATCTGCGCAGCATAAGGTGTGTTCTTTTTAGAACCTCTAAAGCCTTCTTTACCTGCAGAACCCCATGAAATTACCTGTCCAGCTTTATTAGTCATTGATATAATGATATTATTAAAGCTTGCATGAATCGTCACAACACCTTCCTGATCAACAACTACTTTTCTCTTCTTTCCTTTTTTTACTGCTTTCGCCATTGCTGTCTATTTATTATTTAGTTGCTTTCTTTTTGTTAGCAACAGTTTTCTTTCTTCCTTTTCTTGTTCTTGCATTGGTCTTTGTTCTTTGACCATTTACAGGCAGACCTTTTCTATGTCTTAGTCCTCTGTAACTTGCAATATCCATTAAACGCTTAATATTAAGCTGAACTTCACTTCTGAGCTCTCCTTCAACTTTATATTCGTCCTGCAACAACTTAGATATCTGCTTGATATGCTCATCTGACCACTCTTGCACTTTCAAGTTATGATCAACACCTACTCTATCCAAAATTTCTACTGCTCTTGAACGACCGACTCCATAAACATAAGTCAGACCAATAACACCTCTTTTGTTCTTGGGTAAATCTACACCTGCAATCCTTGCCATATCTTATCCTTGTCTTTGTTTGAATTTAGGATTCTTCTTATTTATGATGTAAAGTTTTCCTTTACGTCTTACAATCTTGCAATCTGCAGATCTTTTTTTAATTGAAGCCTTTACTTTCATGATATCTAATTATCGCTATTACTTGTACCTATAAGTTATTCTTCCTCTTGTAAGATCATATGGGGACATCTCTACAGAAACCTTATCACCCGGAAGTATTCTGATGTAGTGCATTCTCATCTTTCCAGATATAGTAGCCACAATCAAGTGGTCATTCTCTAACCTTACTCTGAACATCGCATTTGAGAGCGCTTCTTCTATTGTTCCGTCTAATTTTATTAGGTCCTGTTTGGCCATATTTTCAATTGGAGTGCAAATATCTAACTTTTTATCGAAAAATTCTTAATTTCTTCGTTATTTTTCAGCTCTGTTTCTATGATCGAATGATCCGATAAAATATCGGGTTTTCCCTCTATTACAGCTATTGTATGTTCGAAGTGTGCAGATGGCTTCCCATCTCTAGTCACAATAGTCCAACCATCTGTACTTTGCTTAACTTGTCTCCGTCCTTGGTTAACCATTGGTTCGATTGCTATCACTAAACCATCTAATATTTTATGTCCTCTTCCTCTAGATCCAAAATTTGGCACTTCAGGTCCTTCGTGCAAATTACGCCCCAATCCGTGACCAACTAACTCTCGAACTATACCATAACCATGTACCCTTTCACAATGCTGTTGAATAGCAGAACTAACATCACCAATTCTGTTACCACTCACTGCTTGTTCGATTCCTAAATACAAAGAAGCATTAGTAACACTCAATAGGTCCATAACATCATCATTGACCTCAGGAAAAGCAAAAGTGAATGCTGCATCTCCAAAAAACTCATTGTCATAAACCCCACAGTCAATACTAACGATATCTGTATCAGTAAACTCTCTATCACTTGGGATGCCATGTACTACTGCATCATTCAATGATATACAAAGTGTTGCAGGAAATCCATAGAGATTTTTAAAACCCGGAAGTGCTCCATGGTCTCGAATAAATTCTTCAGCCTTCTGATCAATTATTGCTCCAGTGATTCCCGGTCTAAGCAAACTACCTACATATGCTAGCGTCTTACTGACAAGCATACAATTTTGCCTGATGAGTTCTATTTCATCTGAAGTCTTATGATAAACTTGAGCCATGTGAGCAATTACATGCTAGCCCCAATAGGAGACATGCCACTTCTACCTTTAATCTTACCAGATTTTACAAGACCATCATACTTTCTCATTAAGAGATATGAATTAATCTGATCAAGGGTGTCAAGTACAACTGCCACCAAGATTAACAATGAAGTTCCTCCAAAGAATAATGCGAAAGCATCATTCACTCCTAAGAATGTACCTATGATAGCTGGTAAGATTGTGATTAATCCAAGCCAAATTGATCCAGGTAAAGTAATTCTTGTTGTTAGAGTATCTATATAATCTTGTGTTTGTTTGCCAGGCTTGATCCCTGGGATAAAAGCATTTTGTCTTTTCAGATACTCTGCATATTGTTGAGGATTAACTAGTAATGCCGTATAGACATACGTGAATACTACAACAAGCAAGAATAAAATGATATTATATGGAACACTTTTCCAATCTCCTAGAGAAAGCATAAAATCTGAAGTCTGACCATCACTTCCTGCCCATTGTGCAAGAGTTAAAGGTAGAAACATAATTGCTTGAGCAAAGATGATTGGCATTACACCTGCAGCATTTACCTTGAGCGGAATAAAATCTCTCGCTCCAGCAACAGGTACAGATCCTGTTTGTCTACCTACCATCCGTTTGGCAAATTGTATAGGAATACGCCTCACACCTTGTATGACCAAAACAGTGGCAATGACAATAAGGAAAAACAAAGCCAACTCCAAAATGAAGATGAATAACCCACCGCCACTAAACTGTGTTTGTAATTCAGCAAAGAAAGCCCTTGGTAAAGAGGCAATGATACCTATCATTATGAGTAGAGATATACCGTTACCGATACCTCTATCTGTAATCTTTTCACCTAGCCACATTGCAAATATGGTACCTGTAGAGAGAATAATAATTCCACTTAACCAAAAGATAAGGTCACTCACTCCACCGTAAACAGCACCAGGTTGAGACCTTATATATGTCAAGTATCCACCACCTTGAACAAGTGTAATGGCTACCGTTAAAAGACGTGTAATCTGAGTGATTTTCTTCCTTCCTGACTCACCTTCTTTCTGTTGAAGTCTTTGGAAGTATGGAACACCAAACCCCAATAATTGGATAATGATACTTGCCGTGATATATGGCATGATACCCAAGGCAAAGATTGCTGCATTATTGAATGCTCCTCCGGTGAAAGCATTGATTAATCCCAATATATCTGTCGCTCCTCTACCCGAAGTAGCAGCTTCTAATGCTGCAGGATTAACTCCTGGTAAAACTATAAAGGATCCCAATCTATAGATTGCAAGAATAAAAAGTGTAAAGAGAATTCTATCTCTTAATTCCTTAATACTCCAGATATTCTTTAGTGTCTCAAAAAAATTACTCATTCTTAGAAATTATACGATATTAACTGAACCTCCCTTCGCTTCAATCTTCTCTTTTGCAGACGCGGATACTGCATTCACCGTCAAAGACAACGATTTGGTGAGATCACCATTTCCTAATACTTTGACTTTATCGTTTTTCTTAATTTGACCTAGTTCGTAGAGTTTCTCTACAGAGATTTCTGTTACATTAAATTTTTCAGCCAAGGCTTCAAGACCTGCAACATTAAATACTCTATATTCAACACGATTTCTATTCTTGAAACCACGCTTTGGTAGTCTCATTTGCAATGGCATTTGACCACCTTCGAAGTTAGCTTTCTTGCTCCAACCAGATCTAGACTTCGCACCTTTATGACCTCTAGCTGCAGTTCCACCTTTACCAGACCCTTGTCCTCTTGCTATTCTTTTTCTCTTTTTTACAGAACCTTCTGCAGGTTTTAAATTATGTAATTCCATCGCTTATTCGATTAAAATATTATAAACAAGTTAAGCTTCTTCAATACTTAACAAATGCTTTACCTTCTTGACCATTCCAAGTATTTCTGGAGTGTCAATTTTTACAACTTCAGAATTTATCTTATTAAGCCCTAAAGCTTTGACAGTTCTCTTTTGCTTTTCTGGTCTTCCAATAAGACTTTTTACTAATTTGATTTTCAAATTTGCCATAACATGCAATAATTATCAATGTAAATATTATCCTTCGTATACTTTTCTCAAGGTAATCCCTCTCTGTCTCGCTACATCCAAAGGACTTCTTAATTTAGTCAATGCATTTATAGTTGCTTTCACCACATTATGCGGATTTGCTGATCCCTGTGACTTTGCTAATACATTCTGCACACCTGCAATCTCTAACACAGCTCTCATTGCACCTCCTGCAATTACTCCAGTACCATCAGAAGCTGGCTTTATCAACACCTTCCCTGCTCCGTACTTTCCAAGTTGTTCATGCGGAATAGTACCCTTGATAATTGGTACATCTACAAGGTTCTTTTTTGCATTGTCAACAGCTTTCGCAATTGACTCTGATACATCTCTTGCTTTACCAAGACCATGTCCAACTTTACCTTTACCATCACCTACAACCACGAGCGCAGAGAAACTAAATGTTCTACCACCCTTAGTTACTTTAGCAACTCTATTGAGCTTTACAAGCTTTTCTTTCATTTCTGAAAGATCAGCAGGCTTAATTATTTTCTTGTTTGCCATTTACTTGATAAATTTTTAAAATATAAGACCACCTTCTCTAGCACCATCTGCTAAAGCTTTGATTCTTCCGTGATACACATAACCAGATCTATCAAAAACTACTTTTGACACATCCATTGTTTTTGCCTTCTCGGCAAGAGCCTTACCTACAGCTGCTGCTTGTTCTTTCTTAGAACCTGACATTCCTTTCGAACTTGCGCTTGCAAGGGTTACACCGCTCAAATCATCATGTAGTTGGCAATAAGTTGTCTTATTACTTTTGTACACTGATAATCTTGGCAAACTTTCTTTACCCGTAATAGAAGAGCGAACTCTTAGTTTGATCTTTTCTCTTTTTGTAAGCTTCTTAGACATAATCTTACTTTTATTTAGCTGCAGTCTTACCTGCTTTTCTTCTAATAACTTCACCAAGGAATCTCACACCTTTTCCTTTGTAAGGCTCAGGCTTTCTAAATGCTCTAATCTTAGCAGCAACTTGCCCAATTAATTGTTTGTCGTGGCTCTCAAGCTTGACAATAGGATTCTTTCCTTTTTCAGAAATAGTTTCAACTTTCACCTCATCTGGTACATAAAACATGATAGGGTGAGAATATCCTAGACTTAACTCGAGAAGATTACCAGTATTTGAGGCTCTATAACCTACACCAACCAATTCAAGTTGTTTGATAAATCCAGTCGAAACTCCTTCAACCATATTGTTCACTAATGATCTATACAAACCATGCATAGCCTTGTGACGTTGTTGGTCGGTAGGTCTCTTCACTTCAAGAACTCCATCATTCATCTCAATAGACATATCTGGATCAACTTGTTGCTTCAGCTCTCCTTTAGGTCCTTTAACTGTAACCAAGTTGCCTTTTGAGACATCAATTGTTACACCTGCTGGTACTTCTATTGGAGCATTTCCTATACGTGACATAATCCTATTATTATTCTTACTTTAATAAACGTAGCAAAGTAATTCTCCACCTACATTTTCCTTTCTTGCTTGCTTATCTGTCATTATTCCTCTACTTGTAGAAACAATACAAATACCAAGTCCATTTATTACTCTTGGAATTTCATCTACACTAGCATACTTTCTCAAACCAGGCTTAGAAATTCTTCCCATCTTTCTGATGATAGGCTCCTGAGTTTGATTATCGTACTTCAAGGCAATTTTTATAATTCCTTGTTTTCCTGCATCATCTTCGAACTTGTACTTTTTGATATACCCCTGATCATATAAGATTTCAGTGATACTCTTTTTTACTTTCGAAGCTGGGATTTCGACAATCCTGTGCTTTGCCATTTGACCATTTCTGATCCGAGTTAAGTAATCTGCTATACTATCTGTTACTGCCATGATACTTCTTAATAAATAGTCTTAATGTTAACTACCAGCTTGCTTTTGTTACACCTGGTATCTTACCCTCGAGTGCCATTTTTCTAAATGTCACTCTGTTTATTCCAAATCTTCTCATGTAACCTTTTGGTCTTCCTGTTAATTTGCATCTGTTATGCAACCTAACTTTAGACGAGTTTTTCGGCAATTTATCAAGCTCATCCCATCTACCTTCTGCCTTCAATTGCTTTCTCAGGTCAGCATACTTAGCAACCATTTTTTCTCTTTTTGCTTCTCGAGCAATCAGTGATTTTCTAGCCATAGTCTAGTTTCTTTGATTTTTAAATGGCATACCAAGTAACTTCAACAATTCTAATGCTTCAACATCAGTTTTTGCAGATGTCACAAAGTTGATATCCAGTCCGTTAATCTTGTTTACTTTATCAATATCTATCTCCGGAAAGATAATTTGCTCAGTGATACCAAGGCTATAATTACCTCTACCATCAAAACTTTTGTCATTGATTCCTCTAAAGTCTCTTACCCTAGGCAATGCAACGGCTACTAATCTTTCAAGAAATTCATACATTCTATCAGATCTTAGAGTAACTCTTACTCCAACTGGCATACCCTCTCTCAATTTGAAATTTGACACTGACTTTCTTGCCTTAACTGCCACTGCCTTCTGACCAGCAATTCGTGACATTTCGTCGACAGCATTGTCTATCAATTTCTTATCCTGGGTAGCGTCTCCAATACCTTGGTTAATACAGATCTTTTCCAATGATGGCACCTCCATAATTGATTTGTACCCAAACTTTTCCATAAGCTGAGGGACAACTTGATCTTTATAAAATGTTCTAAGTGATGGTGTATAACTCATTACTTGATAATTTCTCCTGATTTTTTAGAATATCTAACACTCTTTCCGTCCACTTCCTTTCTACCTATTCTTGTTGCTTCACCAGATTTTGGGTCAACCAACATTAAATTAGAAATGTGGATACCAGCTTCCTTTTCCACAATACCGCCTGGAGAGTCATTTGTAGGCTTTGTATGTTTCTTTACCATATTAATGCCTTCGACTACAGCTCTGTACTTATCTCTTTGCACTTCCAGCACATTGCCTTCCTGCCCTCTACTAGCACCTGCTATAACCTTAACTTTATCTCCTTTCTTAATGTGTATTTTCATGATTCTTCTCTTCAATAATTTTATAATACCTCTGGTGCCAAGGATATGATTCTCATGAAATCTTTATCTCTCAATTCTCTTGCAACTGGTCCAAAAATCCTTGTTCCCCTTGGATCTCCACCAGCATTCAGTAACACCACTGCATTATCATCAAATCGGATATAAGATCCATCTTTTCTCCTAATCTCTTTCTTGGTTCTTACAACCACTGCTTGTGAAACAGATCCTTTTTTTACTCCACCTGGTGAAGTACTTTTTACTGAAACGACAATTGTATCACCTATAGAAGCATACCTTCTTCCACTTCCTCCTAATACTCTAATACAAAGTACTTCCTTAGCTCCACTATTATCTGCTACTTTCAGTCTTGATTCTTGCTGTATCATGGTCTTATATTACTCTATACTTTTTCAATAATTATTTAGCACGCTCTAGTATTTCTACTAGATTCCATCGCTTCTTTCTGCTAAGTGGTCTTGTCTCCTCTATCTTGACTGTATCACCTTCATTGCACTCATTCTTTTCATCATGAGCCATGAATTTCTTCGACTTCTTTACAAACTTTCCGTAAATCGGGTGTTGTATCCTTCTTTCGACAAGCACAGACACTGTTTTGTCGTTTTTACTGCTTACGACTAAACCAACTAACTGCTTTTTATGTGTTTGTTTCTCCATCTTTCTTATGACTATTTTTGTCTACTTCTTCTTGCTCTAATTTTTGACCTTGACTCTTTAGCATCTTCCATTTGAGCAAGTTCTCTTCTTCTCGCTTCAGTCTTCATTCTAGCCACGTCTCTTCTTACGGACCTTAATGCCAAAGGATTCTCTAATCCTTTAAGTGTGTGATCAAACTTCATTTTACTGTATTGGACCTGAGTCTCTTTGAGCTCATTTGCCAACTCTTCATCAGTAAAGTCTTGTAATTCTAAAAATTTCTTCGAAGCCATTATTTACTATTTATTGTCCGTCGTAATCTCTTCTTGTTATTGTCTTTGTTAATACTGGCAACTTTTGAGCTGCAAGTCTTAAACCTTCGTATGCTACGTCCTGAGGAACACCATCCATTTCGAACATGATTGTTCCAGGCTTCACCACTGCAACCCAATGATCTAGAGCTCCTTTACCCTTACCCATCCTTACCTCTGCAGGCTTTGATGTAATTGGCTTGTCTGGAAATATTCGAATCCAAACTTTTCCTTCCCTCTTCATATACCTTGTCATGGCTATCCTCGCCGCTTCAATTTGCCTATTAGTGATAAAAGCTGCATCAAGTGATTTCAAAGCAAAAGAACCAAATGAAATTGTACTTCCTCTATGAGCAATTCCTTTAATTCTTCCTTTTTGCTGCTTTCTGTATTTAGTACGTTTGGGTTGTAACATAACCTCTTGTTTATAACTTTTTCAAAAAGTGGTGCAAAGGTAATTCAAATTACTGACCACTCAAATTCAATTATTTTCTTCTTCTACCTTGCTGCTTCTTTGTCTTCATTCCTACATTCGGTGAAAGATCACGCTTTCCAAATACCTCTCCTTTACAAATCCACACTTTCACTCCAATTAATCCATATACTGTCAATGCTTCGTGCAATGCATAGTCAATATCAGCTCTGAATGTATGTAATGGTGTTCTTCCATCTTTGTACTCTTCAGATCTTGCCATATCTGCACCATTCAATCTTCCGCTAATTCTTACTTTTATTCCTTCTGCACCAGCTCTCATAGTTGACTGGATAGCCATCTTGATTGCTCTTCTATAATTCATTCTGTTCTCAAGCTGTCTTGCAACAGATTCTGCAACGATATTTGCATCAAGCTCAGGTTTTCTAATCTCTATGATGTTAATCTGGATATCAGTACCTGTTAATTTCTTGAGCTCTTCTCTAATTCTATCAACTTCAGAACCACCTTTTCCAATAATTATTCCTGGTCTTGAAGTGTGAATCGTAACAGTGATTCTCTTCAATGTTCTTTCGATGATAATTCTTGCAATACCTCCTTTATTGATTCTCGCATTGAGGTATTTTCTGATTTTCTCATCTTCCACAACTTTGTCTCCAAAGTTTTTACCACCATACCAGTTAGAATCCCATCCTCGGATGATACCTAATCTATTGCCTATTGGATTTGCTTTTTGACCCATGTATATGCTTTACTTTTAGGTTTATTCTTCGTTATTGTCTTCTTCTAGATCGATGTTGTTCTCAACGATCACAGTGACATGATTTAATCGCTTTCTTATTCTATGTGCTCTACCGTGAGGCGCTGGTCTAAATCTCTTGAGCATTCCAGCCTCATCTACAAATGCAGTCTTAATAACTAAGTCATAGTCATCAGCACTATGAGCCATATCAAGCTTATTCTCCCAGTTAGCCACTGCCGATAGAAGAAGTTTTTCTAACCACTCCGCAGCTTCTCTTTTTGTATACTTTAGAATATTCAATGCCTCTTCGACAGATTTGCCTCTGATCGTATCAACAACCATTCTCATCTTTCTGGCAGACATTGGCACATTTCTCAGTTTTGCTATTGCTTCCATGATAGTTAGTATTCTAAAATTATTTTCTATTTCCAGAGTGACCTTTAAAGGTCCTTGTTAATGCAAATTCTCCTAACTTATGACCTACCATATTCTCGGTAACATAGACCGGAATGAATGTTTTTCCATTGTGCACTGCTATAGTAAGACCAACCATATCAGGAATGATCATAGACGATCTGCTCCATGTTTTGATAACAGATTTCTTTTGTGATTCCTGAGCTTTCTCTACTTTCCTAAGCAGCTTGTGGAATACGTAAGGTCCTTTTTTTAGTGATCTCGCCATATTCTATTTTTTCGATTTTGACTTTCTCTTTGAAATAATCAATTTATCTGAAAACTTGTTTCTCTTTCTTGTTTTCTGACCTTTGGCCATAATACCGGTTCTTGATCTTGGGTGTCCACCTGAAGCTCTACCTTCACCACCACCCATTGGGTGATCCACAGGGTTCATTGCTACACCTCTCACTCTTGGTCTTCTACCCTTCCATCTATTTCTACCAGCTTTACCCATCACTGTCAAACCATGATCAGGATTACTCGTAGTACCAATAGTAGCCTTACAAGTCATTAAGATTCTTCTCACTTCTCCAGAAGGCATCTTAACGATAGCATACTTTCCTTCTCTTCCCATCAAAACACCAAAAGTGCCAGCACTTCTTGCTAAAGCTGCACCCTTTCCTGGTGTCATTTCAATAGCATGAATAGAAGATCCAGTTGGTATATCGCTTAAGTACATTGCATTTCCAATTTCTGGTGTAGCTGTACTTCCAGAGATTACAGTATCTCCTACTGATAATCCGTTTGGTGCAAGGATATATCTCTTCTCTCCATCAGTATATTCCACAAGAGCAATATATGCTGATCTATTCGGATCATACTCGATTGTCTGCACCTCAGCGGACATACCTTCTTTGTTTCTCTTGAAGTCTATTACTCTATATTTCTTTTTATGTCCTCCACCTCTATTCCTCATTGTCATCTTCCCTGCTTTATTTCTACCACCAGTCTTACGCATACCTACTGTAAGCGGCTTGTAAGGCTTGTCGGTAGTGACTTCAGTGTTGAGATTACTCACTCTGTGTCTTAAACCCGGTGTAATTGGACTATACTTTTTAACTGCCATAATATACTATTGTCTACAGTCTATTAATTTTTATTCTCCAAAGAAATCAAGCTCCTCTCCTTCAGCAAGAGTTACAATTGCCTTTTTATAGGCACTCACTCTTCCTTTCAATAATCCGGAACGTGTATTTCTACTCTTTGATTTAGAAGGCATAATTGCGGTATTCACTCTACTTACAGTTACGCCATACTGCTTTTCAACAGCATCTTTAATCTGCAACTTGTTTGCCTTTTTGTCAACAACAAAACTGTATTGACCTAACATTCCAGAAAGTCTTTCGGACTTTTCAGAAATAATTGGCTTGATTAATACTTGATTATTCATGTTTACTCAATTATGCTTACGCAAATGTTTCTTTTATTTTATCTATCGCACCTTCACTTAGTATCACTTCTCTTGCTGCGATAAGATCATATGTACTTAATTCGCTTACGTTGATCACTTTTGAATTCGGTACATTTCTGCTTGATAAATAGAGATTCTTGTCATAGTCGCCTAATACGAAAATTGATTTTGCATCCTGTATCTTCATATTGTCTAACACAGACATATACTCCTTTGTCTTAGGCTCGCTGAAAGTAAAATCTTCTACTACCTTAAGATTACCTGAAGCCAATCTCTGCGAAAAGGCAGACTTTCTAGCTAATTGTGCCACTTTCTTATTCAACTTCACAGAATACTTTCTTGGTCTTGGGCCAAATATTCTACCACCGCCTCTAAATACAGGACTCTTTATTGATCCAGCTCTTGCTGTACCCGTACCCTTTTGTCTCTTTAACTTCTTCGTTGAACCAGTAATCTCTCCTCTCTCTTTTGCTTTATGCGTTCCTTGTCTTTGGGAAGCTTGATAAGACTTTACTGCTAAATACATAGCATGCTCATTCGGCTCAATACCAAAAATATCTTCAGGAAGGTCAACTGACTTTGCTACTCCTCCGCTAATATTTAATACATCTACTTTCATGATAATGCTTATCTACTTTTCTATAATTACTAAAGATCCCTTATGCCCTGGCACTGCACCTTGTACAAGAATCAAATTCTTCTCACTTAGCACTTTGACAATTCTAAGGTTTCTCACTTTTACTCTTCTTCCTCCATCTTGTCCGGCCATTCGCATTCCTTTGTATACACGAGATGGCGTTGAACCTGCACCAATTGATCCAGGAGCTCTTTGTCGGTTGTGTTGACCGTGTGTTGCATCTCCAACACCTTTAAAGCCATGTCTCTTCACAACACCTTGAAAACCCTTACCCTTACTAGTGCCTATAGCATTGACAATATCACCTTCTTCGAAAACATCTTCAATAGTGACATTATCTCCTACTCTTTTTTCAATTTCGAAGTCTCTAAACTCTACAAGTGTTTTCACTGGATCGACTCCAGCTTTGTCAAAATGACCTCTCATAGGTTTTGTGACATTCTTATCTTTCGCAGCTCCATAACCTAGCTGCACAGAATTATATCCGTCGCTGTCCTGATCTTTGACTTGCACAACCTTGTTAGGCAATGCTTCAACAATAGTACATGCGACATTACTACCGTCTTCTCCAAAGACGCTAGTCATACCAATTTTCTTTCCAATTAGTCCATTCATATCAAAAATACATTTTGATGGTGCAGGCATAACATATGCTATACCGACTAATACAATATTCTTTTAAATCAAAAACTTAGGTGAGCTTCACCTGAATGTCTACACCGCTTGGCAATTCCAATTTAGACAATGCGTCTACTGTCTTTTGTGTCGGTGTGAAAATCTCGATAAGACGTTTGTGTGTCCTCAATTGAAACTGTTCACGAGATTTCTTATTTACATGTGGAGATTTCAACACAGTAAATACTTCTTTCTTCGTGGGCAGCGGAATCGGACCGGAAATTACGGCCCCACTATTTTTCACCGTCTTAACGATTTTCTCAGTACTCTTGTCCACTAAATTGTGGTCGTAAGAACGGAGCTTAATCCTAATTTTTTGATTCATAACCCTTAATGAGTATTTATTTTTGCGGGCACAAAGATACCCTTTTTTTTATCTAATCCTAATTTCTATACATTAACTTCTCCCTTCGCCTTTGCAATAACTTCTTCTGCAATACCTTTCGGTGCTGGCGCAAAGTGAGAAAATTCCATCGTACTACTTGCTCTACCTGAAGTAATCGTTCTCAATTGAGTAACATATCCAAACATTTCTGCAAGTGGAACCTCTGCTTGAATTGAGACTGCTCCGCCAGACTTTTGATCTTGTCCCTTTGGCAATCCTCTTCTTCTATTCAAGTCACCTATCACACTACCAACATATTCCTCAGGAGTAATTACTTCTAATTTCATCATTGGCTCCAGTAACACTGGCTTACATGAAGGCGCTGCAGCTTTAAATCCATCCTTTGCGCATAACTCAAATGCAATAGGCTTAGAATCGACTGCGTGAGTCTGACCATCATAGAGCTTTACTTTCATGCTATCCATGCTATATCCTGCAAGAATACCATTATCCATCATTTGATTAAAGCCTTTTAATACAGATGGGATATATTCTTTTGGAATAGATCCACCGAAAATCTTATTCTCAAACTGTATTCTAGTCTTACCATTCTTAAACTCATCAGAATCTAAGAATTCTTGATCTGCCGGCCCAATTTCAAAACTCATTTGAGCAAATAGACCTGATCCACCAGACTGTTTCTTCAACCTTTCTGTGTGGTCAGTTGTGTTCGTCAATGCCTCTTTATAACTAACTTGAGGAGCACCTTGATTACACTCTACTTTAAATTCCCTTCTCAATCTATCAACAATAATCTCAAGATGTAACTCTCCCATACCAGAGATGATAGTCTGATTAGTATCTTCATCATATCTCACTCTGAAAGTTGGATCTTCTTCAGCTAACTTAGCTAAAGCCATACCCAATTTATCAAGATCTTTTTGACTCTTAGGCTCCACAGCAACTCCGATTACTGGATCTGGGAACACCATTGACTCAAGTACAATTGGCTTATCTTCTTCACAAAGTGTATCTCCTGTTCTTAAGTCTTTAAATCCTACACCTGCAGCAATATCTCCTGCACTAACTTGCTCAACAGAGTTTTGCTTATTTGAGTGCATTTGGAATAACCTTGAAATTCTTTCTTTCTTACCTGTTCTGGTATTGAGAATATAAGATCCTGCTTTCAGTGTACCTGAATACACTCTAAAGAATGCTAATCTACCTACATATGGGTCAGTAGCAATCTTAAATGCTAGTGCGCAAAATGGCTCATTAGCATCTGCTTTTCTTACCTCTTCTGCATCAGTCTTTGGATTGGTTCCTGTGACAGCCTCCACATCTAGTGGTGATGGTAAAAAAGCACATACAGCATCCAAAACTGCTTGTACACCTTTATTCTTAAATGCAGAACCACACATCATTGGGACAAACTTTGCATCCAACACTGCACCTCTTACTGCATTAATCATTTCTTCTTCTGTGATACTATCCGGATCATCAAAGAATTTCTCCATCAATGTATCATCATATTCTGCAACCGCTTCAAGTAGTTTTTCTCTCCACTCAGAAACGATGCCCTTAAGGTCTTCTGGAATAGGCACTTCCTCGAAAGTCATACCCATATCATTATCATTCCAGATAATGGCTTTTCCTGTGATGAGATCCACCACACCTTTGAATGTTTCCTCGGCACCGATTGGCACCTGGAGAGGAATTGCTTCAGAACCTAATTTTTCTTTAACATCATTGACTACACTAAAGAAGTCTGCTCCTGATCTATCCATCTTATTGACAAATCCAATACGAGGAACTTTGTAGTTGTCCGCTAGTCTCCAGTTAGTTTCTGACTGCGGCTCTACACCACTAACAGCACAAAAAAGGAATACAAGTCCATCAAGTACTCTCAATGACCTATTCACCTCTACTGTAAAATCTACGTGGCCTGGAGTATCAATGATGTTCATTGGATAATCCTGACCTTTCCAATTCCAGTTAGTCTTTGTTGCAGCTGAAGTAATAGTAATACCTCTTTCTTGCTCCTGCTCCATCCAGTCCATTGTTGCAGCACCATCGTGCACCTCACCAATTTTATGACTAAGACCAGTGTAATAAAGAATCCTTTCCGTTGTTGTTGTCTTTCCTGCATCAATGTGAGCAGCAATACCAATATTTCTGGTAAACTTTAGATTAGACATAGGTTTGTAATGTTATAGTTATAGTGTCTGAATATTATCTTCTAAAATGCGCAAAAGCTCTGTTTGCTTCTGCCATTCTATGTGTGTCTTCTTTTTTCTTAACACCAGCTCCTTCTCCTTTGCTCGCTGCAACAATTTCTGATGCTAACTTATCTGCCATTCCTTTTCCACTTCTCAATCTAGAATACTTAATCAACCACTTCATCCCAATACTCACTCTTCTACTATTTCTGATTTCTGTTGGAATCTGGAAAGTAGAACCACCAATCCTTTTACTTCTTACCTCAACTTGCGGCGTAATATTGTTAAGAGCTGCCTTCCAAGTCTCATATGGGTCTTCACCAGTTCTTGATTTCACAAGATCGAGCGCATCGTAAAAAATCGCAAATGCTGTGCTTTTCTTACCTGCCCACATTAAGTTATTGACAAACTGTGTTACCAATGGATCATTATATCTAGGATCCGGATTGATTATTCTCTTTTTTGGCTTTCTTTTTCTCATGCGCTTTTCTAAAAAACTCTGAAATTATTATTTAGGAGTCTTAGCTCCATATTTTGATCTACTTTGTAATCTACCTTCTACACCTGCTGTATCCAGCGCTCCCCTAACGATTGTGTATCTAACACCAGGAAGATCCTTTACTCTACCTCCACGCAACAATACTATAGAGTGCTCTTGAAGATTATGTCCTTCTCCTGGAATATATGCAATAACCTCTATCCCATTGGTCAACCTCACTTTCGCAACTTTTCTCAAAGCTGAGTTTGGTTTTTTAGGCGTCGTCGTATACACTCTTGTACACACTCCTCTTTTCTGCGGAGATGAGTCCAAAGCTCTCGACTTACTCTTCGTTACAATCTTCTTCCTTCCTTTTCTTACCAACTGATTTATAGTAGGCATATTTCGTTAGATTTACATTTATCAAAAAACCCTTTTTTCAAAGAGAATGCAAAAGTATAATTTATTTCTCACTAATTCAAACCTATTTTACATTTACAACCAATGAAAATAACTGTTAGAAAAGGCAACCAAAATGATATCGAATCGATCTATAATCTTGTCGTTGAGCTTGCTGTCTTTGAAAGAGAGCCTGACGCTGTTACTGCAACTCTAGCAGACTATAATACTGCATTTAATGATGGCAGGATTTTTTGTTTGGTTGCCGAAAACGACAATCAGATTATTGGGATGATGATCTATTACTATGCTTTTAGCACTTGGAAAGGCAAAATGATGTATCTGGAAGACTTCTATGTCAGAGAAGCTTACCGCAGTCAGAAAGTTGGTGACAGACTGTTTGATGCTTTCATAGAGCATTGTAATACACTAGGTTGTATTCTCACTAAATGGCAAGTCTTGGATTGGAATCAAAGAGCCCAATCTTTCTATAAAAGAAAAGGAGCTACCATCGAACAAAACTGGTACAATGGAAAACTGTATTTATAACTCTCTTTTGACTAGGTAATCAGCGAAATGATGGAATTCAGACTTTGCTTCTGTCGAAAGACCTGTAATTGCATCCAAATGTGACAATGCTAATGATCGATACTCGTTCTTCAGTTCATCTGCATAGACTCTGACCCCAGAAGAGTTAAACAGCTGCTTTACTTCTTTAATTTTTTGTTCTTCTTCACTTGATTTATCTGCGTATAAGGAGGTTAATTTTGCCTTACCTTGATTTCCAAGGAGTTGAAGCGACTTGAGATAAAGATACGTCTTCTTATTATTAATGATGTCACCTCCTATTCGTTTGCCCACAGCATGGCTTTCGCCAAATGTATCCAGAATGTCATCTTGTATCTGAAACGCTATGCCTATGTTCTTTCCAAATTCATAACAATGAAAAGCATCTGTCTCAGAAGCTTTTGATGCTATTGCACCTAATTGCATAGATGCACCTACCAAGACACTTGTCTTGAGCTCGATCATCTTCAAATAATCCATGACAGAAACAGTATAACTCTCTTCAAAGTCCATATCCATTTGCTGACCTATACAGACTTCCTCCGCCATTTTATTAAAAACCTTGAAAGATGGACTTTGGTATTGCTCAGGTAATTTGGCAAGACATTTATAGGCATAAATGAGCATCATATCACCGCTGAGTATTCCTGTATTGACATTGTACTTGGTGTGCACTGTCGCTTGCCCTCTTCTTAATTCAGCCTGATCCATAATATCATCATGCATCAATGAAAAATTATGGAATAGCTCTACTGCAAGTGCTGGTTCAATAGCCCTATCATAGTTTCCTTGTAAGAGCCTAGCTGTCGCCAAGACCAAAACTGGCCTGATTCTTTTTCCACCGAGAGACAACAAGTATTCAATGGGCTCATAGAGACCTTGCGGAGATTTAGGCCAATCAAAAGTTGTCATCGCCTGATTCAAAAAATCAATATCTTGCCGAAATATTTTCAAAAGCATAGTGTTTGCGCAAATGTAACACTTCAAGAATTAGATAGTTTCAATCTCAAAAATTATATCCATGGTGTCTTCTAGATTATCCATTGTTTCAACTTTCTTTCTTTTATTAATCTATAGCTGTAATGATAGCCATGACATTCAGCAAACCACTATCATAACAAATGCACAATTCTATTGTCCAGAGCAAAATCTCAATACTCTCAAAGCAATAGAAATTAATGACCAAAAGATTAGCAAGCTGCACTATGATAATCAATGGAAAACAGCGGGAGGTAAGGTGATTGACATGCAAGGACATTTCGTCATGCCAGGGTTCATTGAAGGACACGGGCATTTTCATGGCTTAGGTACAAGTCTACAATCTTTGAATTTTCTAATAGATACTTCTTGGCAGCAGATTGTCCAAAAAGTAAAAGAAAGAGCACAAATCACAGCAGAGGATGATTGGATTTATGGTCGGGGATGGCACCAAGAAAAATGGTCAATAGCTCCTACACAAAGTCATGATGGTTACCCTACTCATACTACATTGAGTCAAATATCTGAAGAGTATCCAGTAATGTTAGTTCATGCAAGCGGTCATTCACTCTTCGCCAATGAAAGGGCAATGAAATATGTCGGCATTAGCAAGGAAACTCCAGACCCTTTGGGCGGAAAAATTATCAGGGATGAGAATGGGTTACCTACTGGAGTATTTGAGGAGAATGCTATGCGTGTCTTTTACAATGCTTATCAAAGACACCTGGCAGCAAAAAGTCAAGAAGTAAAAGATAGTATTTGGCTTGATGCTATTCAACTAGCTCAACAAGAATGCTTGAGTAAAGGAATTACCTCTTTTCAAGATGCTGGAACCAAAGACTTTGAAATCTCCAAATATAAAGACCTTGCCGAGCGAGGTGAATTAGAGCTTCGTCTTTGGGTTATGCTTAGAGAGAGAATAGAAAATCTCAAATCCGATCTCTCTGCTTACAAAATGAAAGATGTAGGCGGAGGTTACTTTACTTGCAATGCTATCAAATCTGAGCTTGATGGTGCTTTAGGAGCACATGGAGCATGGCTAATTGAGCCATACAGTGACAAGCCTGACTTCTACGGTCAAAATACTACAACAATAGAAGATGTTGAACAGATTGCAGATATTGCACTACAAAACAAAATGCAACTTTGTGTGCATGCGATCGGCGATAAAGCAAACAGGGAAACTATCACTGTCTATGATTCTAAACTCAAAGAAAGCAAAGACAATAGATGGAGAATTGAACATGCTCAGCACCTGCATCCAGATGACATTGAAAGAATGGCCAAATCGGACATCATAGCCTCAATGCAAGCTATCCATTGTGTAAGCGATGCCCCATTTGTTGTAAAGCGTTTAGGAGAGCAGAGAGCAAGAGAAGGGGCTTATGCTTGGAGGAGCCTCATAGATGCTGGTGTCAAAGTAATTAATGGGACTGATGCCCCGGTTGAAGATGTCGATCCACTCGCATCCTTCTATGCAAGCGTAACAAGAAAGCACCCACTCTATGAGAGAGAGAGTTTCTTTCCAGAGCAGTCTATGTCTAGAGAAGAAGCAATTCGATCTTATACAATTGATGCAGCCTATGCTGCTTTTGAAGAAACGAATAAAGGCAGTCTTGAAGTGGGCAAATATGCTGACTTCGTAGTCCTAGACCAAAACTTGCTGACATGCTCTGATTCAGAAATACTGTCTTGTAATGTTATAATGACTCTAGTCGGAGGCGCTGTAAAATATAAGGCCAACAATTAAGCATAGAATATTTCATCTCTTCCGGGTCCAACAGAGATAAGCTTAATATTAACTCCAAGTAACTGCTGTAATGTATTGACAAAGATTTTACCTTGCTCTGGTAGATCATACACAGCTCTGCAAGAAGTTACACTATCGTTCCACCCATGTAGGTATTTTACATTTACCGAAAGGTCCGAATTATATTCATAAGGTAGTTGGGTAGTCTGTTCATTATTGACCTCATAATGGGTTGCGATACCGACTTGATCAAAAATGTCTAACACATCCATCTTTGTTAGTACTATCTCGTCAACACCATTCACCATAATAGTATACTTCAATTGCGGTATATCGATCCAACCACATCTTCTTGGCCTCCCTGTCGTAGCTCCAAATTCGTGCCCTGCCTTCCTTAATGATTCGCCAACTTCATCATGCAACTCAGAAGGGAAAGGACCAGAACCTACTCTTGTGCAATATGCTTTTGATATACCAATGACTTTACCAATAAGCTTTGGTGCAATGCCGAGTCCAGTACAGACACCTGCAGTCACAGTATTACTCGATGTGACAAATGGATAAGTGCCAAAATCAATATCTAACATCGATCCTTGAGCACCTTCTGCTAACACTCTTTTTCCAGATCGTATAGCCTCGTTAATAAAGTATACAGTATCAATAACTTTCAAGTTTTTCAACTCATCTATCGATTTCCACCATGCTTTTTCCTCTGCTGCAAGATCAAAATCTACTTCTGGATACATGTTGAGCAAGCTGAGATGCTTTTCTTTAAGTTTTGAGTATCTGGTCTGAGCATCTGTTCTAAAGAGGTCTCCCATTCGAAAACCATTTCGACCTGTTTTATCCATGTAAGTTGGACCAATTCCTTTTAACGTGGATCCAATCTTTTCTTTTCCTTTTGCTTTTTCAGAAGCTGCATCTAATAGTCTATGAGTAGGAAGAATGAGGTGAGCTTTTTCTGAAAT
>JAHDEL010000007.1:0-2618 GCA_020628855.1 Saprospiraceae bacterium | reverse complement strand
CAAATATACATATTAACGAAGTTCTAATACATAAAAAAGGGTCTCGCATCACTGCGAGACCCTTTCTCTTTATAGTTTCAGATCAAAGGATCTGATTACTCAATCACTGTAATCTTATCAACGAATACCTCGCCATCGATTGAAGTTCTTACAAAGTAGTTACCTACTGTCAATGTAGAACAATCAATTGATATTACATCAGTACCTGTTGAAATCGTGCTCTCAACTTTCTGACCTTCAGCATTGAAGATCATTACGTCAACTTGCTTATCATCATAGTTCTCAATTCTGATGTTAACAACATCAACAACTGGGTTAGGGTAAGCTTTCACTGCATAAGGAGCAGCAACTTCTTCTACCTCAATTACTATGATATTACTTAGAGCAACATTTCCTGTATTGTCGATTCTGCTTAATCTGTAGTAATGCGTACCTGCTTCTAGATTTTCATCTAATTCAACATACTCTGCATTGTCTACACCTTGAGCGTCAACATTTGCAATCTCAGAGAAGTCAGGACTATTGAATCCTTTCTCTAGGATGTAATAGTCAACATTCTCTTCATTATCAGTAGTCCATGTCAATCTCGCAAGATTTTCATCTTCTATGTAATCTCCTTTGAATGCAGTGTTTTCAAGAGATAGTACAACAGTGTAACCAGCATCGAAACTTAGGTTTAAGTCACCTGGGTTAACGATGAATGGTAATGTAGTACCTGTAGCTTGATTAACATCACTATCAATTAGATCATTTGTACCTACGTTAGGTGCTACTAATGTGTATCCTGATGGTGGAATAAACTCTAAGAAGTAAGTCATTCCAGGTCCAGAAGGATCAACATTGTTGAAGCAGTACTCACCCTTCACATCTGTAACTTGTGTACCTACTAAGTATGGTCCGCTTACTGGATCATTGCAGAATAGATTTACAGTTACACCTTGTAGTGGAACATCATTCGAATCTTGTAGATCGAAGTTATTTCCATCAGTATCTACCCAAGTGAAGTTACCAATCTTCGCACCACCAACAACACCAGCATCTACAGTCATATTGTTTTCACCTTGACTAAGCGTGATTGTTCTAGTAGTGTTTGCTCCATTGGTTCCATCAACATCACTATCCTGAGCATCATTCGTTGCATTAGGTACTGTGCTTGTGTAATTACCTGGGTAAGTAAATCTTACGAAGTAATCACCTTCATCAAGTCCAGTAAATAAGTAGCATCCATTAATATCAGTTACCTGATTAGCGATCGGTGCTGTAGATGACACGCTCAAGTCGAACAACTCAACGAATACACCTGGCAGACCGTTCTCGTTAGCATCTTGTGCTCCATCTCCATCAGTATCAATCCATACTTTGTTACCAAGGCTACCATTTGGCACTACACCAAAGTCAACAGTCTTGTTAGAGTTAGGATTGTTATCCTCAGATGTTGGCTCAGAACCAAGACTCAATGTTACCGCTTGAGATATTAGACCTAAAGCAGTACCACTATCAAATCCGTCATCCACGTGATCGATGTCATCATCTGGATCTGTTACTACTCTACCTGTACTTTCTAAGTAACCATCTAATGCATTACCTGCACCAAAGTTAGAAGCTGGGATAGATACTACGTAATCACCTTCATCTAATCCAGTGAAGCAGTATTCACCATTAGGACCAGTAAAGTCAGTCTGAAGGATTGGACCGGTAGGATTACCTGCAGCATCAGCAGCATACAAGTCAACTCTTACTCCACCAACACCTGGCTCATTGAAATCGATAAATCCATCGTTATCAAAATCATTCCATACTATGTTACCTAATGATAATCCTGATTGTGAAGGAGTAACACCTGCAGCATCACCATCATCATCATCTCCTGGATCATCTACTACGTTACCATCTCCATCAGAATCTACACCATCATTAGGTACTGAATCTGAATCTTGCTCATTATGACCAATGATCTCAGCAACATTTAAATACTCTCCTGACGCATTTACAATCACTACAATTGATAATGTTTGAGCAGAAAGTACTGGCATTGTACCTAAGTTCCATAATCCTGTACCCACATTGTATACTCCTTGTGTAGCAAAAGCATTTAAGAAAGTATAACCAGAAGGTAATTGATCCATCACTTGTACATTAGTTGCTACAGCTGGACCATTGTTACCAACTGTAATAGTAAATACTGCAGTATCACCAACTGATGCACCTATTGGGCTAATTGCTTTCTCTAACCAAAGGTCAATGAAGCAACTCTCAACAGTTAAGATTAACATTTGATCTCCAGCACATCCTGTACCAGGGATTGTATATGTACCACTTACATTGTAAGATTGTCCATTTGCTGCCCAAGTATAAGACTCAGTAGAGCAGATAGTTGCTGCTGTAACTACATCATCACCTTGTGGAAGAACAGTCAAGTTCAATACTTGATCAGATCCACATCCTGCACCAGGAATAGTGTACTGTCCAGCTACTGTGTATGTTAGGTTATTAGCTAACCATGTGTAGCTATCACCTTCACAAATAGTTGCATTTGTAACAATATCAACTCCTGAAGGAGAAACTGTTAGATTAAGTATCTGATCTCCAGCACATCCTTGTCCTGTAATCGAGTAAGT
>JAHDEL010000041.1:13373-31556 GCA_020628855.1 Saprospiraceae bacterium | reverse complement strand
GGTGTTGGGTAATCTACAATATGTACCTTTGTAGATGGAGGTGTATTCGAGACTTGCGCTGTTTGCTTACAAGAGCAGCATAGACTAATTAAGAGTATTGATATCAAATATTTATACATATAGATAAAGTGTAATATGTCACAAAGATATGCAGTAGTTGACATAGAAACAACTGGTGGTATGCCAAGACGTGATAAGATCACTGAAATAGGCATTGTCATCTTTGATGGTCAAAAAATTCTTGATCAATTTAGTACGCTTATTAATCCAGAACGCAGCGTACCTCCTTCTATTACTCGAATAACAGGGATTACAACAGACATGGTAGCTGAGGCGCCAAAGTTTTATGAAGTAGCTAAGACAATCGTCGAAATGACAGAAGGATGCATTTTTGTAGCACATAATGTCCGATTCGACTATCAATTCCTTCAAAATGAATTCAAGAGTCTGGGATTTACTTTTAGTAGAAGAAAGCTGTGTACTGTTGTTCTCTCAAGAAAAGCATTTCCGGAATTGAGGTCTCACAGTTTAGGGAATCTGATTAAGCATTTTGGCATCAAAGTTAAGGATAGGCACAGGGCTCTAGATGATGCAATAGCAGCTGCTGAAGTCTTGAAGTTTTCGATGGAGCGCTTTGATACTAAGAAAGCTGTAAAGCAATTTATTAGCACTACGATAAAACAAACAAAGCTTCCGCAAAATATTAACCTTGAGGACATAGAAAGCCTTCCTAAAGCTTGTGGTGTCTATTATTTCAAGGATACAGATGGCAATATTGTATATATTGGCAAGTCCATTGATATACAAAAAAGAGCCAAGCAACACTTCTCTGGTGAAGGCAGAAAAGCAAATAGGTTATTTCGAGAAGTTGCCTTCATTGAGTATCAGGTCACAGGTAGCGAACTCCTCTCCTTGCTTCTAGAGTCAGATGAAATAAAAACGCATCAACCAGGTATTAATGTGGCTCAAAAAACCAATGCATATCCTTACTCAATCACTAGCAAATTAGACTCTCATGGCTATAAGCGTTTGCATATCTATAAACGTGGAGAGCTCGCTCCTCTTGATCAGAAAGAGTATGGCAATTTTAGCTCACGAGAATCGATTAAATCTCGATTATCCATGCTATCTACAGCATTCGAACTGTGTAAGAAGCTCTGTGATCTTGAGCCTAAGAGCAAAACCAATTGCTTTAACTATACTGTAGAGAAATGCTTAGGTGCATGTATTCAAGCAGATGATATTGAAGAATATAATGACAGAGTTAATTTAGCTCTCGAGTCCTTAGGTACCATCTGGAAAACAGATTTCCTCATCATAGAATACACGCAAAACCCTTACGAGAAAGTAGTCTTCTGTATCCAGTCTGGCAAATATGTAGGCTATAGCATCTATCCACATGAAAGAGAGCCTGACACACCAGAATTTATCCTAAATAATCCTGACTTCAGTCCTCAGCATAATCCTGAACATCAAACCATCGTTGAGAACTATATCTTATCTCATCCTCATTTACAAATTGTAGAAATATGAATGCCATAGAAAAACTCAAATATCCAACTGGAAAGTGGAAACCTCAAAGCACTTATACGCAAGAAGAGATTGCTGGATATCTCGACAAACTAGATGCATTTCCTAAAGAACTCTTAGAGTTATTAAAGCGAATACCTGATTCTGACTATGACAATACTTATCGTGAAGGTGGATGGAACATTAGGCAGATTGTGCATCATGTTTTAGATAGTCACATGAATTCCTATATGCGATTCAAGCTGACACTCACGGAAAATACTCCGATTATCAAGCCCTATGAACAAGATGATTGGGTTAACACTCCAGATGCAGAGGATAGAAACCTCATCGGGATAGCAGAACTTATTAATGTGTTACATCAGCGGATCCTCAAGTTACTTGGAGGGTTGGATGCATCAGACTGGACTAGTAAGCAATATTTTCATCCTGAACGTAGAGTGCTTGTTTCGCTCGCGGAAAATGCATCCTTGTATGCATGGCATGGTCATCATCACCTTGCCCAAATACAAATTGCAGCAAAGAGCTAGTGTTTTTGCGAAATCAAATTGATCCTGAAATTTAATCCGTAGGTTAAACTAAAAAGATCTGCTTCTGGAGTGGCTATTAGTGGATCATCAAAAATTTCGAAGAAGAGATTGGGAGAATAGCGTAGCCCTAGTGTAGGACTTATGACCAGCCTTGAAAAGATCCGAAAAGCATAAGCGGCGCCAAAGTCAAATCCAAACTTCATAGAAGTATATCCATTATTAGAATGGAGCAGATAAAAAGTGTGTTTTGAATAATTTGGAGCGAGGCTCATATATACATTCTCTTTTGCCAGCAATTTTTGTTTGCCATCATCTACTGCAGCAAATGGATGGTAGTCTAATCTAACAGCAAACCTTAACACTTCAATATCACCAAGCAGTGATGGATATACGTCTATTGGTGCCATGAAAGGTCCATCTCCAATCCACTCTTGAAGAACTTGTCCAACTTCATAACTAATTAAAGGAGTGAATGCAAATTTTGGATTTTCTAAATCAAATGTCCAACCAAGACCTAATCTAGTGCTATTCTGGTATTGAAATGACCAAATATCGGTGTTGTTAACTGATCGAATCCACTCTAAGTCGTTAGATATTCTTTCTCCAGTAATACTGAGTTGTCCAATCAGTTCAGATAGGCAAAATGAATTAATTACAGAGAAAAGTACAATAGAATATAATTTCATAATAATCATGTTTCTTAAACAAAAACTATTCGTTGATTACTCTATACCTAATAGCTCTTGACAAGCTGCTCAGTCCTATCTTTTGCCAGCAGATTTATGATACTATAACTAAGAGTGATTGTATTTGTGACATATAAAAGCAGATATACTTCTCTCAATTTGTCGCTAAAAGAGTACCAATGAATAACCACACCACTACTGAATCTATTCACTTGCAAAAGCAATTACGATAAAATAGACTATGCTGCAAGGAGAAAACGCTGCTTTAATTAGTTAACCATCTCAGGGTCACCCATCTTTCCAGTATTGTAATTTTGAATACATTGCTTGATTTGTTCCTCATTGTTCATGACAAATGGTCCATAGGAATAGACCCTTTCATCTAGAGGTTGACCTCCAAGAAGTAAGAATTCTGATGCACACTCACTATAGATGTTTATTACTGACTTACCTCTTTCATAAAGGGCGATTTGATTCTTTTTGAGTTGCTTTTGATTCTTAAGTTCAAGTTTGCCACTAATATTATAAATGAAGGCATTGTGGTTGGGATTAGTTGGAATATCTAGGCGTGAGTCATCTTTCATCTTGATGTGATAATAGAATGCAGGGGACAGCAACTTCACATTTGATTTAGCATTTGGCAATTCACCAAGAATGACCTTAATGGAATATTTTTCATCTTCAATCAAAGCAAACTCACCATCATTGTGCACTGACGTCGTTGGGTCAATCATCTTATACTTTGAAGGCATATTCAACCAAATCTGAAATCCATGGTATTGGCCGCCCTCTTCATACAACTTTCTGCCAGTCTCTTCCATATGAATGGCACCCCTACCCGAACTAAACATCATAAACTCACCTTTCCCTATCTGAAAGTCATAATTCAGGCTATCCTTATGATGGCCACTTCCTTCAAGAAAATAGGTCGTAGGTATAACACCAGCATGCGGATGGGCATCTACACGCAAAGGATCGTCATAAGCATCAATCGAAACAGGGCCAAATTCATCCAAGAGTACAAATGGTGAAATATAGTCTGTATGGTTACCTGCAAATGCTCTAATAACTGGTAAGGTTCCTACATTGACACCTCTAGAGTTGAGTATTCTATGGATATCTCTTGATTCCGTATTTGCATACATTCCTGACTCGGAGACTAGCGTTGTGCTAGCTAGTGTTGCTCCAACAATTGCCGATCCTTTGATAAATTCTCTACGTTTCATAAATCGCATTTTCAATGTTTAGACATCAAATTGAACAAAAAAAGAGAGTAAGAGTTTACTTACTCATCAGATACTGCCCAAAACCAGTAGTCATGACTTTCTTATAGCCAGTATCATCACCCAATATAAATAAAGCTTCTACACCATCCGCTGATTCTATCATATTGAGGGCGTCCTCTATATCCATCACCATACATGCCGTTGCATAACCATCAGCATACATGCAGGATTTTGATAAAATAGAAGCAGAAAGTATTTCTGTATCTTTTGGAAAACCAGTCTTTGGGTCAATTTCGTGTCCATAACGCTTACCATCTATTTCATAGTAATTTCTATAGTTTCCAGATGATGCTAAGGACATATCATTTAATAATACCACCTCTTGATAATCTGAGAGTTTTGCCTGAGGCGAAGGCGTATTAACACCAACTCGCCATCGCTTTCCTTGCCTGTTTTTACCAATTGATTTAGTTTCACCACCTATCTCTACAAGTGCATGTTTCACTCCTTTAGACACTAAATAATCCAACACTTTATCAACCCCATAGCCCTTAGCTATTGCACTGAAGTCCAACTGTATTTCTGAATGCTCTTTAGTAATAGCAAAATTGTTGTTATTATTAAAATAGAGTTTATTAAATCCGGTATAAACCAAGATGTCCTTGATAGCCAAGGTATCGATGTTTTCAAGTGCTTTCTTGTGTTTATACCCAAATCCCCAATAATTTACTAGACCCATACAAGTTGGATCAAATTGGCCATTACTTTGTCGATAAATATCCCACGAAGCTTCAAAATTGCTTATGAAATGCTGAGATAGAGCACTTGTATCAAATACAAATTCTTTTTCTGCAGCATTGAATCTCGAAATACTTGATGATTCTATGTAAGTACTTACAGCTTGGTTTATTTCAGCAAGTAGTTCGTCAATTTCTTGGGCCTTCACTTTCTCTTCTTCATCCAAGAAGACCAGATTGTACGTGGTTCCCATCGTATTACCTCTCAAAACTTTGTAGTCACCTATAGTAGCTTGTGGGTTGTTTTTACAACAAACCAAAGCTAACAATAGCACATATATGAGAGTAACCCTCACTCTTGGTTTAATCAAATAAACTTTCGTAATCAGAGTTTTTAGATGCGTCTCTGATTTGAGCATCTAGCTCTCTATCATCTAATTCTAATGTATCCTCAGCTTGCTCAGCTCCCCCTAGGAGCATCAAAGTGCTTTTCTTTTCATACTCTTCTAACATCTTCAATCCTTTCTCTTCAAAAATTCCATTTTGGATGTCAATGCTATTCATGAAGTCACTACTCATCTCCATAAACTGCTCCATCTCACCAACTTTATTTGCCACATCATCAGCAATGTGCTCCATAGCTTGATCAAACATTGCTCTCTTATCTGGATCACCTTTAATGATAGACATTGCAGATTTCATAGCACTGTGAGATGCTTTTATAGCTTTTGCTTCTTGTTCTTTGACCCTGACTTGGTCCTTAGTGTCTTCTAATAGGATCTCAGAATTTGAATACATTTTGGTGAGTACTCTATACAAGATTCCCATTTTCTTATGGAGTGCAACATATTTTGTATTGGATTCTTTAAGTCTAGCAGCCTTTCTTGTAGCCAATACCATTTGCTTTTCATCACCCAGTTTCTTTGCTTGTTTAGCAATCATCATATTCTTCTCAATATCTCCATTGTTGGTTGTGACAATAGTCTTAAGTTGCCTCATTTGACCTTTAATATTTCCAATCTGCTTGCTTAATTTCTTCAGATTCTTCTCGAGGTCAGAAACATAATTTTTCAAGATACCAATCGGGTCTATGGTTACAAACCAGCCAGTTATTCTTCGCATGATGCTCTGATACATGTAGCTAATGACTGTTCTGGAACGCTTGTCGATTGCTAAGAAGATTACCACAGCGAGTACACCTAATGTAGCAATCATAGGTAGACCACTCAATATTGCTGTACCCAACTGAAAAACAACATAACCAATCAAAGCTGCTATTCCTACTAAAAAAAGAGCCCCGGTCGTGCCTTCAGGTCTTTGCCAAAATGTTTTACCTTTTCTACTTGAAGTCATATAATTGTTTTTACTTATTTGAAGTGAAGTTACGTATTCATTTTAATAAGTGATTTATTTCATAATTAGTTTCATCTACATAAACTCAACATCATCAGTACTTGGATAGAACATTATCTTATCAAGTGCTTTGGATAAAGGGTAATTATTGTAGACGATATGATAGATAAATTCACATATTGGAAGATTCATATTCAAATTTCTAGCAAGCTGCCTCACCACATTGAGTGTATGTACACCTTCAGCAACTTCATCAACTATTTCTTTTGCTTGAGCTATGGTATTGCCCTTGGCAATCAATTTGCCAAAAGTATAGTTACGAGAAGAATCACTGGTGGCAGTAGCTATTAAATCTCCAATACCGGCACTACCCAAAAAAGGCTCTGTCTGTGCACCTAGTGCTTCTCCAAGCTTTATCATTTCACCGAGGCCTCTAGTAATGAGTAAGGCTTGCAAATTCTTACCCAGATCAAGACCACCTAAAAGTCCACTGCCAATTGCAAAAACATTTTTTAATGCTCCGGCTAATTCAACACCTAAGATGTTATGACTACCAAAAACAAAAAAGGCTTTACCATTAAGCACTTGACGCCCAATGGCAATAACTTCATCAAATTCTGATGCCACAACTGTTGCCGTTGGCTGTCCTGCTAATATTTCTTTCGACAAATTTGGTCCAGAGATGCATCCTATTCTTACCACGGAGGTCTCTTGAGCAATCACCTGAGACATAGTAAAGACATTGTCCTTTGTTATAGTGTTCTCAGCATCATAATCAAGCCCCTTTGTTGCATGAATCAAAAAATGACTAGGTGTAAGAAACTTACACATTTGCTGTAACAGCGTCCGCATACTAGCTGCAGGGATAACTGGTATAATCAATTTGCACTCCGCACAGATTTTCTCTAAATCATTTGTTGCGACGATGTTTTCTGGTAGAGCAATGCCTTTCAGTGTACGTGTACTATTAATCGAATTCACTTTTTCAAGTCGTCGACTATAGAGCAATATATCAGAGTTTTCAGACATTACCTTGGCCATGGTCAAACCAAAAGAACCAGAACCAATAACGCCTACTTTGATATTCATCACTTTACCGTTTTAGCGCTTTTTCTTTCTTTGGTTCTGCTGGCTTTGTCGTCGTTTCTGAGCTTCTTGAGACTGCTTCATGGCCTCTTCTAATCGAGCTTGAAATCCGGTCTTAGGTTTATTGGCTGCTTGCTTCTTTTGTTCTTCTAATTCGTTCAAAATCTTTTCATCATCAAAGACAAATCGCTTCGTAAGCACTGTTTGAAGTATATTGAATAGGTTACTGAAGAACATATAGCATGTTAATCCTGATGCATAATTATTAAAGAATACCAAAAACATTAACGGCATAAAATACTGGACATACTTCATAGCTGGATTAGCCGACATATCCATATGTCTTGTATTATAGTAGGTATACATGACTGTGGTTACAGCCCATAGTAATGTAAATAAAGATAAGTGTGATCCAAATGCCGGAATGGTAAATGGCAAATTCATTATTACATCGTAGGATGAAAGATCCGTAGCCCACAAAAATGGTTCTTGCCGAAAAGTAATAGAAGCTGGAAAAAATCTAAAGAGAGCGTACCAAATTGGCATTTGAACGATCATTGGCATGCATCCACCAAGGGGGCTCACTCCATACTCTCTATAGATTGACATGGTTTCTACCTGCTTCTTTTGCGGATCATCTTTATATTTCTCTGTCAACTTTTCTAGCCTCGGCTTTAAAGCTCCCATCTTAGCTTGAGAGTGAAGCATCTTATATGTCAAAGGATAGAGCAACATTTTAATAATAAAAATGAGCACAATAATTACAACACCCTTACTCCCAATAATGCCAGACAAGAAATTAAATGAAGGCCTAATCACCCATCTATTAATTGCGCCAAAAATTGAACGCCCGAATGGTATGATTTCTTCCAAACCAATACCGTAAGACCGAAGTTGATCAAAGTCATTAGGTCCTGCAAATATTGTATAACTATGATTTAAGTTTCCACCCCTTAACGGTATCTGACTGCTTGCAGTCGTCTTCTTGAGATAGTCAGAGTCTTCTGGCATCATCATAGTTTCGAACACTCCTCCCGAAAACATTTCCGATTTTGCTATTAATGAGGTATTGAAAAACTGATTGGTATGTGATATCCAATGAATGTTTTCGTCATCTACAATTTCTTCATCGTCAGATCTACAATTACAATAATCTGAATCATCATCAGTAGTCTTGAAATAGACGGTAGAGTAATATTTTTCAAACGTGACGTTTTTTTCAAGTTTATCTAAATATTGCACCCAATTAAATTGCAAGGCTTGGGTACTTGGCTGAGTAACTTTCTCTAACCCATTAGTGCTGATGGCATAATCAATTTCATAATCTTCACCTAAAGTGTAAGTTTGTTTGAGTTGTGCTCCATTACCCAAGTCAGCTGTAAAGACAACTGAGTTTCCATTGTGTTGTACATCGTGAATAATATTCTCTGTACTTACATTCCCCCCTTGTGTGAGAGGCAATATGTACTCAAATCTGCCTTCCGGATGATTTTGAAGTTTCAGAGGTAACTTAATCTCATTGTGTTCTGCATCTTCTGCAATCTTATTATAGTCATGCAACAGGAACTCCGTAACCTTACCACCTTTACTCGAAAGGGTTACATTCAACTTATCATTACTTAGAGTAATAAGCTGTTCCTTCTTTACTGCAACAGACTGAGTAGACTTCGTAGTGCTGTCTTGAGGAACTTGGGATTCTTTTGTGAGAGTATTCTGAGGTTGAAATACAGGCTCCTTAGCCTCAGTTTGGAATTCCGCTTTGCTAGCAGCCACTTGAGCCAAAGAATCTTGTGTCCTTTGATGACGTTCTAATTCCTCAGCTGACGGTGCTGTTACGTAATACCAGCCTAATAAAAGGGCGAACAATAAGAGTAGCCCAACACTTTGATTTTTATCCATATAACATTGCCAATAGGCACAAAAAATAAAGGGTACAAAGGTAACTTAATTTCCTTTATACCCTTTATCCAGTTATACCAGACTTAGGAAGATATCTATGTATCTTTTAATCTGCTATACGAATGAAGAATGTTATTTTTTAATAATATTCAATTCGAATGGTTCTATATCAATATCATTGTATAACAATAACTTTGAAGTACCATTAGGAAATTTCCTTACATTCAGCTTGACTAAATTGGCATCAACCATTCCTGAAAATAGCTTAGTGCCATCAGCAGCAATTCCTTCACACTTCGTCACTTCGAACAGGGAAACAATTTGGAGAATACCATTAGAACGAGAATAATCACACGAAGAGAAAAACATGGCATCACGTTCATGTGTTTGAAGAGTAATTGACTCTTCTTGAAGAAGCACTGTAGTTGGTGTCTCGGCATTAAACAGATTGAGTCCGAGAAACAGTGCAAAAAAGATAAAATTTTGCATCGGTTTAGGATTTAGGTTCTTTAAAAATGAATCAGCACAATATCAACAACTTACATATTATACAAATTCGTAATATCAAATGTAACACAAATTTATTGAACCTAGCACAACCTTTAACATTTTTATCCTATTTACCTGCCATTGCAACATTGTACACTGCTTTTGCAACATTGGATGATACTGTAAAATCTAATGTTGGCGGGATAATGAGATTTTGGTTGGGGTACTTGACAGATTCAGCAATAGAAAAAGCAGCTGCTAATTTCATCTTATGAGTGATACGCTTCGCTCTCGCATCAAGAGCACCTCTGAATATTCCTGGAAAACCTAATACATTATTTACTTGATTTGGAAAATCACTTCTACCCGTTGCCACAATGTAAGCACCTCCTGCTTTTGCTTCATCAGGCATTATCTCTGGAGTCGGATTTGCCAAAGCAAAAATGATTGGTTTATTGCCCATAAGTTTGATATCCTCTTTGACAAGTAAATTACCAACGCTAACCCCGATAAATACATCAGCATCAACCAAAGCATCTCTTAAGCCTCCAGTCAAGTTAGCACTATTGGTATAAGTGATAACTTCTTGCTTAGTTGGGTTTAAATCTGTTCTATCTTTCGAAATAATCCCTTTAGAGTCACACATGATGATATCGGCCACTGGTTTCTTATCGAATTCATGTTCACTGTCGACACATTTCAACATTTTAGCAATAGCGATACCAGCGGCTCCTGCCCCATTGATTACGACTCTTAATGATTCGAAGGGTTTATCAACTACTTTGGCTGCATTGAGCAATGCACCAAGTGCGACTATTGCTGTGCCATGCTGATCATCATGAAATACTGGGATCCCAATATTCTGTAATCTTTGCTCTATCTCAAAACTTCTTGGAGCTGAAATATCTTCTAAGTTTACTCCTCCAAAAACTGGTGCTATCAATTTGACTGTCTCAATAATTTTCTCGGTATCCTGTGAGTCAATACAAATAGGAAAAGCATTAATGCCTGCAAACTTCTTGAATAGCATTGCTTTTCCTTCCATAACAGGTATTGAGGCTGCTGCACCCAAGTTTCCAAGACCAAGAACAGCTGAACCATCACTTACTATTGCAACAGTATTTGACTTTATAGTATAATCATATACAGACTCCGGATTATCAAATATCTTTCGACATGGCTCAGCAACACCAGGGGAATAGACAAGAGACAGATCATCCGTCGTCCTGACATCTATTGCACTTGTTACTCTAATTTTACCTTTATATCTCTTGTGTAAATCAAGAGACTTTGAATACAGATCTTCCATTTACCAAACAATTTATAGGTTGTATTTATGAATGAAAACCCATGGTGTTGTATCAAAGAATCTCTACTAACACCAAGAATTCAATGTAAGTTTGCCAAAAATTATTCCTTTGTTCAAAGAAATCTCATCTAATTCGAATTTGTTTCTCATTTCAGGTCCTTGCGTGATAGAAAATGAGTCAACTGTCATGCACATTGCAGAACGTGTTAAAAGTATTTGCGAAAAACTCCAAATCAAATATGTCTTCAAAGCAAGTTACAAAAAGGCAAATAGGTCCAAATTAAGCTCCTTTACTGGATTGCCATTCGATCAGGCACTTAGAATTCTAGAGAAAGTAAAATTGGAGCTTGATCTTCCTGTTACGTCCGATGTTCATGAAGTGTCTGAAATTAGTCAAGTCTCTGAAATTTTAGATATAATACAAATCCCAGCATTTTTGTGTAGGCAGACTGATTTGCTCGTAGCAGCTGCTCAGACCGGTAAAATAGTAAACATTAAAAAAGGTCAGTTTTTAAGTCCTGAGTCTATGGTATTTGTAGCAGAAAAGGTGAGTCTATCAGGCAACTCAAATATTCTATTAACAGAGCGTGGGACTACTTTCGGTTATCAAGATTTGGTAGTCGATTGTAGAGCAATCCCGAAAATGAAGGCGATTGGATATCCGGTTGTGATGGATTGCACACACTCTTTGCAGCGACCTAATCAATCTTCTGGAGTTACTGGTGGTGATCCTGAAATGATTCAAACTATCATTAATGCTTCTGTTGCAGTTGGAGCGGATGGGCTATTCATTGAGACCCACCCTCGGCCCGAAGAAGCATTATCAGATGGCGCAAATATGTTACACCTTGACAACTTAGAAGATGCTCTAGTTAAGGCGATAAAGATCAAAGATGCCATTCTCTAACATGGAAATAGTCGAGATCAAAATAAGACCAAGTGACATCGGAGATGATAATCATATTTTCAATCTAGCTAAAGAAAAAGCCAAGGCTAAGAATTATCAATACTGGAGAATAGATAGGAAGTCTCTTGATGCGAGGAAGCAACCTGTCTATAGATTGAGAATTGAATTAAGCAAGACAAAGTTTCCTCCACACGTTCAGTTTCAATCTCAGATAAAGAACATATCCCATGCAAAACCAATCCACATTATTGGAGCTGGACCTGCTGGTTATTTCGCAGCCTTAGAGATTATCAAATTAGGTTTCCGACCAATCTTATTTGAACGCGGTAAAGATGTCAGAGAACGGAGAAAAGATTTGCGAGCCATCCAACAATTTGGTGAGGTGAATCCTGAAAGTAACTATTGTTTTGGTGAAGGTGGTGCCGGCACATATTCTGATGGAAAATTATATACTCGCTCACATAAACGAGGAAATATTCAAAACATCTTAGAAATACTGGTTGACCATGGGGCTAAGGAATCGATCCTCTATGATGCACATCCTCATATAGGTTCAAATAAGCTACCTAAAATCATTGCTGCGATAAGGGATACTATTATAAATGCAGGTGGTGAAATTCATTTTAACACAAAGATCACTGATATAAATCTTGATGGAAATACTATTTCTTCAATTGTTGATCAAGAGAATAAGGTCTATGCAGTTCAAAATCTTATTCTTGCAACTGGCCATAGTGCTCGTGACATTTTCGCAGTATTGCATACTCATGACATTGCCATAGAAGCAAAGCCTTTTGCTCTTGGTGTAAGGATAGAACATCCGCAGCATCTTATTGATAAGATTCAATATGGCCAACAAAATCGAGAGGACAATCTACCAGCTTCATCTTATCGTGTTGTCTATCAAGTCAGAGAAAGAGGTGTATTTTCTTTTTGCATGTGTCCTGGTGGCTTAATAGTCCCAGCTGCAACTGCACCTGGCGAAATTGTTGTAAATGGGATGAGCTTATCCAAAAGAGACTCTCCCTATGCGAACAGTGGCTTTGTCACAGAAATTAGACTAGATGAGCTTGCAAGTTTGGGTTATAGCGGCATTTTTGGTCCTTTGCATTTTCAACAAGAAGTTGAGAAAACAATGTTTGAAGCTGGAGATGGTAGCCAGAAAGCTCCTGCACTTACTATGACAGATTTCGTAGAAAAAAAATCGACAAGCAAGCTAAATCCAACGTCTTATATACCAGGTTTAATTAATGCACCTCTCTACGATCTCTTACCTAAGCAAGTATATAATAGGATTGCACGTGGGCTACAACTGGTGGGAGAAAAAATGCCTGGGCTCTACACTGCGGAAGCAAATGTCGTAGGTGTCGAATCAAGAACCAGTTGTCCTATACGAATACCGAGGGATAAAAAGACCTATAAACACACCCAAATAGTTAATCTCTACCCTTGCGGTGAAGGAGCTGGATATGCTGGGGGTATATTATCAGCAGCCATGGATGGTCAACGTGTTGCTCAAGCTATTTGTGAATCACTTTAATACAATCACATATGAATTTCCTTGCCCATAGCCTATTAACTCCTTGTCAAGATCAATGGATGGTTGGAAATATGATTGCTGATTTGATAAAGAAAAAAGATAGTTTATTATTGGATTATCGAATTCAGAGTGGAGTTCAACTGCATTATAAAATAGATACTTTCACAGATCAACATCCTTTGATAAAGGAGGCTACCCTACTCCTTCATAAGACACAAGGAAAGTATGCTCCAGTTGCAACAGACCTAATTTGGGACCTCTGCTTAGCCTCCCAATGGAAGGAGTACACAACAGTCGAACTGAATATCCACATAGAGAATATCTATAAAGGGCTAGAATTGGCTATGTCTGCTTTTGAAGAAAAACTTGAACAAAAATTGAGATATCTTATCAGCAAGAACTTCCTTGCAAGTTATACTACTCCTTCATCTATGCAGATGATCTGCGAGAAGATTCATACGAGAACGCGCTTTAATTCAAACTTGACCACGTTGATGGAAGACTACAAAGCGAATCAGGTAAAGTTCAATAGCTTGTTCAAATCATACTTCCCCTTACTTCTTGGTCAAATAGAGAGTTGGAAGCAAGAAATTACAAATAACATAAACTCTGATTATACCAAGAAATAGTTCCTTTCTATCTTTGTTGCATGCCGAGAGGTAGAGTCATAGTTGATAACACCAAATTTGCGATCATTCTCGATCGTCTCTCTCACCAATTAGTCGAAGATCATAAGGAATTTGGAGATACAATCATTGTTGGAATCCAAGAGAAAGGAGTCATTTTAGCGGAACAACTCATTTCACGAATTACTAAACTAATAGCGTCAGATATTGCCTTTGGAAAATTAGACATCACCTTTTATCGAGATGACTTTAGGCAGCGCGAAAAACCATTGAAAGCGAGTAGCACATCCATGGAATTTAGTATTGAAGGAAAACATATTATTCTGATTGATGATGTTGTCTATAGCGGAAGGACAATTCATGCGGCAATTGCCGCTTTACAAGATTTTGGAAGGGCGAAATCTGTAAGACTACTTGCCATGGTTGATCGTCGATTCAATCGGCATTTGCCTGTAAAGACTGATTACACTGGGATTAGAGTAGATGCACTTGACGAGGCATACGTCAAAGTTGAATGGCAGCATATCGAAGGAAAAAACCAAGTACTAATCTTTTCAGCAAAATAGATGAGTAATAATCCACAGTACCAAAAGTTGAGCACCAAACATCTCTTAGGTATTAAATATATCACAGCTAGTGATATCAATCTGATTCTTCACACAGCCTCCGAATTCAAACAAGTAATTAACAGACCAATCAAGAAAGTGCCTTCCTTGAGGGACATCACTATTGCTAATCTCTTTTTTGAGAATAGCACCAGGACTAAGCTATCGTTTGAGTTAGCTGAGAAGCGATTATCTGCCGATGTCATAAACTTTTCTTCTTCTGGGAGTTCGGTAAAAAAAGGAGAAACTCTCTTAGATACTGTCAATAACATATTATCGATGAAAATCGATATGGTCGTTATGCGTCATCCATCACCTGGAGCTCATCACTTCTTAAGCAAACATGTTGATTGCAACATCATAAATGCAGGAGATGGCACACATGAACACCCCACCCAGGCCTTACTTGATGCATATAGCATGCAAGAAAAACTGGGATCGCTCAAGGGAAAGAAAATTGCCATAATTGGTGACATCAAACATAGTCGTGTTGCACTATCTAATATCTTTTGTCTAAAGAAGTTAGGAGCAAAAGTTAGAGTGTGTGGTCCTCCAACTCTGCTTCAACCCAATATCAATTCACTAGGAGTTGAAGTAAGTCACGATATAGATGAAACACTTGCTTGGTGTGATGTTGCCAATGTGTTAAGAATTCAGCTCGAAAGGCAAAATATAAGTTATATTCCTTCATTGAGGGAGTATTCGAGATATTACGGTGTTAATAAAGAAAGAATCGATAAATTAAAGAAGTCGATTATTATTATGCACCCTGGCCCAATAAACAGAGGAGTAGAAATAACTAGTGATGTTGCGGATTCGCATCATTCTATCATTCTTGACCAAGTTGAGAATGGTGTCGCTGTAAGAATGGCTGTATTATTTTTACTTGCAAGAAAACCCTAGATTAAACTATTAAATCCTATGAACTCTAGACTGCTAATTACTATTCTCACAGTCTTTATTTGTGTTTGTAATACTGCAATAGCACAAAGCTTTAAGGTTGATATCTCTTTTGAAAATTACGAAAGTGATACGATAATTATTGGCTACTATTATGCAAATAGACAACTTGTTAAGGATACAGTCTATGCAGAACAACCAAATAAGTTTTCATGGAAAGGAACGGATCCATTGCATGCTGGCACGTATTTGCTATTGACAACGCCAGATAAAAATTTTATTCAGTTTTTTGTCAATGAACCATACCCCAAGTATGACATCAAATTTGAAGATGAACAACTCAAAATCCTAGCATTTGATGGATCTGAAGACAATAAAAGATTTAATGAATACATAGACTTTCTGAATGATAAAAGACCAAAAGCAGAAAGGTTAAGACAGAGTATTGAAAACTCTAATGATCGCAAGCGAGTAAGTCTTCAACAAGAACTAGATAATATCGACAAAGCAGTTGCAGAAAAACAACAATTCTATGTTGACACCTATCCAGATTCATTTACAGGCAAGACCATAAAAGCTAGTATGAATATTGACTATCCAGATCCACCTCCTGGATTATCCGATAAGGAGCTAGAATATTATAAGTTTGAGAAATATAGAAAGCATTATTTCGACAATACAGATCTTTCTGATTCTACTCTCATTTATACACCTTTTCTTTACAACCGAGTAGACTACTTTATAAATAAGCTCACCATCCAGAGACCTGATTCCATAAATGCATCTATTGACCACGTACTAAATCAAATGCATCCAGAATCTCAGATGTATCGTTACTTTTTGTCCCATTTCTATAATACTTATGTCAAATCGAAAATAGTTGGGATGGATGCAGTGACCGTGCATTTGGTTGATAATTATTATTCAGTCAACAAAGCCCCATGGACAGATCCAGAACTCTTGATAAAGATGGAGGATAATGCAAGAAAACTCAGACCTACTTTGATAGGCAATACTGCCAAAGACATCCAGGTTGAAACTGAAGATGGCACACCATTCAAATTATCAGATCTAAACTCTGAGTATTTAGTTCTCCTCTTTTGGGCTCCAGATTGTGGACACTGTAAAAAAGCAATGCCACATGTTATAGAATTTGAGAAAGAATATCGTGACAAGAATGTCAAACTTGTTGCAATCTGCACAAAATATCAAGACAAGGTTCCAGGATGCTGGGAAGCGGTAAAAGAAAAAGGGATGGAAAGTTTTATTAATGCTGTAGACCCTTATGGCAAATCAAGATTCAAGTCTTGGTATGATGTGAGAACCACACCAAAAATTTTCATCCTTGACAAAGATTTAAAAATCATTCTTAAAGGTATTGGAGCAGAGCAATTATCAGATGTAATGTCTGAAATAATGGCAGAAAATTAAAGGGCTTCAAAGTAACCTGTTTGCCTATTTTTCTTGACCATATTCCAAGAAAAATACTTCCCATTCATGGAAATGTAAACACCGGGGTCAAGGCATTGAACAAAAGCAAGGCTTGATCCAAGGTTAAAGAATCCATCTGATGAAGATCCAAAAGCATAAGGTATCATGGCACCAGTGAGTACGATGGTTTTGTGGGATATATCAGAATTGCTGGCAAGCACTTCTGCTGTCTTGACCATTGTATCCGTTCCATGAGTGATAATAATATTCTCACTTTCTGATCTTTCGCAATTATGACTGATAATTTCTCTGTCTTCATCATTCATTTGCAGACTATCCATCATCATCAATGTAGTTATCTTGATGTCCAAAGTACATCGGCCTCTTTCAAACATTTCACGCAAATGAGTATCCTTAAAATATAAGGTTCCATCAATGAAGTTGTATTCTTTATCAAACGTTCCTCCTGTTACGAAGATCTGAATCATGCTGTATATTTTTCTTCTGTCAAATATAATTTGAAGTAGTACACATAGCAGAAGATATTATACATTTACATAAAATATTTCTGATGGCAATTGACAAGACGATGTATCTTTCTGACAAGCTAAACAGTATGTCAGAATCGGCAACGATTAAGATGGCACAACTGGCTAGAGAAATGAAGGCACAAGGACACGATGTGATAAGTCTAAGCCTTGGTGAGCCTGATTTTGATACTCCTCTTCATATTAAAGAGGCAGCCAAACAAGCATTAGATGACGGTTATACAAAGTATACTCCTGTACCGGGTCTAATTGAACTAAGAGAAGCAATTGTCCATAAATTCAAAAGAGATAATGGTTTAGAATTTAACACCAATCAAATCGTAGTCTCAAATGGAGCAAAGCAGTGTATTGCAAACATCTGTTTGGCTTTGCTCAATCCTGGAGATGAAGTAATTATTTTCTCACCATTTTGGGTATCCTATAGAGACATAGTATCTTTTGCGGGAGGTACACCAGTGCCTCTACATGCCGGCATTGGAGCTGACTTCAAAGTAAATCCGAACCAGTTAGATAATGCTATTACTGACAAAACAAAGATGATCCTCTTTAGCTCTCCGTGTAACCCTACAGGATCTGTTTATACCAAACAGGAGTTACAAGGACTGGTTAATGTTATAGATAAATATGATGATCTTTTTATCATATCTGATGAGATTTATGAGCATATCAATTTTACAGAGGCTCATGCTAGTATTGGCACCTTCAATGAAGTAAAGGATCAAACTATAACTGTGAATGGTATGTCTAAAGGATTTAGCATGACTGGTTGGAGACTTGGTTA
>JAHDEL010000041.1:3376-13273 GCA_020628855.1 Saprospiraceae bacterium | reverse complement strand
TCTTTTGCGGAAGTAATACTCCATCAAGCGCATGTTGCGATTGTCACAGGTTCTGCATTTGGTGACGACAATTGTTTTAGGTTATCTTATGCCGCTTCAGAAGAAAAACTCATAGAAGCTATGAAAAGGATGAAGAACACTTTAAGTGGTTTTCAATAATGACAAATGATACTCTTAACATAGATCATCTCTATGATGAGGTCTTATTTGACATTCCAAATCATAAAGTCTGTGCTAAAAATTCATCAGAATTTGAATGTTTAGTACTCACTACTTCTATAGACGAAAACCAGCATACATTACTAAACAACATTCTGAAAGCCTGCAGCTTCGATATTGATAAGGATGTCCTTTTCTTACAAGTAGACGAAGAGCCATTCACCATACAATCACTTTTGGAGCTTTCAGTAAACAAAGTCCTGTGCTTTGGCGATCAAAGCAAGTTAATGACTGGTGCGTTACAAATCGAAAGAAATATGCCTACCATGTTCTTTCAAAAGTCATGGATTTTATCCAATGCTTTGACAGAATTAGAAAACGAAAAAGAACTGAAGAAAGCACTTTGGAAGGCTCTGCAGGTTTGGAAAGAAGAGAGGACATGATTCCAATCCTTTATAAGGACGATCACTTTATAGTAGTAAACAAACCGCAAAATATTCCTGTCCATCGCAGTCCCATGGTCATGAATCATGATCAATTTCTGATTGAGCTAGTACAAAAACAAATTGGTAAACAACTCTATCCTGTGCATAGGCTTGACAGTAAAACTAGTGGTGTTCTTATCATTGCATTAGAACCCAGAATAGCGAGACTGTTTCAAGAACAATTCAAAGCCAGGGAAGTAAACAAAAGTTATCGCGCCATAGTAAGAGGACACATCAATCAACCTATTACCATTGACTATGACTTAGTTGACCCTAAAGGCAAGGTCCAAGAAGCGGTAACAGAAATCTATCCACTTTCTTTATCAGAAATTCCTCTTCCTTTTGGCAAGCACCCTACTTCAAGATATAGCTTGATAGAAGCTAAGCCATTAACTGGAAGGTATCATCAAATCAGAAAACATTTAAAACATATTTTTCATCCAATAATAGGTGATCGGCCGCATGGTTGCAATAAGCAAAATCGCTTATTTAAGGCGAAGTGGAATATGAATGATATGCTACTGCATGCACACAAAGTCAATTGCAATCATCCCATTGAAGCTTCTCCACTAGAGTTTATTGGAGAACATCCACTCATCTTTTCAACAATGCTGAGAGAACTCAGGCTAGATTTATAGGATCAGCATAGAATCCCCATAACTGTAGAATCTATATTTCTCCTTAATTGCCTCATTATAAGCGTCAAGAAGAAGTTCCACACCACCAAAAGCAGCTACCATAATAAACAAACTCGACTTAGGAACATGAAAGTTAGTAATCATCGAATTTGGAATCTTAAACTCATAAGGTGGATAGATAAAGGTGTTAGTCCATCCTTCTGCTTGCTTCAGATGATTAGTTGCAGAAACTGCTGATTCTATAGACCGTACACATGTTGTACCAACAGCACAGACTTTCTTTTTTGCATCAATTGCTGCATTGACCTTAGAAGCACAATCCTCATCAATTTTAAAATATTCAGCATCCATTTTATGCTTTGAGAGATCCTCTACTTCAATGTTTCTAAATGTTCCTAAACCAACATGAAGAGTTAATTCTGCAAAGTCAACTCCACTAATTTCTAATCTCTTAAAGAGTGCTTTAGAGAAGTGTAGTCCCGCAGTAGGAGCAGCTACAGCTCCAATTTCTTTTGCATAAATGGTTTGATACCTTTCCTTGTCTATTTCTTCTGGTTCTCTCTTAATATATTTTGGAAGTGGAGTATTCCCAAGTTTTACTAAGGTATTATTGAACTCATCATCCGTTCCTTCGTAAATAAAACGAATTGTACGGCCTCTTGATGTTGTATTATCAATAACCTCAGCTGTCAACTCGACATTACCAAACTCATCAGAAAAATAGAGTTTGTTACCCACTCTAATCTTCCTCGCAGGATCAACTAAAACATCCCATAATCTTGCGTCATTATTCAACTCTCTTAATAGAAAAACCTCGATTTTTGCTCCGGTTTTCTCCTTTTCTCCATAAAGTCTGGCTGGAAAAACTTTAGTGTTGTTAAAGATTAAGGTATCACCCTCACCGAAGTATTCAATTAAATCTTTGAAGACTTTATGCTCGATTTTACCACTATCTCTATGCAGCACCATCATACGCGATTCATCACGTTCTTTTGATGGATATTCAGCGATGAGTTCTTGAGGAAGTTCAAAGTCAAATTGAGATAATTTTGTACGCATAGAAGGATTGTGTTTTTCTTAAAAGGCTGCAAAAATAACAAGTTATTAGCTGTTTACAACTTGCAAGCAGAATTTGTTTGAAATGAATGAAAATCTTTGGGTTGAAACAACCTCTAGTTGAGACTATTACAATCTTAGGGTCAGAAAAGTTTTCTTACAGGCAAACTATCCAAGAATTCTTTTAATGACTCTCAATCGATGGGTGTAAGCTTGCCTCTTTTTCCTATAGATTCCTTGATGATCAAGGTGGTCTATTCTCACTTTACCTGAAGCATGTATTATCTTTCTATCAGGTATAACGATCCCTACATGGTGGATGACACCTTCTTTATTTTGAAAAAAGGCAAGGTCCCCAGTTTGGGATTGCTCAACAAAATCAACAGTTTGGCCAAGGTTGATTTGATCTTTTGCATCTCTTGGCAGAGCAATTCCAATCATTTTATATACTATTTGGGTAAAACCTGAACAATCAATACCATATGGTGAACGACCTCCCCATAAGTAAGGCGCATGCAGATATTTCTTTGCTAAAGACAATAGCATATTAGCCCGATTATATTCGGTGTTTATTTGCAAGGATTGCCCATTGAATGTAAATCTACCCATTGGTAATTTGACATTGATACCATCAAAACTATGCAGGCTACTTCCCATGACTATCGGGATGGCTATGCTATCATTATAGATAGAAGAGCTCAATTCAATACTATGAGATTCGCAATTTCTGAGTCTTTCAACTTGCTTTTCATCAAGGAATAAGAGCATCTTGGGGTCAACCCACCCCTCATAATCATCATGCAAACATCTGACTTTACGCCAATTCTTACCTTGGCTCCTCAATATTTCAACACATTCACCAAACAATAATTGAGTAACCATTTCAGACCTATCAGAAGCTTGAGCGCGCACAGGAACATGGCTTACCTCAACCATTGCAAACTTTCCTTCTTTTGGCCTTCCCGGTTTCAAAATATAGTATTCTTAACGCTTGAAATTCAACCTCATTCCTGGAGTAATATCTAAGACATTCTCTCCATCATACACTAATTGTCCATTGACATAAGTGCTCTTGACTTTGCCTTTTAGGTTTCTACCTTCCAATGGAGACCAATTACATTTGTAGAGAATGTTATCCTTGTTTACCATTTCTTGGGCGTTGGGATCCAACAATACGATGTCACCATACATTCCTTCATCAATGTAACCACGTTCTGCCAATTGAAAACATTGAGCAGGAGCATGACACATTTTATCAACTATTTGTTCTAAAGAAATTCTGCCAGCATGAAAATGCTGTAGCATCATCATCAAAGCATGCTGTACTAATGGCAAACCTGAAGGTGCTTTAGAATAGCTTTGACTTTTCTCTTCAATAGTATGTGGTGCATGATCAGTAGCAATGATATCTAGATTTCCATCAAAAAGGCCCTTCCATAATGCCTCTTGATCAAACTTCTCTTTGATCGCAGGATTACATTTGATTCTATTTCCTAAAGACTCGTAATCATCCGAGTTAAAAGAAAGATGATGAACACAGACTTCACTAGTTATTCTTTTAGCTTCTAGAGGGATAGTATTATCAAAAAGAGCAATCTCATCTGCTGTAGAAATATGGAGAATATGAAGTCTACTATTATGCTTTTTTGCCAAATCAATTGCCTTGCATGAAGAGAGATAGCATCCTTCCCGACTCCTAATCATGGGATGATGACGCGCATTAAGATTATCGCCATAAAGCGCTTTGTAATAATATGCATTTTGAGCAATTGTTTCTTCATCTTCACAATGCGTCGCAATCAACATTGGACTGTGCTTGAAAATGAGGTCGAGCGCTTTCTCTTGATCCACAAGCATATTTCCTGTAGAAGAACCCATAAAGATTTTGACTCCACACACTTGCTGCGGGTCCACCCTCTTCACTTCTTCAATATTGTCGTTAGTTGCACCAAGAAAGAAAGAGTAGTTTGCTGGGCTAACTGCCTCTCCAATTTTATATTTTTCTTCTAGCCTATCAATAGTAACAACAGGGGGTTTGGTGTTTGGCATCTCCATGAATGAAGTTGTGCCTCCTGCAACAGCTGCTCTTGATTCACTACGAATATTTGCTTTATGTTCTAGACCTGGTTCACGAAAATGGACTTGATCATCAATCACTCCAGGCATAAGGTAACCACCATTCACTTTGACCTCACTCCTTGCTTCATTAGAGATTGATCCAGATATCTTAACGATCCTACCATCTTTCACTGCAACATCACCTTGATGAATAGCACCTCGATTGATTATTCTAGCTTCTTTAAATATGAGATCGTACATGATTTTCTTTAAGATAAAGTCTCAAAAGTAATCCAAAAACCACCCGCATTTTAGAACTTTGGGCTATGAATCAAAAAAATTCAATCCAGTCTTTAAAGATAGGCGTGCTAGGTGGAGGCCAGCTTGGAAGAATGCTTGCTCTTGACGCATCGAGATTAGGCATACAACTCTTTTTTTTAGATAAAAGCACTGATTATCCCGCAGCTCAAGTATCAGATAAAGACCATTTCGTAACTGGAGACTTTCTAGATTATGACCATGTCATTGCATTCGGGAAAAACATGGACATTGTAACTATTGAGATTGAAAATGTAAATACTGAAGCATTAAAGATTCTTCAAAACCAAGGTGTAAAGGTCTATCCTCAGCCTGAAGTACTTGAAGTCATAAAAGACAAAGGCCTTCAAAAAGAATTTTATAAAGAACGTTCCATTGCTACCGCTCAATTCTTTTTGATTGACAAGAAAGACGAAATTGAAAATCTGTTGATCGAAAGAAAATGGAGTTTTCCTATTGTACAGAAAAGCCGTCTGGCAGGTTACGACGGTAAAGGAGTCCAAGTGATTACCAACAAAGTCGACATGCAAAAGCTTTGGGACTTGCCTTCAGTGATAGAGCAAGGCATCAATATCGATAAAGAACTTGCTGTCATTGTAGCTCGAAATACTTCAGGGCAAGTGATTGCTTATGATACTGTCGAAATGGTTTTTGATGAAGCTGCAAATGTCCTTGATTATCAGCTTGCTCCTGCTAACATTACTTCCGAACTCGATACAAAATGTAAGGAACTCGCTATCAATGTTGCTAAAGAACTCGAAATTGTTGGGCTATTGGCTGTAGAGTTATTTCTTGACAAAAGCGGAAATCTCTTGGTAAATGAAGTAGCGCCAAGAACACATAATAGCGGACATCACACGATAGATGCTGCTATTTGTTCTCAGTTTGAACAACAAATTAGGACTATTTCAAACTTACCGTTCGGATCTACCAGACTTACAACGCCATCCTTTATGATTAATCTATTAGGTGATCAGGGGGCTCATGGAACTGTGTATTATGCAAATTTTGATGAGATTTCAAGTATCCCTGAGGTAAAAATTCATCTTTACGGAAAACACAGTGTCAAGCCACGTCGAAAGATGGGTCACGTGAATGTATTATCTGATAATGTATCTTTGGTAAGCAAGATCAAATCGCTCATACAAATTAAAGGAAGTAATTAATATGGCAAAAGTGGGAATAATTATGGGATCAGATAGTGATCTCCCAATAATGCAACAAGCTGCAGACATCCTTCAAGCTCTGAATGTTGAGTTTGAAATAACTGTTGTATCAGCCCATAGAACTCCAGATAGAATGGTTGCTTATGCCAAAGAAGCTGTAGCAAGAGGATTGAAAGTTATTATCGCGGGGGCTGGAGGAGCCGCACATTTGCCGGGAATGGTTGCATCTCTCACGCCATTACCTGTGATTGGTGTACCTATAAAAAGTAGCAACTCTATTGATGGGTGGGACTCCATCTTATCTATCTTACAAATGCCAAATGGAATTCCAGTGGCAACAGTTGCTTTGAATGGAGCTAAAAATGCAGGGATTCTTGCGGCTAGAATACTAGGTTGCCATGAGAGTAATGTACAATCTTCATTACTTAATTATGCTCGTGATATGCAAGCAACTGTCTTAGAAAAAGCAAAGAACGTAGAAAGCAAATACTAATTGAAGGACTTATACAATTGAAGAAAATCTTTTGTAGAGCAGATCTTATCTATAATCTCGCTAGAAAGTTGATTGTGGTAATAATACAGCAGCTTAATACTCTCAGTACCTATTTCATCTTCTGAGATATACTTTAATGGTCTATCATTGTTATAACTTCCAAGATATCTTATTCCGAATGCTAAAATCAAATGAGAAGAATCTTTCAAATCATGGTTGGCAGCTGGATATTCCTTTAATGCAGTCTTAATAAAATTAATCTGAGTAAGTAGTAAATCTTTTGGAATAACAAAGTGCTTCTTCTCGATTAAAAGCAAATTAAAGATATCTTCCTCTTCCTGTTTTCTCTGAATATACTTGTAGGCTAAGTAGGCAACAAGATGAGAAGGGATAATGATGTTGGCACGCTTGTATTCGTCAATAATTTTCTGTCCTAGACGCTTGGTGTAGACACTTTCTCTTTGTATGTAATCTGCATCATCTTGAATACCTTCAAAGTAATCCTTTAATTGGATAAGATTTCCTGCAGCGTCCATGCTATTTCCTGCTTCATCCACTTTATTTCCAAAAATGTCCATGGGTTCACCAAAACTGAGATAGCTAATTGCTTCTGAAGTATAAATTTTGGATAAGAATGTTCTGAACATCTTAAAAAAAGAATCGTCTGGCTTATTATGAAAATATCTTTCTTGACCTTGTCTTTTGAGATGTTCTGAAATGAGGTTATTAGCATCTAGAACAAAAGGATATCTTGTAACCATTGGGACTAAAAAAATCTTCTGCTCAATGTTGTTATCCAGACAATATCTTTGTGCTTCAACTGTAGAATTTAGCAGCCCCAATTTGATTTTGGATTCTATTTTTCCGCTTCTTGATCTAGTCCCTCCTGGAAAAAAGAGATTATTTACTCCTTGAATAATAGAAAGCGTATTCATTGACTTCAAGGTCTCTATGTAGATAAGATTTTTCTTTCGCCTATCGACACGATAAGTCCCCAACCTATTCATAAAATAGGCCAACAATTCAGCATTATAAAGATTGAGTCCAGCTCCATAGATAAATGCCGGCACACCAACTTTAAAATCAAATTTGTAGCCCAATAAGATCGAATCGAGATTAGAGAAATGAGTTGGTACAAATACAACTACACCTTTTTCGAAAAGTGTTCTCACTTTATCAACAGGTCCATAGATTTTCAACTTGTTCAATAAATCATCTACATCTCCCCAAATCTTGTGTGGTCTTTTGAATTTAGCATCACAATACAACCTGCGGAATAACCCTGTGAGAAACTTACGTGCAAATCGAAATGTCTTAGGTCGAAAGTTCCCAACAATCTCTTCAGCATATCTATGAATGATTTTTTCAAGTACTGGAAGAAAATCTTTTGTTTCACGAGAATTCTTCAGATTGATTTCATGCAGTTCTTTTTCCATCTTGGTCCAAAACTTCACTTCATCATTCGGATCAACCTTCCATTTCTCTCTTTTAGATCTTTTCTTTTCGAGAAAAATTGACTTCTGAAGTAATTCTTGAATATTATACTTTTTATGCTGCAATACCTTTTCCATGGTATACCTGCGTAGCCCAAGTACAAAATTTTCTCTATTCTCCGAAAATTTACTAATTGGCCATTCTTCTATCGAAGGAATAATATGAGGTCTTGCTTCTTGCAAAGTACTTTAATTAAGAAAAGAATTGATAAAAGTATGTATTTCTTCAAGACCTGTGGATTTTTCTGCACTTGTGATAAATTCTTGTGGCAAATCATGCCACTCTTCAAGTATTCCCTTCCTTATAGTATCTATATGATCGCCCACTTCTGCTTGTTTCAGTTTGTCTGTTTTTGTATAAACAAGGACAAACGGCAACTGCCTTTCAGCAAACCACGCCATCATTTCTCTATCTATCGGTTGAAGTTTATGCCTACTATCTATTAATAGAAAAGTACAAATCAAATTAGATCTTTGAAGCAAATAACCTTCAATCATTTTCTCCCACTTTCTTCTTTGGGTCTTTGATATCCTTGCGTAGCCATATCCAGGCAAATCAACGAACATCCATTTCTTTTCAACTTCAAATAAATTCAAATGCTGTGTTTTGCCAGGGGTACCTGATACACGCGCAATATTCTTTCTATTCAATAGACTATTAATAAGAGACGACTTACCAACATTAGACCTACCTAAGAAAGCAAATTCGGGAAAATCTGAAGGTGGACATTGAGTGACATGCTCAAAGCTGCCAATAAAATTTACTTCATAGTACTGCATCAACTTTGTATAAGCGAATATTGAGCCAAGAAGTTCAATAGACAAACTATAAAACCAAGGCTACATCACCATATTTTACAACTTCTTCATCGTCTGGAGTCGTAAATTTCAATACATAAACATAAACACCAGATTCAAGGTATTGTCCATTATACGTACCATCCCAAGATAAATTTTCTTCAGAAAAATACACCAGATTTCCCCACCTATCATAAATTGAAAGAGCTGGGTTAGTGAAGCTTGATGGCAGCTCAAAAGCAAACACATTATTAGGAGGAGTTGCGTTTGGTGAAAAGATATTTGGTAAAAAGACTTCTGTATTTATTACACCTTCACATGGAATGCAGACAGAATTATTACAAACAAGAATGGTTTCTACATCATTAATTGTTAACGGATCTCCATCATCACAGCTCATCTCAACAGTCTCCCCATTGGAGCAATCCACCAATACACCTTGACAAGGTGTACAAACAGTACCATCACAATCTAATAGAGTTTGTACATCGTTAATCGTACATGGATCTCCATCATCACAATTCGTTTCAGAAATTGTCGGTGTATTACAGTCTAATTCTATACCCTGGCATGGTTCACAAATACTATTATCACTTACAAGAACAATTTGTATGTCATCGTAAGTACATGGGTCACCATCGTCACAATTGACCTCCATCGTTTCATCATTTTCACAATCTGTTGGAATACCTTCACAAGGTCCACAAACTGTCGTACCATCACAAGCTAAGACACTCTGCATATCATTAATCGTGTTCGCAATTCCATCATCACATGGTACTAGAGTTGTAACTCCTGTTGTGCAATCTACACTTACACCTGCACATGGAACACAGATGGTGCCATCACTATCTAATATGGTTTGTTCATCATTAATCGTGCAATCATTGCCATCATCACACGATACAATACTTGTTGTACCAGTTGAGCAATCTACAGGTGAACCAGTACATGGACCGCAAACTGTGACTCCATCACATGCCAAAACACTCTGCATGTCATTGGTCGTATTACTATCTCCATCATCACAAGACACAGTTATTGTATTGCCTGTCATACAGTCTAATGGAACTCCAGCGCAAGGAATACAGATTGTCCCATCACTATCCAATATGGTTTGTTCATCATTGATAGTACAATCATTACCATCATCACATGTCACTATACTCGTACTACCTGTTGAGCAATCTACAGGTGAACCAGTACATGGACCGCAAACTGTGACTCCATCAC
>JAHDEL010000041.1:0-3276 GCA_020628855.1 Saprospiraceae bacterium | reverse complement strand
CAAATTGTTCCATCGCTGTCTAATACCGTCTGCTCATCATTAATTGTACAATCATTACCATCGTCACAGGTTACTATACTCGTTGTTCCACTACTACAATCAGTTGGAGTACCCATACAAGGCTCACAAATGGTTGTTCCATCACAAGACAAAACAGTTTGCATATCATTGATGGTATTAGCAATACCATCATCACAGGCTACCATCATTGTACTTCCTGTCATACAATCCAAGGCAGTACCTGAACAAGGAACACAGATTGTACCATCACTGTCTAATACTGTCTGCTCATCATTAATTGTACAATCATTTCCATCATCACAGGTCACTATACTTGTACTACCTGTTGAGCAATCACCTGGAACACCTGCACATGTTGAACATATTGTTACTCCATCACAAGCCAACACTGATTGCATGTCATTGATGGTACTTGCATCTCCATCATCACAAGTCACTAAGATTGTAGAACCGGTCATACAATCTAATGGAGTACCTGCACACGGCACGCAGATAGTTCCATCACTATCTAAAACTGTCTGTTCATCATTCACGGTACAATCATTGCCATCATTGCAAGTCTGAACCGAAGTCGCTCCATTACTGCAATCACAACCAATTATTTCAATGTTGACGGAAACTTGAGCTGCACATTGACCAAAGTCAGGAATAAAAGCAAGGAGTATGGTACTTCCTTCATAAGGGGTTAAGTCAATCGGTAATGAGACCGTACTTCCATTTACTTGCCATGAACCTGTAACACCCATAACATCAATGCTTGGTGTTAATTCTGCTTGACAAATAAATTGTTGGTTATTCAAAATTGCAACACCATTCTCTTCGATGGTCAATGCTGTTTCTGCAACATATTGAAATTCAACTTCGCAGGATATTGCAATTGTTGAGTTACATGCAGAATTATTTGTATTTGTTGCACCTAATATCTGTGCAAAGAATGCATCTCCATCGGATAGTCCACCACTTGGTATTGTAATAGTGGTGCCTGAAATTGAAGTGCTACTTGCAGAATCATCAAAACAGAAGAAGAAGGTTTCACCGTTACTGATATTCGTGATAGTGATGTTACTAATTGATGGATCTGTAAAGCTTAAGGTGACATTATATTGCTGTGTTGGGTCACCAAAATTGAAAGTAACACCTTCTGAATTGTTACATTCTCCTTCGCATATGACCTGTAAGTTCCCAGACATACAAACAGAAGGTGCGGGATCAACACTTATAGTAACACTTGAGCTTGCAGTACAACCAAAAACATCTGTAATGGTAACAGTATAGATACCATCATTAAATCCATCCACACCAGATATAAATGGAGATGGGACAGATGAAACAAAACCATCTGGGCCATCCCAGTCCCACGAAGCGGCATCTCCTCCTAGTTCATCTAAGAGTAGAGTTTCACCTTCGCATAGTGTTGTGGCATTTGCAACAGCAGTCGCCGTGATATCAAAAATTGAATTTACACTGACTTGATCCGTTGAAGAGCAGCCAAAAATGTCTGTTACTGTAACTGTATAGGTTCCATTATTTGCAGAAGTAACATTTGAAATGGTTGGGTTTTGTATCATGCTCGTAAACCCATTAGGGCCCGACCATTCCCACATAGATCCGTCTCCTCCTATTTCATCAAATTGTAAATCATCATCATAGCATATCAATCCTCCTAAGACTTCAGCATCTGCTGCTGGATTATCTAAGAGGTTAATATTAATCATTCCAGTATTCGTGCACCCAAAGATATTTGTACCTGTAACAACATAATTGCCTTCATTCATTGAAGTCGAATTTGTTATTGTAGGATTTTGAAGGTTACTAGTAAAACCAGCTGGACCTGTCCATGACCACATGATAGCATCTCCACCAATTTCTAAGAGTTCAATTGTTTCTCCTTCGCAAAATTGCCCAGTTGAAGAAGCTACGACATTTGGATCAGGCGCCTGCGAAACATTTACAATAGAGGTATTAGTACAACCGTCAACATCTGTAATTGTAACATTGTACATACCTAATTGGGCGGCAGTAATATTTGTCAATGTATTAGATTGATTGGCGGATGTAAAACCTGCGGGACCTGTCCATGACCATTGATTTGCAAATCCTCCAGTTTCTATAATTGTAAAATCTCCACCTATACAAGCCATAAGATCAGAAGCAGTGACATCAATAAGTGGGCTAGCACCTTGTGTAATTGACACACTTGACATACCCGTACATCCATTAGCATCAGTGACGGTAACATTATATGTACCATAATCTGCTGAAGTTATTGGGCTTCTTGTAGGACTTTGACCTGTAGCCGAAAAACTATTAGGTCCATCCCATGACCAAGATGTGCCTAATCCACTCGTTTCGTTAAGCTGTAATGCACCACCCAGGCAAACTGCTGTTTCATCTGCTGTCGCTGCAACAACAATATCTGGCAAGTCTGCAAAAGTGATATCAACACAAACAGTATAATCAATCGTTATATCACCATTAGTAATAACGCTGCATGCACCACCTTGTGATCCACCTCCAATAACAGGAACAACATCAAAACCAAATACTTCATTAAATCCATCTGTAATTGGGGAAGGCCATGGAAAGTTAAAACTGAAGTTATTCATGATACTAAATGGATCATTGAAGCCTTGCTCGAATAGAACCATTGAAGTCGGACATGTACCGGGACCTCCATAAGGACATCCCAGATAAATATTAATATAGTATTGACCTAAGCCGCATCCTGAGGCAGCTATTCCAGAATCGTCAATACTTGTTATGTTAAAAGTTACAGAGATGTTATCAATACGCTGGCAATTACCAGTATTTGGAGGTAAGGTAAAGTCATTATAATAGCCTTCACTGTATGGACCTCCAAAATCCTTTCTGTCATCGCCTACACCTGCTCCATTCATGAAGCTGACAGCCTCCTCGTCGGTTAAACAACCTAAGCTAATAGTCTGAGCAGAGCCGTAAATCGCAAATGCAATAACTACTAATGAATGGAATACTCTTGATAACATTGGCGTCACAGTCATTTATTTTTAGTCTACTCAATATCTTCTGTAATACCCTAAAGATATGAAAAACGCTGTACGACATATATAGGACATTCATCCTAACTTATTGCAAATCAACGACAATAAAAAAGGTCTTGGGCAAAACACCCAAGACCTCATTTGTTCAGATTAGAAATTGTTCTTTATTATTCTACTGTTATCATCTTTCTCGTCGCAGTATTGTCACCACTATCTAATTGATAGTACAATACTC
>JAHDEL010000006.1:96023-126439 GCA_020628855.1 Saprospiraceae bacterium | reverse complement strand
TCAATGATGAGAATAGAATCAGAATTACCCACAATAGCATACTCTTCACCAGTAGCAGCTACCCAACCCCAGACATCGTTGTATTGCACACCACCGGGATTAGTAGGATACCCGGGAGGATCCCATTGGGCAAGACGCTCCATATTGAGAGAATCCTGCGCAATCAAGAATCCACAAAAGAAGGTCAAGAGGAATAGCAGTCTATATTGCATATACTTTATCGTTTTTAGTGGACTCCGTGCATCAATCTTTTAAGCAATGGATGAAGTATTGCAGAAAGTATTCCTAATGCAATTGGGATAAATGTCAATATCCAGAAAAAATAACTTAAACCATTTGCCTCTGCAATCGCATCAATATTACCTCCAAATGTGTGTGCAATCTTATTACCTATTGCAATTGCCAGGTAATACACTCCAAACATGAAAGCTATCATTCTTGGTGGCACGAGTTTACTCAAATAAGAAAGACCCATTGGTGATAAGCATAGCTCTCCCATAGTATGAAAGAGATAAGCCATCACAAGCCAAAACATACTTAACTGAGCAGATGTAGCACCAGGTAGCACATTCCTTGCTCCAAAAGCTAAGAATGCAAAGCCAATACCAAGCAGAATCATTCCTAAAGCATACTTTATTGCACCAGATGGATTGTATTTGCTTTCCCAAACCTTTGAGAATAGTGGCGCTAAAACTATGATAAATAATGAATTAAGGATGGCAAACCAAGTTACTGGTACTTCAGTTTCTGTTGATTGCAGTTCTGTCATGACTTTGTATCCAACTAATCCCCAAATGATGACAAAACTGATTGCTAGAATAATATTTGATGTACTAATTCGCGTAAATGTCTTTCTGAAAAGCAAGATCAATACCCAGGTAATAATAAGCAGAGGAATGATCGTAACGGAAAAGTCTACTACCTTAAAAATGGTAGCCCCAGTACCTGACAATATTCTTTGTGTGAAATCTCTCGTATAGAGTGGTAATGTTCCGGCTGCTTGTTCGAATGCTGCCCAAAAGAAGACTGTTAATGTACAAAATATTATCACTGCTACCATTCTGTCTCTGACGACAGGAGAATACCTCAAAATCCTGATTGTTACAAGAACAAAAAATGCTATACCTGCAAGGACAGCAAAGAAGTTAGAATGTTCTAAGCCAGCAATGTTAAAGTCAAGCGCTTTAATACCTCCAATTGTAGACAAAGGGTCATTAATAATATAGATGAGAGCACTAACTACAAAAATGCCGATCAAAGCAAAATCAATTGGTAAGAACGGATTTCTCTTCGCAATTTCTGGTGGTTCATCTGTCACAACTTTATCTAATGAAGAAGATGGTTCTGGTCGATCACCCACTGTTCCAAATATCGGTCGGGCAAGGTAAAACTGCAGCATACCTAAGAACATAAAAATACCGGCTAACCCAAAGCCCCAACTCCAACCTATCCTTTCTCCAATATATCCACATAGCATAATACCTAAAAAGGCACCTGCATTTACACCCATATAGAAGATTGTATAAGCACCATCTTTAAGATGTGGGTGACTATCATACATTTTTGAAATAATTGATGTCATATTGGGTTTGAAGAAGCCATTCCCAACTATTAATAATGCAATACCCAAATACAAGAACATAGGTGTTTCTACAGCCATCGATGCGTGCCCTAAAGTCATTAAAAGAGCACCTATAACAACTGCCATTGTATAACCAATCTTCTTATCAGCAAGGTAACCTCCGATGATTGGTGTAAGATAGACTAACATGGCATAGGTACCTAAAAGAGAAAGGGCTTGCTCACTTGTCCATTCCCAGCCAGGATTCTCTCCCATCAGAGAGGCTGTTAAGAAAAGGACCAATAAAGCTCTCATACCATAGTATGAGAATCTCTCCCACATTTCTGTAAAGAACAAAACAAAAAGCTGGGACGGGTGTCCTAATACTTCCGGTTTGATTTCAATTGAGTGATTTGACATCTGTTGTTAGTTTTGTGTAGTTTATTTTTTAATGACCTGATAAATCTCTTTCTTCATCTTCTACTCCATGTGTAAGCACTTCTAATCTCTTTCTAATGAGCAAGACTAATAAACCAACTGCTACACAGAATATGGCAATGCCTGTAAATATGGTAAACTCTCCAAACTCACTAGCTGATTCTCCTAAGAGTCCTGCAAGCTTATTACCTAGTCCTGTCATCGCAAAGTAGACTCCCATCATTATCGATCCATATTTCAATGGAGCTAGTTTAGTGATAAATGATAGAGCAACTGGACTAATACAAAGCTCCCCAATGGTATGGAACAGATAAGCTAAGACTAACCAGTACATCGCTGATGATCCACCTGAGTTATATTCAGCAGAAGCGCCAGACATAAAGAAGAATCCAGCCCCCATAATTATTAGCCCTATAATCATCTTAAATAAAGATGTAGAGACACCACCTTTGAGTTTTCGATTAGCCCAATAGGCTGCAACTGATGTACCCAAAAAGATGATGAACATTGCATTGAGACTTTGGAACCATGACGCAGGAACTTCAAAGCCCATCAACATTCTATTCGTTTTATCTTTTGCATAAATATTCATCAAACCTCCAGCCTGCTCGAAAGCCCCCCAGAAGATGATCACCAATAAGAAAGAGAGTAAGAGAACAATCACTCTGTCTTTTTCGATTTTGGTCAATGGTCTATTCATTGCTGCTTGCTCCTCTGGATCAACAGATGAACCAAAGTAATTTCCAACATCTTCAAGGTGTTTCTGACCCCATAGATAGACTAACATTCCTGCTAACATACCTATACCGGCTAGTCCAAAACCATAGTGCCATCCATGTACTTCACCCACATACCCTACTATCAAGCTAGATAGAAATGCACCTATATTAATACCAATGTAAAATATGGTAAACCCTTTATCTCTTCTGATATCTCCTTTTTTATACAACCCTCCTACCATCGTAGAAATATTTGGCTTAAGCAAACCTACTCCTAGGATAATCAGACCTAGTCCCGTATAAAAAGCCCAAAGTTGTTCAACTGCAAGAATACCATGTCCAAAGCAGAGCAAAATACCACCATACAGGACTGATTTCTTCTGGCCAATCATCTTGTCTGCTATCCAACCACCTGGGATAGAAGCTACATAGACGAGCATAGTGTACCATCCGTAAAGTTTAAGAGCCTCTGCATCAGTCCATCCTAAACCAGGGTTATCTTCCGTCGTTCTTGCCACCAGGTAGAGTACCAAAATAGCACGCATTCCATAGTAAGAAAATCTCTCCCACATTTCTGTGAAGAATAAAACAAACAGACCTTTAGGGTGTCCCATGAATTCGTTGGACACCTTTGCATCAAGTGCTTGAGCCATAATTAATAGTGATATTGGTTAAATATTGAATCTGTGTACACATATTCGCAGCTATGCAAAATAGAAAATCTCTTGGAAGAATCGGCAGGATTTCGCAGGATTCTTCGTTAGGATGCTGTAACTAGTCCTTGGAACGACCTAGGAAAAGTAGGATAAGAATGACCAATACTACACCTAGAATAATCCACATCCAAGGGATGTTTGAAGTTGTTTGTGGAGAAGAAATAAAGACGGGCTTAGGCATATTAGGCACCCACTCACCATAATTATCAAGCTTTTGCAATATTAACCCTTCATCAAGTCGCTTGAGTTCTTTATAACTGATCTGATTATCTACTAAGCGCTTCCATTCGCCCTTTCGATCCTTATAACGCCATTGAGAAGGTAACTTGCTACCAGATTTGTCAAAGACAAAGATGCCTGATTCTCCGTTCTCTATAGTATAACCTGGATTGCTTTGTGAAGGAAATCTGTAATTCACAAACTTGCTTGGGTTAACATAGGAAACCTGACGTTCTGTTTCTATAAGCAACTGATTACCAACAAAGTGTAGTTGTGCATCCTCAAATGTATTTACTGGATATTTGTCAGCAATGTGATAGGCACCGTGGATGAGGTCACCAACATTTAAGGTTGTCAATTGCCTTGGAGACAACACATAGAGTTTTTCATTTACTAATTCCACATCAATGATGTATTCTAAGTTCAAATCCTCTAATGCATGGATAGTCATTCTTGATTGTTGAGGTCCCAAGATGGCTAAGGAATCTCGAGAGCAAACAATCAGATGACCTCCTTCTCTAATTGGAGGTGTATTAGGTAGATAATCAATGATAAGACTACTATCTATCTGTAACTCAGACTGCTCTACCACGTAGGTCTTGCCGTCACCAAATACAAGAAGTCGGTTGTCAAAGTCAACAATGTGGTCTACATTAATATTCGCATTCAGAGTTTCGAAATTGCCATTGCCATTCAACCGATAACGCAATACTCCATTTCCTCCAAATAATAAGCTGCCATCAGCTGTTTCGTAAATACACTGAGTCTCAATATTTGGATCAGGAATTGGTGGAATGCTTCGATCTCCTACTTTGAGTATTTTCTTTCCTAGAAGTACCCACCATCCATTACTTCCTTTGATTGGTCTTCGGAGTCTGGTATTGACACTCAATTTCTTAAATTTACCCTTCCTATCAGACTGAAAAAGATCACTTTCATCAATGAGGAAGGCCTTCGTATTATCACCATAAAGTTTTGGAATCCCCGCTGATTGTTTGGTGAAAACCAATTCGTCAACTGTTGGCTGATAGTAATACAATCCCTTATTTGTGGCTATGGCTAAATTACCATCGAAATGGCAAGCGTCATGTATGGTAACCTGGTCATTCATGTCTAGCTTTCCAAAACTTTTTTCGAAGTGATCAAACCAAAATATTTGCTCACCTTGAACCCACACAATATTGTTGTCATCAACAAAAATGGTATTTGATCCAATATACTTATCTGGCAAACTTTTGAGTTTCTTTGGATTGGTACCATTAGGTATCAATGTAATATTGCCTTGTGCCAATGCCCAAAGATTATTATCCTTACTCGTGAGTGCGGTGATTCCTTTTAATTGAGTTTGGAGTTCGGCTCCATTCAACAAGATTCCTTCCTTGAAGTCGGCCAGTAGAATAGCATCCTTCTCCATTCCATGCCCTGAACTTATTAGGTTACTGTGCTTTACTAATTGGATACTATCACTGTCTACAACCTTAGTAATGAAGCTACTATCATTGACTGCAAGGATACTTTTGTATTGGTCATAGTAGAGCTGTTTGATCTGGTGTTCTTGGAGTGTCTGAGAAATCTTGCATTCCTGCCGATCTGAGTAATCGATGACTGTGACACCAGTTTCTTTATTTGGAATCCACAATTGCTTATATGGCGCTAGAACACAAGCCTTCTGCTGTAAATCCAAATTGAGATGTATGGGTAAGTCTATTTGTACAATTTCTTCTCCAAACACCTTATACAATGCCGTATTGCTTAAGGCTAGTAGAGGATACTCATCGGTAGAAAAAACAAAATACAGAGGTTCAGAAATACCTGCGTTTACAGCTACCTTATCCTTGCACTCCAATGGTTGAGCAAAGAACAAAAACAACAAAACAATGCTAATATTAGAGCACACTCTAATCATAGTACTTATTAAAAACTCCCACACAAAGATAGTGGACTGCGACCACAATCTTCATTCCTCTACAGCATTGTCAATAGAGACAAAACCTCACTTTTTAGTATTGCTTTATCTCTATCGCCTTTACATTCTCTATCTTGCAACTTCATTTTATTATCCCTCGTATTATGCATATTAAATTTTGCGGAGCTGCTAGAGAAGTTACAGGAAGTGCTCACTTAATTACTCTATTGGATGGTTTTCGAATATTGTTAGATTGTGGTCTGAATCAGGGTCGCGGCAAAGAAGTTTGGGATTTTAATAACCGTTGGCAATTCGAACCTAGCACTGTAGATTGTGTAGTACTGAGTCATGCTCATATTGATCATACGGGCAGACTACCACAACTTGTCAAAGAAGGATTTAACGGTGTAATACACTCGACACATGCTACAAGATCACTCTGTAGTATCATGCTTCAAGATAGTGCGCATATCCAAGAAAAAGATGTCGAATGGTATAACAAAAAGCTACTAAAAAAGAAAAAGCGAGGTCAGCCCAGAAGACCCCTGTATACTGCTCAAGATGTACCACCGACCATGAATAAATTTGTGACGCATGGGTATAACAAGTGGTTCAAAATACATCCGATGGTCGAGGTTCGTTATCAGGATGCAGGACACATTCTGGGTAGTGCTTCTGTAGCTTTAAGAATCAAAGAAGGAAAGCAATACATCAATTTTGGCTTCACAGGTGACATTGGAAGACCAGAGAGACCTATACTTAGAGATCCTATCCCAATGCCAGAAATGGATTATATCATTTGTGAATCTACTTATGGCGATAGAACACACGAGTCTAATCCAGAACAATCTGATCGCTTTCTACAAATCATTAAGCATACATGCTTAGAGAAGAAGGGGAAACTTATTATTCCTGCATTCTCAGTAGGACGAACTCAGGAGATTGTCTATATGCTTGACAAATTAGAGTCCTCAGGCAGACTACCCAAAATTCCTGTCTTTGTCGATAGTCCTCTAGCAGTAGATGCAACATCTGTGTATATGGGTCATCCTGAATGTTATGATGAAAATCTGACAACTTACATGCAATCTGATGAAAACCCTTTTGGATTTAGAGGATTAAAATACATCAAACACGTTGACGAGAGCAAAGCACTGAATGACAACAAATCACCAATGATAATTATCAGCAGTGCAGGCATGATGAATGCAGGTCGAGTCAAACACCATCTCTACAACAACATTCAAAATCCAAAGAACACTTTTCTGATTGTTGGTTATTGTAGCCCTGAAACTCCAGGCGGCATCTTGCGTTCAGGCAAGACCTCGATTACCATATTCGGAGACAAATTGGATGTTAAAGCAGACATAAAGATTATGGACTCTTTCTCGGCACATGGAGACAAAAAAGAGATGGTTACTTTCTTGGATAATCAGCGAGCCACTTGTAAGCGTATCTTCTTGGTGCATGGAGAATTCGACACTCAGTCTCGATTCAAACAATATCTTGAACAAAAAGACTTCAAAAACGTAGAGATTCCTGAGTTAGGAGATGAATTTGAGCTTTCGTAGCAAGTAGCGAATGCAGCACTCTTTGCGTTATTTGGGTATAAGTGATATCTAGCTGTAACTTTTAACAATTGTGAATAGGGCTAGTCAGCTTTTAATTTGTTATTAATACCGTAACTTCAATGCTATGAAATTGAGACACCTACTACCAGTATTTCTTGTTTTTGTATTGTTTTCTTGTGAGGACGTTCAACCTTTCGAAATTGATAATGTCAACTTTGGTGACCCGGAGATAGGAATTCCATTAGTAAACACCCAGTTTTTGGTTTCAGATCTTGGTGACAACCCTAATGACAATACGACGATTGAAGCGGATGCAGATGGTAGACTTACTGTTAAATATAATGGAGAAGTTCTGAGGCAAGATGCTGACTTTGTCTTTCCTCCTCTGCCTTTTGCTGATTATATAGAAGTACAAGATACTGTCTTTGAGATGTTTCTTCCACTGGAAGATTTTGTCATTAGGAAAGCAGTCTTTAGAGGGACAGCTGTTAAGTTTCTTTTTGAAAATGATAGGCCAGTACCACTCGACGTTACTATGTCGATTGCAGAGTTCACTAAGAATGGAGAAGTCTTTAGTAATGATTTTGTTGTTGAAGCCAACAGCACTTTTGAAAGTGAGTTTTTCTCGCTAGATGGGTATACGGTAGAGACAACTACCTCTACATTCTTCTTCAACTATGATGCACGAACTCCTGATGGAGAACGTATCAAAATGAAGAGAGCAGCTATGTTCGTTGACTTCTTGCATTTCAGCTATGGTGAAGGATTTTTTGGTTATAAAGAATACAATCTTTCTGAGGATGTCATTGACATAGGTGTATTCAACAATTGGATATCAGGCGGTCTTTCCTTTGACAGACCATCTGTAACTTTTGAAGTTGAAAACAATTTTGGATTTCCAGTAAGAGCAGCATTCAAAAAAATGCAACTCACTACAATCAATGGAGACATCTTTGAATTAGAAGGTCCAGCCATAGATGAAGGTATCAACTTTGCTTATCCTGACATTAATGAAGTTGGTGAATTGAAAAACACGTCTATAAGTTTTGATAACTCCAATAGTAATCTCGGTGACCTCTTTAACGAGAAAGCAGCATCTGTCAGTTATGATGTGGACGCTATCGCAAACCCAGATAATGATCCTAATGTTGTGGGTCATTTTACTGATAGCTCCTACTTTACAGTAAATGTATCTGTTGACCTTCCACTTTCATTCAAGGCAAATGATTTGATTATGGCAGATACTTTTGATTTTCAGTCTTTAGAATATGATCAATTGGATAGTCTTGCAGAATTACATTTGAAAGTTGTCAATGCTTTCCCTGTAAGTCTCTCATTAAATATGGACTTTTTAGATGAAGATGGGCAGCATCTTTTCACTCTGCAGGAAGATGAAGAATGGATCACTGCTGATGCCTCAGAAGATCCAACAAAAACTTTAGAAGAGCTAGATGATCAAGTACATATTATTCCATTGACATCTGAAAACGTTGCATTATTTTCAAAAGTTAAGGATGTTGCAATCTATGCAAAAGTGACTACTCTGGATACGTTTGGTGAAGACTTCGTTTGGGTCTACAAACATCATGGAGTTGCAGTATCGCTGGGTGCTATATTAAACTAAGTATGACGAAAAAACTGTTCTATAGTATTCTCCTGATCACTTTGGGAATGGGCACAGTTTGTGGTCAATTAAGTAATAGCTTCCAAGAGAAGTTCTTGCTGCAAGATTTACCTGAAGAAAAGCGACTGTATTTTAGCCTCCCAACAGTCAACACAACAGTATTAAGTAATGGCTTTAATTATCTGGATATGTATGTTCCAGAGACTAAAACATTGGATTTTGTTCTTGCAGCTCAAACTGGAAAAGATTTTGATCTCACCACCAATATCCGCGCAAGCTATGGGGCATTAGGGTTCAGATTCGGAAAACTTATCGCTTACTTAGGTCATGAGTGGACAGCTGATATCAGTGCATTTGTTCCATCTTCTGTCTTTGATGTTCTCGTTGATGGAAATGCACAATTTCAAAATAGTACGTTTAGAATAAACCCTTCAATCAACCTTACAACATCACATCGTTGGACCTTAGGTGGTATGTGGCAGAGTGACCGTCTACATCTTGGAGGCTTCCTTCATATTTATCAAGGTCAAGAGACATTCATTACGAAGAGTAACACCATAGATGTCACTGCTGATCTTGACTTCTTTAATCTCTCTTTCGAAAAAGATATCGAGCTCCTTTCTGCGAGCGTTTTGGATTATAGGTCCTTGGATGAGGTGAATTATATAGGCAATCCTTCTCTTATCAATGCCAATCCATTTACAGAAAACCTTGGCTTCGGGTTAAGCTTACAAGCGAGTGTGGACATCAATGACAACCTCACAGTCTTTGGTAAAATCGATGATTTAGGTTCCATAGTTTGGACAAGACAAGCTGTTACTTACACTGACAAGTCTACCTCTAGCTTCAATGGAGTCGACATTAGTCAAGCTTATATTGATGAAGCCGAATACAACCTTGAAGATACCCTTAAAAACTTGTTGACCATTGATCGAGAGGTTGGGGCATTCACATCTGGAATACCTCTAAGTATGATGGGTGGATTGTGTTATACCATTAATGATAAATTCAGTGTGGCAGGTCATTGGAGAGCTAAGCAATCTGCAGATGGGTTGAGATCACTCATGATGCTCCATGCCGACTACCAAATTCTTCCATCCTTGAGGTTAAATACCAATTATAGCTTTGCGAAGGGTGCACCATTCAATATTGGTGTTGGACTGAATTATGTTATTGCTGATGCATTTGGCATCTATCTGCAGACGATTAATCCTTGGCAGTTTGGGAAGTTTTATGATAGTAATCTCATGCATCTTAACTTTGGGATGTACCTAGCCCTCTAACTTGCCAAAAGTATCAATACTCTTACCAGTCTATAATGCAGCACCCTATTTAGGTGAATGTTTAGACTCTATTCTTCATCAAACTTTCGAAGATTGGGAGTTAATTGCAGTTAATGATTTTTCGACAGACAGTTCTGAAGAAATATTGAATTCATACGCTCTTCAAGATAGGAGAATTCATATATTTTCAAATAAGTCAAAGGGGATCATCCCAGCCCTAAGAATGGCTTACTCTCATGCGAAAGGTGACCTTATCACAAGGATGGATGCTGATGATGTGATGCTAACCAACAAACTCCATTCTCTTCAGCAAGCTTTGCTCAATTATGGTGAAGGCTATCTATCCACTGGTTGTGTAGAGTACTTTTCTGAGAATACGCTTGGTGAGGGTTATCTTAAATATGCAGCTTGGCTGAATCGATTGACTTCGACTGGTGATAATTGGTCTGATCTCTATAAAGAGTGTGTCATCCCTTCTCCTTGTTGGATGAGTTATAAATCTGACTTGGATAAGATTGGTGGATTTACTTCAGATTTGTATCCTGAAGATTATGACTTGGTCTTTCGGTGGTATGCTGGTGGGCTAAATGTAATCCCCAGTTCGGAGATCATTCATCGTTGGAGAGACCATGGAGACAGAGCATCACGTAATGACCCAAACTATCTGGACAATCGATTTATCTCACTTAAAGTACGCTATTTTATTGATCTCCATCTAGATCAAGATCGAACTTTAGTACTAAGAGGAGCTGGCAAAAAAGGTAAAGCAATTGCTAGAGAGTTAATCCAATATGACATTCCGTTCATTTGGGCTACTAACAACCCAGAAAAGATTGGAAAATCCATCTATGCACAACAAGTGATTTCTGACGAGAGAACATATGAGAAGGATATCCATCAGACTATCATAGCAATTGCTAATCCTGCTGAACAGGATGCAGTAGTTTCCGCGCTTGAAAATCAAGGACATCGTAAAATGCTAGAATACTTTTGCTTTTGCTAAATGCTTAAACTAACTTGATGCAATGGAATTAAGACCGACATGCGAGCATTGTAATACAGCATTACCGAATGACTCAACTGAAGCAATGATATGTTCCTATGATTGTACGTTTTGTAAGACTTGTGTTGATACCATTTTGGAAAATGTCTGCCCGAATTGTGGAGGTGGATTTACTCAAAGACCGACAAGACCCAAGTCAGGACTAGCACGTAACCCAATGTCTTCAACGGTGATTCATAAACCAATAGACTTCTCTAAATTTGATGCGTTAAAGGCAAAAAATAAGACCATCCCTCCGCATCTTCGGTGAGCTATAGCTGATCTCAACTAAGAAATCTGCATAGGTACATCCATCAACAGAATCTTCGCATCACTATCTGCACAAACTTCGAAACCAGAAGTATCCCATATACCGAAGCCATCTCGCTTATTTAATTCTTGACCAGCAATGGTAGCATCACCTTCAATGATAAATGCATAGACTCCATTGCCTGCAGATTTCACCTGATAGTGAGTACTCTTTCCTGCTTCGAACTCCCCAAGATGGAACCAAGCATTTTGATGTACCCAGACTCCAGCATCATCTGCACTTGGGCTGAGAATCTGATAAAAAGCATTCTTAAGATGATTGGACTGTAAAGTAATTTGATCATACCTAGGTGTCACCTGTTTCTGATTTGGAAACATCCAAATCTGTAGAAACTTGACAGCTTGATTTGTATTCTTATTGAATTCGCTATGATAAATACCTGTACCTGCGCTCATCACCTGGACATCACCTTGCTTAATCACTGCAGTATTACCCATACTGTCCTTATGCTCTAAATCTCCTTCCAGAGGAATAGAAATAATCTCCATATTATCATGCGGGTGAGTATTGAATCCACGCCCCGCAGCAACAATATCATCATTTAACACTCTAAGTACACCAAAGTGCATCCGCTCTGGGTTACGATAATTTGCAAAACTGAATGAATGGTGGCTATCTAACCAGCCATGATTAGCATGTCCTCTGGTATTTGCTTTATGTAATACAGTTTTCATAGTTCGTACCTCTGTGTTAGGAAGATGATTGAATCCGACTGGATCTTCTGCTGAAAAAGTCTCCTCTCGTAATTTGTCATAGGTACTTCGCCTTGACTCTCCTCTGATTGCACCTGGCAATGTTCCAAGACCTGCAGCCCCTAATAAACTCTGCTTAATAAACTTTTTCCTGTCCATAATTTATTGATTGATGTCTAAACACAGACTAAGGTAAGAAGTTCAAATTAAATCTCACATAAACACTTTCTCAATCATTTAATACGCTTACTCATTTGCCGTAAGGCTGGCTATAATCTCAGCTTAGATTTGGATTGTCAATCAAATTAACTAACAACATAAAACACTACAGTTATGAGACAATTCTTCTTCTCAATATTGCTACTTCTTATGACAGCATCTACTTTATCAGCACAGAATGCATACTCGGAAAGCCCGTACTTCATTATTTCTAAAGACATTAAGCTGGACCAGTTTCCTCTCTTATCAACTGAGGCAGATGTTACGATTACAGGACCTATCGCAGATGTCACTGTAACACAATCCTATACCAATAATGGAACGCAACCTATCGAAGCAGTGTATGTCTTCCCAGCATCAACTCGGGCTGCTGTTTATGCATTAGAAATGAAAGTCGGTGACCGAACAATTATCGCTGACATCAAAGAAAAGCAAGCAGCTCGAAAAACGTACGAAACGGCAAAAGCGGAAGGAAAAAGAGCAAGTCTACTGGAACAACATCGTCCTAATGTCTTCCAAATGAATGTCGCTAATATTATGCCCGGTGATCTTATCGAAGTCTCATTGAAGTATACTGAATTTGTCATCCCAGAAAATCAAATCTATACTTTTGTCTATCCCACAGTAGTTGGACCAAGATATACTGGTGAGCAAGCAGAAGCATGGGCAGGTATGCCTTACACAAAGTCCAAAGTGAAGCCTATCTATACTTTCGATATTCAAGCAGAGCTGAATATGCCTGTACCTATCAGGAAGGTGAATTGCAGTACTCATAAGATTACAAAATCTGTGAAAGGAGGTAATGCAATTATCAAGCTCAAGGATAACCAGCAAGATGAAGGTAATAGGGATTTCATACTCAACTATAAGCTTTCAGGAGACGATGTTTCTAGTGGCATACAGGTCTATAATTCAGATGGAGAGAACTTCTTCCTTTGTCAGGTAGAACCGCCAAGTCTAGACTGTGATCCTATAATCACTCCTAGAGAATATATCTTTATTCTAGATGTCTCAGGATCGATGCGTGGCTATCCACTAGATGTCTCTAAAGCACTGATGAAGAATCTCTTCGCAGGGTTAGCAAAGACTGATATGTTTAACGTCATGTTTTTTGCAGGCAGCTCTTCCATGATGCACCCGATGTCAGTTGCAGCAACTCCAGAAAATATTAAGAATGCATTCACCGAATTCAACATGCAACATGGTGGAGGTGGTACCAATATGCTCAGCGCTATCAATCGTGCTCTAGCTATACCAAAGACACCGAAATTCTCAAGATCGTTTGTGATTGTGACAGATGGCTATGTTTCAGTTGAAGAGAAAACGTACCAAACTATAGACGAACATCTTGGTGAAGCTAATTTCTTTGCTTTCGGTATTGGCAGCAGTGTCAACAGGTTTATCATTGAAGGCATAGCACATGTTGGTCGTGGGGAGCCTTTTATCGTAACAGATATGAAGGAAGCAAAGCATGAAGCAAATAAGCTAAAGGCATATATCGAATATCCTGTATTAACAGATATCAACATCCAGACTAGAGGAGTAGATATCTATGATGTTATACCCGAGAACATTCCAGATCTTATGGCAGCAAGACCAATCTATTTCTTCGGTAAGTACAAAGACCCACAATTTGCAAAGATTACTGTCAGCGGTAATCAGGGCAATCAAGTCTTTAGTGAAACCTTAGAATTTCCAGAATATAGCGATACTGATAATACAGCTCTCTCTTATCTGTGGGCTAGGGAAAAGATCAGATACCTTGATGATTTCAATACACTTCGCTTCGATGAAGGAAGGAAGCAAGAGATTACTGAGCTAGGGCTGGAGTATAATCTTTTGACAAAGTACACATCCTTCGTTGCTGTAGATGATATTATAGTCAATAACACAGGTGAAGTGAAAAAAGTGAAGCAACCTCTACCTCTACCTCAAGGTGTGTCTAATAGTGCCATTGGATTCGAAATGGAATTGGACGAGGTCACCACATTCGAAGGTAGCAAAGTAGAGAGTATCGAGGTTGTCACGGATTTGACCAATATAGTTCACAAGGTGGTGGTAGAAGGTATCATAGAAGCATGGGCAGGTAAAGTAAAATCACGGATATTAATCGAATCACTTGGAAATACGATAACTGTGTCAATCAATGATGGGAAGGTAGAGATTAGTAAGTCAGGTGCAGAGTTCAGAAAGCTGGAAGAAGAACTGCAGCTACAGTTAAATGCATTGGGATTATTATATGAAGTACCAGATTTCGAAATCAGTGTGAGCAAGAGATAGATGTTGATTGATCGTGCTAGGAGGGAGGCTAATGCCTTCCTCCTTTCCTAATTATTCAAAAACCATCAGAATCATCTACTATGAAAACGAAAAGAATAACACTTGCAATTTGCTTGATCATCATACTTGGTTTGATGGTTACTCCCCCACTCTGGAGATTTGAACTCTCTAGAGTCAATACCTTAGGTAATGATGAGAGTGAGCGAAGGTCGATCACATTCATTCTTGGTGAAGACAAGGTCAACAAAACATATTTTGCAGATGCTGCTGAATATTTTCAATCTGATAGTATAGAAGCGACAGATGAGGTCATTAGCTCTTGCAAAACACTAGATTGTGTCATCGAAACATTGAATGCTCTTAAGCAATCTGAACCTTGGGGACTCATAAATATAGTCGCACATGGCAATCCTCAAACTGGGCTGAATGTATACTTGAGTATGGATGGTCATAAGGCAACACCTAAGCGCATGGTCCAAGAGACACTCTTAAGAAATCTTCCACGGATAGCTTCACATTCTGTGGATAGTACTACTAGTATCAATGTCTGGAGCTGCGGGATCGGAAAAAGCCCGATGATCAACTTTGCCTTGCCTCTCATCTTTAGTGACAAGTTAGGAAATAGACCTGATGTCTATTGTTCTCCTTATTTCGTGATTTTCGAACCGGATAGTAATGGAATTATGCGCAAACTTAATGCTTCGTATTGGCCATATTACTTTAAACGTGGATACAGACCTAGTCAAAGCGAAATTGCTACTCAAATGGCAAGTCAGTTTCCTGAAGAACGGAAAGATTGGGATAATCTATCGGAAGAGGTTCGAACTTTGGACTATCATATTCCTGTGTCCTTTACGAAGTATTATAGTGATAAAGCGCATAGACCAGATCTGTCCACCAAGGAAGCTAAGATGGCATTTATTGATAATGAGCCGAAAGTGTTGGAACTGATTGCAGAAAGTGGTATTCCCAGAGAGAAATTTGAGTGGAAAGTAGAAAAGCGCTATGAGCTTGATGAATCTGGGAATCCAAGGTATTTTGTCAAAGTCTTAGGGATGTCGACAGTCCTGTGCTTTCTGGAGATAGCGTCATAGACGAAGGAGTCTTTCTGCCATTATAATACTCTACGAAAGTCTCCTCTAGAATCTATACCCATACCTAGCGCTTCCCTTTGAAAGGGAACGAATATTGAATAGTTTCTTTTTGTGGAGGAATATGTCAGACTAGGTGTGGAGTAGATACAAACAAGACAACTTATCTTAGCCTGCCTATATGCTTAGATTTATTAAACAATTTGGTGGAAGGGTCTCTCTAGAAGATAAAGAGTTCTATGGTCAATCACCGCATTGGAAGAATGGCAAATTCCAGAATGCAGTTGATATATCTATGATGATAGACCTTAAAGATTTTCCTCGAGTAATACGAAAACAATTCTTTGGGAAATCTGCACGCAGTCCTGAGCAAGCTTTGCCAATTCAACCCTTTGATAAAACAACTTTTCTGAGACAGAATGAACAAGCGAAGTTTATCTGGTATGGCCACTCAGTACTCTTAGCCAATATTCGAGGAAAAATTTGCTTGATTGACCCCATGCTCGGACCTGATACAACACCAATTGCTCCGACTGTTACAAAACGATTCTCTGAGAACACTTTAGATCTCATCGAAGACTTTCCACCAATTGATATCTTGCTAATGACGCATGATCATTATGATCACCTTGATTATGCGAGCATCCTTAGACTCAAGCCCAAAGTCAAACAATATTTTGTCGCGATGGGAGTCAAAAGACATTTGGTGAGTTGGGGTGTAGAATCTAGTCTGATTACGGAGTTTGACTGGTGGGATTCCCAAGAATTAGATAATTGCAAAATCACATTCACTCCAACTCAGCATTTCTCAGGAAGAGGATTAACAGACAGATTCAAGACACTCTGGGGAGGTTGGGTATTTCAGACTCCAAACGAATCAATATGGTTTAGTGGTGATGGTGGCTATGGCAATCACTTTACTGAGATTGGTGAAAGATTAGGCCCATTTGATTTAGCATTCATGGAATGTGGACAGTATAATACGGATTGGCATCCTGTACATCTCTTTCCAGAAGAGTCTATTCGTGCTGCACTTGATGCTGGTGCTAAAACTGTCATGCCAGTACACTGGGCAGGATTTGACCTCTCTTATTATCATACTTGGAAAGAGCCAGCTGAGCAGTTTGTCCATTTTGCTAGCGAGCAAGAAGTCCCATATCTGCTTCCCCAATTAGGCGAAATATTCACGCAATCATCTCGCTTGGCATCTCCGTGGTGGGAAAATTATAGTTGACCATGCTTAGGGCATCTCGACTTTCACTAGATTCGTTGTGCCTTTCGCAGCAATCCTCCCATTGGATTTATTGATAATCTCACAATACGCATTGACTAGACGTCTACCTTTCTTAAGGACTTTAGCATTGATAATCACCACTTCACCGAGCCGCACACTACTTAAAAAATCAACAGCCAAATTCACTGTAGAATAGAATGTTGGCTCACCGTAAGAAAAGACAGCTATCCCAATACATTCATCAATAATTAATGAAGATAGCCCTCCATGTAATTGGCCTACTGGATTGCAGAATTCCTCTCTAATGGTTAGCTCTAAGGCTATTTCTCCTTCCTCTGCAGAGAGTATCGTTGGATTAAGCCATCTCCCAACTGGTGAAGGAGATTGAGCGGAGTCTTTTCCAATCTGACTTTGTAAAAGCTGCAAGACTGTATTCATAAAAATAGTATTTGTTCACCCGAAATTCGGGATCTCAAAACTACATGCTTTCGACAAGAGATTTTGGCATTTCCTGGATTGAGTTCTATCAAGCAGTTCATAGAATACAAAAACGGCGAAAGATGACATAATCTCTCGCCGCATTTCCAATACGATTACTTATTTATTGCTTCTTTTTATACTTACTGTCTTTAGCTACATTCTCAACAGATTTAATAATAGATGATTGTAAGTCGGTAGGTGTTGCTTCAGCCTCTACTTTTTGCTTTGCAACATGATCTTCACGCTTCTTTTTTAACTCTCGAATCTGATCTTTTATAGATTCTCTTTCTGCACGTTTTGCTTGTATTTTTTCTTCAATCTCTTCGTCTGAGAGTGTCTGATATTCTTCTGGTAGCGACGCCTTTTCTTTTACTACAGCAGAATCAGCCTCATAAGCATCAACCAAATCCCAGCTTTCATTCTTATAGTTTTTTGATATTTTATATGAAGTTCTATTTGCATAATTTGCTCTACTATATGAACCAGCATTCTGATCTTGTCTAGTCTGATTTTCATAAGCAACTTTGCCTTTTGCTCCCATTGGTATGTAGGTGCTGTTCAGTCGCATATTGAGAGATTGGATCTCATCGTCATAAGGACTTTCGTAGTACACAGTTTCATGATTATGATTAATAAACATATATTCTCCTTTACCTAGCTCAGCACCTTGCTTCCATCCCATCTGGATACCATCATATTGGTCACCACAAAATATCGTATTGACAGTAACATCCATTTTTCTTGCTGACCTACATGCAGCACTGAAAGACTGAGGACCTTGATTTATTGACTCATTTCCTGCGATATAGACTAGTTTCAGGTCATCTGTATTCTTACCCCATCTCAGATCATTCAATGATTTGTAAAGTACTTGTCCACAATACTCCTTACTCCCTCCAGTCCTTAATTGAAACAGCTTATCAGACACGAGGTCCATATCTGTAGTAAATGGTAGGAGTTGTCTGATATAGCCTGAATAACTGCCATGCTTCTGACTCCCATATTCATACAGTGAAATCAGGATGCGAGGTGTCTCACCATGGATTTCATAGTCATTCAACTCATTCAAAATATTCCAGAGTTGTGACTTTGCTTGTTCAATCAATCCAGACATCGAACCACTAGTGTCTAAGAGTAAAGCAACACGAATAGACTCTACATCATCACCATGATGTGAAGGAGAGAATGTTAAGTCTTTTTTGTGATTACTTGCGTAAATGGAGTAAGAGATCCCTGCAATTGCGAAGAAAAGCAATGATGCTGTGAAAAGTACTTCTTTGATCCTGTTCATTTTGTTGTGCTTTTTCATGTTAATACAATGTTTTTACCCTCCAAAGCTCAAACAAAAAAAGAGTAGAAAATAGCTACACTTTAGTACTGGTACTTCTGACTGTATAAATGCGTTATATGATTGTATAAAGCCGTGATTTGAGTAAACATTTGCCGTAAGGCATATGAATACTATCATCTATCTTCGTCTTGAGATGCGCACATTTATCATCATAGTATTCCTTTGCTTTACTGCTACCTTGAGTAGTCAACAAAAGAAGTTTAGCAAGACACAAAGCTTGAGCATAGAAGCTATCGATCTCACACAGGGGGAAGATGCGATACTACAAGTGGAACAAATACTCAATCGCGCAAAGCAAGCTAAAGACCTTACCACTCAAGGTAAATGTTATGATGCCTTAGCTATAATTTATGAAGGCATTGAAGAGTATGAATTAGCAATCGATAGAAGACAGACCGCACTCCAGTTTTTTCAACAAGCAAATGATGCCTATCAAAGTGAGCTACAAATTGCTAAAATTGGACAGCTTTATTTGGAGCTCAAAAACTGGTCGAAGGCAGCATCATTCTTTAGGATTTGTATTGAGCGAACTGGGAATGCATCACTCGATCTCATTTGTAAAGAAGGTCTAGCTGACGCCTATGCAGGTCAAGGTAAAGAAGAAGAAAGTCTGAATTATTATGATGCCTTAGATTCCAGTTATCAAGATCAGAATAGCACATTGTCTAATGCAAGAATTAATGCAAAAAAAGCAAAAGTCTACGCTTCTCAGAATGATCAATATCAAGCAAGAGAAAATTACAGGCGAGCTGCGGAAGGCTATGGTGCTGAACCCAAAGAAACCACTGATGAGGACCTCAAGGATTTAGAGGAAGCAAAAGAAGTAATCATTAAGCAGGAACCTGAAGCTGAATTAGACTTACGATATGAAAATGTCGAGCGACAGATGGATATTCCAGCAGCAAAGTCTAATGTTCTTAAAGAAAATGTTGAAATCTCAAAGAAGCTAGTAGAAGCAGGCGACATGGTCGAAGCAGAATCCATTATTGCCAAGACAAAATCTGAGATTTCTTCAACTACTGAAAGGCTAGCAGCAAAAGATGTGTATAAGGTCTCTTCAGATATCAATTTCAAAAAAGGAAATTATGAGCTTGCACTGAAAGACTTGGAGGATTATGAGACTCTATCCCGACAATCGGTAGAACAAAAAATCAAAGAACAAAATAGACTTATCAATATACTCAAAGCACAACGACGAGTAGATCTCAATGAGAAAGACCTCACCATAAGTCTCAATCAAGCTGAATATAGAGTCAACCAACTCCAGTCTAAAAATTGGATAATTGGCCTACTCTCGTTACTTCTCCTAGGAGCCTTGCTTGCTTTTTATTTTATTTATAAGAATATACAAGCCAAAAGACAGGCTAACCAGCTCCTTTTGCTCAAGTCTTTACGGGCGCAAATGAATCCACACTTCATCTTTAATGTGCTTAATTCTGTCAATAGTTTTATTGCCAAGAATGATGAAAGAGCAGCGAATAAATACCTAGCAGACTTTTCAAAATTGATGAGGAAAGTCTTGCAAGACAGTCAAAAAGACTTTATTACTCTGGAAGAAGAGATGGACCTTATGACCATCTATCTGAGGCTAGAACATTTGCGATTTGAAGATAAATTTGACTATACAATCACAGTGGATGATGCTGTAGATATTCACAATGTGAGTATACCTCCAATGCTGATACAACCATTTGTTGAAAATGCAATCTGGCATGGTCTACGGTATAAAGAATCGAAGGGGAATATCACCTTATCTGTGAATACAGAAAATGGAACAACGATTACAATATCTGACAATGGCATAGGTAGAGCAAAATCAAAGGAACTCAAAACAAAAAATCAAAAAAGCTATACTTCGACAGGGATGAAAAACTTAGAAGAAAGGCTAAGGTTAATCAATACCATCTATGGTAAATCCTATCGCATTGACATCAATGACCTGTCTGCAGATGCTGAAGATGTCGGAACTCAAGTCATCATAACTCTGACACATGACTAAGTATAAAGTATTAGTTGTAGATGATGAAAAGGATGCGAGAGATACCCTCGTTAACTTTTTAGAAAAATATTGTACTGAGCTACAAATTATTGGTACCGCAGAGAACATTGACATTGCAGAACAGATCATTCTGAAAAAGCAACCCGATCTGGTTTTTCTAGATATAGAAATGCCGTATGGTAATGCTTTTGATCTTTTAGAGCGACTAGAGTCGATTACTTTCCAATCAATTTTTGTTACAGCTTTTTCTCAATATGCTATCGAAGCATTAAATATGAGTGCTGCTCATTATCTACTCAAACCTATAGATATTGACGAATTGATTGATGCTGTGGAGAAAACCAAAGTACTCATCAATACTACTTCGCAAATTGATCAAGCCCGAATCTTGATTGACAACCTCAAGAACGAAAAAGCGCAAAACAAGAAAGTGGTCTTACCACAGCTCGATGGTTTCGAAGTGAAAGTAGTTAACGAGATCCTCTATTGTCAAGCTGATGAAAACTATACAGAATTTTACTTTGAAGATGGAAGTAAGTCACTTATCTGTAAACAGATCAAGCATTACGACCAAATACTTTCGCCTCTGGGATTCTGTAGGATACATCGTTCGACACTTGTTAATCTAGATTACATTACGAAGTATATCAAAGGTCGAGGAGGTCAAGTGAAGCTAAAAAACGGAAAGGTCTTAGATGTTGCCGAGTCTCGAAAAAAACGACTGCTAGAGCAATTTGGCATCTGATCAAAGCACACCCAAATCTAGGAGAGCTTTTCTGAGTTCGTCAGGAGAGGTAAAGTGAATACTTGGAATACCACATTGTATTGCTGAATCAACATTTCTCTGATTATCATCAATAAATATTGCACTCTCCGCATCGATCTGGAATCTTTCCAACACCAATGCATAGATCGCCGCATCTGGTTTCTTCAGTCCTTCCTGGCCAGAGACAAGAATACCTTCAAACCATTGTAAGAAGTCGAATCTCTCTACAGCAATAGGCCATGTCTCAGCGGACCAATTGGTCAAGGCCACGACCTGATATCGTGGGTCATTACAAACTTCCTGTAGAATGCGCACCGTGCCAGCGATACTTTCACCAAGCATTTCGGCCCATCTCCCATAAAAAGCTTCAATTGCTACTCTTTGCTCAGGAAATTTCTCCACTAATATTCTGGTACCTTCTGCAGTCGAACGTCCTCCATCTTGCTCTTCATTCCAGTCTGAAGTACAGATATTAGCAAGGAATTCTTCGACCTCTGCGTCTGACCCAAATAGCTTTCTATACAAATATCTAGGGTTCCAATCTATCAGGACTCCACCGAGATCAAAAATGATAGTCTTAATCATGAACACAAATTAAAAAAGGCGCCTAAATACAGCGCCTTTTTTAGTATTGTTCTCTTGTAAGTTTTAAAGATTATCGGCTTTATTTACAAGATCTAAGAATATTTGCTTGTATCCAAAAGGATCAATCTCTCCACTATTATTTGCCCATTTGTAAATGAGTTCATAATTCACTTCTCCTTTGTATTCTGAGTCTCTAAGAAGCAAGCCGAAAGATGCTGCTGCTGCAGCAAATTGGTGACTATCTGTAGATTGCTCAAAGCTATTGCCTTCGTCCTTAATACTGTAATTAATCAAAATACTTGCATCCTCATTGGGGTGCTTATATCTGAAGTCTACATCTATTGCTGGTACATTAGTAGTCTCTCCAGACTCCAGAACTAATTCATACAATGCTGTGATTGACTGACCAGCTCCAATCTCTCCCGCATCCTTTTTATCATCTTCAAAATCTTCTGTTTGCAATAGCCTATTTTCATAACCTATTAACCTATATTCTTTCACAACTGCAGGATTAAAATTGACTTGAATTTTGACATCTTTTGCTACTGTAAAGAACTTGTTATATTCATCAACAAAGACCTTCTCCAATTGCTCAAGGTTATCGAGATACTCGAAATTGCCATTGCCATTATTAGCCAACTGTTCCATAGCACCTTCATTATAGATTCTGCTACCAACACCTAGCACTGTCAGAAAAACACCTAATTCGCGCTTTTCTTCAATTAGTTCAATTAGTTCATCTTGATCAGAAATGCCAACATTGAAATCACCATCAGTACCTAATACTACTCTATTATTACCATCTTCTACAAAGTTTTCTACTGCTAGGTCATAAGCAGTCAAGATACCACCTTCACCGTTAGTTGATCCACTGGCTCCAAGCTTGTCAATCTGGCTCTTAATAAAAGCCTTATTCTCATCTGTACCACTTGTAGGTTCTAGGAGGACTCCTGGCGAACTAGCATAAGTAACAATACCTATCTTATCAATTGGTCTAATCTGGTCAACGTATAACTTAAAACCCTCCTTGAGCATCTCCAGCTTTTCTGGTGCGCCCATAGATCCTGAAACATCTATCAAAAACACAATGTTGCTAGGCGGAAAATAGAATGGCGGTATATCCTTCCCTTTAATACCTATTCGCATCAATTTATGATCGAGATTCCAAGGGCAGTCACTTATCTCACCTTCAAGAGAAATTGGGTGTTCTCCAACTGGATTTGGATAACTATAATTAAAGTAATTGACCACTTCTTCTGTCCTAATAGCATCTGCAGGCGGTAAGATATCTTGTGCCAGATAACTTCTGATATTACTAAAGGCTGCTCCATCAGCATCAATTGAAAAAGTGGAAATGTGCTCGTCTTGGGTAACGACAAATGGATTCTCTACAATACCATTGTAGTTTGGCCCAGCTTCAGAAGGAATAGAACCACCAGATCCATTAACATCATTTGTTAAGAAAAATCCGTCAACCTCAGCTGAAGTTCTAGGGTCACCCATCTCATCTGAACAACTGATGACAACGAATGCAAGCGTTAGGAGTAAAAAGGATAGTTTTTTCATGTGGTATGTTTTTTATTCTATCTCAAAGACGACACCACACGAAAAAGGGTTGGGTCAAGCTACTACTTTCTCCAAACTCACCTGAAGTATAATCCCATTACCTAAGTCAACTTCTTCTCCTTGAACTGTATCACTTACCTGAATGGCGTCAGCCAATACCTCATTACAGATATAATCCTGAAAATCAGAAATAGCCTTATCTGTTGAAGGGTGGCTACTGATCTTTACGATGATTCTATCTGTCACATCAAAATCCATAGCTTTTCTTAGATTCTGGATTCTATTGACCAGTTCTCTTGCAAGTCCTTCATTTGCCAGATCATCAGTAATCGTAATATCTAATGCTACAGTTATTGTCTTGTCAACTGCTACCTGCCATCCTGGAATTTCTTCTGCAGTAATCTCAAAATCCTCCCCTGTGAGATCATAGGTAGTACCATCACTTGGTATAGTCAACGTATAGACTCCAGTATTCTCAATTGTCTTTATAGCTGCTTGATCTAACCCATTTATTATACCACTACCTTCTTTCATGTGTCTACCAAGTCGCTTACCTAGTGTCTTGAAATTAGGTTTGATGCGTTTGTTAATCACCCCATCTGTATCAGTGATATAATCCATGCTCTTCACATTGACCTCTGATAAAATCAAATCTTCCACCTGACTAACCTGCTCCTTAAATTCAGAATCAAGTACCGGCAACATGATCTTGGATAATGGTTGACGCACTCTGATTTTTTCCTTCTTTCTGAGAGAAAGAACGAGAGAAGAGATACGCTGAGCATAATCCATTTGACTCTCTAAGTCTTTATCAACAACACTTGCATTTTTCACTGGGAAGTTAGCAAGATGAATCGACTCAACATCTTCTTTTCCTGATACAGAATTCAAATTGAGGTACATCCAATCTGCAAAGAATGGTGCTATTGGAGCCATCAGCTTAGCAATTGTATTCAGACAGGTATACAAGGTCTGATATGCTGCTATTTTATCTTGTGTATAATCACCTTTCCAGAATCTTCTTCGACAAAGTCTCACATACCAATTACTTAGATTGTTCTCGACAAATGATTGGATCAATCTCCCAGCTTTCGTAGGCTCATATTCTGCATACTCAGCTTGTACTTGATCGATTAATGTATTCAATAATGAAAGAATCCATCGATCGATTCTTGGTCTTTCTGCAAGAGGTACTTCATCTTCAGCAAAAGTAAATCCATCAATATTTGCATAGAGTGCAAAGAAAGAATAGGTATTATAGAGCGTTCCGAAAAACTTCCTCTTCACCTCTTCAATACCAGCCATATCAAACTTCAAGTTATCCCAAGGATTACTATTTGTCATGAGATACCATCTGGTAGCATCTGCTCCATGCTTTTCTAATGTCGAAAATGGATCAACAACATTGCCTTTTGACTTTGACATCTTAGCCCCGTCTTTATCCAAGACAAGACCATTACTTACCACTGTCTTGAATGCTACTTGATCAAAGCACATGGTAGCAATTGCATGCAATGTGTAGAACCATCCTCTCGTTTGGTCAACTCCTTCTGCTATAAAATCTGCTGGGTAATTATTCTTGAAAATTTCTTCATTTTCAAATGGATAATGCCACTGAGCATATGGCATCGAACCACTATCAAACCACACGTCAATAAGGTCCAGCTCACGCTGCATTGCATTACCAGCATCATCGACAAGAACTACCTCGTCAATATACGGTCTATGAAGATCTGCTGGCACTGATTGATTCAGACCTAAAGCAGCATTTGCTTTCTCAACTTCAATTCTTAATTCTTCTATCGAACCAATGCATTTTTCGGAAGAGGCATTTCTCCAGATAGGCAAAGGAATACCCCAAAATCGTGATCTTGAAAGATTCCAATCTTGCAAATTCTCTAACCAAACACCAAATCTACCTGTACCTGTTGATTGGGGCTTCCACTTGATAGTTTTATTCAATTCAGACATTCTTTCCTTCGCCTGACTTGCTTTAACAAACCAACTGTCAAGTGGATAATAAAGAATTGGCTTATCTGTTCTCCAGCAATGTGGATAATTATGGGCGTATTTCGCAACATTGAATGCCTTATTCTCCATTTTGAGCTTGACTGCGATGTCAATATCTACATTGGAGTAATCGTCTTCCCCTTTATAATCTTTGACATATCTTCCTGAGAATTCTCCAACAGTATCAACAAATTTCCCAGTGGAGTCAACCAAAGTCAAAGCTCCTATTCCATTCTGTTTGGCAACCTTTTGATCATCCGCTCCAAACGAAGGTGCTGTGTGTACTATGCCTGTTCCGTCTTCTGTCGTTACAAAATCACCTAAAATCACTTTGTAGGCGTCTGTCCCTCCTTGTAAAGGCTCTATTGGATTGCCAAAATCCAATAATGGCTTGTAGGTTAATCCTTCTAATTGTTTTCCTAATCCAACTGGAATTTCCTCAATAATTGTTGGCTGATTCTGCCCACCAAACCATTTAGACACAAGCGCTTTTGCCAAGATTACACTTACAGGTTTCTCCGTGTATTTGTTGAGCGTTTTGATTTTGACATATTCTATCTTCTTCCCAACTGTTAATGCTGTATTAGAGGGTAGAGTCCAAGGAGTCGTCGTCCAAGCCAGTATCCTTACATCCTCATTATCATCAGACCAAAATGCTGCCGATTGATCATCCTTATTTAATTCGAACATTGCAACGACAGTAGTATCCTTGACTTCTTTATAACATCCAGGAAGGTTCAGTTCATGGCTACTGAGTCCCGTTCCAGCTGCAGGTGAGTATGGCTGGATTGTATACCCTTTATACATGTAATCTTTATCATACAATGTCTTGAGCAAGTGCCAAACTGATTCGATATACTCATTCTCGAATGTGATATATGGATTCTCAAGATCCACCCAATACCCCATCTTGCGTGTCACATCATCCCACATGTCCTTAAACTGCATGACAGTCTCTCTACACGCCTTGTTATAGTCATCAACTGAGATCTTTGATCCTATATCTTCTTTTGTAATACCAAGCTTCTTCTCGACATTCAATTCAACAGGAAGGCCATGGGTATCCCATCCTCCTTTCCGCATGACACGCTTACCTTGCATTGTATGAAATCTACAAAAAAGATCCTTTACAGTTCTTGCCATCACGTGATGAATCCCAGGCTTACCATTAGCTGAAGGAGGACCTTCATAGAAGACGAAGCTATTATTTTCAGGTCTCGAGTCTATACTCTTCTGAAAGATGGAATTCTCTTCCCAAAATTTCCTAATCTCCTTATCAATGCTGGGTAAATCTAACCCTTTAAACTCAGTATATCTGTTCTTCGACATATTCCTAGTTTCTCTGTCTATGCGCTTATGAAAAATGACTGACAAAGGTAGGGATAATTAGAATATAGCAGACAATTCGTGACTGAGCAAAATAACACTTCAGTTATGCTCGCTGCTTTTCGGAGATCATCCTAGATATCAATATATTCAAAAGAAAACTCAGCTCCATTTAAATGACTTAAATGAAAGGGTCTTTACTTGCTGTTTTTGGATGAAATGGACAAATAATTATTATGACCATCAATCTTTGCCCCAGCAATCTTCCTTATGCCAAGGGGTTGAATTCGTATTGAAGCTATATCTTCAAATTCAGAATCAATGCTATCATGAACAAAGCAAAACATCTTGGCTGCACAAGAGTATTAGATCTAAGATATTGTCAGAGGCAGAATACTATCTTCTATTAAATTTACTTCCATTATTTGTCATATAATATTGAAGTGTAAAACCAAAACCTGAATTAATGTATGTTCTTGATTGACCAACAGGCACTCCTCCATTGAACAAGATGGCAAATGCATTAGAATATCCATTATAATCACTTCCAGATTGATTGGAATGATAATACCCTAGATTCAACCCAATAGTGGAATCACTATCATACGACAAACCCAAAAGCAACTTTTCAGAAAATATGAAATTTGCTCCAGCGACAAAATGGGATGGGATAGCTACTGTTTCGAAAGTAAAGTCCACCATTGGTTTTAAGATTACATTATACCCTGCCTTGAAGTTATACGAGGCAAATGACTTCATTGAGTAAACTGCATCGTACTGAAGATTACCCAAGTTTGATCTTTGTGGTACAGCGTCATTAAATGAAGCTCCAACTACTAATAAATCTGACTCAAAAGGATTTTTCGTTCTTCTATTAATATAGGTAGCGCCAATTGAAAGATTAACATTAATAGAATTTCCTTGAAGATTTGAGACAAAAGGATCACTCAAATCGTTCACTTTAATATCATCTGTATCAACTGACAATTGAGACATAATTCCTGAAAGTCCAACAGCTAGATAGTCTGTGACTGCGAACAAGTTTCTGATCTTATAACTAGCTGCCATTAATACTCGATTTTCATTTAACAACCCGGCTCTATTAGACAAAACTGCTCCACCAAGGCTAAGATTCTGGCCATAAATAGGATATTGAATCGATGCAAACATATGTCTTGGCGACTTTTCTATCCCTGAAAATGTTTGTCTATGGTTAATTGCAATTCTCATCTCATTATAAAGAGAAATTTGAGATGGGTTATCAATAAAATAATTATCACTATTGAAAATAAACTCGTCTGATTGTTGGGCTACTACACACTGTAGTGTTAGAATAATCAGTATTGTGGTTATAAGTGTGTTTTTCATTTTGATTTAATTTCTTACAATTAATAAATCACTCTTCAGATGGAGTACTTGATCATTCAATGTGTACTCGATTACATAATAGTATACCCCATCAGGTAGAGGTTCTCCATTGATCATTCCTTGCCAGTCTTGTTTATAATCTTGAATTTCTAAAAGTTCAACTCCCCATCTATTGTATATAAATAAAGTAAGAGGTTCATATTGCTCAAGGCCTTCAATTTCTAATACATCATTGGAGTTATCACCATTAGGTGTTATCATATTAATGAGCTCAAACTCTGAGTCATTTAGAAAGACATTAATAATTCCCTCAATGACACATCCATTATTATCCGTAGCTATGTATTCAATTTCACCATCAGTATTCACGATTGTTTCATTTGATAAACATTCAGTGCATTCTAAATCAAACTGTGATGAACTCCATTGTGTCATAATAGAGCCTTCAACTTCAAACATTATAAGTTCTCCTTCCGTAGTGAATATATCAGCAGGTAGTAAAATATTGCTTTCAACCAATGTAACTTCTATATTACCAAACACTTGACAGCCAGCCTCATTTGTTGCAGTAACTGCGTATAACCCTGAAGTGTTTACGGTAATGGCATTCTGTGTTTCTGATATCACTTGGTCATCTAAGGACCATTGAAAAGAAAATCCATTGCTAGGCAATCCTGAATCAAGATTGACTTCTTCAATACCACATTCTTCTATATCCTCACCAAGCGATATAGGTTGAGTGTTTTCTTCATCAAGTGTAATATTGATATCATAAAAACAGCCGTTTACGTCTGTAGCAACTATTTGATAAATGCCTCCTCCCAAATTTTCCGCAGATAATCCATTTGGATTAGCATTAACATCACCCCAAGAGATATTCTCTATTGCATTGCCTTGAATTTGAGATAAAGAGATGCTACCATTGTTGTCGCCACAAGATGGTTGTACTGCTTCAACATCGAACATGACTTCTTCAAAAAAGACAACTTCAATTGAGTCAGTACGCTCACACAAGTCATCATTTGTAACTAATACCGTATAGGTTCCTGATAAACCGACCGTTAAGTTTGAAGTACTCACATTCAAATCGACTCCTTCATAAAACCACTGAGTAGTGTAGGTGTTATCTTGAACACCTGTGCCTAGTATTACGTCTGTTCCAAAACACTGCATTATGTTTGGACCTAAATTAATCATTGGTATTTCAGACTCATTCTCCAAGGAGAACATGGTTTCCTGAATACATCCAAATTCTGTAGTAGCCAATAGTGTATAAGAACCTACTGGAAGATTCTCAAAATTTCCTTGGGAACTTGTCAAATTCAATTCAGGTATTTCGTATTCTGATATTATGGCATCTGATGTGTTACTTACATCTATCGAACCATCGGTATTTCCACAACTCGGATTATTAATTTCAATTGACACTTCTGGACTATAATAAATGGTAACATCAATTGACTCACTCACACTGCAATCCTCAGATTCATAGACAACTAAAGTATAAACTCCTGTCTCTGAAACTTCAAGTTGGCTTCCTGTTTCATTCAAAAGATTCTCTTCAAAATACCATTCAAAAGTATATTCATCCGAATCTAACCCTGAATCAATAATATTTGGAACATTATCACATCCTTCCAAAGTTGTGGAAATTGACAAGGCAATTGGTGCTGATTCATTCAATTCAACTTCGATAAGCGATGTACAGCCATTCTGATCTAAAACAATTACTTCATATTCACCTTCTGACAAACCAGAATATGTATTTGTGCCAGTAACAACACCCAATGGGTTCCAAGTAAAGTTGACGAGTTGAATACCGTTGTCAGATGTGATCGTGATAATTCCATTAGACTCTCCACATGCCGGATTGACAATTTCTGAAACTAGATTTGGAGCTTCATAGACTGTGACTATCGTCTCGTCCGAACCTACACATTCTCCTTCCCCTGTCACCTCTAATAGATATGTGCCTGACTGAGTAACATTCAAGTTCGGACCAGAATCAGAGAGTAATTCTCCATCAAGAAACCAACTAA
>JAHDEL010000006.1:0-95923 GCA_020628855.1 Saprospiraceae bacterium | reverse complement strand
ACATTCAAGTTCGGACCAGAATCAGAGAGTAATTCTCCATCAAGAAACCAACTAAATTGATAATCTGATGCGAAACCACTCTCGATTATTTTTTCATCACTTTGGCAAAACTCATATGAAGATTGTAAGCTAACAATTATGGCCTCCTGTTCACCAATTTCTAGTTCATATTCTTCACTACAATCATTCACATCTAATACTGTGAGAATGTAATTACCACCCTCTAACCCGTCAAAGATTCCATTTGAGCTAGTTAAATTTCCAGGATTCAATGTAAAACTGACTATTTCAACTCCGTTATTACTGTTAGATATACTTCCATCTCCTCCCAAACAGCTCTCATCATCAATCATGAAGTTGAGATCTTGAGCTTCAAAATAATCTAAGCTAATTTGGTCTGATTGAACACAATCACTGCCATTATTTACTTCGACCCTATACAGTCCAGGAACATTAATAAGGAGTGTGTTGGAAGACTCAGAAAGGGCACTCCCATTCAAATACCATGTATGTTCAAATGCATTTGAGAGTTCAGTCGAAATTGTAATCTCTTCATTCTCACATAACATAATATCTTCCCCCAAGTCCAACTCGAAACCTGCATCTTCTTCTACCAGTATTTCTATCTCCGTAAAACAGTTGTTTTCATCCCTAATCTCGAAAGTATAACTACCACTCTCCAAGTTGTCGAAAAACCCAGATATATTGACCGTTCCTGTCTCGATTAACCTATAAGACTGAATTTGAACACCATTAGTAACACTAAATTCTACAGAGCCATTTTCTCCATCACAACCAGCATCTTCAATATCATAAACCAACTCAGGCAAAGGAGGTGCAACTAACACTATGGACAAAGAGACCGATGTTTCCAGGGCATCAGTGATTGTGACAGCATAGGTTCCTGCACTAAGATTAAATCTATTAATCTGTGTGCTTCCATCTTCCCAAAGGATCTCGTAGGGTTGTTCGCCACCTTCTATTTCTAATCTAATGCTTCCATTCGAAATGTTTTCGCAAGAAGGATTCTCGAGGATTTCGTTTACAATCAGTTCAGGCAGATCAATGCTAACCTCAGAACATTCTTGACATGGAATATCACAAACATTTGTATGAGAAAGGCATATAGTGTACGTTCCAGACTCCTCATAATTATGAATGATGCTACCCGTTCCATCTTCAGTATTGCCATCCCCATAATCCCATTGATAATTACTTAAATCCAGGTCGTTAGCAAGAAGAGTTACCTGAGCATTGTTTACAGAAACTGAAAAACCACAATCAGAAATAAAACTGGCACAAGTGACAACTTGACAATTGACATCATCTCCACATTGACTTGAATAGGTGATATCGAATGCGTATTCACCATCAATTTGAGATGAATAGGATAAATCACCTATACTAAATGTTGAAAGATTAGGATCAGTTACGTTCAAAGTATAATCAAGACTTTCGTTCACCCCAATGACTTCAAATACAAGTTCATCATTGAGTATCTCATAAGTAACATTAAATTGCTCACAGAGGACTTCTTCATCTAGCTCAGTACAAATTGGATTTGCACATATTTTGTAGCAATCATCCTCCAAGTACTTCATGCCGATAACTATTTCCTTATTCTCTAACTCTGGATAGTCGTCAAGACTAAAGGAAAATGGTGTTACCTCAGAAAGGGTAAAGTAATCTGTAGAACCTTTAGGAATATCAATATTCCATTCTACAAAGTCAACATCTTCATCGGCTTCAAGCGTATACTCTTGGGTTACATTATCAAAAGAGATAGTAAAGCGCTCACATTCAAAAGGGTTATCAATACAAAAGTCTCTTGTATCAATGTTGTACAACTCTTCATCTGAATTATAACTCAATGCGCTCATTTCATATTGACCATTACTCAAATACTTGTATGGCATATCTACTTTTACTCCATGCTCCCACCAAGAGACGACTTGATCAAATCGATCAGTTTTATCAAAATGATAGGTAAATAGTAGTGGATCATCTGTTGCTATTACACTACTTCTTATTCTTTCAGATTCTCTATCAAAAACTAATTGCTTGCAGCATTTCTCAGGGCAACAGTTTTCTCCCTCATAGAAAAAGCAAACTTCATAGATTCTATTTTCTCCTTCAAAATCAAATCTGATTTGATTCTCATGAAAATCAATTAATAGTGTATCATCTGCCATTTGATCAATTACCGCCCATTGCTGCCCATCTAAATATGATGTAAAAGTTACCGATGTAGCATTCTCCTCAGGCTGGATATATGTAAATTCAAACATATCACAAGCAAAATTTGCATCTTCTATGTCTGTCAGAGTACAGGAGTTACAATCATACGTTGCGATATTATCCACTTTCGCAGGTAGTCCAAAAGGAACATTCAAAGAAGTGAAATAGATATTCTGCAATGATCTAATGCGAGTATCTTCTAGATAAACAAAGATTTCATCATCGACGTAAATCCAAATATCATCTGTGTCATCTTCTTGTAAGATCTCCAATTTAAACCACTCAAAACCTGGTGCATCATTTGAAATATCAGTTAATATTTCTTTAGAAACAAACCTGTCTTCTATTATTAGATCAAGATGTACTTCGTTTTGTGTGCGTCTGAACTTGAAATCTATCAGTTGGTTTTCTACTTCATAATTGACTTGAAATTCCAAATTTGATTCAAAATAAAGATCAAATGCTAATCTCTCGTAATCCTGATTCGAATCAAAATCAAGCGTATATAATGCTTCTGACACCTCAATATCATCATCATTTTCTGGCTCGATTAATAATAGTCTATTACCCAACAATTCATCAGAAACCTTTAAAGATAAATTATTAGTATTTGGCTTAGACCAGTCTGATAGACCTGTAATTTGAAGTCCTGGAGAAAAAGCATTAAAATCAACGAAGGTCAATTCTTCAAAACTCTCACATGGGTGTGGCAGTTCGGTATATGCTGCCTCACAGATATCATCAATCCACACACCAACTTCTGAGCTTAAATCAGAGACAAATGATAAGGTGTTCAACGACTCAATTCCTGAATCAAATATTGTTGCAATAAATACTCCTCCCAAGTATAATGTTAAGTCCTCAGTTTCTTTATCCAAAACAAAAACCACTTCTGCAAATTGATTCAAAGGGAAATCTACATTTCGCGTCTCCGAAACTCCAAGCGATTGTATAACATCATTTATACTTACTTGAATCTCAGATCCATTGGTACTTGAAGTAATGTCGAATTGAATTTCTTGTCCTTGCTCATTATAATTCAAGATTGACCTCAAACCTGAGTCTTCTGTTAAATAAATAAAATAACTAATGGACTCTACTTCGTCTTCAATATTCTCAGGGATAGAGTAAATCGCTTGACAAAAGTCACCGTTCTCAGATTTTATTTCAAGATAATTGTTTTGATATTGATCAATTTGGACTAGGCAAGAAATATAGTCATCCTGTTTGGTCCACAGGGCAGAGACTTCATCGATTCTTGCCTCATCCAGATATTTTTCAAAATCTTCACAATGGTCTTGTTCTACATACTCACAACATTCTTCCCTCCAACCAGAATCACCTGACCAAATAACTTCGCAATTGCTAAAATCTGCATAATCCAATCCAGACCCGTCTAGCTTAAAGCCAATTTCGCCTACCAGACTGCCATCACAATCATATACCGCATCTGTATATTCCAAGAGTATGATCCCCGGTATATCTGGATCATGTGCTATATACACACACTCACCTTGATACATACATTGTGTAATATACGTCTCATCACAGTTGGCATTAGATTCACAGATTTGAAGAAAGGCACTCGATAAATTATCCAACCAACTGAGATCAGATGCTACGCAACAAGACTCGTAACACACCTCGGGCTCTGGCAAACATCCATTAATGCAGATGTTATCAACACCATTTGCGCCTTGAGAATAAGAATGGAAGTCAATTATCGCTATTTGAGCCAAGTTTGCTGCTATAACATCCACAATTCGATATCCATTCATTTCCGCCCAAACGTGACCTGTAGCTGGTTCCCAAATCAATTCAAAATTAAACCACTCCCCAATAGGAAAATCTGTTTCCATGTAGCCTTGATAGACTACACCATCTATGTCAAAAAACACTTCAGGAGTTCCGCTATCAACTTGGAATCCAAAGGCGGCATAATTAAAGTTTGTATGGGGTCCTATTTCTGTAACAAAGTAAAATTCGAGTAACTCACCTTCATATATCAAAAGATCCATAGAGAACACATCTCTTTCTACACCAGTTCTCTGAGGCACATCATAGACTGCATTACAGAAGTTACTAATTTCCAGATATTGATTTTGCCCACTTCCTGCAACTACTGCACAAGATGTCAGTGATGGGTCTTCAATATCCCAATTGGAGGAAACATCAGCAATTAAATCACCTTCTTCAAACTCTTCAAAAATCTCACATACGGTTGCAACTTCGTATTCACATGGTGTAGGACATTCTTCTCTCCAACCATTAGAACCTTCCCATATGATTTCTTCATCTGCAATCAAATTAGGGTCAAGTACCTGTCCATCTGGTCTAAAGCCTAGCTCTCCTATAATATTTCCAGAGCAGTCATAGACAAAGTCTGTATACCACAAATAAACAATTCCAGGTTCTGGTGGAATTGATGAAATAAAGACACATTGTCCATCATATCTTGCTTGTAAAAACTGATACTCATCACAATTGCCAAAGCTTATGCAATCTGACTGCCATTCTTCGGTCAATGCGGTTTGCCAAGATCTGTCTTCACCTTCACAACAAGTGTAATAACAAATTGCATTGTCGTCAATGCATATTTCCTCACAAATGTTATCTACTCTTCCAATACCTATTGAAGTGGAATGAAAATCAACCTCTGTCAATTCTGTTATACCTGAATTCTTTGTATTCACGACCAAGTCGCCATCGACGGTAACCCAAATCTCTGTTGTATTTGGGTCCCAAATAATTTCAAACGAAAACCACTCTTGCAATGGAATTGATTTCTGAAAAAAATCGGCCTCAATAAAATTGATATCATAGAACATTTCTGTGACTAAACCATAACTATAAAATCCAAAACTGGCAGTCGAAACATTTGTGTGTGTTCCTGTGATGAAGTTTCCAAAATAAAATTCAAATGAAGCGTTCTCTTCTAACCAAAGATCCATAGAGTAAGTAATTCTATCCTCACTTACAGAATTTGCAAGTGTATACACACCGTTGCAAAAGTTGGAGAGTTCAAGGTATTTGTTTTGGTTGCTTTCCTGAACAATTAGACATCCTGAGTTTCCAGGTTCAACAATCCAATTACTCGAAAAAGTACTAACGTCTTGACCTACAGTATAAGATTCAAAAAGCTCACAATCTTGCTTTACGTCCCCGACGCATGGCTGTGGACATTCATCTCTCCACCCATCTTCTCCATCCCATATGATCTCAATGTCAGTAACAAGATCATCATCTACACTATCTTGCCCAAAAAATAAATCTCCTCCATATTCACCAAGCAAATTGCCCTGACAGTCATAGACAGCCGGACCAGGTTCTGTAGCTCCAATATAGACAGTTCCAGGAGGGTCTGTAGATTTTACGAGATAGACACATTCCCCATCATACTTTGCCTGAGCAACATAAGCATTGTTACAATTTGACCATTGTTCGCAGTTTTCCTTAACTGTGGATACAATATCGATCAACCAAGTATTATCAGAATCTTCACAACACGCTACATAACAGATAGACTCTGGTTCTTCAATGCACAATTCTACACAAAAATTATCTACACAAGCTCCTTCATAAAAATCGACTACCTGTGGATCAATATCTACTCCAGAACCAGACAATGCAATTTCACCATCGATAGAAATCCACATTTGGTCAGTTTCCAAATCATAGCTTATTTCGACGTCGTGCCATTCACTAATTGAAAAATCTATATCATTGGTTGCTCCTAATAAACTAGAAGAAACAATATCGTAGCTACCAATATGGCCAAAGTCAATAATATCTCCGATAGTAGTCTCGCTACTACCAAAATAAACTGTGAATATTTCGGCTTCCGAACGCATTGAAAATGTTATGCTAACTTTCTCTGCATCGCCAATATCTCCTAAATCAAATCTAGCACCCTTAGGAATACTTAAGTTGAAGTCTGGAGTCAAGTCTAGGTAAAGATTCCCGTTACTTTCGGCAGCGATAGAAGGGGAAACATTGAATGCAGGATCTGGCAATGTCCAATTCTCATTAACCACTGTTATAAAATCTCCCTGGTTATACCCTTCGAAATTGTCACATGATGAAACTGTAGGATATGGACATGGGTCTGGGCATATCTCACGATAACCTTCGCAATAGGACCAAATTATTTCGAGATTTGATTCATAAGTAGAGCCTATTATTTCTGAATAACTCGGGTCAAATTGATCAATGAGCACGCCATTGCAATCATAGATATTTGGAGGAATCCAAATCGCAAGTTTCACAACACCGGGAGGACAAATCTCACCTTGAATATAGTAACATTCTCCCTCGTGGGTAAACTGTGAAATGATGTGGTCATATCCTAATGTGCATTGTGCAGGACTGAATGTAGCGGATAATTGCTCTTCAATGGCATCAATCCATGATAAATCAGAGTCAACACAGCATAAGGTTACACACTCTGGAAGAGGTTCTTCAGCACATTTGCTGATACATACATTGTCTACACATGCAATCTCAGTACTCATCATTGTAAGCATCGTTCCTGGAAACTCTGCCATATACTGTGTATAAATTTGGCTTCCATTTACGAAGACTGAAAACTCCGAATCCTCATACTTTAATAATAGATCATTCCAAGTATTGACATTTAGACTTAAATTATTCGAAACCACAACTCCACCATTTATAAGCAGTAATGGTGGATCTGCGAAGGTGCTAAATTGAATATCAAACACATTGCCATTACCATCTAATGTAAATTGAATATCAGAGCCAGGAAAAACTATGAATTGCAAATCAAGGTAAAAACCATTAGTCGTTAGATAACTAGAAAGGTCAAGTGAACTTGTACAACCAGCCAATGTTAAATATTGATTGTTTTCATTATCCTTTGACACTTGACATTCTTGCCCAGTTGATATCCATTCAGGAGAATTTGCCGAAGGTATATCACCTAAGTTGTAAGCTTCAAAATTGTCACAGAAAGTACTTATTGGATTAGGACAAATTGAAGGACATATTTCCCTCCATCCTGATACACAGTCCCATATTAAAGTATAACCAGTTAAATCAAAATTACCACCAACTATAGGTTCTTGAATCTGCTCACCTTCACAGTTTAATAATGTTACAATTTCAGGTGAAAAACCACTTGGCGCATAATAAATAAAAGTGCATTCTTCTGCTTGATTGCTTTGATAGACTCTTGTCGCAAACTCAGCAATGAAACATTGGGACTCAAAGCTTGTTACTTGCTCTTCAAGCCACGAAGGAATACCATCAACACAACAAGGGATAATACATTGGGTGCACCGTTTATAACACATATCATCAATTAAGACACCCTCTCCTATTCCGCTATTAATTTTGATTTCGTTCATTGACCCACTGTTGGGAGCATAATAATTAATCATCTGTATATCATCATGGAATATCGAGAAACCATTCGAATTCCATGTGAAAGAAACTTTCTCGATATTGACTGCTCCATTTGTCTGAAAAGTAAAGTCTTGGCTTATGCCAGAACCAGAGTAGGTAAGAGTTACGTTGACTGAGTTGTCTGGATTTATTCCGCCATAAATAACAGTAAAGCTCTCTCCAGATGAATCAGAGATTTCAAAAACAACACCTTGAAATCCGGTTACATCGAGATGACTCAAAGAGAAGCAGACTTTATCAATATCTTGATAAGGTATCACATATTGGCTTGAACCTCCTGGCACAGTCAAAAGACTTGCGTCATAAGGATCGTTAGATGTAACATAAGTAGATTGAGAAACGCCAACTCCCCCAAATAACACAACAACGAAGTCAGTCGGCAAATCTCCAGATCCGCCTCCAGACTGATCATCGAAATCAATACAATCAACTATTTCACAGTCTTCATTCGACCCACACTCTATTGATAAAGTGTAAGCTCCTTGATCCCCTCTAAAACCTTCAACTACAATTAGGTAAGTTCCTGCTGGTAGAGTAATTGTCATTTGTTCTGCTACCCCATCACCAAGATTGGAACTATTGTAAAGGCAATTTTTTTCTTCTTCAAGTAAGGATAAGACATATAGATTCAAATTATAGTCCTGTCCTGTCATTTCTAGTGCAATATCTATTGTTGTTTCCTCTGAAAGAATGAGTTCATATACATCTTCTTTCCCCCAGTTTCCTCGAGTATCGTTTTCTCCTGAAGATTTGTCAATACAGTCACAGTAAACACTGGATTCATTTTTTCCATTGGATGTATTTCCAGTTATACTATCGCCACATTTGATTGGTGTCCTATCCTTATCGCACAAATCTCCACATGTCATGCTGACTAGAAATTCACCATCCCCGCTGTAAGCTGTATTAGACAAACCATCAACAACGAAATAATACTCTGAAAATGTTGGTGTGTTTTCTATGAGAACAACTTCATAATTATCGATAAACTGCCCATTTGATCCAAGATTTGGAGGATTATTACTGTAGCCAACACAATTCTGAATAACACCATCATTTGTGCACTCTTCATACACAATAACATCAAAATTAAATGGATCAATACTTAGCAGTTCAAATGTTACATCCTCTCCAATCTGAGTAGAATTAGGATCAAAAAGGTAGAAGACTTCATTGAGGTCATATAAATTAAATTGTGGATTCGCTGTTGTTGGCAGAGGGCATGCATTTCCATTTGATGAACAGTCATCATGATAGTTCATCACATTTACAGGAAAAGGGTCTCCAAAACCAACATCAGGTAAAAAAGTAGAATGTATCTCAGTCTGAAACCCTGAGTCATTACAGGCTAATTCGTAAGCTTCTGTACAATTTGGAATAGGATCTTCGTATTCTCCGCAAACAGTCAAGCAAAGCACTGTCGGACATTGGCCTTGTAATCTCACTTCTGGCTCAGATGTATCATCTTGGATATTAATAGTCACATCTGGAACATCGCAATTCCATTCAAAGCAAATTAACTCACAACCTGTCTCATTAAAAGATGTGCAATGTGTATCCGAAAAGTTTGTGAATGTTCCGTCATTGCAATCATATATTGTTGAACTCAATAATGGCCATGATGGTATCGTTTGCCCAATGTCAATTAACACATCAGTGGTGCCTTCATTTTCATCATTACATTGACCAGAACCAGAAATAATATCTATGTTATTTGTATTATAAAATGGTTCAGAATCAATCCATCCGTCACCTTTCTCCCAAAAACAACTGCCTTCCGTATAACTAGAGGTCCCACAATTATTCGACACCACTAGTTCTACATGGTCTGACCAAGGATCAAATATATTTATAGTTTGTGATGAACTGAAGAAGCTTCCATTGACATACCATGCATAGCTTCCAGCATTAACTGAACAACCTGCATCGTGGACATATGCAGTCCCCAATTTAAAAATTTCAGTTTGTAATACTGTATAACATGCAATTGGATAATTATTATTACAATTACTCGGATTCTGATTGGACAAATTGTAAGAACAAGTGACTTCTTTACAATTGAAAGCACAACAGGTTTGCGCAATTATTACTCCAAAACTTCCGAGCAAGAATACTAGAAATACAGCTAGACGTTTCATTAGCATTGTTTTGATTGAAAGCTAATTTAGAAGATAAACTAGCCAACCGATTTATTTACTAAAGAGGCATTTATCAGCTGTAGCTAAATATTGATTATCAACATGACTTTTTGGACCAACGACACACGAAAAATTTGGATTTTCAGCTCAATGGTATACGTATTACAGCGTCTACACCAACAGGTTTGCCGTTGCTTTCTCTATTCGAAATAGTCATTGTGGAAGCCTTATTATATTTTATGTTTAATCGCTCCTGATTTATCTTAGTAGACATAGATCTAAGGTGTGAAGGACGAATATTCTCTGGTTTCTTCTGTAGACCAGAACCATTATCTCGTACTGTGATTTCCAAAAAATCTCCTTCAACATTCAAATGAATTGAAATCTTCTTGTTCTCTTGATCTCTCTTAAAGCCGTGAATAATGGAATTCTCAACAAGAGGTTGCAACAGCATAGTTGGAATCATTACAGATTCGATCTCATCCAAATAATTACTTACAATCGCTAGTTCTACCTTCTCAGAAAGTCTATAATTCTCTAGGTCCAAATAATGCTTGATAAAATCCAATTCTTGCTCAATGGTAGTTTGTTGTCTTCTAGCTTGACTTAAAACCATTCTAAAAAATATAGCCAGTTTATCCAAATAATGGGCAGCCTTTCTAGGATTGTCTTTCAGAATATGACTCTTCAAACTGTTGAGTGAATTGAACAAAAAGTGTGGGTTCATTTGAGCAAATAATGCTTCCTGCTCTAATTCTTTTACTTTGAGTAAGTATTCGTTCTTTAATCTGGCGGTAATCTCCTCTTCAATTTGCATGGTCTTATCTTCAAGTATACTATTGAGCATTAATGACCTCTCTTTTTCGGATTTGAGCTGCTGTTGCTCATTCTGGAGTAATAATTGAGCATAATTTTCCTTTTGATTTTCGATATCCTTGGTCTTCAGTGCTAATCCAAAAGAAAATAATAAGAGCTCAATAAATGTTGCTAGCATAAACCAGCCAATTGGTACTATGCCCAAAAAGGAAGTACTGTTAAGAGTTGTGATCCATGAAATTAAGGACCCTGCTACTAATACAATACTGCTTGCAATTATGATATAGGCATAGATATCTTTTGCATGTATAAGTGTATAAATGATAAGTATTAATGAAGCAAGAGCTAATAATATTCGGTAGAAAGTAAAAACTAACTGAGAAAACAAGTTAAGTTCGAAATAGATACCAAAACAGATTGCTAGAGTGACTACACAAGAAACTAGTATCACTATGCGCAATAAGATATCCAACCTTGGGTAATCTTTCTCTGTTTGTAAAAAGAACCTAATAAACAAGAAATAAAAAATATAAGATAATGGCTGCGAGATAGCTCTTATATTACTCTTCATGCTTATTTTATCAAGAACAGTATATTTCTTAGCTTCGAAAAAAAGATCTGGTATAGAAGGTGCCAGAAAGAAGAAAGCCATGACTAAAATATACAAGCCATAGTGAACAAATTCAGTCCTTCCTGTCACAAAGTAGTTAACAATACTCAAGAGAGAGAGAATCAACAAAACCCCAATAAACAAAGTACTTATTGTGTTGAATTTATCTATATATGCAATGTTGTAACCTGTAATTAAGTCTCTAAAAGCTTCCTCCGTAATAGTATAAAAACTCAGACTTGTTTCTGAATCACTAAATACTGACAGTGTATGTACTGTTTGAAGGTTTGACTTCACTGTAAACACATGGGTGTTCTCTGTGTATTGTAAGTTTAAAGATTCTAATTGAAGTTTATTATCATCAGCTTGGATCACTTGAGTTGATCCTTCAATCACAAAAGGTCTGATCTGTCTGCTTAGGAAAAAATCATTAAATCTAAGTTCAATTTGACATGGACTGCATTCTCCATCAAGAGTAGGCTTAGTTAAATAACGTTGTTCGTCAATTAAGTAAATGGAAACCTCTGCTTCTCCAATGGTAGACACTTGAGAATAAGGTAGTGAAATGTACTTCTGTGAGGAACAATTAGATGAAATACAAAACAGAAAAATTAAGCTATAAGCTAGTCGACAAAAGCTCTGCAAAATGTTGCTTCCTTGTCCTTGATACATTAATTTGTTTGCCATCTTTCATTATGACAGATCCACCATCAGATTTGATGTATTTGAATATTTTTTTAAAATTAACCAAATAGCTTTTGTGAATTCTAGAAAAACCAGTCTCAAACAAAATTTCTTCCATAAACTTCAGGGACTTCATTACAAATATTTTTCTTTCATCCTCTAAATAGATATTAGTATAGTTTTGATCAGATTCCACATAGAGCATATCATCGATATCAATAAAAGTCAGCCCATCAATAGTCGGAAGCATGACGCGGGTCAATTTTTTATTCTTAACATCCTCCATTTGAGTAGTTAGAAAACTTAACCTCTTATTAATTGAATGGTTTTTCCTATTCACACTGGCTTGTACAGCATTGACAAGATCTGATTTCTGAATAGGCTTTAGTAAGTAATCGACCGCACAAGTTTTAAAAGCCTTAACTGCATAATGTTCGTAAGCTGTTGTAAAAATTACATCATAATCACCTTCAGGTAGCATCTCTACCATTTCGAGTCCGGATATACCTGGCATATTAATATCCAAAAAAATAATATCAGGGTTTTCTTTCTTTATGGAAATTAAGCCTTCTTTGGCAGAATTACATTTCGAAACAACAGAAACACTGGGACAATATTCATTTAAATCATATTCCAAAACATCTAGATTTTCAGATTCATCATCAACCAGTATCGCCTTTAATTTTATCATGACAACATTTTCTGATTAAAAATACGAATTAAGTATCTTCAACTTCACGCAGATAGAATTTAATGATGACTGACATGATTAGATTGATAAAGTCATTGGAGAATAGGATAAAGTTAATTTTGAGAAAATGCAAAACAAAGAATCGATAATAGCTCTCTTGCTCAGACTAAGTCAAGCAGACAACACTGGATCAACATCTGAAGAACAATATATCCGCGCGGTATGTCATGCCATTGGTTTTGATGCAGAGAGGATTGATGAAATAAGAAATAACCTTGACAACTACCCTCTTGATCCACCAGAAAGTGAGCAAGATCGTATGGAGATACTGTATTACCTTCTTTTCCAAATGAAAATTGACAAACAAGTCACCCAAGAAGAAAGTGATCTGATACAGAAATTTGGATTTAAGTTGGGATTCAATGAGTTATTGACAAGAGATATGATTGGCATCATTCAAGAACATGCTAAGCAAAAAGTACCTCCGCAAAAGCTGATTGAGATTATTAAGAAATACCATAATTAGAACAAGAAAAAAGCTCTACCTCTTAAAATAGATGTAATCTGATACATGAGGCGCAATATCTTTACTCCTTAAATCAGAAATTATTTGGCCTCTATGGTGGGTTGTGTGATTTGCAACATGGAATAAGATATCTCTAATGCTGTGTTCAAAATGTTGACCTTTTGAATTACTGTAATTAATCATAACGTTCAGATCCTTAGAATCTAAGATTGTCAGCGTTTTTTCATGATTGACATTCTGGATCTCGAGACATTCTTCCAAAGTGTAAACTTCCTTTAAATCACTAAAATCTGGATTTTCTAGGATCCGTCTGTTCCAAATTAAATGAGCATTGAGGTTATGAGACATCAAGGGAATACTTCTCTCTGTAATTGACTCGGCATGAGCTGCAAGCTGATCAATAAACTTGAGATTGTAGTTATGATGATACTCAAATATTTCCTTGAAAAATGCTTTCATACCTCAGTCTCTTCATAGTTCTTAAGCTGATCTTGATCAAAATAGAAAATTCTAACATTTGCTACATCTCTCAAAAAATCCAACTTTCCTATTTCTATCCTATTGATAAACAGTCCTGTTCTACTTTCGAGGTCAGCCTTTAGTTCATCATAGCATTCGGGCTTGATGAGATCTATATTATCATACAATATGACTTTTCGAGTCTCATGTTTTAAGAGTACTACACGCTCTAATATATACGCAATAATGATCAGACTGCTATTTGCGAGAAGTATCTCAGCAATCGACATTTTCTTATTTGCCAACGCATTCATGACTGCTATACCAATAACCACAAAGAGATATGTCATCTCCTTTATCGGAATGGTATCTGTTCTATATCTCAGGATCCCGAAGATTGCGAAGAGTCCTAGAGCCATCCCTAATCCTAGCTCAAACTTCTTTAGAGTAAAGCAAATGAAAAACACCACAACACTTATTAAGATATAAGTGAGTAGATAGTCCTTTCTTTTTGTGGAAGAATAGTAGATATATCTTACCAGTATTACTGTCCAAAAGAGGTTGAGACCAAACCTGAAAACCATCTTCAGGAAATCATCATCATAGAACGGTATTTCAAAAAATTCCATTAGGATGCAAGTTTGTGTATAAATCGTAATTTGACCTTCATCGCGTTTGCCTTTACCCCCGTATACAGCTTTGATACTCCTAGACAATATTTGCTTATTCTCATTGGATATTGGCGTAGTGCTTTCAACTGTTTGAAAATAGGACTATTTCTATTGACTCTACTTTCTTTAATCTCAATAATACATAACTGAGGAAAGTCGAGCGATTGACTATTTCCCTCAAAAGACAAATGTGTGTCGATAGTTACACGTTGTTGAGTCTCGAAGTTTACCAAGGTCACTCGCTTGAACTTATTTTCAATTTTAAGCTCTAGCTTCAACTCTTGTTGTAGGGCATCAGTGAGATATTCCACTTGATTATCATCAAGCAAATGACCAATACTGTCAGTAAGCTGCCTCTGTTTATTTGTGACTCCCTTGTTGTCTTTTTTCTTTATTTCAATAAAATTGACATTTGTGTCAAGATATTCTCTAATACGAATCTTGAGCCTCTTCTTCCTACCTCGGAGATGCTCATAAAAGAAAGTAAAGTCAGAAGTATCATAATAAGAGGTTCTATAGGACAACAGCCGCTCCCCTCCTATTTCTAAGATTTTGTATTCTGGTGGTAATAAGGTTAACAGTTCGGGAAGTTGCTTGGCAGAAATCATGAACTTAGTATCTACCCTTTTCATTAGAGAGAGCTGATTGATTTCTTCCAATCCAATGCCTTCAAATTGTCGAATAACGGCCCCTAGCTCCATATTAAAATCTGTAACTCAACATGGCTTGTAAAATGCTGAGAGTATCGGCATCATCACTGATTGGCAATTCGTGACGATAGGCCCATCCAATCGATAATCCTTTTTTGATCTTAAATTTGGTGCCTAGTGTAAGTCGGACTTTTTCTGAAGCATAACTCTCTTCACCTTCTCTAAAGAACAGTTCAGCAGCGAAGAGAGGATCTAGTTTCCATGACCTGATGTTATAGTTGATGCCCAACTTGGTTCTAAGCTTATTGACAATATCTGTTCTATTTTCCCTAGGAGTCCATTGTCTTTGCCATTGTAGTCTAGGGTTGAATGTAAATCTATTTACAGGCAGCTTATACTTCAAGAATGCTGCGAGTCTAGAAAAATCAAAATATCCTGATTTCTTCTTATCTCTACCAAATCTGTATTGAGTTCCTACGGAAAGAGACTTCCATACATTATACTCTAGGTTGACGTTTGTAAATTGTTTCTCGATAGCATTATTTGAGACACCTTGTCTTACTTGATGAGCTAAAGCAATATCCACGCCTATGATTTCATATTTCAATTCTGCACCATACCATACTTGAGCATCATTCTCTTGTCCTTTCACCATGAATGCAATGAGGAAGAAGAATACTGCACATGCATAATGTTTCTTTACCAACTTATCCATTAAATCTGGTCAATTTTCGTTTGTTAACATTGAGGTAACATAAAGCTAACGTATAATCAGATGAAGACTGCTACATTTAGACATAAAAAAATCCTGATTATCTTGGAATAGACAATCAGGATTTTTTTTAAGCATTGGTGCAACGCTTATTATTCTATATCGATATTTAATGTAAATCTCAAAGTATTATCAAGTGGTCCTCTTTGGTTGTTCGTTGGCACCAAATAAGACAGGTTAAACCCATAGACATTATATTTCAGGCCAAATCCCACAGTCAAAAATTGTCTATCTCCCTTTAAAGGATGCTCGAAGAAATATCCTGCTCTTACAGCAAATTGCTTAGCATACCAATACTCAACTGCCGCTGAAATATTGATTTCTGACATCTCTTCTGAAAAACCACCTTGCGCATCACCGAATGATCCAAAGACACCGCCAAATAAAGGCTTCTCTCTATAATCAGCAACACCATTTCCATCTTCGTCCCATTCAGGATTCTGAATAATATTACCATCGTCATCCATAATATTGAATGCCACTGGAGTAGGTAATAAGAGTTTATTGAAATCAAGCGCAAACGTCAATTGATTGAATTCATCAAATCCTAAATCGAGTGCTGCTCCGATACCTAGATTAGCTGGAAGAAAGTCCTTAACTTCATTTCTCGTATAAGAGACTTTTGAACCTAAGTTAGTAATTGCTCCACCCACTTTTAACGCACTTTCATAACTTGTCAAATCTAACTCCTTTTCCCAAGTGACGCTTAAATCAACAGCAAAAGCATTCGCAGCAGAAATGGTATTTCCTATTTCAGTTTGCTGTCCTGATGCTAAGTTAGAGTAGACATACTTTGCAGTAATACCAGCAGAAAAATCTGGTGAGAGCTTTCTAGCATAGGCAAATGCCGCTTCTAACTCTCGTGGTCTTCCTGTACCAGTCGAAACACCTTCTCTATCGGTGAAATTAATCTCACCTAAAGAAAAGAATCTCAGGGCAGCTCCAACAGTTTGTAAGTCATCTATAGACTTATATCCAGAAAGATATGCCAGATACACATCATTCAATCCTAAGTTTGTCAACCATGGAGTGAATGTTGTTGATAATCCAAAATCGTTATTAGAAAAAGCTAGATTACTTGCATTAAAATGCATAGCATCACTAGTTGGTGATAAAGCAATACCAGCATCTCCTAGCGCTCCTGATCTTGCGTCTGGAACAATTCTAAGAAATGGCATTGCAGAAAGTACAGTGTTAGGAATACAATCTCCATTAGAATCTATGTTACATCCTTTTACTGGATCATAGACAAATTGAGCTTGAGCAGTGGTAAAAATCATGCTCGCGCAACATAGGAGAATACAACATTTAATAGTTTTCATTAGGACTAAATAAATTGAGTTCAAATATAATACGTATTACAAAAAATCTTAATATAAGATAACCAGTTTTTGAAATTCACTGGTCAAAGTGTTTTGGTTTTTCAAGTCTTTGAGTTGGATTTGATAGAAATAAATGCCCGAATGTAATTTATTTCCACTTGTATCTGTTCCATCCCAAGTAATATTAACCTCTCTAAAACCACTTGCTGCATGGTTATATTGTAAAGATTTAACTTTTTTTCCAGAGCTATCAAATATCAAAAGTGAAACTTCTGTATCTCCTTCTACTCCTAGATGATCAAAGGCAAAATTGGTTTCATCAGAAAATGGATTCGGATAGTTGAAAACATTGTTCAAAGTCTCTAAATCATTAGTAGAAACTACAAAGTCTAGCGTTGCTTTGCTACTGTTATTTAAAATATCCCAAGCAATAAATTCAACACTATGAAATCCTTCTTCGAGGTCTTTGAATGGATATCTCACCTCACCTTTGGTATAATCATCTAACTCAGCTTCGTAATATTCACTAACAATATAGCTCTGCTGAGTATCTTCATCTAATGTTGCTTTCAGGTCATGACCGATGCTTGTATTGCTAACATTGATACCGTGTTCATCACTCAATCTTGCTATAAGTAATGGGTCAGTGTTAGTAGTCCCTCCATTTTGAAAATTGTAATTACCCATAAAAAGCTCAATCGTAGGACCTACATTATCTGTGATACTACCATCTAGCGAACCTCCAATTACAATGCTATCAAATGCCCCAGAAGCATCAACAATATAGTCAGTTGCGTAGAAAATAAATTTACCTTCACCAAAGTCAAAATTAATATCCTGAGGTAAAATAAATTCAAGAGTAAACTCACCATTTACTACTGTAGCTTTACCCTTAAACAATAAGGTATTTCTGAGTTTGAAGGTATAAGGCCCAGACTCTGCATCATTCTGCAAGGTGTTTATTTGATTTTCTTTATCATACAGTCTCACAAAGACTTCACCATTAAAATCTTCCAAGACTATTCCATTGTCTGTGACCAAGCCTTGGATGGTAATCTGTTCTAACGCAGAAATTGTATCCAATTCTCCTGAATCTACTGAAGCACCATTGATATGTGTAAGTTCGACATCATAGGTTGGATTAGCTAGTTTCATAGCTGGGTCTCCAAGTAAACTATACTTCCTTGTGTTTTCTACAGCAGCATCACCTGTTATTGAATTCTTCGCTCGCCTTAAGGCATCACCTATTGTATTGTCACGGTCTGCGATTCCTGCTTTGAAGAGTTCAACCCATGAGGCCTTTGTCAATGCTTTATTCCCATTAGTGAACACAGATCTGACTGTAGTCAGTAGACTGACGACACCACCTTTAGAATTAAGTATCGCATGTTCTCCAGCAGAAATCAACTCTGGATCATCATAGCCGGCGAAACTGCAGGTTGCAGTGATCATGACAGTCATGGCATCAAGATTATCCCAATCATTGATATGCGAAGCTTGTAGGACTCTCTCTTGTGCCCAACCTTTAGGTCCTCCATGACCGAGATAACAAGTAATGAGTTGGCCTGATTGCACGTTGTTATAGATGTCTTCAGTTGCCTCAGGATAGCGTTCACCGCCTGGAGTTGATATTTGCTGGTAAGCATCAAAAAATACCTTATTGTAGATATATTGCGGATGATCATCCTCTGTAGATTCAGCAATACTATTACAATCACTGATGTGAAGAGTGCCATTGCCATCATCAGCAGCATATGTGAGATCAGTTCGCCATGGACCGAAACAAGATTGCGAAGTCTCGTAATGAATTATCTTATTGACCAATCCATTTGCTTGGTCTGCAGAGTTAACTGGTAATCTGCCAATGGCAAGATCATTATCACCAGCTAATCCATTTCCTCCTTCTAATCCTTCATCTTCGTCCATCAAAACATAGAAGTCATCCGTCGGATAGGCATAAATTGGTCTGAGTGCCTCCTCTGTTTCGAATACAGGTATATAATTGCCAGGATTATCTAGCTCTTTGACGTTCCTAAAGTCATAGCTTCCATCTCCAATCAACAGAACATATTGAAATTGATTATCCTTTGTATAAATCATTCTAATCAAATCTCGTATCGCGCTTGGATCTTGCCTTCCAGATGCGAATTCATTCCAGATCTTACTAACTTCCACTAATTCAACTTCAAAGTCATTATACACTCTTCGGTGTTCTGCCAATCTATTAGCTGCTTCCGCAAAAGGTTCTGCATAGACAATAAGCATATCTGCCCTAGATATAGATCTCAAATTTTGATTTTCAACCTCGCCGACCAATTCTGGTTGAGCAATGTTGCCATTTGTCTTAAAGACAAAAAACTGGCGCATTTGATTCGCATTGGCAGAATAGAAAGTCATCTTCCCATTTTGAAAAGAAGTTACTTGTCTCGTCACGTTCACAGGGTCAGTAACATCCCAGATAATAGCCTCTTGATTCGTTGTAGTAAGCTCAAATCCACATGCTGAATGATCAACCATTTCTTCGTTAGTGAAATGCATCTCATTGCCATCAAATGACAACTGTTTAGATGCTTTTGCCTCGAGATAATTGAGCCAAAAACTTGACTCCTCATCCCCATTTAATAAAAATTCTATTCGATGAGAAGCATCTGCTTCAAAATCAAATGTGAAATTTTTCACCGCTGGCTTGGCATATGGAGAGTCGATATCTGAGACATCAGTTCCTGAAAATCCTAAAGATTCGACTTGACTACCATACTGATATTGAATTGTCGAATTAGAAGAGGATCTTGCTGCTCCATCTAATTTGATATCAATCTGAGAATTAGGTACCACTCCGTTGAAGTCAAATACAGTTGTATAAGATCTCTCTCTTGTGTTTTTAAACTGATCTCCATACCAAGTTTTGCCACTGCCTTGATGCGAGACACTTTCTCCTAATAAATTAAATTTATCCTCTTCAAACCTTTGATAATCAGTAAATTGACTAAACACTTGATTGTTTACTTGGTCCGAATTTGTGTCTATTTGTTTTGGTGCTGAATTTGTGAGTTTTACAAAGTAGTAATTGACAGTCTCATAAGGATTGTCTTCATATACCATTGCATTCTGCTGAATTTTCCAAGCATTTGCTCCTTCGCCATAGAAGAGAATACCATCCCCTTGATCCCAATTGCCATCCTCGAGTCCTAGGCTCATTACTGGTATTTCAGCAAGATCTTCAACCCTATATGCAGCATTTGCTTGAGGCACTACTCCTCCTCTTTGCCCATAAACTTTGATTTTTGCAGCATCTGAGGAACTAAATCCCATCTGACTGATAAGGTCAGAATCAATCTTATAGACTCCACTTTCAGCAATTGCAATCTTAAAAATCTGACCATCATTCAAAACAGAATTTTGGCCTACAATAATTGAACTAAGCGACAAGAAAAGTATTACTATTGAGGTAGGTCTCATGAGTGTATCAATCTTATTAATAATAAAATGCTGGATGTCAAAAAAATGTTGACTAAAAGCAGAGACTTTAGCGGGATTGATCGTCATTAGGTTGGCATTTTAAGGTTACTACCCAAAATTAATTTGTTAACAAAACGTTATAGATGTCCTCGTATTGTAGAATGTATTTTCACATTGGAGTTTTTAAGAAATATGTCGTCTAAGAGTCAATACTCATTCAGAAGCACAATACTTATATTATTTAGTTTTTTCATTACACTAAATAGTAATGGTCAAGATTTGGTATTTAGTCAATATCAAAAGGCTCCCCTATTATTGAATCCAGCATTTACTGGGATTTCTCACTATCCTTTTATTTCGCTCAATCACAGAAATCAATGGCCTGAATTTGACAAAGCGTACATTTCATACTCTGCTTCTTATAATCAATATATAGAAAATTTAAGATCCGGATTTGGTATACAGCTACTTGCAGACCAACAAGCAGATGGATTGCTAAACACCAACTCCATAGGACTTTATTATTCTTATACTCTCCAATTTCTCAATGACTATAGATTAAAAATGGGAATAGCTGGAGTATTTGGCCAGACGAGATTAGATTGGGAAAGGTTAGTATTTAGTGATGCCATTCACCCTGTCTATGGACCAAATGGCAGTTTGGTATCGACAGAAATCAGACCGCTGAATACCAATAAAGGTTACTTTGACATTCAGACTGGATTCCTGTTCCACAACGATACTTGGTTCATCGGTGTTGGACTTTTTCATCTCAACAATCCAAATGTTGGTTACACACTGAATAGCAACAGCATCTTTGGACTACCACTCAGGTTTTCTGCACATGCAGGATATGAATTTACACTCAGAGAAAATAAAAAAGGTTTTGACACGTTTTTACAACCATTAGTCCTGGTAACGAACCAGGCAGGATTCTTCCAAATCAATACTGGTATTTATGGTCAGTTTACAAGTATTTTGTCTGGATTGTCTTTTAGACATACTGTAAATAACCAAGATGCTATCATAGGAATGGTTGGTTACAAATTTGAGATCATGGAGCTCACTTATAGTTATGATCTTACAATTTCTCAACTAGGCCGTAGTGGAGGATCTCACGAAGTTGGATTAGTTTTTGACCTATCGTCGTTATACCCCCCCAAATCTAACTTGAATGATTGCCTTAAACTCTTTAGATAACGAGTCAATTATTCGAAATAAATTAAGTAGGAATTTATCTAAAAACAGCTATATTTGTTAGCTATCAAAAATAGGAAAATGCTTAATAGAACTTTAAATGTATTGCTGCTTGCTTGCGTCATTCTTTTAGCAGCATCATGTAACCGTAACAGTTCTGGCGAGAGATCTTCTGCAACAGGATGGAAATATAATGATCCTGAATACGGAGGTTTTGAAAAGCTAGAGTATGAAGGACAGATTAACGGTCCTAATTTAGTACTAGTAGAAGGTGGTACTTTCACCATGGGTCTTGCTCAAGAAGATGTAACTTTTGAATGGAATAATATTCCACGGAGAGTTACTGTTTCGTCTTTTTATATGGACGAAACTGAGGTAAGCAACATTGATTGGAAAGAATATCTCTACTGGACAAAAAGAGTGTATAAAACCTATCCTCAAGTGTGGTTAGACGCTTTGCCTGACACTTTGGTGTGGAGAGAAGAGCTTTCATACAATGAGCCACTTATCCAAACTTACTTTAGACACCCATCTTACGATGACTATCCGGTAGTTGGTGTAAGTTGGGACCAAGTTCAAGAGTTCTGCAAGTGGAGATCAGATAGAGCAAATGAGATGTTGCTCATTGAAAGAGGAATATTAAATAATAACACCCTTGAGCAAATAGATTCTGAGAATTTCAACTCTGAAGCTTATTTAGCTGGACAATATGAAGGTAGTGTAAGAAAGAATCTTGAAAATGTAGCTACAGGTGGAGAAAGAAGAGTAAGATTCGAGGATGGAATCATGTTACCTAGTTATAGACTTCCAACTGAGGCTGAGTGGGAATATGCAGCTCTTGCGTTACAAGGAAACCTTTCTGCTACTGGTGATGAAAACATTACTGATAGAAGATTCTTCCCATGGGACGGTAATACTGTAAGGTACCAGATCAACAACAAGGAGCAAGGAAGAATTATGGCTAACTTCAAAAGAGGAGCCGGTGATTATATGGGTATGGCTGGTAATTTGAATGATAAAGCTTCTACTCCTGCACCAGTGAGAACATTTATTCCAAATGATTTTGGATTATTCAACATGGCTGGTAATGTCAGCGAATGGTGCGAAGATGTCTACAGACCATTAACGAGTGTTACTTTAAGTGATGCTGAAAATCATGATTTGAATCCGTTTAGAGGAAATGTATTCCAAGAATTAATCTTAGATGAAGAAGGGAAACCTGTCGAAAAAGATAGTTTAGGAAGATTACAAAGACAAATGGTAGAAGATGACACCTTAGGTGTAAGAGAGAATTACAGAAAAGGTGATGTTAGAGATTTCTTAGATGGTGATGATGAAGAAAATGTGAAGTACGGCTACGGAGACTACACACTTATCAATGATAAATCAAGAGTATTCAAAGGTGGATCTTGGGCAGACAGACTATTTTGGTTATCTCCTGGAACAAGAAGATTCAAGGACCAAGATAAGTCGGATAGAAGCTTAGGTTTCAGATGCGCAATGATTAGAGTAGGTGGTTCTTCTGGTAATGAAGACACTGGAGGTAACACCTTTAAAGAAGGAAATACTAGCGTAAAGCGTAGATACTAAAAAATATATATCTATAAAGCATAAAAAATAGCCTTCAAATTCATTTTGAAGGCTATTTTTATTTTAGATGAAGATCAATGAACTCCATACCATTTTCCTAAAGTCAACTGGTGTAAATACAGATACAAGAACTTTAGTAGAAGGACAACTGTTTTTCGCACTTAAGGGAGCTAACTTTAACGGCAATCTTTATGCAGCAAAAGCGCTATCTCTCGGTGCTAGTGCAGTAGTTGTTGATGAAGACTTGGAATTGGAAAACCCCACGAAAGTTTTCCGTGTATCTGATACGCTCCAAACACTACAAGACTTAGCCACATTCCATAGAACTTATCTTAATACACCAGTCCTTGGAATAACTGGCTCCAATGGTAAGACGACAACAAAAGAATTAGTTGCTGCAGTCTTAAGCCAGCAACTGAATGTACATTTTACTCAAGGTAACCTCAACAACCATATTGGTGTGCCACTTACCCTGCTCCAACTGCAGTCGAATCATGATTTTGCTATCATAGAAATGGGTGCTAACCAACCGAACGATATTGCTGAGCTTTGCGAAATAGCAAAACCGAATTATGGATATATAACTAATATTGGCTCAGCACACTTAGAAGGCTTTGGATCTCTTTCTGGTGTATATCGAGCCAAAACGAAACTCTTCGACTATGTTATTCGTCATGGAGAATTGTGTTTTGTCAATTGTTTCGATTGTCATCTGTTAAATTATCCGATTCCGAAATCAAAGGCTCACTATCTCCGTACTGCATTGAAAGCTTATACATCAGAAGAACATTACTTGACAATTGAATTGGGAGATACCAATATTAACACACGACTTACAGGATCATATAATATTGACAATATTAATGCTGCAATAACAATAGGTACACATTTTGGCATTTCTCAAGAAAACATTACGAAAGGACTGACAAACTATCACCCAACTAATAATAGAAGCCAGATCATCAAAAGAGGTCAGGCAACTGTGATTCTAGATGCGTACAATGCAAATCCTACTTCCATGCAAAAGAGCATAACCAACTTACTCAGCCTAGAAGGGAGGTCGAAAGTGGTAGTTCTTGGAGATATGAATGAACTTGGTGACGAATGGTTAGATTTACATATCACTCTTATCCAACATTGTATTGAATCAGAGATAGAAGGCATAGCACTTGTAGGACCATTAATGCTACAGGCTGCTACACATATAAAGAGTAACAAACTCTCGGTCTTTGAGACTTATACTGAAGCCAAGGAATGGTTTGATCACTATTGTGAAAAAGACAGTATTATATTAATCAAGGGCTCTAGATCAAACAAACTAGAGCGGTTAATCAATGAGGTCTAATAATCGTTGAGGTATATCATCCATAGTTGTTTGAGAGTACTCATCAAAACTTACAGAAAGATATTCCGCTTTTGAAGAAGGATGCTTGAGCCAATATCTTCCAGTCAATGCACTTTTCTTAAATTCTAAATGAAGGTCAATTGTTTCAGAGTAAATCGAATATGTCTGATTATTAGGGTTCTGAGGAAAATCCTTAGCTCTATGCTTTCTCCCTTCCAAAAAGTACCAGCAGAATACACTCATCTTCTCAAAATATCTAGAGTCTTTCTCACTTACGCCGTGAATGAGAATATTATCAAGATGTGGAGCATGACCTAAATACTTTGCAATTGTACATGCCTCGAATATTGTTAATCCTGTCAATGCATATTCAAGAAGATCCATGTCGATAATGGCAGCTTTCGCATCTCTGATCAAAGGTTCACACTGCTTCATATCAGCCTTTACCTCTCCTATAGATAATGAAGACTTATCCCAAAGTCGCCCTAAAGTGTCTCTACTAGTATTATGTCTGGAATAACCCACATTAATAATATTACATGTAGGATCAAAGATCGCTCCAGATGACAAGTTAATCACTTGGTGTGTAGTTCTATTGCTCTTTGTCATCTTCACAAAATCCAGAATATCAACAAGATCATCAGAGTATAGAATATTAGTATTCTGGAATACAGGATCATTAAGTATGTACTTGAAGTCTGATAAATTCTCTGAGCTTAGAGAACCTGCCAAGTTAAAATTAGAATCAAAATGATTTTCTAATTTAGCCAACTCAGCAGCAAACTTAGATTCCGTATTCGAATTCGATGCGACGAATTGGATTGAAGGAGTTGTACTCCCTGATCCGTTTTTACCAATTGATGCAGCTAAAAGGCTATTAGAATCACTTTCTTCAAATAATTGTGAAAAAAGTTTTTGTTTAACTAAATAAGGCAATTCCATACATATGAATTTATCTTATGTAAAGATAGCTGTTTAACTGTTAATTATGATTAAAAAAAAATCATAATATATTGTTTAATTGAGAATTCTTTATATTTTTGTTCCATTAACAACCTACCTAAGCAGAAAATCTGAATGCTGATAGGGGTAAGACCTTTAAAATGGGTCTTTCTGATGGTATGCTATACCAATGCTGAAGCTAAACCCTGGAATTCTGATTTTTACTTCTTGATAATATGACCAGACTCAAGGCCAAATCCTATGGATTTGTTTGGGTCTACTAGTATTGTATAAAATCAAAATTTCATTGTTGATGAAATACTTAAAGGTGAATATTAAGAAAAAAATTATGAGAACTAACAATGGCTCAAAGCGCTTTGCTTTGATTACTTTATTATTTCTTGGAGTCTTTTGTCTGTCTACAAATTACTCTTATGCTCAAGAGGAAGATGAGTTTCTTATCGAATCTGACACTCTTGACCCTGACTTCATTATTGAAGAACCAGACAATTCAGAAAAAGACACCTGGACCACAGCAAGAGTCACTGATGAGATGACTATTGATCCAGACAAGAACAAGCAGTGGAGAATGGGAGAATACAAATTCTCGTCTAGACCAAAGCATGCTTGGGAAGTTGGATTACATGGGGGACACTTTTTTATTGACGGTGATGTCGATAGACTTGTACCTGGTGGTTTTGGATTCGGTCTTCATTTAAGAAGAGCAGTAACTTATGTCTTTTCAGTTAGAGGAGATCTTTTCTACGGAAGAGCATTTGGACTTGATCCACAACCTTGGAAAAGTGCATTGGCAACAGGAGCCACTGGAGATAACGGTGGTGGACTTGTCGAAGATGTATTCGATCCATACAGACCGGCTGCTGACGGTAGCTTTGAATGGTGGTTCCCTAGACACAGAACTACCTATGTCTATGGTGCTATGCAAGCTGTCTTCAATGTAGGTAACTTATTATTCCACAAAGAAAGAAACAAGTGGAATCTTAATGTAATCGTAGGTGCTGGTCTTGACCACCACTACACTCAGCTGGATTTGCTTGACAGTGATGGAGGAATCTACACTGACCTTATGGGAAGAATCGGATGGACAAGAGAAAAATTCGATACTCAAGCTGGTCGTATTCAAATCAGAAAAGACATCAAATCTGTCTATGATGGAGAGTACGAAACTGATGGTTTTAAGAAGAAAGGTATTTTCAGAATAGGAGATGATATCAACATTCACGTTGTATACACTGCTTCTGTCGGTGTACAGAGAAAAATTACAAAGAGATTCAATATTGGTTTAGAGCACCAAGTGATGGTATCTGATAATGATTACCTTGATGGTATCAAATTCAGAACGTCTGAAGATCAAACAAATAACGTCGATATTGGCCACTATACTAATCTCAGATTAGGAATTAACTTAGGTAACTTCGATAAGAGAACAGAGCCATTATACTGGTTAAATCCTCTTGATGCTTTAATGAATGACATGGCTTCTCTAAAGCAAAGACCAGATCTTGATCTTACGGATACAGATGGTGATGGTGTTATTGACATGTTAGACCAAGAGTTAGAGTCTGAGCCTGGATGTGATGTTGACACAAGAGGTATTACATTAGATAGTGATGGTGATGGTATCGTAGACTGTAAAGATTGCGAGCCTTTTTCTCCTCCAGGATATGAAATTAGTGAGTGTGGTGCTGCGCAGATTCCAGAAGAAGAGTGCTGCATGGATGAGGCTGCTGTGAGAAACATTGTTAAAGATGAAGCAAGAAACTTCAAAACTACCACTGTAACTACTGCACCTACAAGAACTACTACTGTCGTTAAGTCAGGATGCGGTGACTGGTACTTACCTATGATCCACTATGACCTAAACAAATCTAACATTAAGCCTGAATACACAAGTCACATGCACCACATTGCTACAGTGATGAAGAAGTGCCCAGAGCTTTGTGTAGTTGCACATGGTCATACTGACAATAGAAACAATAATGACTACAATACTAACCTTTCTTTCCAAAGAGCAAAAAATGCTGTTGATTATTTAGTAAGCGAGTATGGTATTGATAGAGGAAGACTTAAAGTAATGTATGGTGGTGAAGAGAGACCTTTAATCCCTTCTCCAACAAACGAAGCAGATCACTATATGAATAGAAGAGTCGAATTCAGAACTTGTGATGATAACGACTTCGAAATGTCAGCTCCTGCTGGAGGAACAATTAATTCTTCAGGAGAGGTGATCAGAGATTACTACAACGGAAACAAAAACTCTGGATACTAATCCAGGAAAAGTAATAGACAGACACCTTTAAGCAAGAGGCAATCATTCATTTGATTGCCTCTTTTTTTATCTCACACTGAGAATAGTGCTACACAGGTAATATCTAAATTGTAAGGCATTATACTGCATACTACTTAACTGTTCTTCAGTAAAGTGATCAGCACCTTCATCATATGTCATGTGATTGTTCTTTGATTCTCGATCCAATCCCATTAATTCTAAATTAAAGTCAGCCATCTCCCATGGATGCTTTAACCCAAAAAAATGTCCCATTTCATGGATTAGAGTTAGCTTAGATTCCAATCCTTTATAACTTATATACATCCTATCAAACAAAGGACTATTTTGAGCATAAGCATACTGCCTCGCCTTAAGTACAGGTGTAAAGCCCATCAGTTCTGCTTCAATCACATCTTCATAATAAGTAGGAGTAACGAAGATGTTGAGAACATTTGATTTTTCTAAACCAACTATAACATCACTTATTAATGCTCTATCATTCAGATAGAAATCATTATACAAGTCTGGCAACTCAGCTTTCCTTGGACTAAATCCTATCCCCTGCACTGTAAATCGAATAGAGTTCTCAAATTCCTTATTGAGGAGTGCAATATTCTCATAGACTAACTTTTTTAGCTTGTCAGATGATTGCGTTTGATTGAGCAAATGCACATACACTTTGATAACTGGTATTCCATCCAGTTTCCGTTCAACAACAGTAGAAGGCATAGAAAAATCAACTTGGCTAGTGGCTTGAAAACCACTTAGCATCCCAAGAAAGATGACAACTACTTTCAGCAAGTGACTATAATGCTTTCTCAGTTTTGAGACTTTTGGGGAAATAACAAACTGGCAATAACCTTGATCTGGGTTATTGTTATAATAATTTTGGTGATAGTCTTCAGCTGGATAAAAGATGACATCTCGCTTTATCTCAGTAACTATTGGTAATCCCCAGTTTTTCTCAGCTCTGAGTGCAGCTTGATCAATTACATCTTTTTCACTGTCATCTACATAATAGATTGCTGACCTATACTGGGTACCTACATCATTACCTTGTCTATTGAGTGTAGTTGGATTATGAAATGCAAAGAACAAATCCAAAAGAGAGGTAAGTGGAAAAAGGGAGTCATCATACTCGATTCTGACTACTTCTGCATGATCCGATAAACCACTGCAAATTTTCTTATAAGTAGGATTTTCATCTGTACCACCTGCGTATCCAGATGTACAAGATTGGACTCCTTTGATGTCTTGAAATACAGATTCAATGCACCAAAAGCATCCTCCACCGAGAAGGATTGTTCTATTACTCATAATTATATAACCCAATTCTCAGAGAAGTAATTATAAAAAGAGGAGGCTATCTTTTACAATAGCCTCCTCTTAACTTTATTCAAGCTTGGACTTCTTATCCAGGATTTTTACCACCTTGTAAAAAGTCTTGATATTCTTCAAGCTCATCCCATTGACCTTTAGCAGCGTAATCTGCTTGCTTAGGCCAAGTACCCGGATCTGCTAATTTATATCTATCACCTGCTGCTTCAAGGACTTCCTTTAGCTTGCTTACCGATGTAGAAGCTAACCCTGCCCATGTCGTAATACCTGCATTGTTTAGCAAAGATTCGATCTTTGGACCAATACCTTCAACAGCTTTGAGATCATTCTCTTTCCACTGCTTAAGGATACCTAACTTGATCATAATTTTCTCAACCTTAGAATCAGTCTCAGCACCAGTTTGACTGCCCAGGCCTTTCTGAAGAGCGATAAGATCATCCCATTGGCCATTTGCTGCCAACTTCGCTTGAGCAGGCCAGTCAGAAGGATCAATTATTCTGTATTTATCTCCATACTTATCCAGTATACCTCTCAAGTCTCCCTCAGATTTTCCACTGAGCTCTGACCATGTTGCAACACCATTCTCGTGTAGTACAGATTCCATCTTAGGTCCTACTCCTTCAATAATTTGAAGGTTGTCAGACTTAAGCTTAGCATACTTATCTGCTTTTACGTTTGACTTGACAGGTGCAGCTTTTTTCTCTTCCACCTTAGGTGCCATAGATGAAGCAGCAATAGAACTAGTAGCTGTAGCAGCTTTTGCATTACCTCCACCACTTCTCTTTAATCTATCTACTTCAGCATCTTTTTCTCTGAGAGATCCTTTTAATGTTGCAATCTCACTTGACAAATCACTACCCTTCTTTCTGCAGGCATCAAGATCCTCTTCTAGACCACGGATTTTTGCTTTATAGTTACCTATCTCTGTTTGCGCTTCTTCATACATTCTTCTCCACTTAGCCCAAAGCGCCCATCCTAATAGAAGACCTAACAAGAATGGAAGCAGCCACCAAAACCACCACCAGTCACAAAAGTTGAATATGCTTAATTGTATCATTATTATTTACTTTTTATTATTTGATAATTGTTAATTCGGTACGACGATTCTTCGCACGTCCGCTAGCATCATTATTCGATGCAATTGGCTGAGCCTCTCCTCGAGATTGTGTTAAAATCTTATTTGGATTAACTCCCCTGCTAATAAGATAATTCTTAATGACCTGCGCTCTTGCAAGACCTAGATCTTGATTAGAAGCATTATCGCCAACATTGTCAGTATGCCCAACAAGCTGTACTCGCTCTCCAGATGCTTTTACACTAGATGCAACTTCATTAAGATATGATTCAACTTCTCCATCGTTCAATTTATTTGTACTGTTGAATGGGAAGTAAATAGTTGTTCTCTTCCTGACTTGGTTGTTATTATCCACTACAGTTTCCTCCTTAATCTTATCAGAGTTAACCATATTGCTGAAGACAATGGCTTCAAATGGATTATTTCTATCAAGTCTACTATCCGGAACAATACGTCCAAGCAATCGAGCTCGATCTTCGGCAATGTTCATTGCTCTTCTGACGCTATCGGCTCTGGCTATTCCCAGATTTTCGAATGATGTCTTGTTTTCTTCATTTCTGGAGTAAAGTCCAGTTATTTGAAGAATTTGGTTGTCCTTTAGGGACCCTGCAATGGAATCTTTGTATCGATTCCAATTCTTTCCATAGATTGGATTACGATCAGACCACCTAAATAAAAGTGGGTCGTCAGCAACGACTCGTGAGGTTATTGGTGGTACTTTTTCTACTTCACTTACTTGTTCTGTAGTTGTACGACCATCACAACACTCTGATGCACAATACCAATATCCCACGCCTAAAAGAAGCCAAAGAATAATAATAAATATTCTCATGGTAAATAAAATGGTTTAGAATATGGTTAAAAAAAATGTTTTGATATATACAAAATAAGGAATTGGGAGCTATTTCACGAATAATCTTCGTGTATTCAATATTGTGACGGCATAATCTTGATGAAGTTACATTGTCTTCGAACATTGGGAATGATTGGTGTAACAAGGCAAGATTGTTTCAATACTTGATTAACATTTCCTTAATCAAAGGAGATTTGGCAGATACAGATGCCAGTTGTATTTTTACCTGACAAGTATTTTAAGAAAATTACAATGTTGTTAAGAAAACCCAAAACGATTGTCTTACAACTGATGAGAAACTTACCAATCCCAGCACTCTCTCATCTGGCTTTGTTTGACGATGTAATGATTGAATAGGTACCTACTACCTACACTAGTTCCACTTACTAACTACATTATTGGCGTCTTATTAGCAAGCTGCATCCCGATTGAAGGATGGGGATTGTTGTGGACTTCTGCCATATTTATTGTATGCAGCACAACCTGCTATACATTGCTACTTAGCTTACTAACTAAGAGGCCTACTTCTGCCATTTTAAGTTTCTTGATCCCAATGTCCTTTATGGGAATTGGGGTTTCTCAAACACTTTTACATGACCAATCAACTTTCGCTAATCATATAAGTAATCGAGGAAAAGTAAACTTTGTAATTGGAAAGGTAAGTACAGTCCCAGTAAGTAAAAAGTCGCTGCACTTTGATTTAGAATTACTTTACACTGCTAATGATCTTAACACGATCCAGGCCTCAAGAGGTACTTTGAAAGTCTATGTGGGCATTAAGGACTCTTCTCTAGTCATCAATAAAGGAGATGTAATTAGCTTGTCTAGTAGCATTAACCCAATAAAAGCTACTGTCAATCCAAACACATTTGATTATAAAGCCTATCTGGCAAGACAAAATATATTCCACTCTACTTATGCTAAATCAAATCAGGTTACAATTATACATCTCAGTATTACAAAAACATTAACAACTACTCTTCAAAAGGTAAAGGATTTTGCAGAAGCGACAATCTTCAGATATATCCCTGACAAGAACAAAAATGCAGTCATCCTTGCTATGGTGCTCGGAGATAAGACCAAATTATCTACAGAACTCAAGACAACTTACTCCGATACTGGTGCAATTCATGTTCTAGCTGTAAGTGGCTTGCATGTTGGTATAATAGCAAGCATTCTTCTCTGGATCCTGCAGTTCTTCAATTATCGATCTGATTACCTGAAGATGCTTAAAATTATTATCGTTATCCTAAGCATTTGGATCTATGCAATACTCACCGGGGCTGCACCTTCAGTGGTTAGAGCCTCGACCATGTTTACTGCCTTTCTCATTGGGAAGACCATTCAAAGAGATACTTACATCTATAATATTCTCTGCTTTACGGCTCTCTTACTTTTAATCTATTGCCCTTATCAACTCTTTGATCTCGGCTTTCTCTTTTCTTTTCTAGCCCTTTTGGGAATTGTCTTTTTTGTGCCTCTCTTTCAGAAAGTACTTACTACCAAATCCAAATTTGCAAATACAATACTGACATTGATTTTTGTTGCGACAAGTGCACAAATATTAGTAGGCCCTCTAAGCATTTTCACTTTTCAGAAATTCTCACTGACCTTTTGGGTGAGCGGTCTATTTGTCATCCTTGGAGCTTACTTAATACTGATTGGTAGTATAAGTATGATCTTTTTCGAAGTCATTGGTATGGCAATCATAAATGAAAACATACTTGGGCATCTCTTGAATCAACTGGTGGGTACAATGAATCAACTCCTTCGACTACTTGAAAAACTGCCTTTCTGCACATTATCAGACTTGTATCTTGACTATTATCAGATTGCCTTACTCTATTGTATCATCATGCTTTTGATGATATTCTTAATCAATAAATCAAAACTTTCATTGTGCCTAATAGGGCTTTGCATCTTCCTATATTCAGCTCAATCTGCTTATGTAAACTCAAAATTTAAACACAGATCTCATTTAACCATCTATGGCATCCGCGAAGCTACGCTCATTGATATCTTTGATCGTGAGCTTTTATCTCTCAAAAGCGATAACGTTACGGAAGAACAAATTAACCAACAAGCAAAAAATTATAGAAGCTCATCTGGCTTTAAATCTTCTGATAACACTATTCTCATTGACCAAAGCAATTATTTGATTAATCATGCAGATATCTTACTCTTAGTAGCAAGCAACGATGCTGTTTATGATTACAAGACTAAGCCTTACATTGACTATATACTACTCAGAGAAAATTTTGTCCCAGACATAGATAGACTTCGACATCTCTATGACATCCGCGGTGTCATTCTTGATGGCTCTTCTAACAGAGCTGCAAAAAAGGAAATTCATAACATCTGTAACTACTATAAGCTGCCAGTCCATGACACGACTGAATCAGCATTTATCATACCCAAAAACCTGTAACTATGAACTCAAAAGAAAAATTACTACACTTTAATCGGAAAGAAAGAATCATATTGTTCCTCATGATTTTCTGCCTTACGGCAAATGTGATATTTCAAAGTATAATAAGAATTCCCTCGACATCTGAAGATACCTCATACGACCTTAGCGAGATTCTTGTCAAGCTAGAATCAGAATACTCAAAAGACAAGTCTAAAACGCGCTCTACAATACCTGAAACTTCCAAAAAAGTAGAGCGTTCCTATCAATCCCAAAAGACAGCAACAATGAAGCAATCGAAGACTTTCACAAAGCCACTCAATCTGTCAGTCTTTGATCCTAATCAAGTCACTTTAGAAAGTCTGTTAGATATGGATCTACCAGAAAAATGGTGCAATACATTCATGAATTATAGGAATGCTGGAGGAAAATTTTACAAACCAGAGGACATGAAGTCTGTCTATGGCACTTCAGAAAAACTTTACGATCAAATAGTACCATTTGTTAAAATCAACGAACACCTGACAAAACCCAAAAAGAAAAACAAGGTAAAGTCAAAACCACCAATCCAAATGATTGACATCAATACGGCAGATGCAAGTGAGCTTATAGCTTTAAAAGGGATCGGTGAAACACTTTCTCAAAGAATAGTAAAATATAGAGATATCCTCGGTGGATACTATAATCCTGATCAACTAAAAGAAGTCTATGGTTTGACAGCAGAAACATTCAATCAAATCCACCCCTATCTCAAGGTCAATTCCGCAACCGTAAAGTTGAATCTTAATTTTGCAACAGAAGACGAAATTGCCAAACACCCCTACATTAGCAAAAAGCAAGCAAAAATCATTGTGAACTTTAGAAGGAATAATGGCCCTTTCAGCAAAATTGAAAACCTAGCGCACACCAAAGTCTTCTCAGATAAGGAGCTAAAGAAGTTATTACCATATTTGACAGTGTAAGAGAGGTAATGCTTACCTTTGAAGCATCTAAACTGAACAGATTTTACTATGTTTTTTCTATTCGACATGCCAGACTTTGCCTCCTCGGCAGTTTGGCTCAGTTTGCTCACACTTACTTTCTTGGAAATAGTCTTGGGTGTTGACAATATAATTTTCATCTCCATTGCAAGTGCAAAGTTGAAAGATGAAGATCAAAAGAAAGCCACCAATATTGGATTAATATTGGCAATGGTTATGAGAATTGCACTGCTCTTTGGTATTTCATTTCTCATTGCTTTGAAAGATCCTTTATTCACCATGGATTTTCTTGGCATACATGCAGGCTTCACAGGACAGTCTTTGATTCTGGCTGCAGGAGGTATATTTCTACTCTATAAAGCAGTCACAGAAATACATCATAAACTTGAAGGAGAAGAGCATGGAGAAGGAGGTAAAAAGAGTACAACTTTAAGGCAAGCCATTATTCAAATTACGCTCATTAACATTGTCTTTTCTTTTGACTCAATTTTGACAGCAGTCGGAATGACAACAGGTATTCACGGAGCATTATTTATAATGATTGTTGCAGTAGTTTTGTCAGTGATTATAATGATGGTGTTTGCTGTACCAGTGGGTAGATTCGTTAACAAGCATCCTACTATTCAAATGCTTGGTCTCTCATTCTTGATTTTGATTGGGTTTATGCTCATATTAGAAGGCGCCCATCTTGCACATATGACTGTTGCTGGTAGTGAGGTTGGAGCAATTCCGAAGGGGTATTTATACTTTGCTATTGCCTTCTCGCTCGGTGTTGAGTTTCTCAATATGAAATTAAGAAAAACTGATCCTGTCCAACTTCACGGAATTAGTGAAGAAGCAGTGGCAGAAGGGATTTATGAAACAAATGATTAATGAAGGAATACGCCAACGTCAACTTTAATCTCGATAAAGACATTGTCTTTTTTGATATCGAATCTACAGGTCTCAATGTACTCAGAGATAGAATTGTACAGATTGCCCTAATTAAATACTTTAAAGATGGCAGAGAGCCCGAAGAGCTGGAGATGCTAATAAACCCAGGCATTCCAATTTCTAAAGAGGCAATGGATGTACATGGAATAACACCAGAAATGCTTCGTAATAAACCAACCTTTGCACAAGTTGGAACTCAGCTCTTTCATTTTATTGGTGATGCTGATTTAGCTGGCTATAATTCAGATAGATTCGATATTCCGATGCTCATGGAGGAGTTTGATAGAATAGGTTTGGATTTGAATGTAGCTAGTCGGAGCTGTGTCGATGTGCAGAAGATATTCTATAAAATGGAGCCGAGAACATTGAAGGCTGCATACCGATATTTTTGTGCTGAGGAACTCACTGATGCACACGATGCATTAGCCGATGTTAAAGCAACTGTCGATGTGCTAAAAGGTCAATTGCTAAAGTATGATGGCGTGGATTATATCGATGGTGATGACTTTGTTACCAAAGCTCCAATAGTGAATAACATGAAAGCATTAGCTGCATTCACATTTAACGAACGGCAAGTGGACGTGACAATGAAGCTCAAGTACGATAGTGAAGGCCAAATAGTATTTAACTTTGGAAAATATATAGGAAAACCCGTTGGAGAAACGTTATACAAAGACCGACAATACTTAGGATGGATTTTAGACAAAGAGTTTTCTGCTCAAGTCAAACAAATCGTCAAAAAGTTGGTCAAAGAATATGAACAATCTCTTACTTAATCTACTTCTAGTAGCTACATGTTTTTTTCTAGGCTGTTATGAACCCACTGAAGGCTGCCTTCAGTTCTGGGCAACTGATTATTCAGTGCTTGCTGATGAGCCATGCGAAATGGATCTTTGTTGCACTGAACCGAGAGTCGCATTATCCTTAACATATAGCCGTCCAGATTCTTCTCGCTATACTTTCGGCGACACAATCTACCATTCTGCATCTGATACCTATCTCTCTTTATTGGCAAGTAATCTCTTCATTAGTGACTTTGAAGTGCTGAATAATGGCATACCAATTGAACTTACCAAAAGTGCTATTGACATTAATGGTATGCTAGTTGCTAGCGATTTTAATTTCGATGACAAACATATCAGTTCTACCACTATTTCCAATTATCGCGAACCCTATGAATACAATAGTATTGCATTTACCTTAGGCATACCGACTGCATTAAGAGATACAAGTATTTTTGGGCAAGATAATACCATAGTAGCTGTAGCTATCGACTCTCTTTATGAAGAGGTTGATGATAATTTTCCAATCTTTGGTGCTTGGCTAGGACTGGATACAATCCCTGGAGCCATTGACACGATTCATTGTGTAAGTAATGAAATCCTTACAAAAAGGATATCAATTGAGGTTGATCAAGGCGACATGTTCAATTTTGGAGCAAATACTACACTTGATTGTAAGCTGATGGTAACTGAATGGATAAATGCAGTAGATATCACAAATGCTGATTTTAGAAGTTTGGCAGACAGTTTACTTCAAAACATTGAGCCAAATTTGATTGTTGATATAGATTGAGATTACATTGAGTAGATTCTAATTAAAATTTATGAAGCAATTTCAGTTCTTTGGAGCAATACTAATTGTGTTGTCTTGTTTAGGTTGTAAGACCGATCCTGATCTTACAATCAACTTCTTTGCTAATTATGATGGCGAGCCATTGGTTATGTTGAAGAACTATGCATATTCGGGTGATGATGACATCAATTTTTCTGTTTCTGACTTTTACTTTTCAGATTGTTATCTGACAAACGCTGATGGTGATAATGTAAAAATCACTGATCTTGAATTCATTGACTTTTCTGCTCAAAACAAAGATGATGCAAGTGCTCTCATTCCAATATCAAGAAGTTATTCTGACATTCCTGAGGATGAGTATACGACATTGACTTTTTCTATTGGAGTCAATGAAACATTGAATGCCACAAGACCTGAAGATTACACTTCAGATAACCCTTTGAGTCTTTCTGGTCATTATTGGGCTGCATGGGATTCATATATTTTTTCCAAGTTTCAAGGGACTTTATTTAATGATGATCTACAGGATGTTGATTGGTTATTCCATCCAGGTAAAGATGAAGTTTTTAGGACTTTCTCAATTCCAATAGAATGGATGTTTGGTGCAGATAATACTGTAATCAATTTGCACTTGGACCATAAAAAGCTCTTTGTAATTGAAGGTGATGAGTATTATGACATCAGAGAAAAACCGACGAATCATGACCCCAATGACTTAGAGCCATTGATATTCATCACTGAAAACATTGAAGGAGCTACTTCTATTACATTTGAATAAATATAAGTTACATATCATTTGTTTCTGCATGCTTAGCTGCCTGCAAGCTTGTAAAGATGATACTAACTCAGGAGTAGATACAGATGTGCGATTGACTGAGATTCCATTTGATCCCGAATCGTTTGAAGTTTCTTCACCAGATGGCTTCCCCATATTCGAACAACCAGAAAACAATCCTCTCACTGTCGAAGGGATAGACCTTGGAAGACATCTGTTTTATGATCCAATCTTATCTAGAGATAGTACCATGAGTTGTGCTTCATGCCATAATCCAGAATTAGCCTTCACTGATGGTAAAGCATTCAGCCCAGGTGTGGATGGCATAGAAGGACCGAGAAGTAGCATGTCCTTGGTAAATATTGGATATAACTATAGAGGCTTGTTTTGGGATGGAAGAGTCCAATCTTTAGAAGAACAGGCGCTTCTTCCAATCGAAGACCCAATTGAACTTCACCATATGTGGGATGAGGTAATCCAGGATTTAGCCCAGCATGATGAATATCCAATATTATTCAGAAAAGCATTCGGCATTGAAAATGCAAATCAAATCACTGCTGATCTAGCCACAAAAGCAATAGCCCAGTTCGAAAGAATCCTCATTAGTGGAGGAAACTCTAAATACAATATTGTAAAGTTTGACAATACAGATGTATTTACTGATGAAGAGCTTCATGGCGAAGATCTATTTATAGATTCTGGAGCAGCTGATGTAATAGATGCAGAATGTAGTCACTGCCATCATGGTGGTCTGTTTATGGGAGATGATTTCTTCAACAATGGTCTTGATTCAACAACAAATTTTGAAAACCTTGTAGATTTAGGTAGAGGGAAAGTCACAGGATTTGCAGTTGATAACGGAAAATTCAAAGCTCCTACTCTTCGTAACATCGCATTAACTGCCCCTTACATGCATGATGGGCGCTTTGCTACTTTAGAAGAAGTAGTGGATCACTATGATAGTGGAGGCCATCCAGCTCCAAATGTAGATCAGAATATCAGATCTCTTGGATTGTCAGATTATGACAAGGCAGCATTGATTGATTTTATGCATACTCTCACTGATACTAGTTACCTCTATCCCGAACTCGTTACAAATCCTCACTAAACGAGCGTATTACATATTAAAGATATAAATATGTTACAATGCCAATTTTTTGTCGTTGGCAGTAGCCCTTTCTGCGCTTAACTTTGAAGTGTAATTAATAAGAAAGCAAAAGAGCTTTTAAAATCCATAAGCAGATTTATTACGGTTTTAAGTCTGTTTTATTCGGATATGTTCATGGGATTACTTGTTAAAGGCTAGTAGCAAAGGCCACAAGCCTTTAACAAGAACTTTTAACATGAATGCAAAAATTGAGATTGAGTTTTTCTATATAAGTTGGTTTTCTTTTAATGCATTAAATGCATCGAACATAATAGTTGATATGTTCATGGGATTATAAAAAATGGCTGCAAAACGATGTAGCCATTTTTTTTTACTCGCCTGAGTCTTCCTCTGATCTCATACCAAATGCTTTCACTGCTTCTTCTGCGAATAACATCATTTGTGAAACACTTTTGCCGCCTTTATCTTTGGCTATCACTCTCCCATTTTTATCAAGAATCAAAAACGTTGGATACTCTTGCACTTGGAATATAAATGACAAGTCAGGCCCTTCACCTTCTTCTGCATTAAGCTTATAGCTTAAAAAGTGGTCCTTATAATATTCGGAAAGGACTTTATTCAAGAACACGGTCTCATCCATGATTTGACAAGGTAGACACCATTCTGTATATACCTCTACAAAAGTTAATTTGTCCTGCTCATCGGCCATTTCCAAAATCAGAGAGAGTTCAGCATTCTTATAGAATGGAATCAATGTAGTCTGATCTATCTCAAACATTGGTATAGGTTCTTGCTGTACAATTTGTTGCTTAGTCTTGCAACTCAACAATACCACCAATAGAAGACCGAGTAAGACTGTTCTATTCATTTCTATTATTCTTTTCATGAAGTAGTTTCAGTTTGGCATATTTCATATAAGTCTCAAACGCTTGTGCATAACACAATGTGAGGCCTCTATGTCCGTCCAAAAATCCTCTTTGCAAAATAAAGGTTCGAAAAAACCGAAATACAGACTTACACAGTGCTGTCAAAACGGACACTTTTTTCTGTTTCTCAAACATTTGATTTGCTGCAATCTCAGTAAAGTAGTCTATTTGCTGAAGATGTTGGCTTAAACTGTTGTAGGTAAAGTGTAGTAAGTTACCTTTCAGGTTGCCCCTTGTAGCATCTGGAATTGGTATAAGTTTATCGTGTGGGTTTGTTCCTCCCCAGTTGGCTTTTCCTTTTTTCCATACTCTGGTATTGATGTCCTTATTCCATCCTGAGTATTTAATCCACTTCCCACAATATTGATTCAGTCTCTTGACTGTATAGACATCATGGCTCCAGTTTGTTTTTAGCTGCCTTATTGCATTTTGCAACTCTGAATCTAAGGCCTCATCGGCGTCGATCGAAAGGATATAATCGAATGATGCTTGTTGGGCAGCAAATGCCTTCTGTTGCTTATGACCTAAGAATGGTTGGATAAGAGTCTTTGCTCCAAGATTTGCAGCAATTTCAATTGTGCTATCAGTAGATTCGCTGTCAACAACAATGACTTCATCACTAACTGGAATAACAGACTCCAGACACCTTTTAATATTAGATGCTTCGTTGAGTGTTATTATGACTGTTGATAGCTTGATCAAAAAAAAAGAGTTAGCCTAGAGAATGCTCATATTAAAATTATTTGTAGAGCAAAAACTATGCTAACTCTTTATTCTAAAATCTACTAAACTGCTTATAACTGATATCCCTTCTTACTCACTTTGGTGAATATCTTCTTAAAGTTATTCTTTACATCTACCACTTCTTCTTTCATTGTATTAGCAACATTACCAAGAGTTTCATCACCGAGTGGCTTACCTGTAAGGTTTATAGATGGAACTAATATCCACATGAGTATATAGATAATCGGTGATAATCCCATAAATAATAAGAGAGCAAACACTATCCTTACCCATACTGGCTCTTGTATTCCAAAATAATGTGAAAGACCACTACAAACGCCCGCTATGACCTTATCATCACTATCTCTGTACAGTCTCTTCCTAGAGTAGTGCTCAGATGTACTACTACCATAATTCTCTTGTAATCTATCCTGCTCAAACGTTTCAGGATTGCCAATAGTAGCTATACAGTGGTCTATGTCATCAATTGTGACAACTTTCTTGTTTCCAAGTTTTTCTTCTAGAACTTCTGAAAATCTCACTTCAATATCTTTCACAATCTCGTCTCCTGCTTCGTCATTACTGAAGATATTATTAAGACTATCAATATATCCTTCTAATCTAAGGTAAGCATCATCGTCGATGATAAATGGTACTTCGCCAAGATTGATGTGAATTGTTTTTTTCATGTTTCAAATAAGTTTTTAGTGCTTTTCTACGGTTTGTTCAATAATTTGCTGCACAGAGTCTTGTAAACTCTTCCAGTGCTCATGGAGCAATGTCAAAATCTGATTCCCTTCATTTGTTGTTTTGTAATATTTTCTTGGAGGCCCTGAAGCAGATTCTTTCCATTCATATTCCAAAAGGTTAGATTTCTTTAATCTATTCAATAAAGGATAGATGGTACCTTCTACTACAATGAGTTTTGCTGCTTTTAACTGACTTAAAATGTCAGAAGGATATACAGCCTCCTTTGATGTGATACTCAGAACACATAATTCTAATATGCCTTTTCTCATTTGAGCTTCTGTATTTTCAACTTTCATACTTCAAATATATTACAAAACCTAGTACTGTGCAATACATAGTACTAGGTTTTCTATAAAGCTCAATGTTTTAGGCATAAAAAAAGCCCGTTCTTAGATGAACGGGCTTTAAAAAAGTATTTCTTCTATATTTTATTTCTTGTTAAATCGAATGATTTTTAGAGTTCTACCCGATTCATCAATGAGTCTTGCCATGTAAAATCCACTACTTAAATCTGAAACAGAATAAGCTTGGCCGATCTCATGCTTGTATTGCGCTATTTCTTTCCCAACAACAGAATGCAGACTTACCATATGGATGTTATCATCATTTTCTATTTGAAAATAATCCGAGGTAGGATTCGGGAATAATTTGAATTCCGCTTGTACATCCTGGTCTAATACATTAGACACAACTGCAACTTCATAGTATAGACTCGCAGTTAGGTAAGTATCCTCTGAGTTATTAACATTGAATAATCTCAACTCAAGATCATCCATTCCTTCTACCTCTTTTGGATTAAGGTATATATTGAAAGTTAAAGATTCTCCTGGATTCAACAAATTAGGCTTTGTTTCAGGACATGTTTCGACACCTGGTGCATAACACGTGTTGATATCACAAACACTGAATATCCAATCAGTAGGCATGCTACCTGGTCTATTGATTTCCCAGTACCATTCACCAACTGCATCATCACCAGCTGACACTTGCACATCAATCTTTATACTGGTATCGTCAGTGTCTCCATAACCTTCTAAAGATTGTCCTGCGACAAGAGATAATTGCGCATTCAAACCTAACGAAGCAGCTACGAAGAAAACCATAAGGTGTAGAATTCTTTTCATAGAGGTATACTTTGTACCAAAGATAGGAAAATATAGTACAAAAATTTATAAAGTTTTGTTAATAAAACACGCCGAAATACCTATTCAACTATTGAATTGTCAATTTGCCAACACTATTTTCTGTACCCTTTGAATTCCATCTAAATCCGAAATCAAAAAATAAGTACCGGACAACAGGCCATCTCTTGCTATAATTAACTGATTATTTGCATTGATATCAGACGCATTGAACTGCTTCATTACTCTTCCAAGATGGTCAGTCAGGATGAAATCAGCTTTTAGATACTGATCTGATGTCAGATATATTGACACATCTGAGTGCGAAGGATTTGGAAAAACATAAAAACTTTGCTCATCAGCCATTTCTTCAGTATTTGAAGCTAATGCTACTTCGAAATAAAGGTCTAATTCAAGCATAGTAATCTCTGGAGTGCCAACTTCATAAAATCTGAATTTCAAAGTATCTTGACCTGCCACTCCATATGGTTTAAGCTTGACAGAATACGTAAATGTAGACCCAACATCCATATTGTTAACAGCATTCTCTGGAGAAGTTACTGTTACTTCTGTCCAGCAAGATACCATATCACAAATAACAAACTTCCATTCTTCTGGCATTGATTCAGGCTTGATAATCTCCCAATACCAACCATTGGCCACTGCTTCTTCCAACTTGACTCTTGGCTCTATATCTATACCTGTATCATTAGAGTAACCAAATCCTTCTAAGATTTGACCTTGAGTCAATACAAGTTGGCCTAAAACTGAAGTTGAGGTAAACAACCCAATACATAGTACTAAAGTGGTAAGAATACGCATTTGACTTTTTCTTTTAAAATTAACCATTCTCCGCTGCATTTCTCTACTAAGGCAAAAAAAAATGGCTCACATCTAGGATGCAAGCCATTCTCTATTTCTTAATCGAAGTACTTTAATTAGTCAACGAAAGCAATTCTCTTTGTAATCACTTTACCATTCACACTTAAAGTAGCTAAATACTGCCCAGCTGGTAATGTATTTCTCTCTACAGGAAGAACCATGTTTCCATTCAAACTTTGATAAGTCCTTTGAGATACAACCTGTCCAAAAGTGTTTGACACTGCCAAAGTAACATCTGCAGTCTCATTCAGATTAACATCTAGGTAGATAACATCACTTGATGGATTAGGGTAAACAGAAACATTATCTATTTCACTTGGTGTATTATCTGTTGAAGAGACAACGTTTAGGTGTTCTTTAGTACCATATACAACCTCTCCTGAGTCATTATCTAATAAAAGGATAATCACATTAGTATTAAAATGATCATAAGCTTCAGGAAGCGTGTAGTTAAAATCATAAGAATATGACTCTGCATTTGTTACAGATGTCGGAACACTACCTCCTACTCCATTCCATCCACCAATGATTTCTCTTGCAACATGGTTATATACCATATCTGCAGCAGGAACTGGGTCAGGAAGGTTTTCGTATCCTCCCATTTGTCCATTTGCTCCACCAGCATAATAATTAGTTTGAGCATATTCTGAAGAAGTACCAGTTACATTATCTTCTGTTATAACCATTGCCATTCTGAAATTACCATCGAAAGTAGAATGTGCTCTAGTGTTTACACTAATTGCCATCTCTCTTGTACTAGGGTCATATGACTGATCCATTGTAAGTGAAAAAGGAGAAATTCTATTAATTAGATTATAATAATCTGGCAATTGAGAAGGATCGATAACTAAAAATCTGTCTGCAATAACACCAGGATATCCAGTGAAACCAGGGAAAGCACCTACACCTGCATCATAATCTGTATTAGCCATTACATCATTGTTGTGTACAGCTATTCCTATAAACTCATCTGGGAAATCAGCTTCCATTTGCTCCATAAATACTGTTCCTCTTGGACACCATCCACACCATGTTCCTGTTCCTTCTTCAGCTATTAACTTCTTCGAAGGCACATCTGCAACACTCACAAACTCTGCTGCACCAGCATTATCCATTGGGTTTTCATCTTCTTCTCCATTTACACTTATTACTTCAAAGCTGTAAGCATAAGTCTGTGGAGTACTAATATCACCGCCAAGTTGAAGATCAACATTCTCCTCAGCTCCGAAAGGAATATTGAGACCAGTCACCTCAACATCTGAGCTTGACCCTGCAGGATCTGTAACTCTGACCATCATAGACTCAACAGTCTCATAACCTTTATTTTCAATAGCAGCAACAACAGCCGGACTTGCACCTGCATCTACATATCTATTACCAAATACTTGGTTAACAGCAATGTCTCTTGCAGTTGTCAATTCAAGAATCTGAACATTATCAATAGCGAAGCCATAGTTCCATCCGCCACCATCACTATAGTCAAAACCAACGTACAAGTCTCCACCAGCATACCCTTCAAGAGTGAACTGGTATCTTGTCATTGCTTCGAACTCATTAGTTTGAGCTGCTCCATCTACAATCTCTCCAATAGTATTAAAGACAATACCATCAGAGCTTGCAACAACTCCTGCAGTCTCATCAGCAGCTTCCCAGTCACCATTAACGAAGAAACCATCAAAAGATAAAATAAGTGATGTTTCAGGATCAACTCCACTAAGATCAATTTTAGAAGTTACTAATCTTCCTGTAGCACTACCAGCACCACCAAGAGCGTCATCATTAGCGGCATAAACATTTCCAGTGGTCGGAATAGTATAATACTGACTACTCAAACTTGCAGCAGTACCGAATTGCCATCCACTTTCGGCGAACCATCCTGAAGGTTCTCCACCTTCGAAATCTTCGCTAAAAACCTGTGCTTGCATTGTGAATGCAAGACTTAGCATAAATGCAATTTGTAAAAATCTTTTCATAAGAACTTATTGTGTTTTTTAACTGAGGTGTGAATATAGGTAATATTAAAACAGAAGTGTGGATCACTTTAATCACAAGTCATAGAAACGACAAATTCATAGTCAATGATTTCACTAATTTTAACGTATAATAAGAAATCAATATGCATATTGTCATTATTGGGAATGGTATTAGCGGGACTACCTGCGCCAGATGGGTTAGGAAACTTTCGGATGATCAGATTACCATCATATCCTCTGAATCAAAACATTTCTATTCAAGAACTGCACTCATGTATATCTATATGGGTCATATGCGTTTTGAGGACACCAAACCATATGAAGATTGGTTTTGGGATAAGAATAATATTCAGCTTATCCAAGGTCATGTTGATGCAATTGACTTCGACAATCAATCCCTTCAACTGAATAATAACACGACTGTCAAGTATGACAAACTCGTTTTAGCACTCGGGTCAAAATCAAACAAGTTTGGTTGGCCAGGTCAGGATCTGCCTGGGGTTGGTGGGTTATACCATCTCCAAGACTTAGAACAGATGGAACAGTATTCCGATGGTCTTGAAAGGGCTGTTATTGTTGGAGGTGGACTCATCGGTATTGAGATGGCCGAGATGTTCCACTCCAGACATATACCTGTTACGATGCTTGTCCGAGAATCATCTTATTGGAATAATGTATTACCTCCTGAAGAATCAGCAATGGTTACTCAGCATATCATTGATAGTGGGATTGACTTAAGGCTGGGAGTAAATTTGGGTGAAATCACAAGCGGTAAGTCAGGAAGTGCAAACGCTGTAATAATTAAGGAGACTGGCGAGACAATCTCTTGCGGCTATGTTGGGTTGACAGCAGGTGTAAGTCCAAATATTGGTTGGTTGAAAGGAACGGATCTTCAAACAAATAGAGGAATTCTTGTGGATCGCTATCTAAGAACCTCTCAAAAGAATGTGTATGCGATTGGGGACTGCGCAGAAATTCAAGAACCACAACAAGGTCGCAGACCAATTGAAGCAATCTGGTATACAGGAAGAATGATGGGTGAAACTTGTGCCTATAATATTTGCGATAAGCAGGTAGAATATAACCCAGGCATTTGGTTTAATTCGGCCAAATTTATTCATCTAGAATATCAAGTTTATGGAGATATTCGGAGTAGCCTTCCTGAAGAACATGATGCTATTGTTTGGCAATCCAAAGACATGGACAAACTCATAAGAATACACTATGATAAAACAACTCATGCAGTGGTTGGATTCAATCTTATTGGAGTGAGATATAGACATGAGGTTTGCGAAAAATGGTTAGCAACTCATGCATCTATAGAAGATGTTCTCCAGCATTTAGGTATGGCAAATTTTGACCCTGAATTCTACAAAGAACATGAAGAAGAACTCATCCGACTTTACAATGCTAAAACAGGTAATGCCCTGAAACTAAAAACAAAACGAGGTCTATCTAAAGTCCTGCAATTTCTTACAAACGCGTAACAATTATGTCAAAATATATTCAGATTCTAGGGTTAATTCTATTTTGTCTGGCTTTGCTCATCTTTACAGGAATGCTTGGCCTAGGAAGCATTACTCTCAATGAAGAAAGCCTGCAAGTTGATGCTGAATACCATAAAAACGCTATCCTGGCAGCAGCGAAAGCAGAAGGCATCTACAATACTCCTGTATCTAACATAAAATTTATAACAGCCTATAGCAATGTTATTGCTCAAGCTTCCAAACAATTGGAATCAGAAATAGAGACCAAACTTCCAGAAGGAGTACAACCTTGGGATTATGCTATTGCTGATTGGAGAGCAAAGAACTACATTTCAGCTACTGTGAAAACTGGTGCAGACGGTCCTGTTAATCGTAATCCTCTTTTATTCTGCTTTCTCACCTTTGGATTAGCCATCATAGGAGGTCTCTTGTACATTATCCCAAAATTCAATGAGCCAAAAGGGATTAAGCATGATGGGATATACCATGATAGTCTAACTAGAGGCATTACAAGTAACTTCAGAAATGCATTACTTCTCATCACCATAATGGGAATTCTCATTTATGGTTTTTTCAAACTACAAGATTACTTCTGGCCTCTTGTGACTATATGCTTGGCTCTGCTGATTTCTTACTTTGTCTTTTTCAGACAAGATTCAAAATCGAATCATCCACAACGATCTGTTTCCCCAAATAGAATTGGATGGCTTGGAGTTATTGCAGGAACATATATGCTCATCTTCTATGTGTTACTTTATTGGGCTCCATCCTACATTCAGAATTGGATAACCATGGTCAATCCGATCAGTGAGATGCTGAGTGGCAATCCTGCAAGTCAATGGTTTTTGTATGGGTTGATGTATACATGCATCGTGATAGTGATGGGTGTACGTATGTTGACTAAATATCAACATAATACCTATCAAAAAATCAGGACTGCGTCTGTTATGTTTTTCCAAACTGCTTTTGCCTTTCTGATTCCAGAAATGCTTGTCAGGCTCAATCGACCTTGGTTTGACTTCAAGAACTTTTGGCCGCTAGATTATGATTTCTTTTATAAGTATAACATCGATCAGCTAACGAGTAGTGGTTCCTTAGGTCTAGCCATGTTAATCTGGGGAATTCTTGCGATAATTATTGGCATTCCTCTAATGACATACTTCCTTGGTAAACGTTGGTATTGTAGCTGGGTGTGTGGTTGTGGCGGACTTGCTGAAACTCTTGGAGACCCATGGAGGCAGTTATCCGACAAAAGCATGAGAGCATGGAAGTATGAGCGCTTTATTATTCATGGTGTGTTAGCATTCGCTATTATTATGACTGCTTTTGTCCTAGGACACTATTTTACTGGAGTCAGTAATATCTTAGGGATGAATGTAGAGAGTGTCAAATCTTGGTATGGATTTTTTATAGGCGCAGGCTTTTCAGGTGTAGTAGGTACTGGCTTTTATCCGCTGATGGGTAATCGTGTCTGGTGCAGGTTTGGATGTCCACTAGCGGCCTATCTAGGTTTGGTCCAGCGTTTTAAGAGTAGATTCCGGATCACCACAAATGGTGGTCAATGTATCTCCTGTGGTAATTGTTCGACATATTGTGAAATGGGTATTGACGTCAGAGCTTACGCTCAAAAAGGCCAAGACATTGTCCGTTCTTCTTGTGTAGGCTGTGGTGTATGTTCAGCGGTATGCCCAAGAGGCGTTCTGAGATTAGAAAATGGCAGTGGTGACATTGCTCAAAGAACAGATGCAATGCGTACTATCCACATCACTGAAGACCAAATACAGATTCTTACTTAATCAGAACTCAGCGTTTCCAGGATATCTTGGGAATGGAATGACATCTCTGATATTAGTCATACCAGTCACAAATAAGACGAGACGCTCAAACCCTAATCCAAAACCTGAATGGATACATGTACCATATCTTCTTGTATCCAGAAACCAATCCATTTCATGTTGAGGGATATCCATTTCATCCATCCTCTTTGTTAATTTATCAAGGCGTTCTTCTCTTTGAGAACCTCCCACAATTTCACCTATACCAGGGAAGAGGATATCCATTGCTCTCACCGTCTTCTCATCTTCATTCATACGCATGTAGAATGCTTTAATCTCCTTTGGATAGTCTGTTAGAATTACAGGTTTCTTGAAATGCTTCTCAACAAGATATCGCTCATGTTCAGATTGCAAATCAGCACCATATCCTTCAATCGGAAATTGGAATTTTCCTTTCTTATTTGGCTTACTATTACGGAGTATGTTAATCGCTTCCGTATATGTTAGTCTTTGGAATTCGTTCGACACACAAAATTGAAGCTTTTCCTTCAAAGCCATTGGTGAACGTAGATTCTGAGGCTTGTTCTTTTCTTCTTCTAGCAGTCTATTCTCCAGAAAAGTCAAGTCTTCATCACTCTGCTCTAAAACGAAATTGATAACATATTTGAGCATGTCTTCTGCTAGATCCATATTGTCATCTAGGTCATTGAAAGCGACTTCTGGCTCAATCATCCAAAACTCAGCAAGATGCCTAGATGTATTACTATTCTCTGCACGGAAGGTAGGACCAAATGTATAGACTTTACTCAAAGCCAAAGCAGCAAGTTCAGCCTCTAGTTGGCCTGACACAGTCAAATTTGTTTCTTTATTGAAGAAGTCTTTGGAGTAATCAACTGCACCATCTTCTGACTTTGGCAAATCATTCAAATCCAGTGCTGTAACTCTGAACATCTCCCCTGCTCCTTCAGCATCAGATCCTGTGATAATTGGGCTATGCATGTAGAAGAATCCACGATCATTAAAAAACTTATGAATCGCATAAGCTACATGATGCCTTATTCTGAATACAGCTCCAAATGTGTTTGTCCTAAAACGCAAATGCGCTATCTCTCTTAGAAATTCAAGGCTGTGCTTCTTTGGTTGTAGTGGGTAGGATTCTGCATCACTATCCCCAAGTATAACTAATGAATCTGCTACAACTTCATACTTCTGTCCTCTTCCTTGAGATTCTACAACTTTACCTGTCGCGGAAATACATGCTCCCGTTGTAATTCTTTTGAGGGTTGACTCATCTAATTGTTCTCTATCAACAACTACCTGTAAAGTGCTGAGTGTTGATCCATCGTTCAAGGCTATGAACTGGTTATTTCTGAATGTTCTCACCCATCCATTCACCTTTACCTCAAAATCGGCCTTGTCAGAATGTAGAATTTGCTTAATCTCTGTTCTTCTCATTTGCTAATCTTTCTAAAAGAAGATACAAATGTACATATTTGCCATGCTTACCTTATGACTTTTACACAGGATAAAAGCGAATAGATTTCTTTATTCCTCTTCTCCTTGCTCGGATGTTATGTATCCATTCAATATTTCTTCAAGATTGGGTTTTGGTACCAAACCATTATATCTCTCAACAACTTCTCCATTATGGATTATATACATCGTCGGAATAGATCGGATTGCAAAATGTTGGCTGAGTCTCGGGTTGGTCTCGGTATTAATTTTAGCTATAAGCGCCCTACCCTGATATTCTTCAGCAAGTTCATCGATAATAGGCCCAAGTATCTTACAAGGTCCACACCAATCAGCATAGAAGTCAAGTAAAACTGGCAGTTTTGATCCACCGACTAGTTCATTAAAGTTTTGATCTGTAATCTGCGGCGCTTGAAATTTTGGTTTTCTCTTCCAGAACATCAGTATGTAATTTAATACTATGTACAGTATTCCATTGGATGTAGTTCACAGGTGAGAAATGAACAAGACAAATACTAACACATCTGCCAATCCTGTCAATTAATCTATTATGCTGATGTTAAATTTCTCTTAAAACTACGAAAGTCATCGTAGTATGTTTGGTAATACGAAGACTTACGTATATGTTTGTTACGAAATCATTCGTAGTATGTCAAAGTTTAATAAACCCACTGAGTCAGAATTAGAAGTCTTGCAGATCTTATGGTCAAATGGGGCGTCTACTGTTCGACAAGTCAATGATCAATTAAATGAGCAGCGTGAAGTAGGTTATACCACTACCCTCAAAATAATGCAGATCATGGCTGAAAAAGGATTAGTCATCCGAGATACTTCAAGTAGAACGCATGTCTACAAAGCAAAAGAAGAAGAAGGCAGCGCAAAAAATCACATCCTAAAAGACTTTATAAAATCTACCTTCTCAGGCTCAGCGACTGAATTGATTCTACAGGCTCTAGGGTCATCAAAACCCACTCAATCCGAGCTTGAGGAAATTCGATCTCTTATTGACAAACTCCAAAACGAAGACTAATGCATTTTACTTTTTTTGATAGCAGTTTCGTAGAATCAATGGCTTGGATGCTAATTCATTCTACCTGGCAAATTTCTACAATAGCAATAGTGTTGTTCATCTTGCTGAAAGTGTTACCTCAGCGATTATATAATGTTAGGTACTGGGTGTCCTACGGGAGTTTACTTCTCATTCTAGGTGCGAGTTACCTTACTTTCCAATCTTATCAATCCACTGAAGCTGTACATTCTGCCATAATTGTGTCTGGCACTATGGAATCTATCGACTGCGAAGTGGTTCCAATAATCAATGAGGCAAGTTCTACTCATCAAGATCCGTTACTCGAGCCTAGTTATATCTTTATTCTTTGGTTACTCGGAAGTATTGTATTGTTTGGAAGAATGCTCATTCAGTTTTACCAGATCAATAGATTGAAATCGACTGCTATTCCCCTCACTGATACTAGCTTGTTAAGACTCCATGATACACTAATTCGAGAATTTGGTATTACAAGAGATGTCCTCTTACGCACTTCTCAATTTATTGCTAGTCCAGCAACTTTTGGATTCTTCCGACCAATAATCCTCTTCCCTATCAGTGTCCTAAACAGACTTTCTATAGAGGAAGCAGAAATGATATTAGCTCACGAACTCGCCCACATAAAACGTGCTGATTACATATTTAATATCATTCAGAATGTCATCCAAACCATATTCTACTTCCACCCCGGTATATGGTGGATACAAATGCAAATCCGCACACAGAGAGAGATATGTTGTGACATCCATGCCCTCAGGTTTTCTTCGGATACTGCAGCGTATGCAAATATGCTCATGAAATTAGAATCTTTCAATATGAAAGGCAGTAACATGTTGTTACAATCCTTTAATGGGGGTAATAGTCAGTTAAAAAACAGGGTACTTTCAATATTTCAGCAACCAATCAAACAATCTATCAATATGGAAAAAGTAATTGCCTTTGCGGCCATTCTAGCATGGTCTCTCTCATTTGCACATGTGGATTCTACCAAACAAGCATGGTATGATCTCTGTTATGATCAAATATCCCAGAATGAAGCATCTATTACCTTTGGCTCTCAACAGCAATTAGATGTTAATCCATATACTGTCAATCATGCTACTAGCTTGACAACTGTCTTGACTGATACGATTCCAAAAGAAACACAGAGGATTGTTACTGTGCAGCGGGTCGAATCACGGAATGATGAAAAACAAGATACAGTCATTAAAGAACTAAAAATCTCTGTTAATGAAGATTTAGAAACGGTTGAAATAGACACAATTGTAAGAAAAATTGTGATTAATGACAGAGAAGAGACTGTGAACATTGATACCATAAAAGAGAAAGTCATCATAATTCAGAATGGGGATGGCGAAGAAATACAAACAATCAAGATCCAAGAAAGCGGATCACTTGACTTTAGGACTGAACCGAATAGTAACATCCAACACAACAAACGAATCATAATCGGTGATCAAGAGGTACAAGTTTCTATCGATAAAGCTCTCGCTAAAGCTGAAAAAGCTTATGCAGAAGCCTTAGAGTCTTCAAGACAAAACATAGACTCTATACTCGCTGAGGTCCATATTACTATTGATGGTATAGGACATGATTTCGACTTTGAGGATATGGAAATTCATTTTAAAAACAGCGATGCATTTAAGCACTTCGAAAATATTGAAGACCTCGGAGAGAAACTCAATTTTGATATAGACTTCGATACACATAATTTCGGTATACCGCATGAAGATATGTCAGTGTACTTTTTAGATGAAGGTGCTCATTTTGATACTGATTTTATAACTCTTATCGAAGATGTCCTCATTGAAGAAGGACTAATAAGCTCAGATGATGTCTACTCGTTAGATATGAATAAGCAACGTTTGAAGATTAATGGTAAAAAACAATCTAGTGAGGTATTTAATAAGTACCGCGCCTTGTATAAGGAGATTACTGGAAATTCCTTTACAGGAAATTCAAAACTTAAAATCAAAAAGACACCTGGTAATTCTAGTATTAGAATGCATCACTCCAATTAGAGAAATTATATCTTTTTCTTACAATAAATGCCGTGCAATCTTGTACGGCATTTTTAATTTTATAGAGTGTCAAATGGAAGCATTAAAGTTAAAGCTCTTGCATATAGCTTAATCATGATTGTGGTCACCTTTGCCTGGCCACTTGCTCTTGGTGTAAGTCACAGTGAGTTATCAAATGTTAGCGCTTTGCTTCTTCTTGGAGTGAGAAGTACTATTAGCAATCTCTTACCATTGGTATTCATATCTTGGTTAGTTGTGACACTTAGAGAAAGAAAACGTAAAAAATCAATTGGCAATCGAATGATTCTAGATAGTAAAAATGTACAAATTGACGAGAATCCTTTTTGGTATCGAGTAGTAGAAAACACATTTGCTTTCTGGATACTCTTAGTAAGTTTTGTACTCTTTGCATTTTTAGTGATGGGAATTGGCTCTAGACTCTTGTAATAATTACGCTACAATGTGCGAAGGGCAGCCCTGTTAGGACTGCCCAGCACAAATGTAAAGTCAAAAGGACTTACTTCATCTTTCTTTGCTAATAGATATAGCGTTTGAGGTCTCTCTTTAGAGCTTCTTTCATTTCAATAGCTGCATACATTGTCATGTCATAATCAGTCGGAAATGGATCGAGCCTTCTTCCTATATTATGGCGAGTACTTGTAGTCAATGCTCTCTTGTCACCTATAAATGTGCATGTGCTATCGCCAAAATCATTCTCAACTGTAATTGGCTTGACTTGAAGTACTTCTCCAGTTCTTGCATCAGTGTAGCGCATTACACCTCGGACCACAGCTATTTTTTCACGCTTTATTTCTGAAATCAAAGCTGAAACCGTGATGAACCTATCTGCTTTAATATCATTGCCAAGACTATCCTTTGCCACATTACCATTCTGGTCTAATACATATTCCCAACCATCTTTGATTTCCTTCCTCTCTTCAAATTGTCTTACATGCTCTCTTTCTGGACTTATGGCAATATCTTGGACTACAAGTGTTGCATTGACATCTATAGTTGCGCTTGGATTAGCTACATAAAACTTCCTCCATGTATCATTAAGATCTGCTACAGATATCCCAAGAACTGCATCTTCAAATGCTTTATGCATAATAACAGGTGCTTCATTTCGCAGATTAACAAAGATGTTTGTCATACCTAGTTGGTGACTCTCTCTGATGTACTTATCTAGATCAGTGTACTCGCTAGTATAATTATCCACTCTATTAAAAAGCTTGAAAGCCTCTCGCGCTTCAACTTTACTTCCAGCTCTACCGTTTTCAAGGGCTCTTCTCCCTTCTGCATAGTAAAACCTGCCTACTTCTCTTCTTGCATTAGCAATCCGTCCCGAAGTCTTGATAAATGCAAAGTCAGCGACGTAACCATCTTTGCTTACAAGGGGTAAGAAGGGAAGGACTTTTTGCTGCCTTGCCTCCATATCTCTATAGATTTCAAGTGCAGACAACCAATGTTTACCTCCCAAATTCTCGAAATGTTTTGCTTGAGCAAGGTCTCTTCGATTTGCTTTTGCAAATGCCTCCTCTAAGACTTTGACATGCTTTGTCTTTTTGTTTTTAGAGCCATACATTCTTTTTGCTGCCTTGATTACAGCTTCATCATATTGACCCTGATCGACCATCTTGTCAAGCGAACTGCAACTTGCAAAGAGGATCAATGCTACTAAGGTGATTGCTACATTTTTCATAATTGCTTGATTTTGATTTACTTAAACCAAAGTTCGTCAATATGTATGCAGACTATTACATTTAGCATTAGCGTTAATGCAGGATTAACCACATTGTCATGTAAATGTTAAAACACGAGGTCTAGAAGAGATGCAAGCCTTAAGAACATCTTAAATTTTAACACATTCTCATAGCTGCCAACTTAAAAATTAACAGTGTCTGAGATCAACTCTTTATGAAAAGCTTATTATTTGGGAGGTCCAGAATGATTTCTTCGAAAGGAAATTGATCTAGACTCAGTACTCCACCAAATTGTGGATGGCTCGAAAGATGCGAAAGATCTTTACACAGAACCGGAAGTTCTGATACCTTGATAGAAGCAATAACAAATGCATCCAACAGTGCAGTCTGACATTGGCTAGTAGAAGAACCTGCACCTAGTACATTGATTGTACCAGCTTGCAATAGATTAAAATTATCAGCAGTTAGGACCTTGGTATTAATTAGAGATCGACTACTTCCAGAATCGAGGACAAAATGATATTCTTCATCATCAAGTGTAATAGCAATAGCAGGTAATCCGTCAATAGAAATCAAATTTTGGACATTATACTTCCCTGATGCCAATTGATGGACCATTTGTATTGGGTAGAGATCTATGGTTTTCTCAACTTTATTTATGTGGATGATGTCAGTTGTCAATACTGATGAACCTATGATGCCAGATATTTTACGCTTGTATGCTTTTTCCAAATGCGAGAGGTCACCTACATATGCCTTCACACTGGACACTTCATAAGAATCTACTTGTAGCAAAGTAATTGTAGTTTCTCCGAACGTAGAAATACCAGAAGTAGAACTTAACCTTATTGTTTTTTCCTGAGGAGTGGCATTGAGAACTACTCCATCACAACCTGTATCAAAAATATAATTGCCAATTTCTCCATCTACAAAGGCTTCGATAAACATAAGACCACTTTCAGTATCAAAAGGAATACTATGATACTTAGCCGGACTATTGCCACATAGACCAAAAGCCTGCAGCGCTAAACACGATAATATGACAAAATATAGCTTCACCTTAATCGATTACTCTTCTAATCTAGGTAGAAAAGACTACAATGTCAAGGATTTGGTAACATTAAGTTAACATTGCGTGCATATTCGCATAACTTTAACATAATGCAAGCGTAACATTATGTATATTTATAATAGAAAACCCTGCCAGTTGAGTCTGACAGGGCCACTCCAAATTATATTGGAAAAATTGCTTCCTTGGTTGCTCGAAAGAGCAATCGGGGATTTTTTGTTTAGTAGATGCTGTACGTTAAACCAACTCCAATCGCAGTACCCGGATTGAGGTAAGAAAAGATTTGATCATCTGCCTGATAAGCATCAAATACCGTTAACTGCTTGTTATTTAATAAGTTATTGACATTCAGACTCAACTTGAATTTTTCTTCAGGTCCGATAGAACGATTCAAGCTAAAATTCAAACTATGGAAAGGTTGTGTATAGACATCTGGGAAGATACCACTACCAACTACGGATAATGTCCTTCCTTTTACGTTATAGTAAAGTCCCATATCAAATGGAATATCACTTGCATTGAATGAAAGACCAGCATTAATTATGTAAGGTGCTTGACCTGCCATATTTCTTGTTCGCTTTATCTCTTGACCAGTTCTTGCATTATCGACTCTTGAGTCGTATTCTTGATCAGTCATATTGATTGCTGAGTGGACTACTGTGATGTTAGTATTGAAACTTACCTGCTTCAAGTTTTCATTGATAAATCCAAAATGCTTTCTAAGCTCAATTTCAGCACCGTAGAGCTTGCCTTCTCCAACATTTCTAGGTTGGAAATCACTGGATGTTACCGCAACCACATTTCTTACTAACTCAATTGGATCATTGAAGTGCTTATAAAAAAGACTTGCTGAGAATAATTGGCCACTCTCCATAAAGTACTCCCATCTTAAGTCCGCATTATGTATCCTCGTCTCTGTAAGATTACCATCCCAATCTGCGTATTGGAATAGTCCACCATTAAATATTCTATCTGTAATTGGGTCAAGAATCTGTGCAAATGACAATTCTTTAAATGAAGGTCGTGCAATAGTTCTCGAATAAGAAGCTCTCAGGTTTTGCTTATCTCCTAATGACTGGATGACATTTAAAGAAGGGAAAAGATCAAAAGCATCCAATACTACAGCATTGTTCAAAGCATTACCAAACTCTCCACCAGAGTTAGCAGATTCAGAATCTCTACCAGTATGCCATTGAGTAAACTTCTCTGCCCTCAAACCAATTGTAGCTTTCAAAGAAGCTGTAGGGTTTATCTCGGTAGCCACATACATCCCGGTATTGTGTGCTTTCGAATTATACTCATTAGGATTAGGTGTATTGTTCAATGAAACGAAGTAGACGGACCCATTAGGCCATACATTTTGCTCTGATAACACTTCATTAGCATTACCTGTCCAGACATCTGGTTGATCACCAAAAAACTGCAGGTTGTAAGCTAGAATGTTATAATCTCTTGTCTTATAGAGGTGGCTAGCTCCAAATTTGAGCTTGGCATCTCTATCGAATGCAGTATACTTTTTGGATACATCTACTTTACCTACTACATTCATTTCGTCAAGATATCTCCATATCCTACTTGGATTTCCTCCTTCACCAGCATTAAAGCGAGGTACTGTACCATTCTGCAATGAATAGGCAGTCTTTCTAATATCTGGATCAGTTAATGAAGAAAGTGTAGGAGATACCCTCCAATCAATCTTCCAAGATCTATCCTTCAATGCATACTCACCATTCAGTAAAACATTGGTGATTCTTCTTTGACTGTATTCTAGGTTATCGGAAGCTGCGAGGTATCCAGACTGACCGATAGCTCCACTATTGTTATTTATGTCAAATTTTGCAGCTCTGCTATTACCATTTTGCAAATGAATGACAGTCAATCTGTGCTTAGCATTCTTGGTCTTATGGGCAACCCCAGCGAGTCCTCCCAATAGTATATTCTCTTCACCTGATCTTCCTTCTATTGTAGTCGCATAGACTAAGTCATTGAGTGAGTTGTCAATCTGGAGTTGGTACTCTCCATACTTGAGGTCTTCATAAAATTCTCTTGAGCTTTTATAGGTTCCTGAGAATATCCAGCCTAGAGTGCTTTCATTCTTTAATGCCTTTTGATTACCATAAGATATACCCATACTGAAGTCAGGCAATGCTGTTGCATCTTGAGCTTCTAATTGAGGATTGAATGATTTGACAAAATTGCTCACCTGATCTTGAGAGAAAGGAGATGTTGGTGTAGGAATAATATTAATATCTGCTCCTACAGGAAGAGCTCTCTGTCCATCATCAAATCCTAACCAATCTGTTCCACTTGTTGGAGACTTCAAGTAGTTATCCCTGAAGTGCATGGATGGATTATATCCAAATCCAAGAGATACATCTAACACCTTTTCTTCTGGAAAGTCTTTAGTCTCAATATTTACAACACCTCCTGTAAAGTCAGCTGGCAACTCTGCCAAAGAAGACTTATAGACCACCATATTATTCAAGAGATTGGTCGGGAAGATATCGATCTGAAGACTATTCTTATCTGGATCTAGCCCAGGGATATCTACTGAATTGAGCATCGTCTTGCTATATCTATCTCCTAGTCCTCTCACATAGACATACTTTCCTCCTTCTACTGATACACCAGTTACTCTTTTTACAGCACCTGCTGCATTAGAGTCACCGATCTTCTTAAACTTAGCAGAAGAAATACCATCTAGCAAATTTGTAGATCTCCTCTTGATTGTCATCAAAGCAGCTTCAGAGGTCCTGACTACATCTGCTGTGATTACCACTTCTTGAAGCTGTTCTGCTTCTGTAAACATTCTAATATTCTCAAGGACATTTACTTCTCCTGGCTTTACCTCTACTCCTGTAATGGTCAGAGGTTGGTATGAGATATAGCTTATTTCCAAGTCATACGATCCCGCATCAAGATTAAGTTCGAAAGCGCCATCAAAATCAGTCGCTGTTCCGATGGCAGTATTAGCTATGGAAACAGCAACTCCGATAAGGGTCTCTCCACTTTCGTCCTCTATCACAGTACCTCTGATTGTCCCTTGTTGTGCTGAGAGAATAGTTGTTGCTAGCAATAACACTAGACTTGTTGCAATTTTTACAATGAAATTCATTTTTTGGAGTATGTTATTGTTCATTTAATTATTGTAATCCTATTGATTCTAAAGTGCCTGATTGAGCCCCTAGAGTCCAACCAAAGACACTTGCATCTGCACCTACTGAGTTACTACCTTCTGTGACAAGAGTTACTGCACCTGCTGGAGCATCTTGTAATAATGTGCCTACATCATATCCACCCGGAGCTGAATATTCCCAAGTTCCGGTAGTACACTCGCCATCGCCACCAAAAGAAGCGAATCCAACGCTTGGGTCATATCCCTCATCTATTCCATAGAAGTAAAGGTTCGTCACACCAGTATTTGTATTATCATCCCAGTCTACAATTGCGGAGATGTTATTACCACAATAGATTGTTCCATTGTCGAAGCCATTACATCCTTGTGTGAAGTCTCCTTCAGGACCATCAAGCTCCATAGCTGATCCACCCGATGGAACCGCTACGATCCAGTTATCACACACACCATTCCATGCCTGGTCAGTATCCATACCATCATCACCGCATCCCCAAACAAGTGCATTTGTGACTGTTACAGTTCCACCAAACCATTCTATCCCATCGTCTTGATTTGCAGCGACTTCGATGTTATTAATAGTCGTACTACGTCCTACTCCACCAAGAGTAAGTCCGTTAATTTCGTTGCCTTCTCCAATGTTAGTTCCTCCATGTCTGATAGAAACATAACAGATAGTTCCTGAGTTATCACTCACTTCATTTCCTCCATAAAGGCCATTCTGATCAGAAGTTGGTATTCCTTCAATCTGCGCAGTCTCACCATTACCTTCTACAGATATAGGTGCATAACCTAAAATGATAAGTCCACCCCACAGTCCATTGACATTAGTATCCAGATTGGGACTTGTGAAGTTTCCAGCTGCAACTCTTTCTGGGGTGATTTCGTCAGCAACTGAGGTAAATATTATTGGTGCATCAGCACTCCCACATGCGTTCAGTTTAGCTCCTCTAGCTACAAGCAATGCAGTAGCGTTATTCTGTGCTCCAGCTTCTCCTTTGATGATTGTACCTGGTTCGATGGAGAGAGTAGCTCCAGCTTCAACAGCAATCCTCCCTCCAAGAATCCAAACCTTATCTGCAGTCCAAACAGCATCTGTGGTTATATTGGATGTTACTCTTTCGTAGTCTTCTGAAGAACCACTTAAGTCAAAGCAATCGCAATTGACATCTTGGATAAATCCTGCAGGACATTCGTTCTCACAAGAATTTTCATCTCCACAGCTAAAAAGTGCGAAAATGAAAGCAGATAAAAACATAAAATTGAAAAGTGTTCTTGTCATTTTAATTTTGATTTCAAATAATAAAAATGTTGTGATGCAATTTTTCCAATTTTGCTACAAAGCTAATCTGACATTATATGTTGAATTTTAAGGATATATTATTGTTATGTTACTGACAAGTCACTTTTGTTTACATAGGATTAACATTGGATTTTATCTCGGCTGAATCTGATAAAGGTTCTACTATTCTCCATACATTTATACCTCCTCAAAATATCTTTCGATGGATTTCGGATTTGTTGATATCATACAGATACTAGGTGCTCTCTGCTTTTTTATCTATGGGATGAAACTCATGAGTGACGGCATCCAGCGTGCAGCCGGTTCACAATTACGAAATATCCTCAGAAACATGACAAAAAACAGGGTACTTGGGGTCTTTACTGGCTTCTTGACAACTACCCTTGTACAATCCTCGAGTGCTACAACTGTAATGACAGTTTCCTTTGTAAATGCAGGTCTTTTGACCCTGATAGAAGCAGCAGGGATTATGATGGGAGCCAATGTAGGAACTACAATAACAGGCTGGATAATCAGTATCCTTGGCTTTAAGATGAAGCTTGATACATTGAGTGTGCCTCTGTTTGCGATTGGACTTCCTATGCTCTTAAGTAATAGGGATAAATTAAAACATTGGGGAGAATTTATTATTGGCTTTGCTATACTCTTCCTTGGTCTGAGTTTTCTCAAAGGTGCAGTTCCAGATATTAAATCTAATCCAGGTGTTCTTGAGTGGCTCAACAATTTTGCTAGTTGGGGATTCTTTAGCAGAGTCTTCTTTGTCTTTGTGGGTACAGTATTAACTGTTATCGTCCAGTCATCATCAGCAGCTATGGCTATTACTTTGACTATGGTATTCAGTGGTTGGCTTCCATTGGATGTCGCTGCTGCAATGATTCTTGGGGAAAACATAGGTACAACAATTACAGCTCAATTTGCATCGCTTATTGGTAATGTTAATGCCAAACGTGCAGCCTGGTTTCATACCTTGTTCAATGTTTTTGGAGTTGTCTGGATGATTATACTGATGCCCGTGTTTATCCAAGGTGTCATTTGGTTATTAGAAACAATTAATAGCGTTTTTCCTTTCAATTTTCTTGATCCTTCGCAACTAGCCGATGGTCGAGAGGAACAATACAATCAGTCTCTCACCACTGTGTTAGCAGCTTTTCATACTTGCTTTAATATTACCAACTTGTTGCTGCTATTTGGTTTTGTACCATTTTTGGCGAAGCTGACAACGCGCATTGTCAAATATGAAGGTGATCCTGAAGAAGAAAATCTGAATACCTTACAATTCATTGACTCGAATAATAGAACTCCTGAATTAGCCATTGTAGAGCTTCAAAAGGAAGTTGCAAGATATGGAGAAATCACCTCCAGAATGCTCAACTTTAGTAAAGATCTAATCAATACTAAAGATGAAGAAGAGGCACTCCGGTTAATTAAGAAGATAAAAAAGTACGAAGACATCACTGACAAATTCGAAAAGGACATCACACAATACATCACCAACTTATCAGATAAAGAAATGACACATAGTACAAGTGTCAGGCTCAGGAGCTACTTCAATATCTGCAATGACATGGAACGTATCGGTGATATCTTTTATCAACTTTCCAAGGCAATGGAAGGCAAAATGGATAGGAAAATTTGGTTTACACCTAGACAAAGGGACGAGCTCAATATCTTGATTGAAATTGTTGGAAGAGCATTTGATGAGATGAACCGAAATCTTAATCTTACTAATTATGAAGATGCTTCGCTCGAAGCCTGCTACAGACTTGAGGATGAGACTAATGCTCAGAGGAATACGATGAGGCAATACAATCAAGAGAATCTTGGTAATGATGACTATAATACCAATTCTGCACTTGTTTTTACCAATCTCTTTTCTTCATTAGAGCGAGTGGGTGACCACATTGTAAATGTAAATGAGTCTGTAGCTGGAGAGATATAACTTTATGAAATCTATTTGATAGTTTCTAATTGATCTACAATCTGTCTATCATTTGCCAATCTAGGGACCTTGTTTTGACCACCTAGTTTACCTTGAGACTCCATATAGTTCCGAAAAGCATTTCTTGGTACTGTTGTCAATATTAGAGGTCTCAAGACTGCCCCTTTAATCAGATCGTCATAATAAATATTCTGTTGGCGAAGTGCGTGATCCAAGTCATTAGAGAACTCTGTCATCTTTAGAGGAGGTTGCTCCCATTCAACAAACCATTGATGAAAAGGAAGGCCTTCTTCCGGATTAACTTGGGGTGCTACAGTAAACTCGACAACATTACAACCATGCTTTTCGCAGGTCTTCACCATTGCTCGTTCGACTTCTTTGCCAATAACATGTTCTCCAAAAGCAGAAATGAAATGTTTTATCCTACCTGAAACAATAATACGATAAGGGTCTTTAGATACGAACCTGATAGTATCACCAATACTATAAGCCCAGAGACCAGCATTTGTGCTCAATAGAACTGCATAATCTTTATCTAGTTCAACCTCAGAGAGTGTGAGCCGCTCTGGCTCTTCAGAGTTAATATCATGCAGTGGTACAAATTCGTAATAGATTCCTGCATTAGTATTAAGTAAGAGACCTGCGTCACCGTGTTTATCCTGGAAAGCGATAAAGCCCTCTGAAGCCGGATAAGTTTCTAGAGATGGCACACTTTCACCCATGAGAGCTTCTAATGACTGGCGGTATGGGGCATAATTGACTCCACCATAGACAAATAACCTGAAGTTGGGAAACAGTGCTTTGATGGTATCTACCTTATTCTTCTCCAACAACCTTTCAAAGTACATTTGCACCCATGGTGGAATTCCAGAAATTAGCCGCATGTCTTGCTTAGAGGTTTCTTCCACAATAGCCTCCAGCTTCATTTCCCAATCCTCAATGCAGTTCGTTTGATAAGATGGAAGTTGATTCTTTGTTATCCAATTAGGGACCTCGTGATTTACAATACCTGACAATCGCCCTGTCTTGACTCCACAGTCTGGGGTTGATAGGACAGGCGAACCACTCAGAAAAATCACCTTACCATCAAAAGTGTCAAATGCGTTGAGCTGTTGACACATATTGAACGTAGCATTTCTTGCAGTTTGAATATGAAAAGGCATACTCTCTTTACTGATTGGAATGTACTTGACTCCTGAGGTAGTTCCTGATGTTTTCGCAAAATATTTAGGCATACCTGGCCAAAGTACATTTTGCTTACCCTTCAATATTTGTTCAATATAACTTCGCAATCCTTCATAGTCTCGGAGAGGAACATTGGCACAAAAATCCTTTGATGTCTTGATTGCAGCAAAATTGTGGTCTTTGCCGAAGGAAGTATTTCTTGCACGACCTACCAGATACTTCAAAGTTCTTTCTTGGTGAACGACAGCTCGTGCTGCATCACTTCTGATTTTCCTAGTAATACTTTTACCAAAGAGAGACAGAGCTGAAGTTTTTAGAGACATGCATAGCAAAGATATCCTATATCAGAGAAGAAGGAGTAGAAAACAATTTGCAATAACAAAAAAAGGGGCGCAGTAATACTGCAGCCCCTTTTCATTGATATTAATAATAAACCTATTGTAGATTCGATTTGAAAGCGCCGTCGACTTGGACAGCTGGTGTACCATTTCCAAGTTCTAACAGACCACTGAAGGTACATTTAACAAGATCCCCATCATTCGGTCCAATTGCTGAAAATGACACAACAAAATCATCACAGCCACCAGAACAGACATAGACTTCGTCACCCTCAGTAAAGAGGAGAACATAATCAGGGTTATAATCTCCAGGACCATTATCTACAACAATACCAATAGTTGGGAAACCTTGGACTGTTTCTAGGGAACCAGAAAGATAATAATAGTCTTGACCTAATGAATCAACAGAAAGCTGTGCGTAAGCTTCATTCATTGCAGTCAGTTGTCCATCGATATTAAAATAGAAGTATTGATCAAGTTCATCACATGTACTGATAACACCAACTTGAACTTCGTTAGTAGTTATCGGATACACTTCAGGTTGACTTTGCAAATTGTTATCTAAGTCAACACCTTTAACGCTAACTTCAGTCAAACCGCAGACATTTACAATTCCTGAGAATGTACCATCTGCCTCAACAAAGAGGGATTGGCCAACACCTTCGCCATTAATCAATACATAACCATTAGAAACTGGGTTGCCATCACAATCTGCTACAGTTCCTTCGAATAGAATATTGTTAGTGTTGTCTTGTACGACAATTGGCTGAATTGTAACATCAGTTGCATAAGGACCAATTTGATCTTCAAAAATTAACTCACCACATGCGTCATATATCTTTATAGTTAATACTTCATTAGCTGGAATCTTCCCATAGTAAAATCCGTCAGAATCAGTCCAACCAGTTCCAACCGATGCACTTCCAGGAAATGTAATCTCAACTAACATATTTGCTAAACCTATATTCCTAGTGTCGATAATTTGTCCTGTCATATTTACTAATGGAAAAGGCGCATCACAATTCCAAAATGAAAAGTGAGTAACATTCCCAACATAGACACCATCAACTAATGTAGCTTCTCCTTCTTCAACCCAATACCCTGAAGCTTCATCGAAGTACCACATTGGTATTGTTTCCGGCGCATTATCTTCTAATTCTGCAGGAACGTCAAAAGTAAGCTCCGCTTCAGAACCATCTGCAAGGTTCAATTCCTCACCTGTCGGAGACTCTAACTCTACTGCCAACATACCATATGTTGCCAATTGAACAATATCGCTAGATCCATCCACAGCACGTAGGTCACCTGGCATAACTCGCATTGTATTCGTTGAAGTAGGGTCCATCCATGTACTGTAGACATTAACTTCACCAGTATAAGCATTACCATTGCTATCTTGAAAAGCATTTGCAGGAAGCATGAGTTTGCTCTCACCTTCTACACTAATCTCACTCTCTTGGTCTGACATTACTGTCTTGACCAAATTTTTCTTCATTAACTTAAACTCAACATAGGCGTTTCCATCTGTCTCAGTCTCAATCATTTTGATGGCTTTGTAGTAGCCTGTCTGATCAACAGTAATGACTTGTCCATAACCATTCATTGGGACGCTATTAAATCTGAAATAGCCGTTTTCATCAGTATTTGCTGTTCTTGTTCCTAAAACAATTTCTATATCAGAAACAGTCTCATCATTTTCATCAACAACTTTACCATAGACATTTGCCAATACAGATTGTAGCGGAGGATCAATAGTAATAGTTCCATTATTCTCAGTTGGGGTCGGTTCATCTTTGTTACAGGCTACAAACAAAGTGATTCCAAAGACGAATAGAAAGGATAGTTTAATTAGTTTTTTCATGATTTAGATTTGATTCAATAGTAGTAATATACAGCTCACAGGTGATTTGCTGCTTTACTCATTGTTATAATTCAATTATTTCCGCGAGCGCTACAGTTTTAACAAAAAAAAACCAGACTCTATGCGAGTCTGGCTAAAGGTTTGATAGTCTTTATTTAGATATTAATATCTATAGTATTCTGGCTTATAAGGTCCCTCCAGTGGAACATTGATATAATCAGCTTGGTCTTTGCTCATCTCTTCTAATTCAACTCCGATCTTTGCAAGGTGAAGCCTAGCAACTTTCTCGTCTAATTGCTTAGGGAGCATATAGACTTCGTTATTATACTTTCCACTGTTTTGCCATAGCTCAAGCTGAGCAAGTGTTTGATTTGTGAATGAGTTAGACATCACAAATGATGGGTGACCTGTAGCACATCCAAGGTTAACTAACCTTCCTTCTGCTAATACAATAATGTCTTTACCATCCAAGGTATACTTATCAACTTGTGGCTTGATTTCCATCTTTTGAGCACCAGAAGTCTCATTAAGCCATGCCATATCAATCTCATTATCAAAGTGCCCAATGTTACAGACGATAGTCTTATCATTCATCATCTTGAAGTGCTCACCTCTGATAATATCTTTATTACCAGTTGCAGTTACAACAATATTAGCATCTTTTAATGCTGTTGTCATCTTCTTCACAGCAAATCCATCCATTGCAGCTTGTAAAGCACAAATTGGATCAATCTCAGTAACTATTACACGACAACCTGCTCCTCTTAATGAAGCTGCGCTACCCTTTCCTACGTCACCATATCCTGCAACAACAGCCACTTTTCCGGCCATCATAACATCTGTTGCTCTTCTGATCGCATCTACACATGACTCTTTACATCCATATTTGTTGTCAAACTTTGACTTGGTTACTGAGTCATTAATATTGATTGCAGGTAAAGGCAATGTTCCATTTATCTGTCTTTCATACAACCTATGAACTCCTGTTGTCGTCTCTTCACTGATACCCTTGATACCTTCAACTAATTCGGGATATCGATCTAATACCATATTGGTAAGATCACCTCCATCATCAAGAATCATATTCAGCGGTTGGCCATCTTCGAAAGCAAATAATGTCTGCTCAATACACCAATCGAATTCTTCTTCATTCATACCTTTCCATGCATAGACAGGTACACCTGCTGCTGCGATTGCCGCTGCTGCGTGATCTTGTGTAGAGAAAATATTACATGAAGACCATGTAACATCAGCTCCTAACTCAACAAGTGTCTCGATTAATACAGCAGTCTGAATAGTCATATGCAAGCATCCTGCAATCCTTGCTCCTTTGAGCGGCTTACTATCTCCATACTCTTCTCTCAATGCCATAAGACCAGGCATTTCAGCTTCAGCAAGCTCTATTTCTTTTCTTCCCCAATCTGCAAGGGCGATGTCTTTGACTTTATAAGGCAAAACTTTTTTGTCTGTAATCATACTTTAAATTCTTGAAATTTGGCGCAAAGATACATCAACTGCCATTGCAAAACACAGAGATTTTGAATTTCATACTTCAAGAGCTATTCAGACGTTCTTTACCTATCTTTGAAATCGTATTTTTATTGTCAGAAATCAACATTTAGTGTTCATGAGATCTCTCATTACCCTCTCAATTATTTTATTTACATCACTTAACTTCTCTGAGCCATATAGCACACAGATTGCTTTGTTAAAGTATAATGGTGGTGGTGATTGGTATGCTAACCCAACCTCTCTGAAGAACCTGGCTCATTTCTGCAATGATAACTTGGGAACCAACATTGACCCCGACTACCCTACTGTAGAGGTAGGTAGCTTTGACTTATTCAATTATAGCTTTGTGCATATGACTGGTCATGGCAATGTAATATTCAATGATGCTGAAGCTGAAAACTTGAGGAACTACTTACTTGCTGGTGGCTTTCTCCATATTGACGATAATTATGGTCTTGATCCATTTGTTAGACCAAGCATGAAAAAAGTATTTCCAGAATTGGATTTTGTTGAGCTACCCTTCAGCCATGAAATCTATGATCAATTCTTTGTTTTTAAAAGTGGATTGCCAAAAATTCACAAACATGATGACAAGCCTCCTCAAGGCTTTGGATTAATTCATGAAGGAAGATTAGTGTGTTTTTACACCTATGAATGTGATCTTGGTGATGGTTGGGAAGATCGTGCTGTCCACAAAGATCCACCAGAAATTAGGCAAGCTGCGTTGAAGATGGGAGCTAACCTTATTCAATATGCCTTCACCCAACAGTAAGGTTCACCATATACTCGCAAGTTCTTTATCTGGAAAGAGATATGAAGCTGGATGCGATGAAGCTGGAAGAGGGTGTCTTGCTGGTCCCGTTTTTGCTGCAGCAGTCATCTTTGATAGATCGTATAAAAACCCTGCGATTCAAGACTCCAAATTGCTCAATGAAGTTGACAGGGAAGCACTCTGTGCATGCATTAAGAAAGATGCTCTTGCTTATGGAATCGCTTCTTGCAGCCCATTAGAAATTGATAAGTGGAATATCTTACAAAGCTCGATCAAAGCCATGCATCGAGCATTAAAGAAACTCTCTATTGAACCTGAACATGTACTAGTGGATGGCAATTATTTTTTGCCTTACAAACAAATACCATATCAAACAGTGGTAAAAGGGGACAGTAAATATCTGTCTATTGCAGCCGCTTCTATTTTAGCAAAAGTGAGCAGAGATCTTTACATGAAGAAGATTGCAAAAACTCATCCTGAATATCAATGGATAACAAATAAAGGCTATCCAACAGCGTCTCACAGAAAAGCAATTGCTTCATGCGGCATCACGAAATATCACCGCATGAGTTTTCAGCTATTAAAAGGAGTCGACAATAATCAACTCTCTTTAGACTTTTGATCTTCTGTTTTTTCTACAAATAAATCTCTTTCTTTAAGGAAATTGAACCACTTGATGACCTTCTTCATGTCGCTGACATAGACTTTGTCTTCATCGTACTCTGGCACCAAAAATTCAAAATACTCTTCAATTTCATGCTTAGGTGCATTCGTCGCAACTGGTGGCTTATCAGTATAATGCTCCAACATTTTTTCGAAGATTATACTCAACTCAATAGTATCGGTGAGGGTGTAGATTCCCACTGTGCTCAATGGTGTGAATTGATGCTTTCTTACACTGCAAAATTTTGATTTTCCAGAGTCTATTTCTTGTACGACTAATCCGTTACTCCTGGTTGTCATTATTTTATGCACACCAGCCATACCGCTTACTACAACAAAATCATCTAAATCAAGTGCCATCCGTTTTTTCGTTTATAATTCGGGCGCAATGATACTCATTAGCCAATACATGAAGTATGTCTAATTGACCAAAAATTTAAATGTTCTCATACTTCCTCCTTCTCCTGAGATTCGGAAAAAGTATATTCCTTCTAAGAAATCAGTCACATCAAATTGTTCTTGATTATGCTCCAACCAACCTTCCAAAAGTACTTGTCCTTGTAAATTGACGACTTGGAATGCATTCTTGTCAAAGCAAGATTGTTCTATTTTCAAGCGGAGTTGATTTCCTGATGTAAAGCATTGCACGTCGCAATCACTATCAACATCTTCCACGTCTAATACAAATTGTACTTCTTGATATTGTTTGAAGAACTCAATAGTAGCCTCGGTTGCAGGATTGACACATCCACCATGATCAAGATTCCCATGATTTACTGCTAGCACATCTGTGGCCCCATTTGCCTGCATTGTTTCTTCGGCATAGATACTATTTTCAAAAGTTACTTGATCATCACCTTGGCAGTACATAAGTCTAGTAGGTGCTTCAGGTGCCCAGTCATGAAGATCATTATCAGCCAAAGCCTGAGTCAAAGGATGGTCTGGGTCATTAAATAAAGCATCAAGGATATCTGGCTTAAGCATATTTCTTGGTTGGATAGTACCATTATTATTGGATTGGAGGATACCGACCAAAAGGACATTCAGAAAGAAAAGCCCTATTTCCTCGTTTTCAAAGCGCCTGATGTCATTCACATATTCTTCCCTAAAGATATCTTCTATTTCATAATCGGCTAATAACTCTGGATATGCAGCTTTCATGGATAAGGTTACCCAAGCCAAATAAGCTGTGAAAAAGTAGTTGTCCTCTCCTAAGGTGAATTCTGGCATTCTTTCTGAAACGCTATATGGACCTGACATATGACTGGCAGCTGTCACAGCATTCAAACCATCAAATCTACCCGCCTCAATGTCTCTATGTAATGCAGCGGATGCATGACCCCCTTGAGAGTAGCCCGTAATGAATAGCTGTTCTGTGGCATAAAATTGCAAGTCAGACTGCATTTCTCTTGCTGCTAAGATAAGGTCAGCAGCCGCAGAGCTTTCGCTATCTGCGTGGATATAAGGATGTAACCCTTTGCTATCACCAAGCCCAATATAATCAGGCATCACTGCGATATAACCTAAAGAAGCCAAGATAGAGCCTATTTGAAAATCAGACATTCTCGATGGAACACTTTCTCTATTATCTACCGTGCCGTGCTGATATACAACTATAGGAAATGCTTGAGCAAAGCCGAGAGGGACACAGATTAATCCAGATGCAGTATCCTGCTCTCCTGACAAATGTTCTGTATAGTAGAGCACCTTGTATATATCTTGATCATACTCCGAATCAACGCCAAAATCACTCGCGGCATCATTTGCTGAAATTGCGTCTATTTTCTCATACGAAATTAACTGTTGAGCTATAAGTGTATTTGTGAAAACGAAGCTGAGGATGAAGAGAATTCTGTATACCATCTTGTAAATTTTATTTTGACTTCCGTGTTACCTTCCTAAAAGTCTTAAATCTCTACTACATTTGCAAACTATCCTCAGACTTTAGTAAAGAATCGTATTGAGACTACATCTAAACACTTTGTTTCTTCTAGTTTGTTTGATTGCTCTAGAGCAAAGCTGTGTTCCTGCGAACACAAAAGAGAATACATCTATAAGCGTCTCATTTGAAGATATTTCTGTTCAAAAACTTATCAATTTTAGAGTTAGTCAAAATATTGATAGCCTTGCATCATATGCAGACTCGGAGAATATCACTGAGCGTTATCTTGTTGCGGAATCTCTTGCATCTATTAAGGATTCTCGGTCAGAAGACATCTTGAATAGGATGCTATCGAATGAAACAATCGGCGCTGTAAGAGAAATGCTTATTTACGCACTTGGTCAGCAAGGTAATATTGATAATACAGACTTCTTGATCACAGCATTCAAACAAAGAGATACTGCATCAGTTGATAACCCAACAAATGGGGCAGTCTTGGAGTCCTGTGGTAAAATTGGTGACGAGTCTATTCTCAAGTTTATTGCAACCACAAATACATATCTCCCTACTGATAGTCATCTCATTATTAATCAAGCAAAAGCCATTTACAGATTTGGTTTAAGAGGGATTCACTCGGAAGATGGCACCGCAAAAATGGTTGGATTCATCTTGAATGAGTCTATTCCCTCTGAAGGAAGACTATATGCAGCACATTACCTCTCAAGAACAAAAAACCTGAATCTAACTCCCCATCAATTTAGGATAGCCAACCAATTTGTAAAAGAAAAGAACACAGACGTTAAAATGGCATTGGCACTAGCTTTACGACATGCTAATGGAAATGTTGATGTGTATCAAATTTTGAAAAATGCGCTAGAACTTGATGATGATTATCGCGTCAAAATAAACTCTATTAGAGCCTTACAGGCATTTCCATATAATGACACATTGATGTCTCAATTGCTTGTTGATCCTAATCCCCATATTAGAAAAACAGTTTGTCAATACTACGCATCTGCTACAGGAGACAAGCTCTACAATAGTATTCGACAAAAAGCAAAAACAAGTCAAGATACTTTGACGGCTGCTAGGTTATATTCTGCATATTTCCAACAGATACCTTATTACTTTTCAAAATCAAGGAACGCAGCTAGATTCGAAGTCACTAACTTACTCAAAGCCAAACCAGGAAAATTCATTGAGTCAGCTCTGCTACGTGCACTTGGCCATGACATTCAGAGTTACACCCTGTTAGAATCGGTTTTTGATACCACAACTCAGCCAATCCTCAAAACAGCAATAGCTTCTTCATTAGCTAAGATTATCACTTCTGATAATTTTGATGCAGTCTTCAACGCCTCGCCAAAATATGCAAGAAAGAAACTTCTTGAGTTTGTTGAAAAAATTGTAGATGATAAAGATGTGGGCGCGCTTTACGAAATTACGCCAGTATTCTCTCAACCTAACTTCGCAACTGTAATTGAGAATGATACTTTCTTGAGGCAGGCTCTAAAATCACTCACATTACCTCGAGACATCGAAACTTATAAGTCAGTATTTGAAGCATTAAATATCCTCAATGACACTACTCAAAATTTAGATTATAGCTTAGATTCTCGACCAATGAACTGGGAAGAGGTGAATACGCTCAGTGATAGCACTTACTTCATTGTCAAAACAACCAAAGGGGTTTTTCATATTAACCCATTATTGACTTCAGCACCGCAGTCAGTTTCTAATTTTAGTGAACTTGTAGTTGATGATTTCTACGATGGAAAAATCTTCCACAGAGTAGTTCCTAATTTCGTTATCCAGACTGGGTGTACAAGAGGAGATGGCTATGGAAGCTTGAATTATACAATCAACAGCGAATTTTCAAAAACATATTACAATTCAGAAGGCTATGTCGGAATGGCTTCTGCCGGCCCACACACAGAGTCTGCTCAGTGGTTTGTGACTCACAGCCCAACTCCACATCTTGATGGTAGATATAGCATATTTGGAAAGGTATCGACTGGCATGGATGTCGTTCATACTATAACAGAAGGAGATACAATCCTTGACATTATTAAAGTAAATTGATGGAGCAAAGAACCCCCTTTTATGATATTCACAATGCATTAGGAGCCAAAATGGTACCTTTTGCCGGCTTTGAGATGCCAGTCTCTTATACATCAATAACCGATGAGCATCTTGCAGTTAGAAAGACGGCTGGTCTTTTTGACGTGTCTCACATGGGTCAATTTATTGTAAAAGGCAAAGAAGCGCTCGACCTTGTTCAGAAGGTGACAAGCAACAATGCTGCGAAACTTAATCCTGGAGAGGCCCAATATAGTTGCTTTCCAAATGCAAATGGTGGTGTTATAGATGACCTGATTGTGTATAGGTTATTTAATGATCAGTGTGCGGAAGGTGAGCAAGCATTTATGCTTGTAGTTAATGCTTCGAATATTGAGAAAGATTGGAATTGGATTAATGCCGCCAATAATTATGATACAAGACTCATTGACATCTCAAAACAAACCAGTCTGCTTGCTTTACAAGGACCAAAGGCTAGTGAGGTTCTACAACATTTAACTGATACCGATTTAGGATCAATTCCATTTTATCATTTCACCAAGGGCAGTGTTGCTGATTGTGATAATGTATTGATTTCTGCAACTGGATACACTGGAGCAGGAGGATTCGAGTTATACTTCGATAGTAGCCATAGTCAAAAAATATGGAGTGCTATTATGAAACAAGGTGAGTCTTATGGTCTAAAGGCTGCAGGCCTAGGAGCAAGAGACACATTGAGACTCGAAAAAGGATATTGTTTATATGGCCATGAACTTGGTGATGACATCTCTCCTATTGAGGCCGGACTTGGATGGATAGTTAAGACTAAAAAAGGTTCTGACTTCTTCAGCAAAGCAATCTTTCAGCAGCAAAGAACAGAAGGTGTAAAGAAGAAACTGATTGGGTTTAAGATGTTTGAGCGCCGAATCCCAAGACAAGGTTATACTATTCTGAATATGGATGACAAAGTTATTGGGGAAGTAACTTCAGGTACAATGTCTCCAAGCTTAGAGGAGCCGATAGGTATGGGTTATATTGAAGCTACTAAGCTATCTATAGATAAAATCAAGATCGGGATCAGAAAAAAATCCTACGAAGCCCAAATCGTAAAATTGCCGTTTGTCTAAACATTATCAGCTTGTCTAGCATTATGCTATAGAAGATTCTGGTATGGATTATAAAGAAGCAAGGTTAAAATTTATTAAAAACTGGGGAGAATTTGGCATCAATTGGGGTGTCAATAGGATTCTTGCTCAGATACATGGGCTGCTTCTTATCAATTGTGTACCAGTTTGCGCTGATGAAATCATGGAAGAATTAAAAATCTCAAGAGGCAGCGCTAATACCAACCTCAGAATACTTCTCGATTGGGAGTTAGCACAAATCGATCATGTTACAGAGAAACGCAAAGAATACTTTGTCGCAGAAAAAGATATGTGGAAAGTATTCTGCCAAATAGTGAAGCACAGAAGAAAAAAGGAATTAGACCCTTTATTAGAGAGCCTAGAAACTCTTGCACACTTACAACCACAATGTCAAAATTCTTCTGAGTTTGTCAAAATGATTGAATCTATTGAGAGTTTTTCAAAAAAAGCAGATTCAGCCCTCCAAAACATAGTCAAAGAGAACCCAAATTTTATAGTCTCCAGCTATTTCAAATTAAAGTAGAGCAATTGAAATAGTTTTTGCATCTTGCATAAAATATTGGACGCTCTAATTATGAAGATTCATCCCTTCAAACCAACGCTACCAAACAAGACTAAAATTGAAGATTTCAGTACTTTTTTCTCAAAAGCAAAGTCAAGATTTTTAGAATATGACAATGCTGGATTATTAAAGAGTTCAAAAGAAGATCACGTCTATATCTACGAAATCAAATTTAATGGTCGCCTACATCGCGGCATTCTTTGCTGTATTAACTCTAATGAGATACTCAATGGGAATGTGATTCGCCACGAACATACTCTCAAAGAGAAAGAAGAGTTAATGATGCAGCTCATCAAAGAAAGAAGTGCTAACATCAAGCCTGTTTTATTAACTATCCCTGGAAACAAAAACCTGTCTAAATGGGTTCGTGAACACGGTGGTAATGAGTCCATTGACTATGCTTATGGTGAAGATGAAGTTCACACACTCTACCCAATCAATGATGAAAATGCAATTAAGTCTCTCAAGCAAATCTTCAAAACTGAAATTACCAAGGCATACATAGCAGATGGACATCATCGTTGTTTTTCAATTAGGCATTTAATACAAGAAGATGAGAAGAAATATGGTAAACTCTTGACAGCCTTTTTCTCATTTGATGATCTTATCATCAGACCGTATAATAGAATTGTTAAATTTCACAAAGTACTTTCTGAGGTAAAATTGATCGAGGATCTTGGAGAATATATGGATCTGAAAGAAGTAGATGCCTTTGAACAACCTACTTCGAGAAAAGAACTGATGATGTACTACCATAATAGTTGGTGGAAAGCAAAATGGAAAAAAGCATACGTTAAAGAAGACAGTGAGAGTATGGATCTTTTTAATACTTATGTGATTGATCAGGTATTACAAAACGATATCGAATCTATTGAATATATCCAAGGAGATAATTCTATACAATCTACCTTAAAAACCATACATAAGGACAACGCAAAGATTGGTTTCTACTTTCCTGCAGTTACATTCAAGCGCTTAACAAAGCTCTTAGATAGAGGAAGTGTTGTTGCTCCTAAGAGTACATTTTTCGAACCTCGAATGAGGAATGCACTGGTAGTCCAAAAACTCTAACTTATGTCACTAGAATATCTGAGTGCAGATTGTCTATTCCCTATATCAAGTGATCCAATAGAAGATGGATACATTGCTATTGATAAAGAAGGAAGAGTACATGAGATTGGGAAAAAATCGTCCTTAACTGTGAGTACGAAACATTATAGAGGCATACTCTTTCCTGGAATGGTAAATGCTCATTGCCACCTCGAACTTTCTCATTTGAAGGGCACAGTGGATACAGGGACTGGGCTATTACCTTTTCTCCAAAAAGTAGTGACGCTGAGAGAGTCGACATTAGAAGTGATTCATCAAGCTATTCGAGATCAAGATTCGGCAATGCAGGCAAGTGGTATTGTGGCTGTAGGTGACATTAGCAATACATCTCACACATTCCAAACTAAAGAACTCAGCGATATCAAATATTATACTTTCGTTGAAATGTTTGATTTTATGCAGTCCTCAATGACTCAATCAACCATTGAGCAATATCAAGCTGTACATAGCGAATTTACAACATCAGAGAAACAACAATGCTCTTATGTTCCACACGCTCCTTATACAGTAACAACATCCTTATTGAAGCATGTTAATAAGTCCAATCCAAGAGGCTCGACAATCAGTGTCCACAACCAAGAGACGCCGGCAGAAAATGAGTTATTCTTCCATGGAACAGGTCCGTTTCACGCTTTCTATAAGGGGTTTGGTTTCGAGTTGAACAACAATATAGCTATTGGAAAAAGCTCTATTCATTATTTGATTGAGCATTTATCTCCTGAATTCAAGACACTCTTCGTACACAATACACTAACTAGTAAAGAAGATTTGATGGCAGCCCAAGAATGGTCTCCAAATGTGTATTGGGCCAGCTGTCCAAATGCTAACTTATATATTGAAAACTCTCTCCCTAATTATCAAGCTTTCCTAGATGCTGACTCGAAAGTCTGCATTGGCACAGATAGCTTGACATCTAACTGGCAATTGAGTGTTTGGGAGGAGATCAAAACGATTAAAAAATATAACAGCTACTTGGACTTAAAAACATTGTTGAAATGGGCCACTCTGAATGGAGCTGAAGCGTTATCCCTTTCTGATTCACTCGGCACATTCAACATTGGTAAACAACCGGGCATTGTACATGTAGATTTAGAATGGCAAGGATCTAAAACTTCACTTACTGGTTCTACTTCTCAACGGATTAATTTGCATTAATATATGGTCTTAAGTTAGGGTACTCACTTGATTTATCTATTGCTTTTTTCATTGTGAGTGGCACTGATCCTAGATATGGCTTGATCTTCGTATCCTTTAGATTCTTTTGTTCCAACTTTTTCTGAAGTTCTAAAGCTTCTCTGTAAGTTTCTAGAAAACCAACACTATAGATATACCGATCAAATTTATAATCTCGAGTAATGATGATATCATCGTAATAACTTAGAATGATATTTTTAAAGACGTGCGATGTTTCAGCAAATTGTATACGATAATGTACTTCATCCTTTACTGTTCTGAAGAGATCATACTTTCTTGATTTAGCATAATGCGGTAATTCCTTGTCTTCATAATTCAGCGCATATTGTCTTGGAGTATTATAATATACAAACTCAATGCGTTGATTTACTGCCACGTGATCTGGGTTCTCTTTACCGCCTAGCATTGTATGTGCCTTAGGGTAAGAGCTTCCAACTGAATTCACAATGAGTCTCTCTTTCTTGATACCATTATCCTCCAAATAGTCCACTATCAAATCTGCTTGGTTAATTGCAAAAAACAATTCGTACTCTCTTCTTGCAGCTTTATGAGTATAGTTCGTAATTTCTACCGTAACATCTTTGGGTAACTTTTTGACCTGATTTACTATGAAGTCTAGCTTCTCTGTATTGCCTGCATCAAAAAGATCTGATTCTTCTGAATAGTACAAGGTCGGAATCTCAATAGTATTACTCTTCAGTTCTTCAAAATCTTCTTCCAGATCTAAGTCTTCATCAGGAGTATATCTACTCTGATGTGTCGATTCGGGTTTTCGCTTTTCCTTTTCAGACACTAGAATACCTGCAGGGTCAGATTGCCTCTCTTCTTTTGCCTGTTGCTTTGATTTGTCGATTTGATCAACTCCTGCCTCAGCTATATCCTCGACTTTTTTCGAATTCTTATTGCTCTGTTCACCAATATTACTTGGCTGCTCTTCACCTTGCTTAACAGGCGAAGTGTTAATCGGTTGCCTGACTTTTGCTTCTTCTTTCTTCTTGTTTGTGGATGCTACAGAAGACTCAGAACTCTTCTCTGTTTTAACTTGAGATGTCTTATTCTGCGAGTCCACTTTTGCCACCGCTGATTGCGGCTGACTATCCACTTCGTATTTGATATATTCAAGATGGCTTGCATCAACTATTGCTGTACTAACTGGCTTATTGAAATATGCCACAATAATATCAAATCCGCCTTGAGTCGTACTTCTATTAGAAGAGAAACATGATCTCAGACCATTACCATCAACTCTAAAATGCAAATCATCTGCAGGGCTGTTGATAGGCGCTTTCAAATTAGCAGGTGTTGTCCATCCATACTTATTTCTGGATAATTCACAACGAAAGACATCAAAACCGCCTAAAGACTCTGCTCGATTACTGCTAAAATAGACTTTCTTACCATCCGATGTGAGAAACGGTGAACGCTCATCAAATTGGCTATTGACATTTGGTCCAAGGTTCTTTGGCTCAGACCACAACCCTGTCATATATTTTGAAATATAAAGATCATATCCACCATATGAATCGGGTCTTCTACTTGCAAATACAATTGTCTTATCATCAACAATTTGCAAGTCACAATCACCCAGATGTGGAAAATATGGTGCCTGAAAGAAGTAGTTTTTTTCTGGTTTGTATTTCTTATTGTAAAGGCTATACACCTTCCCATCCTGCGCACTTTCAAAGAATAATACTTGACCATCTCCACTCAGATCATAAAGCATATTCGACCCTTTTGCATTAATACTTGACGGAAGCAAATTAATTCTTTCCCAAACATCATCACTAAAACTTGCACCGTTAATCGAAGTAGTATTATGTTGGTGTTCTGAGAAGTAAATTACATTACTTGCTGATCTTGAAAATACTGGTCTGAGTTCATCTCTGACTGTATTAATACTTCCATTAGGAATCTCCAAAATAACATCGGGATCAAGCATTGAAGATTGCGCATATACACATTGACTAATGGCATTGAACACCTCTTCTTGTCTATTTCTTTCTTTCTTCTTTAATGTTGTTAAGTAGGTCTTATACCATTGAATAGCCTTCTGATATTTGCCCTCTCTGTGATATGTTTTTGCAATATAGAGGTTCAATAAATTATCATCAACGCCTAGTGTTCTGGCTCTAGCAAGATCCGATAAAGATCGAGAGGTCATACCTAACTCCGTGTAGGCTCTACCTCTGAGGTAGACTAAGGACTTATCATTTTTTACCTGACTATTGCCTTGTAATGCTTCTATTATTGTGCTGTATTGACCTTGGTCAAATGCATCTTCAAGACTAGATAGATTTTGAGACCAACAGCAAGTACTAGTTATACTGAATGCTAATAACGATAATATTAATTGTCTCATAGTCATATCTTCTTAACTACTAAATTGTTTGATTTGGGTCAAATGCTTCAAGATAATCACCAACTTTTCTCAAGAAAGAACCTCCCAAGAATCCGTCAACAACTCTATGGTCATAGCTCAATGAGCAAAACATCATTTGCCTTACAGCAATAAGATCACCATATTCTGTTTCTACAACTGCTGGTTTTTTTCTAATTGCTCCAACTGCAAGAATTGCTACTTGAGGCTGATTAATTATTGGGGTGCCCATCACATTTCCAAACGTTCCAACATTGGTTAATGTGAAAGTACCTCCTTGAATTTCATCAGGTTTTAACTTATTCTGTCTAGCTCTTCCGGCTAGGTCATTGACTGACTTAGTCAACCCTGCCAAACTCAAGTAATCAGCATTCTTTATTACTGGGACGATAAGATTGCCAGAAGGTAATGCTGTGGCCATCCCAATATTTATATTCTTTTTCACTATAATCTTATCTCCATCAACTGAGACATTGATCATTGGGAAGTCTCTGATAGCCTTTGCAACAGCTTCCATGAAGATCGGTGTGAAGGTAATCTTCTCACCATATTCTTTTTGAAATGATGCCTTGACTCTATTTCTCCAATTCACAATGTTTGTAACATCAACTTCCACAAAAGAGGTGACGTGTGGTGATGTCTGCTTGGACATAACCATGTGATCAGCAATAAGCTTTCGCATTCTGTCCATTTGGACAATTTCATCTTCTCCTGAAGACGCAAAACTTGGCATTACTGGTGCAGTCTTAGGTTGAGTCGAAGTTTGTTGAGGTGCAATAGGACTAGCAGAAATTTGCGGAGTCGGCCTATTACTTCTTTGCGCAACATACTGTTTCATATCCTTCTTTGTCACTCTCCCATTAGCTCCGGTCCCAGGAATTGAATCAAGTTCTTGTTGAGAAATACCCTCTTGTTTCGCTATGCTTTTTACAAGTGGCGAATAAAATCTTTCTCCACTTTTTATACTACCAGACGATGCTACTGGCATTTCTGGTGCTGCTGTAGCTGAGGCAACTTGGACAGATTGTTGAACTTGCTCTATTGGCTCGGGAGTGCTTGTCTCAATTGTTTCCACAGCGGGAGAATCTTTAGCTGCAGCAGGTGCTTCTGCCACTTCTTCTCCTTCAGTAGCTATCCGCGCAATGACTGTCCCAACAGCAACAACTTGATCCTTTTCAAAAAGAATCTCTTTAATTACACCATTCACAGGAGATGGGATTTCTGAATCGACTTTATCGGTAGCGATTTCTAATATTGTTTCATCTTCTTCAACACTATCGCCAACGCTCTTGACCCAATTCAAAATAGTGGCTTCGATAATACTTTCACCCATTTTTGGCATAATCAAATCTGTCATCGCCATATTCTTTTGTCAGTTTTATTGAGCTGCAAAATTACATAATTATAAGTCGAGTAAAAACTTTCGAAGCATTATAAGGGCAGCATTTGATGCATACCGAATATTTAATAAACGATCTTTCTTTAGACGAAATTTTCTTGTGAGTTGCTTTTGCGAATTACCAACACTTATCCACACTGTACCAACTGGTTTTTCTGCTGTACCACCTGTAGGTCCTGCAATTCCAGAAATGCTGATGGCAACGTCAGTATTTAGTGTGTGACAAGCCCCAGTTACCATTGCTCTCACAGCTTCTTTGCTCACAGCACCATGTTGGTCTAGCAGATTCTGATCTACATCCAACTCAGAGACCTTGACAGTGTTATCATAGGCAATGATAGTGCCAGTATACTGTCTAGAGCATCCAGGAATACTTGTAATAAGGTGCGTCAGATAACCACCGGTACAGCTTTCAGCGATACCTAGCCTGAGTGACTTCTCTTCCAATATATCCAGAACAGCAGAAGCTATGCTCTTTCCATTGTAGCCATACACATGTGGCTCTAGGGTATCTACAATAGTCTTGACTGCTGTTTCAAGTGCTTCCAAATCCGCTTTGACATTCGTACTCATTCTGATTTTTACAATACCCATAGAAGGCAGATAGGCTGTGTCAATGGAGCTGGGTAAGTTATCTAATATTGGTTGTATTCTTTCTGCTATCGCAGATTCAGGAAGTCCTGCTGAGTGCATTGTGACTTCATGGTAGGATAATGATTCAGAATCTTGTTGAAGTTGGGGTAAAATATTCGCTTTGAAAATGGACTTCATCTCATAAGGCACTCCTGGCATTGAAGTAATGATCGTATCTCTATGTTGAAATTGCATACCTGGCGCAGTCCCAAGGGCATTATCTAAAAATTGAGTGCCAACAGGAAAATGACATTGGGCCTTATGAAGTGGTGAAATATCTCGTCCCAAACCCCTAAAAAAAGCTTGGATGTGCTCATATTGATTATCATCAAAGTACATGTCTACTTCAAGAAATTTAGCCAAAGCTGACTTTGTAATATCGTCTTTTGTGGGTCCAAGACCACCTGTGATATAAACGAGGTCCGAAGCTTTAACCAGATCCTCAAGTGAGGCTATAATTGTCTCTTCGTCATCCGCTATGGAGATTGTCTTTAATATGGTAATTCCTAGTTTAGACAATTGAGATCCTAACCATGCAGAATTTGTGTCAATAGTTTGACCGATTAGTAACTCTGTGCCTATTGTTAATATTGATGCTTTCATGCTTCTAATAGATAATATCGTAGTGCCCATGATGAATTCTCAACTCAGTATTCCCTATACCGAGTACAAGTTGTCCATCAGCATTCACTGCTTTGATGACTCCTTCCAATCTCTCGCCTTCAGCATTAACACAAGAAATCAAATTACCCTTATTGTACAATTGTTGGTTGTATAAGTTTAAAATCATTTGCGCATTCAGTGGAAGTTGGTTTGCTAGATCACCAACTTCCAGAAGCTCTGCCAAACAGTATAAGAGTATCCTAGATGTTATCTCTGTCTCTTTAATCTCAGCTATAGAGATGGATGGGTTATTCGTACCGCTATAATTATGAGCTTTTAGATTAAGCCCAATACCAGCGATACTGTGAGCAATTTGTTCTCCTTTAAATACATTATTAATTAATATACCTCCCAATTTTCTGTCAGAATACATGATATCATTCGGCCATTTTAAGCCAACTCGAATATCAAAGAGTGAGTTAAGAGTCTGTGCAACCACATTGGCAATATACATGTTCCATATAAACGGGGATATAGAAGCACTTCTTTCTGGAAATGGTACAATTAAAGAGCATGTCAGACCCTTTTGAGGTTTTGAGTGCCATTTTCTGCCAAATTGACCCATTCCAGCTGTCTGATGGTCAGTATATACTACAATTGGACCTGTTGGTTCAATATTTGAAAGTAGTTGTCTAGCATACGATTGTGTACTATCTATTGTTGGTAAATACACGAACTTCCATGCCTGTAATCGCTCGAAGTCGCAATGAAACATATTTAGTACTTTTAATCGTTATAGATATATAGAATACAATACTAAGCATTTGAATACACAAAGCAGTCCCTCTTCTACTCAAATAAGCATCGATGCAGTAAATGACCTCATCGTAGATAGCATCCAAGATATCAAAGGCAAAGACATCTTAAAATTGGACCTTAGAAAATTGTATGATGCTCCTGCAGATTTCTTTATTATCTGTAATGGAGATAGCAATACTCAAATGAGAGCTATCGCCAATAATGTGCATAAAAGGTTGAAGCAGGAGATAGATTGGCATCCGTCTTCTCGCGAAGGGCAGGATAGTGATACATGGATTTTGGTCGATTATTTTAATACAATAGTCCACATATTCCACCCAGAAGCTCGAGAATTTTATGAATTGGAAGAACTTTGGAGCGATGCCGAGGTTACAGAATATCAAAACATCTAATGATCTCTCTTAGAGAGAATTAATTGCACACTATGTCAGAGCAACCAAAAGATAATAATAATGATAATAAGCCGACTCGGCTTTCTTTTAATTCGTATTGGATATATGGCTTGATCATCTTTATGATTCTAAGCTTGAATTTATTCAATGTCATCAATAACAATACTGAAGAAATAACGCCTGTCAAGTTTAAGACAATGGCGGAAAAAGGCGAAATAGAAAAAGTTGAGGTGATCAACAAAAATTTTGCTCAAGTTTGGATTAAAGAAGACTATCAATCAAATCACAAGCATATTAAGGAAAACTCCTTCAACTTTGATCAACCGCATTACCAGTTTGAATTAGGTGACATAGGCACCTTTGATGGTATGGTTGCTGAGGTGAACAAGGATGAAATCATTATCGATCCAATCTACCAAACACGGACAAATTGGACTGGACAACTGCTTGGATGGCTATTGCCAATATTTCTTTTAATCGGTTTATGGGTATTCTTCATGCGGCGAATGACTGGTGGCAGTTCAGGACCAGGAGCACAGATATTCAATATTGGTAAATCAAAAGCTACTCTTTTCGATAAAGATTCAAAAGTCAATGTTACATTCAAAGATGTTGCTGGGCTGGAAGAAGCTAAAGAAGAAGTCATGGAAGTCGTGGATTTTTTAAAAAATCCTAAAAAATATACTGCACTCGGTGGCAAAATACCTAAGGGTGTGCTACTTGTTGGCCCTCCAGGCACTGGAAAGACCCTATTGGCAAAAGCAGTTGCAGGTGAAGCTGATGTTCCATTCTTTTCAATGTCGGGATCAGATTTTGTTGAAATGTTTGTCGGTGTCGGAGCATCGAGAGTCCGAGATGTCTTTAAGCAAGCGAGAGAGAAAGCCCCTTGTATTGTTTTTATTGACGAAATAGATGCCATCGGTAGAGCGAGAGGCAAAGGTGCAATTCAAGGTGGAAATGATGAAAGAGAAAACACACTCAATCAACTATTAGTTGAGATGGATGGATTTGCTACTGATAAGGGTGTAATCCTCATGGCAGCTACCAACCGTCCAGATGTACTTGATAATGCATTGCTTAGGCCAGGTAGATTCGACAGACAAATTGGAATTGACAGACCTGACCTTAAAGGCAGAAAAGAGATCTTCGATGTCCATCTCAAAAACATTAAGATTGCAGCCGGAGTAAAGTCAGATATACTTGCTGAAATGACACCAGGATTTGCTGGTGCAGATATTGCCAATGTTTGCAATGAAGCCGCACTTGTTGCTGCTAGAAAAAACAAGAAAGCTGTTGATCTCGATGATTTCAACTATGCTCTTGATAGAGTCATTGGAGGTTTGGAAAAGAAGAATAAAATTATCTCGCCGAAAGAAAAAGAAATCATTGCATATCATGAAGCTGGCCATGCAGTTTGCGGTTGGTTTCTAGAGCACGCCTCTCCATTAGTAAAAGTAACTATTGTACCTCGAGGTATTGGTACGCTTGGCTATGCACAATATCTTCCAAAGGAAGAATATATCACTCGTACAGAAGCTCTCAAGGATAGGATGTGCATGACACTAGGTGGTAGAGCTGCAGAGAAAATTGTCTTTGACAAAATATCAACAGGTGCTCAAAGTGATTTGGACCAAGTGACTAAGATGGCATATAGTATGGTGGCTGTCTACGGAATGAATGATAAAGTTGGTAATGTCTCATTCTATGGGATGCAGCAAGATCAATTTAGCAAACCTTATTCTGATGATACTGCGACACTAATCGATGATGAGGTTAGAGCGCTGATTGAAGAGCAATATGCACGAGCTCAAAACTTATTAAAGGAAAGAAGAAATGAGTTGAACATACTCGCAAAACAGCTTTTAGAGAAAGAAGTTATACTTAAATCAGATCTTGAAAAACTTATAGGAAAGAGACCATTTGAAGAAGCTGAAATTGTTGAAGCTGAATCAAGTAGCGACACTGAAGATACAAAAGCTCAAGAACCTACTTCGGATCTAAGCATCGATGATGTCGCCGAAGGAGATGAAGTATAATCGTTCCTTAATCAAGTTTGCTTGGACTTCATTTACTTAAGTACTCTCTGCAACCTTTGAGAGAAAATAAGTCTCAAAAATTGTGAAGATCAAGTATGTCGTCAGGAAAGGTAGGATAAAAATCTTTGCTTCTGGGCTCCTCACTTGCATATAAATGAGAATGATGACAAAAGATGCCAATATCTTCACTAGGACATTGCTTATAATGATATACAGGAAGAAATTACTCTTCTTTTGTTCTATAGATCTACGTGCAAGAAAAAATAATCCACAAGAGAGCAATGTGAAAAATAAAACACTGGTTAATAGGAGATCATAGTATGCAAATGTGTCAAGGACTGTTGACATTAATGTAAATGCCAATATTGAAAGTAAAATACTATAGAGTATTTGTCTTCTGAACTTTCTGCCTTCCATAGTTAACTCAGATCCTTAATCAGTTTGTAAAACTGAACAATTAAGACAACAAACATAAACGATACTGCTATGTAGGGAGATTCATTTCCCATTTTTTCGTCTACTTTCTTCCCTGCATACATTGCTACCAACAATAATAAGAACAGAGTAGTGCCCCACCCTGTATACTTCATAAAGTCTTTTTTGGACCTTTTATTTGGTCGATCTTGTTTCATGCTAAGAAGCCTGAGCTGTCTCTGCAGAAATAGACTTTACCTTTGATGGCTCTGTAGTACATTGAACATTGAAAATTGCTCCGGCATTTACTTGGAGATTCTCAGTATCCACCTCACCTTTTACTCTTGCAGACTCCTTTACTGTAACTGTATTTCTCACTTTCAATTTGCCTTCGAAGTGACCTTCTATTACTGCATTCTCACAGTTAATCTCTCCAACTACTTTACCTTCTGGGCCTATGATCACCTTACCTTCACATGAAAGGTTTCCGTGGAGTGCACCATCAATCCTGATATCTTTAGATGCAGTTATCGTTCCTTCGACATTTGTACCAAGAACTAAGCTATTCGTAGATCCAAGACCAGACGAGGTGTGATTGTGTTGTTGAGTTGAAGAATTGTTCTTTGATCCAAACATGTTTTGATTATTTATGAGGTTTTTTAAATCAATTGGGGAAAAAAAAACCCTTACTCAATAATTGAACAAGGGTTTCTTCCTTTTGCAGATACTAAATCTGCTGGCATATCTTAAAATCTAGGACAGTAAACAGCACGTTTTTCTGGTCCACAGATATAGTAATTCAACGAAAATTCGAAAGCACCATTTCCAACAGATGCTGCTCTTAACTCTGATATGTTAAGGTCATAACTGAAGCCTAAACCAAAGTTATCATAGTCAAACCTTGCCGTCATAATGAATGCATCTGAGTGTAGAAACTGCACAGAAGATTCTCCTCCGGCAGCCGTTGGCTCTACATATCTATTAGTTAGTCTGTACCATGCTCCTACTTGCCAAGATTGATCAGAAGTTCTAGAATTACCAACAGCAAATCTGAGGTTAGTTCCTAGGTTAAGCTCGACTTGACTATTCTGTTTCAAGAACACAAAACCAGGTACTACATAGAGTCCTTTTGACAACCACAGTTGACCGCCTGCATGAGCTGTAAATCTTTGCCCTATTGGCTGTATTGATGCAGAGTTGTCCGTCTGGAAAGTAACATTAGGTCTATTTACGTGATGTAGTGCAAGACCTCCATAAAAATTATTCTCTCTATCAATGATGCTAAACCAAAGCAAGCCAACTGCTAGGTCTGCATAGATAAAGTCATAGTTAAGCATTCCAGCAATATCTGGATTCGCTCCTTCCAAAACACCACCTTGTCCATCGTGCTCACTTGCCCATATCTGAGCTGTAGCGTCTTGAGAAAGTCTTCTTTGGCTAATTGCAGCATCTGCACCTAAGACAAGAAAATGCGAAGATTCTCTGTATCCACCCATCTTCTTAGCATAACTGAAAGACAATCTACCTTGAGTTGTTCCAAAGTCCAAAGAACCAGCAACATCCGACCATAGAGATCCTCCAATACCAAAATAGTCTGTTCTTCCCACTGCAACTTTTTGATCATAAGAAACAGAGTAAGTATTGTAAGCATTTGCGCCCAATACACCAGCCCACTGATTCCTATAGTTAGCCACCAGTCTGGTGTTACAATTCATCACACCTGTTAATGCTGGGTTAGTATTAAGAGGTGACATGTAAAACTGGCTAAAGTGAATATCCTGTGCTTGGGATACAAAACTTATTACTGAAAACAGAGCCACGATAATAATCCTTCCAATTCTCATAATAGTCATAAATCTATTTTAATCGTAGTTTCGATTTGATTTCGTAAGTGGAGTTATACGTTAGACCAAATTTGGAGTCCAATCGCTTCCTAAACTTACAATAATTTATCTTTATCCAAACATTAGTAATTGTGTTTTATACACATAATTTTTTTTATAATATCTATTCTACCAGATTTGCATGAGATTGTCAACTCCTGTAGCATACTCTAATAACGGCAACAGACTTGATTTCGCTACTCATTTTACTGTTTTGGGCTCATGTTTTTCCGAACACATTGGCGGGCATCTCGCAGACTTTGGATTCCAAGCACTGACCAATCCTTTAGGTATAGCATATGATCCCATTTCCATTGCACAACATCTCAATTACGTCATAGCAGAAGAGCAATTAGATAGTTCATTATTTCTTCATCGAGATGACATTCATTTACATTATCATTTTCATTCGCAATTGTATGGTCTTGATAGAGAGACCTTTGCTCAACAATTACAACATAGAATCCAGCTTCTGAAGCAACATCTTCAGGAAAGTGATGTACTCATTCTCACTTTTGGTACTGCTATTATCCAGCGATTGTTGGAATCTCAAAAGACAGTAACAAATTGTCACAAGCAACCCAAGGCTTTATTTCATCAAGAATTTGTGAATAGCCTCGACTTAGAGACAATGTATCATGACGTTATTTCACAAATTCAGAGCAAGTTGCCCAATATTGAGCTCATAGTAACAGTCAGCCCTATCAGGCATACAAGACATGGTCTTATAGATAACTCAAGAAGTAAGAGTAGACTATTGCTTCTTTGTGAATACTTAGAAACGACGTTTGATAATGTACATTACTTTCCATCTTTCGAAATACTGACCGACGAGCTCCGAGATTATTCGTTTTATGCCAATGATTTGATTCATCCTAACGATAGAGCAATTCATCATATTTGGGATGCATTTAGTGCCAATCATTTTACTCCTCAAACATTAGAGGTCATACAACAGATCGAGCGTCTATCAAAGAAAATATATCACAAAGCACTACACCCTGAGTCGAAGAGCCACTCTGATTTCGTAAGTCAATTGCACGAAGAAATCAATAGCTTTAAACATCAATATCCAGATATTAAATTTAGCGCTTTATCCACTTTTGAAAATCGGAACAACCACCAGAAGTAGACTTACAGAGTCTTACAAAATAAATTCCTGCTGGTAGAGGAGTAATATCTGAAGAGACTTGGTAACTTCCACTTTGTGACAATGAAACTGTCTTAATCATCTCTCCTGATTGGTTAAACAAATCAGCATATGACCACTTGCTGGGTGATTGGATACGTAATATGTTCGTCCCCGGATTAGGGTACAAAATCCAAGGTGAAGAATCTTCAGGATGAACATTAAAATTGCTACTGACTGTACAATCTTGTATAATCACATCATCACAATACATTCTTTCAGCCAGTGTACAATCCAAAACATATGGATTAGGCTTGTCCTCTTGGTAAGTAGCAATGATATGTGTTCTATCCCACTCTTTTTGATCAACCTTATCTTCAAAATGCCAATTGCAAAGAGTGACACGTTGTACATCAAAAAATGATGGGTCAGCACTCACAGCATTATCTCTATATATCGTGTAAAAATAGAAGATCGCTCTAGCAACATTACCTTTTACACCCTCTCGAGGTTCAAAGCCCTTAAAGATATCCTCAGCGTAACGCTCTTTCATAGAGTTAGGCTCAGATGTCAGAGTCAAATTTTTATAAAACCACTTGACGGTTACATCATCATCTATTTCCATAAATGGATCATTCGCACGATCTGAATTAACAGTCACCCTAGTAGGAAAAAGATGATGCATGTCTGACCTTCCATTTCCTACAGAAGCCCCCTTACTTTGTGGATAGCAGTGCTCTGTATTTATATCTTCATTATCTCCATTATTGGTAAATACGGCTTGTGTTGGATCGAGTTCTGGATCTAAATATCGCTTCCAACCTGAATACACACATTCAAGACTATCTGACTCTTGATATACCTTCGAAAAAAGTGTATCCCTAGCCATCGAATAAGTGAGTACAGAGTCAGGAGTGTAAGTCAGTTGCAAAGCTTCAAATAATGCTTCACCTTGCAAATCTGGAAAAACTGCTTCATGCAATTGACCGAAACCAACTATTGGTAAAACCAGCATAATGGCGATAAAGCTTCTAGTAATAGTACTCATAGGTCTACTTAACTGTAACATCACAGTAAAAGTATATTAAATGCAGTAAATATGATTTGCTAACACATTAAAATAATATATAATATGTAAATTAGTTGAGGTAACCTTCTCTGAAGATAACACCCTTTTTTGCATCATAACCAGGCTTAATACCTCGGTGGATACAATACTGCTTGTATGGATAGGTCTTTGTATCGATTATAAATACTTTACACGCTACAGCTGAATTCAGTTCTTTGTACGCCTTTTTCCAAAGTCTACCTAATTCTTGTGCTGTAACATTGTAATTCTTAGACCATTTTTTGGAGATAACAACTTCAAGAGTGAAGATGCCTTGTTCGAAGTTCAATAATTTAGACGAAAGTCCATAACCAACACGATAGTACATGTCGGTTTCGATGAAGTGTTTTCTATTGATTTCTTCGATGTTCATAACACATAGAATCATGCAGAAACTATGCCATAATCTTTCTGAAGATTATAGAACACTGAATAAAGAATGCATCAGCAGCTAATTAACTTGGCTATTCATACTTAAGCTGAAAATGTTGCCTCAGTTGTGGCAACCCTTGCTTAAGAGATACTGGTCGTATCCCATTTCGAATCTGTTGTCTACTTAGCGCAAATAATTGATAAAAGTGTTGTACAGTTACTTTCCATGCATTCCATAAGGTATACTTGGGATCGTAGATATGACCAGGCTCACTAAAGGCACCGTTAATTTCGATGACTACAACTTCACCTTTTTTTCTCAATGCACTAATATTTTTTGCCTTTAGATCTATTCTGCCGTAATAAATACCGGTAGAATCATCCAAAATATCATCTACTAATTCGTGGAGATTCTGATTGTGCAATTCAACACCATCCAAGAATATTGCTCCTTTGCAATGATTGCCAAGCCGCTCGAAAGTATAGACTTCATTTCTTTCTAGAACATGAGTTAAAGGATGATTGCCTTGATGTTTAATAGTTTGTAATTGCATCCAGTACCTCGGGTTTGACTTGATCAAAGCTTCTAAGTTTGAATGTCCATCGCCTTTGACTTCCATAAACTGTTTTTCGGTAATACTTGTAATTTTTACAGTCTTACACGCAGGATTCTTGATGAAGAAGACACCTAACTCTAGAGGGTAATCAATAAAGTCTTGTACCATGTACGGCATGCTTTCTAAGTCTGGCAGCTTTAAAAGATCCTCAGCAGAATTAATCAACTTTATGCCATTTCCTCTGAGCCCATGGGTTGGTTTCAAGATAATTGGAAATGTAACTTGCTTCTCTATTATCCAATCATGGATCTGTAATTTTCTATCAGTTGATGGATCTAAAGTTAGAGATTCAGGCAAATAGTCCTTAGGGATTTTGGCATCTATTTCATGTTTTTCAACTAAGAAAGCTCCGCCATTTTTGATTCCAGGGTTAGCGGCAGTAAAGAAAAACCAAGATCTACTCAATAAAGCAAAGACTGGGTACAGTATCAAACATGGCAGGTATACAATCCATACTGGCCAATACTCCCAATGCTGCAACCGATGTAGTCTTAGCTTCCAGTGCATTATTGTATTTTTTGCTGATGTCTAATAGTCGAAGGTGCAAATCCAAATGTACTTGACACCTGGAGTTCTTTCTGCTGTCGTAGCAAAGGAACCAATATGGCATTATGGTGGATGATATGCTCCAATTGATACAACAATTCTCTGTGGTAGGAAGTATTCACTTGACAATCTTCAAACTCTAGTATCAGCAACTTATCAGGTCTCCTTAAGCTTGTAATCAACTCAGTAACTTTCTGACTCGCAAAATCCCTATCTAATTCAAGTTGAGCATCTCTTTGCCTTTTTTCATAATTAATAACCCCTGAATCATATTGGGCTACTAGTAAATCAAAGATTTCTAATGTGTGTCTAATGTGCTTGCCAACCGAAGCATCATTCAGTTGATCCGTATAAACATAAGCCTCATCACTCATATGAACTATGAGCTTTTGGAGTTCGTAAAGGTGTGTTTTGACTTGATTGTAAAGATTATTTTCCATTATTAAATCTAACTAATTTTTACAAGATTTAATAACTGTTGAACACCTAATAGCTCTTACCTAATACCTACTTCAGAAGCTCGACTTTCATGCGTTCAATTCTATCTTCTAGGCTTTCTGAGCTTACTTTTTCTCTCGAAAGACGGTCAACAATGATTGGAAATGCAAAAGGCGTAGCCTTCACTGGTCTTTCTATAATGAACTCTTGCTCCTGTATCCTATCTAAGGCTGATCTTAATCTCCCTTCCTCTAGTTGGAAAGCCAATACCTCTTCATAAGTTTGACGAAAAAGCAAGTTATCAGGATCATAATCCTTAAACACACCAAACAAGAGTTGAGCCGAGCTCTGTAGATGGCGTTCCTTTTTGAATTTACCCGGATAGCCTGCAAAAATGAGCCCTGATATTCGTGCAATATCTCTAAATCTCCTTTTTGCCATCTCTACTGCATTGACGCTTGCTTGAATATCGCTGATTAAATAGTCTGTACTAAAGAGTTCTGGAGTTAGGATTTCATCAATTTTAAAGTCTTTATCTGATAGTAGTTCTACTCCATAGTCATTCATACCAATGGAAATTGTCATTGGCTGGATCCGAGATATTCTACTGGCAACGAGCGCACCTAGACCTTCATGAACATTTCTTCCTTCAAATGGATACATGACAAGGTGATAGCCATCTTCACTTTGGAAGTATTCAATAAGAAATTGACTGGCACTCGGCACTGTAGATCTTTCGGCTTGCGTCTCTAACAATGGAATTAACTTTTGCATTTCTTCATCCTCTAATTTTCCAGAGTTGTAGTCATAGATCTTATTTCTTAATTCTTCGGACATCTGCGAACTCAAAGACATCCTAGCTCCCATATAGGAAGGAATTCTAGTATTCTTCTTCTTCGATTTCTTGACTAGCGCCGTCATATCCTTAAAGCGCACCAATTCTAGAGCTCTTCCAGAAAACCAAAAAGCATCTCCTGGAGATAACTGTGACATAAAGTATTCCTCAATAGAGCCAATATACCCCCCGCTCATATACTTGACTTTTATCATGGCATCACTGACAATAGTTCCAATAGAAAGTCTATGTTTCTGAGCAATTCTACGTTGTGTTACCCAATAGCGCCCATCTGAGTCAATCTCTATTTTCTTGAACTCTTCATAAGCTTGAAGAGACTTTGAACCATTGACCAGAAAGTGCAATAGCTCTGACCATTCTTCTTTCGTCATACTGTAAAAGCAGTAAGTATTCTGGACCTCCTGAAGAATTTGAGTAGGAAGCATTCCTTCAGACACAGCTAATGTCATGAGGTATTGGATAAGCACATCAAAAGCCCGTATATAAGGAATTCTGCTTTCTAAGTTCTGGACTTTAACCGCATGCTTTAGACCGGCCGCTTCAACCAATTCCAAAGAATGTGTTGGCACAAAATAAATCTTACTAATCTCGCCAGGCTTATGCCCACTTCTCCCAGCACGTTGTACAAATCTGGCAACACCCTTAGGACTACCAATCTGCACTATGGCTTCGACCGGTCTGAAGTCAACCCCAAGATCCAAACTACTGGTGCACACAACTGCCTTTATTGTACCATGATACAGGGCATTTTCTACCCAATCTCTTACATCTCTGCTTAATGATCCATGATGTATTGCAATTAGTCCTGCTAAATCAGGATCTTCATCAAGGATTTTCTGGTACCAGATCTCACTTTGCGCCCTAGTATTTGTAAATATCAATGTAGTCTTATGGTCATGGATAATGGGTATCACCTGCTGAAGTAGTCGAATACCAAGATGGCCTGCCCATGGAAATTTTTCTATCTCATCCGGCATCAATGTTTCTACAAGGATTTCTTTACTTATGTCAGCCTTTATAAACTTCCATAGTTTAGGCTTATTAATCCCCAGGAGAACATCAATGGCTTCATCCAGATTACCAATGGTTGCAGAAATCCCCCAAACTCTTAGTTGAGGGTGCATTCCCTTCATTCTACTTAAAAATAACTCTGTCTGCACACCTCGCTTGCTTCCAACAAGCTCGTGCCACTCATCTACAACCACGGTTTGGAGTGATCCAAAGAGTTTGCTATAGCCTTTGGAGGAGAGCAGGACATGTAAACTTTCCGGCGTTGTGATGAGTACATTGGGTGGTTTCTCTTTTTGGGCCTTGCGCTGAGTTTGGCTGGTGTCTCCACTCCTTATGCCTACAGTCATATTGAGGTTAAGGCCTTGTATTGCTCTTTGGCATGCTCCTTCTATCTCTTTTGTTAAAGCCCTGATGGGCGATATCCAAATGATTTGGATTCCTTGAGTATTAGCAGCATTGGCTTCGACCAAAGCCGGAAGCAACAATGAATAGGTCTTGCCACTACCTGTTGGAGCATTTATCAAGCCACTATAGCCTTCAAAATAAGCATCCCAAGCTTCTTGTTGAAATGGAAATGCCTGCCATGATAAATCAGCAAACCATTGTAATATGTGTGCTTTTGATTGGTCACCCATAGTATTATACTACTACATGGCTATACAATATTTGTTTATCGAATTATGAAATGCCTTATTCAATTTTTGCAAGATGGGTCTATCATCACCCCCAATCTTCCTGCCGTCCACTTCAACTATTGGGGTGAGTTCACCCATGGTACCAGTACAGAACATTTCATCTGCCGAATAGATCTCAGTCGGCGATAAATTCTTCTCAGCAATCTCAAGATTTAATGCATCACATAACTCAATGATAAATCCCCGTGTAATACCATGAAGACATGCGTCAGCATGTGGAGTATACACTTTACCAGCTTTGACAACAAACACGTTTGTTCCATTCAACTCAGCAGCAAAACCATAGTTGTCTAGCATGAGGGCAGCATCCACCCCAGCCACATTAGATTGAATCTTAGCTAAGATGTTATTGATAAGATTATTATGATGAATTTTTGAATCAAGATTATTGGGCGAGTTTCTTCTAATTGATGAAGTGATGACTTTTATTCCATTCGAATTATCATAGACTGGAGGTTTGTACTCAGGAACAATAATCAAACAGCTACCTGATTGATTGAGTCTTGGATCCATACCAGATGTGATTTTTTCTCCTCTTGTTAAGGTCAATCGAATATGCACATCTTGGGTCATTGCATTGGCTGCCAATGTCATTTTGAGCTTATCTCTGATCCAATCATTAGAAGGAATATCAACAAATGCCATTGCAAGTGCTGAGTCTTGCAAACGCTGGAGGTGTCTATCTAATAAGAAGATTCCATCAGGATACAAACGCAGTCCTTCCCACACTGCATCTCCGCCTTGAACTACACTATCGAATACGCTCACTTTTGCGTCATCACGATGGTAGAGTTGGTTCCCTACAAAGATCTGTAGATCCTTATTCCTAGGGTCAAAAGCTTGTAACATAATACTAAATTGAGACCCTAATGTAATGCCAGTTCTCTTAACTTGAGATAATATGGCTTTACTTCTTCATAGATATTTTGAAGAGACTGATTAAGCTGAATGCTCTTTTTCTTTGGAGCTCCAAATCCAGATGATGCATGAACATTATGATACCAATACTGAGCCCAAACACCATCAATATCCCTAGCACCCGGTGACCAAGAAAGCATGGATTCTTCAAAAGGAATTTCTAACTTTTGACATAAGATTATCATCGCTTGCTCTGGGTCTGCCAAAAACTGATCAGTATCAACAACAATAGGTTCTTTCCCACTGTCTACTAATTGGTTATACAAATCCCATTCTTCCTTGATTCCGATATCCGATGCAACTGGGTTGTCAATCACTTTAGCAAATGATGCCAATACATATTGAGGGTCGCGAATTAGAAGAAAGAATGTGTGTTTAAGAAATGGATCAAGATCAATTCCAATCATATGATGTGCCATATTCTTAATAAGAAGTATTGGGTAACCATATTCCATTCTTTCAATGTTCGCAATGCAGTCCTCCAAATCAACTGGCATCTTTTCTATAATCTGCTGTCTCCCTGGATGATCAATATGAGGATTTTCACTGAGGTAATGGCCATACAATGGTTCATCTATTCCTCGACAATCTGATCTATTATCAAATGCATACATCATTGCCGTTGAAATATTTCTTGGCCCAGAAACCATATGTATCACTTTGGTCATGAATTAATCATTTGTTCTGGGTGCCAAAAGTGTTGATCAAACTTTTGTATAACATTATCTATGATGTGGAGACCTTCTGATTCTAAAGTTGTCTGCATATAATTGGAATCTCGAAATGCATTTCTTCCAGAGAGCTCTCCTTTGCGATTAACAACACGATGAGCAGGAGTACTGTTATCTACCAAACCACTTTTATTTAGCGCCCAACCCACCATTCTAGCAGAACCCAAACTTAAAAAATCTGCAATTGCTCCATAAGTCGTGACTCTACCCTTTGGTATCAGCTTGACAACATCAATAACTGCCGAGGAATAATCAAACTTGCTAGTCATGTTATAAAGGTCATACTTTAAGAATTGGAAACAAGAATTTAGCTTTAAAATTTGTTGGGCTTTTTTTGGTTTAGTTTGAAAAAAATAATTCTATATTTGCGTCCCAATTTGGTGGAAACACTATGGGTGGTTAGCTCAGTTGGTTCAGAGCACCTGGTTTACACCCAGGGGGTCGGGAGTTCGAGTCTCTCACCGCCCACT
>JAHDEL010000040.1 GCA_020628855.1 Saprospiraceae bacterium | reverse complement strand
AATCCTAAATTCTCTCTTTCAAAATCAATCTTTCTGAAGAAAATAGAGAATAACCTTCCAGTATATTGTGAGATCGAAGAGGAAACAGTATCAGTTGGGGATCGTCTCAGAGTCAGATTGGAGATTGTTTCGCATGATCAGTTGAGTTATTGTTATTTGTCTGATGAAAGACCAACAGGTACTGAGCCACAGAATCAACTATCTCAGTTTATCTATAAGAATGGTCTGTATGGTTATGAAAGTACATCTGATAAAGGGATGGAGTACTTTATCGAAGTGATGCCGAAGGGAACGCACACATTTGAATATGACCTTATAGTAACTCAAGCTGGTATGTATAATGGTGGTGTTGCACAATTACAGAGTTATTATTCTCCAGATATGTCGGCTTTTGATACAGGAGGCCGCTTAAACGTAGATTCATCCAATTTTTGAATACATTCATAGAAAGCGAGCTTTATATTGAAACCAATTCTACTAACAGAGTAGTTGTACTAGTTAAACACATTGCCATGAAGCTAAATAACAAAGCGAACTCAATAATAAAGAATCATATGTATCTCTCAGTTGGAGCAGGATTGATTCCATTGCCTTTGGTTGATTTTGTTGCCGTGTCAGGTATCCAGTTAGACATGATCAATAAACTTGCAGAACTCTATGAAAAGGATTTTGAGAAGAATCAGGCTAAAGCAATCGTCTCCGCATTAGGTGGGGCAGGGCTTGCACGTTTAGCCGCAGGAATGACAAAAGCAGTACCCGTCATTGGAAGTGTATTAGGAGGTGTGACAATGTCAGTCCTTTCTGGGGCATCTACTTATGCAGTTGGAGAAGTGTTTAAGAATCATTTTGCCGAAGGCGGAAGTCTTAACGATCTCAACATTGAGAAGTTTAAAGCATTCTATAATGAGAAATTTGAGCAAGGTAAAGCAATGGCTAAGGATATGGAATCTGAACATAAAGCCAACGAGGAAGCAGATTCCAGCGATGTGGTAGATGCAGAGTTTGAAGAAGCTATTGTTGAATCTCGAAGTGAGACTGAAGACAAAATCGAACAACTAAAAGAACTTGCTAAGCTCAAGGAAGATAAAGTTATTACTGAAGCCGAGTTCAAAAAGATGAAGAAAGAACTCTTAGGGTAAAAAGATGCCCGTTTTGCTTAATGCGGTATAAATATCTGAAATTTTGTTCCCATATCTTCTTTAGACTGCACTTGGATTTCACCACCAAAACCAGTTATTATGGCCTTACATGTGGCTAGGCCAATGCCTGTTCCATCGTAATTTTTGGTGTTTTCTGACCTATAGAAAGAATTGAATACCTTGTCTAAGCTGGTTTGTGGGATACCTATCCCATTATCTTCAACGGTAATCAAGGAGTCCTTGTCTGAAGTACGGCTTGATATTGTGATGATTGGTATGTTGTTAGATTTTTGGAATTTGATTGAATTGGCCAATAGGTTTTGAAATATCTGAACCATTAATGAGTATTGGCCAGGTACGACAGGTAATCTCTTATGCTTAATAACAGCTGAAGAAGCATCTATTTTTTGAATCAAATTTGCTTTTGCATCTTCTACAACTGCATTCAGGTCCACCTGTTCGCTACGAGAAAAATCTTTAGATTTTAATTTTGAGAAATCTAGTAAATCTGCAATTAGCTGCTGCATTCTGCTTGAAGAATCAAGAATATGATTGAGATACTTATGATGTTGAGGCTCAAATGCAAGGTCATTATCATTCTTAATAATATTGCTAAATGCAGAAATTGTATTTAAAGGAGCTTTCAAATCATGACTGAGCTGATAAGCAAATGATTCTAACTGCTGATTCGAAGAATGTAACTTTTCATTGTGTGTCTCTATTTCAATCTTTTGTTTTTCAAGGAGCTGTTTGCTCAACTTGAGCTCTTTATAAATTGCATATTTCTCGAAGTTGATCTTTTCTCTTTGACTGACTAGAATGTTGCAAATAAAGACTATTGCAATTGTTGGAATGAGTAATGTATAATGTACTTCAGAATAGAAAAGAACATAGATAGAAATGTAGAGAATGACCCAAACAAGACTTATAGCATTAAAAAATTTTGAGGCCCCAAATGAAATAAGTGCCAGCGATGTCCAGAACACTACAGAACCCAGAATACTGCTATAAACAATTCCAATAGATTTCGAAGTACTCAAGGCACCATCGCAAAGTAGACCCCCGATATTGATAATGCAAAGAATCAAGATGAAAGTGTATGAAGGAATCGTATACTGTGGATGTTTTTTGAGATAAGACCTGCTTGCCAGGATATAGATTAGCATGCCTGCTGCTGGAAGTAAGCGAAGAAGCGCTAAGCCTTTTTGATTGAATATGAAGTAATCTAGATAGGAATAGAACAGAAGAATTATAATTCCAACGGCACAAGATATTGCACCATATCGGCGAGTCGACTCCTCTTGAGACCGATAATAACTGGCAAGGAATTCTTCATCAGAGTTGCGATTGACATCAAAAAGTCTGTAAAGCGTATGTCTCAGGCAATACGATAAGATAACCCAGCCGATGAGTAAAAAAGCAAACTTCCAAAGCATAATTTACAACTTCAAACCAAATAATAACCTCAAAATAAAGTTGCAGGAGTTATTTAGAACTCACATTTCTGTTTTTGGTAAGAATGCTTCGATTTTCGGATCTAAATGGTCTGGTTTTGACTTAACCGGTGAAATAGCTCAATATCCAGATAATGACTCCAATTAATGCTAAGGATGCAGTAATGTCTATGAGGCTATAACTGTTTTTAGCTGCAGCCTTTTGTTCATCCGTTAAACTCCCAAAAGTCAATCCTTCTATTTGTTGTGCAGAAGGTGCTGGTGTCAAAAGGCTGATAACTATCAACACAAGGATGTAGAAGAAAAATAGGTAAATGCAAAGATGCGCAAAATTGATTTTTGCAAATCCAGCAATGAGACCACTCCCTTCACCACCTGTGATGAGCTCAGCACTGATTCTCAAAATTGCAAATACAAGACCAATACACAAAGTTGATATTGCTGCAGAAGACGTCGTTCGCTTCCATAAAATACCCATTAAGAATACTGCGGTAATTGGAGGTGCGATGTATGCTTGCACACTTTGTAGATATTGGTAGAGTGTACCTTTTGACAAAGATTCCAAGAATGGAACCCAGAGAAACCCTATTATCATTATGACAACAGTGGCTAACTTTCCGATACGAAGGAGTCGCTCTTCACCAACGTTGGGATAGAGTTTTTTGAAGATGTCAACCGTAAATATTGTTGAGCTAGAATTGAATACTGAAGCCAAAGAACTCATCAAAGCTGCCATGAGCCCTGCGGCAACTAATCCTCTCAATCCTGCAGGTAATAGGTACTGAACAAGAGCGGGGAAGACTTCATCTGCCTTAGAATAGGTGAGCAACCCTTTTTGCTTAAGCACGTAGGCAATAATTCCCGGAACTAGAAAAATGAATATTGGTAATATTTTCAGATATGCTCCAAAAATTGCACCTCTTCTTCCAATTTTAATATTGGCAGCTGCGAGTGTTCTTTGTACAATATATTGATCAGTGCACCAATACCATATTCCTACAATGGCACCACCAAACATCATTCCTGTCCAAGGGAAGTCTGGATCAGATGGTGGCCTCCACATATTGAAATGGTCTGACCCTGCTCCAATTTTTAATTCTTGCCATCCACCGACTGCATGCAGACCAAGAATTGTAATGATAGTCGCTCCTATAATCAAAATGACGGTTTGTATTGCTTCTGTGTATACAACTGCACGCATTCCACCCAAGACAGTATAAAGTCCAGTAATGGCTACTGTAAGTAAGGCACTTAAAGTAAAATCTAGACCTAAGAGATTCGAAATAACAATTCCTCCGGCGTAGATTGTGACTGAGACCTTTGTCAGAATATAACCAAGAATTGAAAAAACTGACAGAAACCATCTTGACTTAGAATCAAAACGACGTTCTAAGAATTCGGGCATGGTAAAAACACCACTACGCATATAGAATGGTAAGAAGAGCCAGCCTAATAGAAGGACAATCCAAGCATGGAGCTCATAATGTGCTAAAGGCATATTACCAGCAGCACCAGTCCCTGCAAGACCGACTACATGCTCAGACCCAATATTCGATGCAAATATTGAAGCTCCAATGACGAACCAGCCTACATTTCTTCCTGCAAGAAAATAATCTTCAGTACTCTTATTTTGCCTCATAATTACCCAATAGGCAATTGCAAGGAGAATACCGAAATACGCAGCTAATACAATCCAATCTAAAGCTTCAAAAGTCATAATTCAAAAATTATTATGTCAGCCAATGTTTATTTGATGCATAACGCGCAAATACAATCAATCCAATTGCAATTAACACAACCAAAGCAGGCATGATTAACTTATCTGCTGAAAGCATATCATACTTAGCAAGTCGTCCTATTGAGAATCCGAATTGAATGAGTACGGCAAATAACGAAATCCCAAGAATATGTTTACTCCAAAGTTTACGGAGGAGTAGTCCAATACATCCTAGAACACCCCCAAAGACAGCAACTCCATACACTATTTTTGTCCATGAAGGAAAGCTATTATAGTAGTCTACTTCGTTTTGCGCAAAGCCAGTCAAGTCAGGCGGTTCTTGATTCAAATCTGAAAAAAAAGCTAAAACGCCCATCAGATTCCAAAGCAATGCGAGTATAGCAATTATCCAAAACCAAGGGGGTAATTTGATTTTCATAGTCTTTCGATTTAGTGTAATGAAGATAGTTAAAATTGGGAATAGTAGAAATTGCCAAAACTCAAATTTTTATCTTGACATTTTGTAAATTTAGCATAATGGTTTAAATCCGAATTTTATGAATCCGCAAAAAGAGAATCAAGAAAAGTTCTTTGCATTTCTTTCAAAAAGAGTAGGTTCTGAGGTAGTCTTACACGACTCCATGGAAATTTTAAATTTACGGAAAGGAGCAGTGTACAAAAGAATGAATGGTGATACAGCATTGACAACTGCAGAGCTTACGATGCTGGCAAAACACTTTAAAGTATCACTTGATGCATCTCTTGGTGATGAAGACTTTATTTCATTTATTCATCCTTTTTCGAGTAACAGGAGCAGCATTGATTTTCTGGATACATTTAATATGTTTCTCATACCCTTGGGCACACCTGGTGAGAGTAGGTTGACCTACTTGGCTAATGAGCTACCAGTGTTTTATTATTTTTCTCATGAATATATCTTTAACTTTCTCTTATCGATTTGGAATCACCTACATTGGCAAGACAGTCGTCTTGTGATCAATAAGAATGTTGTCATTGATGAGAGGATACAGAAGATTCGGAAAGAAATAACCAACTATTATAATGCACATCCAGTAACTGAGATCTGGAATTCGAACATGTTTGCAAATATGTACCAGCAGGTCATTTTTAGTATTACAATCAGAGCATTTGAAGATGTGGCATTCATTGAGAACCTTGTCAGAGATATTGGTAAACTGATAAACCACCTACGAGATTTAGCGCTCAGTGGTGAAAAGGCAAGTCTTGGTTCTAGACCAAACACAGAGTTGAAAATTTACTTAAATGAATTTGGTAACTACCTCAATTTAGTCTTGTATGAATCACCAAAATTCAAAGCGACATTTATTGGTTTTGATATTCCTCAGTACTTAGTCTCACATAACGAAAAACTCTTTGCCTATACTACAGAATGGATAAATAAGATTCGCAAACGTTCTGTCCTTATCAGCTCTGAAGGATATCAGTATAGAGAGTTATTTTTCTTAAAAATGGAAAACGATTATAAGCACTTCAAAGAAAGGGTAGACAAGCTCTTGAATGTGTATTATGTCTAATCTAGAGTGGGTTTAATATAATTGCAATCGACAAGTAAAAGTTTCTGTAATTTGTTCTATATTTGCACTCCAATTTAGGAAGGCTTTTCGAGGAGTACGTTTTTATTGCTGAAAATTGAAGAATTTAAGGCTTCGTAGCTCAACTGGATAGAGCATCTGACTACGGATCAGAAGGTTGAGGGTTCGAATCCTTCCGAAGTCATTTTTTTATAAAAGAGATTTAAACAATTTAGTGATGTCAAGAATATGTCAATTAACAGGTAAGAGGCCGATCACAGGAAATCATGTCTCTCACTCAAATAAGAAGACTAAGAGACGATTTTTGCCAAATCTTCACAAGAAGAGGTTCTACATTCCAGAGAAAGATAAGTGGATAACACTTAAAGTATCTTCTACTGCATTGAGAACAATCAATAAGCTAGGCATCTATGCTTACTTGCAGAAACTTGAGAAGAAAGGCTATAATCACGGAATAGAGTTATAATCCAAAGCGAACAACAGATAGCATGGCAAAGAAATCCAAAGGAAATAGAATCCAAGTAATTTTAGAGTGTACTGAACATAAGACAACAGGTCTTCCAGGCACATCTAGATATGTTACTCAAAAGAATAGAAAAAATACTCCAGATAGATTGGAACTAAAAAAGTACAATCCTATTTTGAAGAAGTATACAATTCACAAAGAAATAAAATAATATAACATGGCAAAAGTATCGAAAAACGCAAGAGTAGGGCAAAGAGCTGCAAATGCTGGTTCGGGAAGAGACTTTGTTAAAGTCGTAAAAAGTATAAAAGATCCTGAAACAGGAAAATATACTTATAAAGAAGTCATGATCCACAAGGATAAAGTCAAAGAATACTTTGCGGACAATAAATAGTCGTGCAAAAGCAGAAAAACAAAGGCTTTCTCTTCTCCAAGAGAAGGCCTTTTTTTATTCATATTTGATCTCCATGTAAGCATACTATAATGAGCATATTTAAAAGCTTTTTTACAAAAGAAAAAAAAGAAGATCTTGACAAAGGTCTTGAAAAAACGAAATCGAACATTTTTGGACAGATAGCCAAAGCTGTTGCAGGTAAGGCGAAAGTTGATGAATCTTTTTTAGATGAACTCGAACACATTCTGATCAGTGCGGATGTTGGACTTGATACGACAATAAAGATTATTGAGCGATTAGAGGAAAGGGTTGCAAAGGATAAATATTTCAATACAGAAGAACTCAATGCAATTTTAAAGAGTGAAATAGGGGTAATTCTCTCTGAGAATAAAACGGATGATGTCGAAAGATTTGGAGTGCCAACAGAAGAATGGCCTGCCGTTATGTTGGTTGTTGGAGTGAATGGAGTAGGTAAAACTACAACGATCGGTAAGTTGGCTTATCAGTTAAAGAAGCAAGGGAAATCAGTAGTGTTAGGAGCAGGGGATACTTTTAGAGCAGCAGCAGTTGATCAATTAAAGATCTGGGCTGAACGGAATAATTGTATGTTCTATTCAAAAGGTATGAATACAGATCCTGCAGCTGTCGCTTATGAAACAGTACAATATGGAATCAATCATGGTGCTGATGTCATCATCATTGATACTGCTGGGAGACTGCATACCAAGCGGCACCTCATGGATGAATTAACTAAAATTAAGAACTCTGTCAATAAGAAGATGCCAGGAGCACCACATGAAGTACTTCTTGTCTTAGATGCCACAACTGGTCAAAATGCTATTGAGCAAGCAAAGCATTTTACAGAGGCAACAGATGTTACAGCACTGGCCCTTACAAAGTTAGATGGCTCGGCAAAAGGTGGAGTAGTGCTGGGTATTTCTGATCAATTCAAAATTCCAATAAAATATATTGGTGTCGGAGAAGGTATTGAACACTTACAATTATTCAATAGACAAGCATTTGTTGATAGCTTGTTTGCCAGTTAGTCAATACTAGTATCTAAGTTCATTTTAGCAGTATTCAATTCTGAAGCTGCGTGAAAGTCGTTCAGATTCTTTGCAACGACAAGGCCTTCTGAATAAATGCGCATTGCATTACTCGAATCTGATAACTTTTCATAGAGACCACCTAGGTGGAGATAGAGACCTATATAATCAGGTTGTGCATTGTAAAGCTCGAGGTAGAATTTGAGCGCATTATCAAAATCTTCTTGTTTTTCATACTCCTTAGCGAGAGCAAATCTCAAGAAACCATCATTTGGATCTTCTTTTAGAAAGTGGAGAAGTTGCTGAAGTCTATCTGACATATCTTCTTGAATTTAAGAAGTCTGAGTGTATATTAATTATATTTGTTATACAAAGGTAGAGTACAAAACTGAACTCTAGCTTATAAAAACAAAACCATAGCAAACTTAGTTATAGTACTGAGTAAATTGTCGGGTAAGAGATGAATAAAATAGAACTCAAAATAGTAGCTCTTTCACATAGTGTAACTAAGTCAAGTAACTATGCAGTTGTCCTTGGTGAAATAGAGGGAGATCGAAGATTGCCCATAGTAATAGGTGGTTTTGAAGCTCAAGCCATTGCTGTAGCTCTCGAAAACATGACTCCTAATCGCCCATTAACTCATGACTTGTTTAAAAATACTCTGGATAACTTTCATATAGAAGTCAAAGAAGTTATCATCAATAATTTATTAGACGGAATATTTTATGCTCAACTTGTTTGCGTAAATCTTTCAGGAGAAGAAGTTATTATCGATAGTAGGACTTCTGACGCCATTGCTTTATCAGTAAGATTTGGTTGCCCTATTTATACTTATGAGTTTATTTTGCAGCAGGCTGGTGTGATTTTGGAAGACGAAAGAGGTACCCCAAAACCTGTAAAAAAAGAAGCCAAAGCATCCTCTCAGCAGAAGCCATTCAGTGCTTACTCTACAAGCGCATTAAAGAAGATGTTGGATAATGTGCTTTCAGAAGAGAATTATGAGAAAGCAGCAAAAATTAGAGACGAGCTCAATAAAAGAGAAGAACAAGGTTAATCAAACAGTTTTGAAATCTTTGAAATTATCCCAAGGATAAAAGTCAGGGAACTTTGCTTTTACTGATATAGGAATTTGCTTAACAGGATGTATAAATCCTATTTCTAAACAATGTAATGCTATACCCAGGTTAGGCGTCTTTCGCATTGCGCCATATTTCATGTCCCCCACGATTGGAGTACCAGTTTTTGATAATTGAACTCTGATTTGATGTGACCTCCCTGTATTTAAGTCTATGTCCAAAAGGCTAACTTGATTGAGGTAAGCTAATACTTCTAGGTTGAGTATTGCTTCTTTTCTCTTTTTTCCTGCCTTGTCATAAGCCTTAGATTTGTTAGTCTTTTTATCCTTAGATAGGTAATGGACCAATCTTTTATTTTCAATATTTGGACGTCCATCAACAACAGCTAAATAACGTTTGGTAATTTTTCGCTCCCGAATCAACGTGTTCATTCGAGTCAGGGCTTTACTTGTCTTTGCAAAAAAGATGACACCACTAGTGGGTCTATCCAATCTTTGAAATGAACCTAAAAAGACATCTCCAGGCTTGTCATATTTCTTTTTAATATATTTCTTTACTTCATCCATGAGAGTCCAATCTCCTGTTTCATCACCTTGACTAAGCCATCCAATTGGCTTGTTTACAGCAATGAGGTGATTATCTTCATAGAGTATTTTAACTGTATGTTGTTTCATGGCGTACGAATCTAAGCATTCTTCTGTTTGCGAAACAATAATTACCGAATTAAGGTTTGTCTATTGTGGAAAAACTCAAACTTGCCTATTCTCCTTGCCCAAATGATACCTACATCTTTGGAAACCTTGCATTAGGGAATGTACCTACAGATCTCACTTACTCCATAGAGCTAATGGATGTCGAAGAACTCAATCATCATGCTATGAAGATGAGTTATGATCTAGTCAAAATGAGCTATCATGCTTATTGTAAGGTAATCAATCATTACCAGGTATTGCCTTATGGGAGTGCGCTTGGTTATGGGGTAGGTCCTTTGCTTATCTCAGCCAAGCCAACACAATTATCTGACTTGAGAAGAATTGCTATTCCTGGAGAACACACCACGGCCCACTTGCTCTTGAAGAATCTTGACTTACAGGACTACGAAGCTGTTCCAATGCTTTTTTCAGATATCGAGAATGCTGTTCTAAGTAATAGGGTAGATGCTGGTGTGATTATTCATGAGAATAGGTTTACCTACGCTATGAGAGGACTGCATCTAGTAGAAGACCTAGGTCAATATTGGGAGTCAAAAACTGGATTACCCATTCCTTTAGGTTGTATTGCCATAAAAAGAAGCTTGCCAAAGATGGTTAAACAAAAAGCTTGTTCTGATTTGAAAAAGAGTGTCTTGCTTGCAGATGATGATATTGGACCTATACTAAAATATATCAAGGAGCATGCTCAAGAAATGGACGAAAGTGTAATGCAGAAGCATATAGATCTCTATGTTAATGCTAGTACCCGAGGTTTACAAGCCATTGATATTGAAGCTATCAATTATATGATAGGAACAGTAATTCCTTCGAAATATAAGCCCGTTGATACAGAACATTGGCTGTTTATAGAAAAGTAGTCATACTAGAGCGCAGATAATGATGTTGTAAATCAACACCTAATATATTAAATAAAATAAATATTTGTAAATAGCTAAAAAACATTTTAATACACATTACAAATTAATATAATATGTTATATATTTGAACTGTGTAAGTTTTGGTTATTAAATTGTAAAATTCGTTTTTGCTCGTGAGATGTCACGAGCATTTTTTTTGCCCCTACCTCATTTCCTTGAAAGCAATCTGAAGATTGATACTTGTTTAGGTAGTATTCAGTTGAAGATAAAAGCTTATAATTATACCTTTTAGATAGCATTTACATAGACATATAGAACTATATATTCATGTTTTGGCATAGTGTTTGCTTTACTCAATGTGAATATGAGTTTTGGTTATTAAATTGAGTAATGCCCGTGATCCCCAATCACGGGCTACTTTTTTTTATACTATCTCTTTTTTCTATTCAGATTTCAAAATCTTCTTATAAAGTATTCCTCTATCACTCTCAATAATGAGGATATACAGCCCACTCGTAAGTGTAGTTAAGTCATATTCTTGAAGAAATTCATTTTCGTACAACATTGTATTGCCTTTAGTATCTACAATACGTGTACTAATAATCTTGATATCAGCAGATTTCTTCAAAAATAGCTTATCAGATGTTGGGTTAGGGTAGAGATCTATTTTGGATTGAGACGTTTCATTAATATTGGAAGATACACCTGGTTCAATTGTTACAGTAAGTAGGTTGCTCAAACAACCATTGTTATCTATTGACTGAATGCTATATTCACCTGGAGCCAAATCTAATGCGAGATTGCTTGTTTGATTAAATGGTTCTCCGTCTAATGTCCATTCATAGCTATAAGGTTGGCTACCCCCAGTTGTTTCTACCGCTATCATTCCATTGTTAGCATTTTCGAAAGATTCATTTTCGGCTGAGATAAGTTCCAATAGTACTTCTGTGTTTTCAAGAATTTGAAATGTATCCACAGACATACAACCAAATGTATCAGTTGCTAACATTATGTATTCACCTGGTTCGAGTGGTTCATCAGCTTCAGCTCCCAAAATTTCTATATCTAATCCTTCTATTTCAGGTAAGAAAACAATTGAAGACTCACCAAAGCAAACTGTGATATCAGCAATGGGATCGAGTTCGATACTTGGTATTACTTCTATTAAAAATGCACATTCGACTGCATTGTTACTTGCATCAGTAAACTGATAGATTACTTCAGTCACTCCAGTTGGAAATTGACTTCCCGTCTCGAACCCATTGATAAGTTCGGAAGATACTATGTCACAATTGTCTGTTGAGGAAATAGTGTATTCTACAATCTCACACTCTCCAAAAGATAATACGCTTGGGCAAGTAATAGAAGGAGGTAAAGTATCTAACACTACCAATGTAGTAGAATCAAGCGATGTATTTCCTGATAAATCAGTGGAGTTTACATATATCCAAACTTCACCAGAACTACAATCTAGTGCTTGTATATCTTGCATATACACCGTATCAATTCCGCATTGGTCCAAATTCATATTGATGAAAGACTCCAAAGGAGGTAATTCAGCGTTTCCATTTTCATCTAAATAGATTGTTTGAGACATTAACTCAAGTGTTGGGGGTATTGTATCGTTTGCCTCAATACTGATATCTTCAATTAGTGCACAACCATTTGAGTCAGTAATTGTGACGGAATAATTGCCGGCCCCAACAAATATTTGGTTTATATCTTCTTCTCCTGTAGACCATAGATACGAATAAGGAGCAGTCCCTCCATTCACTTGCACTTCGATATTGCCATCTTCTACTCCATCACAGCTTGCAGCTGTTGTGATGATATTAGATGCTAATAACTCTGCTTCTGGTTCTCCAATTGTTCCTTGGTAGGCTAGCTGACAACCATTACTATCTGTAATAGTCAACATATAACTTCCTGCTGGTAATCCCACTAAATTGTTACCATCATAGGTTTCAAAATCAATTGATTCAATGCCTGGGAAATTTGCATTCAGGCTGTCAACAAGTATACTAAAACTACCAGTCGAATCTCCTTTGCACAATACATCATTAGACGCTAGTTCTAACCCATAAGACTCGGGTTCGTCTATATCTACTGATAAAACGAAAATACAATCAGCCTGATCTGTTATTGAAATGGAGAAACTACCTGCTGGAAGATTGATGATTGAAGTGCTATTTTGAATGTTTTCAGGCGCAATATTTTCAGAATAAGTATAAGTGTAAGGTTCGATTCCGCCCATTACTGATACAAGAATACTACCTGAATTACCTTCTGGACAACTGTTATTTTCTATTGAAGCAGTCGCAAATAAATTACAAGCTCCACTTAGAATAGTATAGGACGTATCTCTGATACAATCAAGCCCGTCTTGAACATTTACAAAATAATTACCAGGACTAAGATTGTCTAAGGTTAACCCTGTACTGCCATCTGGCCAAAGCACAGTATAAGGAGCCTGACCACCTGTTATATTTAATGAGATACTACCATCATTACTACCACTTTGAGATTCGTTGATTACATTGGCTGTGATTTGGATTTCGGAATTTTGATTTATTCTAATCGTATCAATCACACCACAGCCCAAAGAATCTCTTACAAACACCTCATAATCACCAGCCATTAACATCGTTCTTTCTTGTCCTAGAGTGTTGTCAGCCCAAAAGTATTCATAACCACCATGACCTCCGGATCCAGATATCTGAACATAACCAGAACTTTCCCCAAAGCAATCTACATGATCTATGCTATCAATAACGATTTGCAACGAGTCTATACTTGGTATGGCCACCACGTTTGAATCGATACATTGATTTGAATCGACTATGGTCACCTGATAATTGCCAGACCCAAATTCTGTAATTGAATCACCAAGGATACCATCAGGCCAGAAGAATGAGTACAATCCTGCTCCACCTTGACCACTTACCATGATCAAGGAAGTAGTATCATCATGACAAACTGGTAACTCAAGACTGTCTACCAAGACCACCAAGGTGTCAAATGCTGGAATTATGAAAGTATCAATAACACTACATCCAGTATTATCAGTCATTGTGACTGAATACTCACCTTCAGAAAGGTTATCAATGAATGGACTAGTTTCTCCAGTTGACCACAATGTAGAAACATTAGAAGTCCCAATACTTGCTCCAGCTTCAAGAGCTCCATCATTTGCGTCATAGCACGTCGTCGGAGAAAGAGATACCAATTCAACGCTGAAAGGTTGAGCACAAACTACCGTAGTAAATGTATCGCCTGTACATCCATTGGAGTCAGTGACTGTAGCAAAGTAAGTTCCGCAGTCATCGATGACCAAAGATTGACCAACATCACCATTATTCCACAGATAACTCGTGTATGTTCCAGGTATTATAAGAGTATTAGGTATGCCTGGACAAATCTCCGTTGGCCCTTGAATGACTGGTTCTGGAGAAGCTAATTCTGTTAATGTAACTAATGAAGATCCAGTACATCCACTTACATCTGTTACAACAAGGCTGACATCTCCACCTTGGCTGACTGTTGTTTGAGGGGTGATATCTCCAGTTGACCATGAATATGTTGTAAAACCAGATGGAGCACTGAGTTCTATTGTTGTCCCTGAACAAAAAATTGATGCACCTTGAATGGTGACATTTAGTCCGCTTTCTTGAATCGAATAACTATCACTTGCAGAACAACTATTTTGATCAAATACCGTCACGCTATAAGTCCCAGCTACTAGCCCTGCAATCCAATTTGTTGTTTGTCCACTTGACCATTGGTAGGTATAACCTCCTGTTCCTCCTAGTCCGTGTACTTCTATAAACCCATTGTTACTTCCTGGACAAATTTGATTTTGTATGAGAACAAGTTCTACTTCTACTTGACTTGGATCTACTAGACTGACAGAAGCACTTGATGTTTGACCACCACTATCTGTAACAGTAACTGTATTCAGACCAGAGCTCAAATCATTCGCAGGATTCATAGTATTGCCATTGGACCACAGATAGGTATAAGGCATACTTCCTCCTGATACTTGAGCTGTTGCAACTCCAGTGTTTTCTCCAAGACATAATGGGTCGTCATAGTCAAGTATTGCAACGGTCATAGGGCCTGTACCACTTCCAATTGTTGCAGATACTGTTGATGACACAACTTCATCTCCAGAGCTCCCAGAGCCATTGCCAACAACTGCTCTGCTGTATAAAGTAATATTCTCACCAACTGGTCCGCTTGGTGCAGTCCAATCTACATTCCAACTGAGAGGACCTGAGAAAAAGTTACTACCATTGTGTTCATGATACATTCTTCCGCCTGAAGACATGATTGCGGACATTGGAGATGCATTTGACATACTTCCAGCGTTGCTAAATCCTGAATCAAGAGCAACCCATTGAAAACCACCTCTGACTGCATTACCATTGGGATTGTCGAGTGTAACAGTAAGATTGTATGTTGTATTTGGAGTTAATGTTGATGGCAAACCAGTAATACTAATATTGCCGTCCAACGAACTGGATCCATTGTGACATTCGTTACAAGCACCTTCGCCTGGAGCTCCAGTTTTACCATTCGGTGGATTGCTGGAGTAGGATAATAATAAAGTTAGACAGATGAAGCATAAAATTAAGGTTGAGAACTTGCTTTGCATCATTTTCATAGTCGTACTGTCTGAGGTGTAATTCTATAAAGTAACTGAATTCAGTGAAGAATATATTACTACTTATTCAAAATCAGTGCAAACCATTAAGGTATATGACCTTTTTTGACAATATGTCAATGTATTTTTTAGATGTAGATAACTAACGAACTATAGTTTGATCAGTTTGAACTTGTTACGGATTCCAACCAGTCGTAATATGATGAATTCACTTCAATTTCTTTTGCTGCAATACAAGGGATATCATAGGGATGTAACTTCTCCAAAGTTTTAAACAGTAAAGTTTTCAGAGAAAGAGAAGTCTTCATTATGACAACAATTTCATCAGCATGTTCTATTTCTCCTTCCCAATTGTATAAGCTAGTTCCACTTAGAAAATTGGCACAAGCAATGTGTCGCTTCTCCAATAAGTCCCGTATGCTTTCTTCTGCAGTTTTTTGATTGGGAAATGGACAGTAAACTTGAAGTATTGATTTTGTCATTACTTGGATAGCAAGTTGAGCATATTCAATAAATCTTCATTGAGTGCTTTTTGCTCTTTGATTGCTTCTTGGAAAGGAGTCTTCTGTAGTTTGTCATTGACAATTCCGAGTGCTATTCCCTTGTCTCCATCAAGAAGACAACGCACAGCATTATAACCAAGTCTGCTCGCCAATACTCTATCATGACAAGTTGGGCTTCCTCCTCTCTGCAAATGTCCAATGACAGCAACACGGATATCTTGATCAAATCCTGAAGACTTTACCTTTTGAGCAATTTCATGCGCATTGCCATTTGTGTTTCCTTCGGCAACGATCACCATATTAAAAAGTTTTTTCCTTTGCTTCTTAAGGTCTTGTACGAATTGTGGTATGTCAGTTTCTGTTTCAGGTAAGAAAACAGTGTAAGCTCCGCTGCCAATTCCGGTATGTAGAGCGATATAGCCTGCATGTCTACCCATTACTTCAATAAAGAATAATCGATTATGGCTATCTGCTGTATCTCTTATTTTGTCTACTGCTTCAATTGCAGTGTTGATGGCAGTATCAAATCCAATAGTATAGTCCGTCCCATAAATATCATTATCAATAGTGCCAGGAAGGCCAATGATAGCAATATCGTGTTCATTTCCGAGCTTCATAGCACCAGTATAAGTCCCATTTCCTCCTATGGCGACTAAGGCATCAATGCCTTGGCTTTTCAAATTTTTATAAGCCTTACTCCTGCCTTCAGGGGTCATGAATTGTTTGCTCCTTGCTGTCTTGAGAATGGTGCCACCTCGCTGGATAATATTTGCAATCTTATGTTCAATATCGGGTTCGAAACTGCCTTGGATCATACCATCATAACCATTATATATACCACAGACATCTATCTGCATGCCTCTTGCAGCTCTGACGGTTGCTCTCACTGCTGCATTCATGCCTGGAGCATCTCCTCCTGAGGTGAACACGCCTATTTTCTTTATTGATTTATCCATATTGTTCTTTTATAAAAGCATAAATAGCATCTATATTCTCCATTGGGCTTGCTACTATTTGATCTACAACAATTCCTTTTTCTTTTCCAGCCATTCTAATAGCATCTGCAAAATGAAATGCAATACTACCGGAAAAATTAAATTTCAACTGCTGACTTTCTGGAATTTGTTTAAAGACATTTTGAAAAAATTTATGGAACTCCAATCTGAGAATTTCATTTCTTAGATCTTCCGAAATCTCATGAATGAATGTGCTATGCTTTGCAACGAATCGTTTAGTATTATCTGCATCATAGACTGCTTTTACAATATCGAATTTAGAAGTTCCAAATTTCGATAAGAATAGTGCGTCCTCTTGTTCAGAGAATCGATTTTCTATATAGTATTGAAGAATCTTTTTTCCAATTTTGTATCCACTACCTTGATCGCCAAGCACATATCCACCAGCGATGATTGTTTTTGTCAATTTGCCAAACTGAGAAAGACCTGCATTGGACCCTGTTCCAATAATACTCACGATACATTCTGGTGTATTACCAATCGCTATTGCGGTGAGATCTAGATCATTATGCAATTCGATTAGGCTAGCACTGGGAAAGGTTTTTAACATGAGGTTTTCAAGGGCGGAGTTATCATCTTTAGCTCGAATACCTGCACCAAAAAGAAATACTCTACTAATTTCTTGCCTATGCTTAATCCCAGAAAGATCAATGTGCTCAACACCATGCATGAAATTTCTACCTTGCAATTTTTCTTTAAGCAGAATCTGATTTTGATCAAATATCACATAACTCAGATTGGATGCACCTCCGTCAATAATTAAGTCCATATGTTGGTTCTTCTTTACTTCTGTAAATGTAGTACGACCTTAATATAATAGAAGCTGATTCATGGTATATTTGCCCCATTAAATACACTACAAAATTGCTACACATGAATATTGCTGTTATTGGAGCGGGTACAATGGGAAATGGAATCGCACATGTCTTTGCCATGAATGGACACAATGTCAATCTTTGTGATATTTCTGAAGAGGCCCTTGATAAGGCGCTAGAAACCATTAAAAGCAATTTGTGGAGAATGGTAGCTAAGGAGAAAATCACAGAAGAGATCCATGACAACTCTTTAAAGAACATTACTACCTACACTGATATCAAAGATGCAGTCCAAGGAGCCGATCTTGTCATCGAAGCTGCAAGCGAATCAGAAGAAATCAAACTTCAGCTATTTAAAATTATTGATGAACATGCCCCAGAGGCTTGTATACTTGCATCGAATACGAGTTCTATTTCAATTACAAAAATTGCTAGTGCTACTGATAGACCAGAGCAAGTTATCGGAATGCACTTTATGAATCCTGTTCCTATCATGAAGCTGGTTGAAGTTATCAGAGGCTATAAGACAAGTGATGAGACTACCAAAGAGGTTATAGCCCTTTCAGAGAAAATAGGTAAAATTGCAGTAGAAGTTAACGATTACCCTGGGTTTATCGCTAATAGGATATTAATGCCAATGATTAATGAATCAATCTTTGCACTATATCAGGGAGTGGCAGGAGTAAAAGAGATAGATAGCATAATGAAGTTAGGAATGGCTCATCCAATGGGTCCATTAGAGTTAGCTGACTTTATTGGATTAGATGTCTGTAAAGCCATTTTAGATGTTCTCTATGAAGGTTACGGTGAAGCTAAGTATGCTCCATGCCCATTATTAGTCAATATGGTCCAAGCAGGGAATATGGGAAAGAAGAGTGGGGAAGGGTTCTATGACTACAGCGAACACCGTAAGGCCGAAGTGGTTGCAAGCAACTTTAAATAAAAAAAGCCATCAGAATCTGACAGCTTTTTTTATTTGATTTATACTAAGTTTATTGAAATCTTACTTTCACAGATTCACCAATCCAACAACCCACTGTTACGGTCTGTCCTGCTTTGATGTTCCTCATAAAACCTTCTTCTTGAGCAGGTAATGAGCTTCTATATTTTGCCGCTTTACTTCCTGCTTCGTCAGCTATTGAAGGATCCACAGATTTTGCATAATTGTACTTATCAATTGCTGCAATAATTGCTAGCCTTTGATTCCATGAATCTCCGCAGTTCCTTGCAGATGTAGCATACATATCTCCAATGAGCATGTAAGGCTTCCCAGAGCTTGGGTTTAACTTAGCAGATTCACGAGCTGTTGCTCTAGCATCACTGTACTTTTTGAGTTTTCTAAACTGAATTGATGCTTTTGAAAAAAGCATTCTAGCTTTCTTGGTTGGGTCTGTCTCTTTATTGATTGCTTCATCGTATTTGGTGACAGCGTCTGCAAAATTACCTGCATCATAAGCTTTCTTAGCAAGGAGAGCAGGATTGTTAGCTTCGAATTCTGCTTGTCTTGCTGCATTCGTTGCTTTTGCATATGTTTCCCATTTAGCTTCTAGCTCAGAAAGAAATGGATCATTTTCTGCACAGCCTCTTCTCTTCAATAATACTATGAGCGTTTTTACATTATCCATATCATCAGGAGCAGCTTCGTACTCTTGTCGATATTTAGGCTTAAAGTATTCACAGTCAAATATCTCAGTTTCAATTGGAGCATAGTGAGCTTTAGCAGCTGCCCAAGCTTGATCATAAGACTCTCCGTACGCCGAATTATTTTCAATATTATAGTTAGCCAAAGCTTCCATCTTTTCGAAGTTTGCTAAGGCAGTTGCCTTGTCCAATTTTTGATTTTGATATTGATACACAGTGATCTTAGCAAATGGATCCAGTACTATATACTCAGCTTCGTTACCACCCTCATCAATTGCTTCGTTTAATGCAGCGTAGTTTAAGCTATACGGAGAATTTAGATAGTAGTACATGTCATAACCCATTCTACCTTTGAGATAAGCAATTCTTTCTTTGTTACATGCTTCTTGATCTCCTGAGTCACATTTGATATTTATTCCACCAGCATTGTAACAATCAATCGCTTGATTATAGAATCCAAGCACCTTTTCTTTGTATTCAGCTTTCTTGGTGTCATCAGTTTCATTTTTGAGCTTATTGAGATAAATAAGCACACCATCAGTCATATGATAGTCTCTCACTCCATCAGCAGCTGGAGCAATATCATAAGCTTGTTGCCAATATTCTTCGGCAATCTCATAATCTTCTGTTTTTAATGCCTGTCTGTAAACAGAATGTGCATCCTCTGCTGCACTTTGTTTTGCATTGTCAACCCAAGTTTCACATTGGTTGTAACCAGGTAAAGCAAGTAGGCTGAATAAGGCCGTAATTCCTAATGCTCTCAAAATCATAGTTCAGTGTTTTTGTTCTTTATTTGGTTAATTATACTTTCTCTTTAAAAACCATTGATCATCATTAAATGAAAATCCAAATTTTATGTTCAAATAACGTTCATTAATAATAGAGTTACCCTTATATCCCAAAGTGACAGCAATATCAGCTCTACTAATCTTTCTTTGATTGACGAAAGGCAGTTGAGTTCCTAATGTTAACCCATAGTGCGTAACTTCATCATCCTCACTATTTTCAAGACCAATTCTAGCAGGTTCGTTTTGGTAGAAACCTCCGATTTTGTATCTGATTCTCTTAAAGTAAGATGTGTAAGATTTATAATCTGGTGTATACCATGCACCAAATTGAAGACTTCTTACATCTTGTAAAGTCTCAGGGTTAGCTTCATTATTATATTGTGACCAAGGTGTTATTTTAAAGGATGCTGTTACAGCCCAATTTTGTTCTTGCTGGTAGCTAATCCCGAAACCAAGACCCGTTGGCAATTTCATATTACCTTCTTGTTCTGTGACATTGAGAAGAGTGTCAGTTGATGCAATGGATACAGTTCCAAAGTCTTGTATTAATACATTCTGCTCGTCAGCTAGTGTCTTTAAATTGGTTGGCAGCATTCCATGCACCCCAATGGTCAGAATATTACCAAATAGGTTATTGGCATCTACTTCTTCTGATTGTTTGAAGTTGTGCGAGTAAGCAAGCCCATAATCTAACTGAAATCCTCGTGCGTTATAGCTCGTAGTAAAATAATCATCAAACGCACTTAGAATGTCCGAGAAAAGAATGTTTTTCTCATAAGTAAATCTTCCAAATAAGTAGCTAGCATTGATTCCAGCATAAAAGTTTTTATACTTAACACTATTCCCCCAATAGAATTTGTAGAGTCCACCATAGCCTTCATACTCTCTCTTAATTTGACCGATTCCATCAATTAATTCTGTACTCGAGACATTATATCCAATTCTTGAGACTTGATGGATTCCGAAAGCCATACCAAAATCTGTAGGTTTCTTTATTGGGTCTAAGCTCTTATTAATTGCATTCCTTAGTGGAAACGCAATTGCTACATTCTCTAGGTGACCGGCCCAGATGCTATTCCCTGCTTCTCCATTCAAATCGGTTCTGAAATATCTTGCAGATAATCCAAAATCAAATGCAGTTGTCCCAAGTTTGGAATAGAAAGCCGGATTAACGCTATTTATTGTAAAAGTGGTCGCGTACCCAGATGCACTACCTCCAAGTGCTTGAAAACTTGTATAAGATTGAGGTTGTATATCTCCTAGACCAAATCTAGAAAAAATAGAATTATCAGTAGATTGACCAAATCCGTAGAGTTGGCATAATGATAATAGTATGATAGAATAATATCTAAGCATAGGATTGTGATAAATAGTGTAAGCCTTTAAGATTGAGGAAAGGATCAACAAAGATGGACTTTTCTAATCTTTTTGCAAAATAATTTGCGTCGCCTCCTGTAAGCATAACGCGTATATAGTTATATTTTTTTCTTAAGGAAATGATAAAACCTTGAATTTCGTACAGCATTCCATAATAAGCACCATTTTGTAAGGCTTGCTCAGTTGTCAATCCCAAAGGTTCTAATTCTGCATCTACCTCTACCCAAGGAAGCTTAGCAGTAAATTTATGCATTGACTTGAGCCTCATTTTTAGTCCGGGGCTTATATTACCACCTTTATATATTCCTCCTCTTTCCACAAAATCTGAAGTCAGACAAGTGCCAATATTAAATATTGCACAATGGTCATCTGGGAATAATTGAGTTGCAGCATATGCAGATATTACTCTGTCTTTGCCCAAAGTCTTGGGTGTCAAGTATTCAATTGTCAGAGGGATGTCATCAACTTGACGAATAATGTGTAGGTTTGGATGGTTGATTTTTTCTTCTACTGAAGCATAGTCCTCTTTCGATGAAAGAAACATGATGCGTTCTGGTTCTTGAACTCCGACAAATTGAGGGATATCACTAGCCCAATCTTCTTCAAATCGACCATATTTCACAAGATTATCTCCTGCAAATAGACCCATTTTCACACTGGTGTTTCCCTCGTCTATGCAAAGAACTATCATATTCAATTTAGTGCTTAAAATGTCTAACTCCAGTCATTACCATAGCAATATCATGCTTATCACAAGCATCAATACTCAATTGATCCTTTATAGATCCACCGGGCTGTATTATAGCTTTAGTCCCCGCAGCAGCGGCTAGTTCAACACAGTCTGGGAATGGGAAAAAGGCATCTGATGCCATCACACTTTCTTTTAGATCAAAGCCAAAAGATTCTGCTTTTGCAATTGCTTGTTTACATGCATCAACTCGGCTTGTCTGTCCACAACCCATTCCAAGAAGTTGCTTATTTCTTGCAAAAACAATAGTGTTGGATTTGAGATGCTTTGCGCACTTTAAAGCAAACACTAAATCTTCTGATTGCTCGGCAGTTGGGTGCTGCTTTGTAGCTATCTTAAAATCCTTCCCCTCCTCCAAAGTGAGATCGATATCTTGTTCGATGTAACCATTGAGTATTGTTTTGACAGATTTTACTCCTTTGTTATAATGATTGAGTTTGAGAAGAATACGTTTTGATTTTTTCGCTAAGTGGTTCTTTGCTTCTGGTGAGAACCCAGGAGCGATAACTACTTCATAAAAGAGTTTGTCAATGGCTTCTGCTGTACTAAGGTCTAATTCTTGATTAAATATAAAAATGCCACCAAACGCAGATACATTATCTGCAGCCAAAGCTCTTTCCCACGATTCCAAGAGTGTTTTTCCTTGGGCAACACCACATGCATTAGTATGCTTCAGAATAGCACACGTTGGTCCTTCATCAGCAAACTCTTTCATTAGGTTAATTGCAGCATCAACATCAACAAGGTTATTGTATGAGAGAGCTTTCCCAGAAAGTTTATTAAACATAGACTCCATCTCACCAAAGAATATTCCTTGTTGATGGGGGTTTTCTCCATACCTGAGCACATTACTTTTGTCTAATTGAATTGCGGGTAGCGGCTCATCAATGATATAATTTCTGATCGCGGCATCATAACTACTGCTTATGCTAAATGCTGCAGAAGCTAGTGCTCTTCTTTCTTCTAATGTGGTTGATGGCGAAGGATGTTCAAGAATTGATGCCAAACTGGAATAGTGTTGCTTTGAAGGGATTACGACTACATCTTGGTAATTCTTTGCAGCAGCTCTTATCAAAGAAATTCCACCAATGTCAATTTTCTCGATGATGGCTTGATGGTCTTCGCTCTGTTCAACTGTTTTTTCAAATGGATAGAGATCAACTATTACAAGATCAATTTCCGGAATGTTGTAATTGCTGAGTTCCTCGCGGTGTGCTTCAATTCTCCTAGCTAATATTCCTCCAAATACCTTTGGGTGTAAAGTCTTTACACGACCATCAAGGATTGATGGATATGCGGTGAGGTCTTCCACTTTTGAGAGTCGGAGCTCTTTATCCGATAGGAAGTTATAAGTACCACCTGTGGATAAGACTTGAATGTTGTGTTTTTTGAGAAGTGGTAGTATTGAATCTAGTCCACCTTTATCAAATACTGAAATAAGAGCAGTCTTTATTGTTTTTTGGCTCATGAAGGCAATCTCGGGCTATGTGTAAAAAGCTGCAAATATACATAGCCACGTACACACCTTTTATGAGAACTTCTCCTTTTTGAAAAACGATGCTCTAGCTCTGAATCATATTCTAGTACTTATAATAAAATTAGAGCCTTTTGCAGAGAGATTTGCTCTAATTAAATCAAGAGCAATGTGCCCACTTTTTTCAATGGCTGTCACATCAGTGAAGTCAGCAATTAATGTTTCTCCATTTCTTACAATGGAAGTAATTGCATTACAGAAATCCATGACATTGGTAAATTTGATTGTTCCGAAGAATGCTACAGAAACTGTTTCTTTCTGTTTATTGATGTTAAAATGAAATCTGCTCATAATGATTGGTTTTTAGAGGTTGTTACTTTAGAGTAATCTGGATTATTGAAGGTTCAGGATTATTTTCATAATAGACTAATAAATCATAGACTCCTGAAGTATAATTATTCAAGTTCAAATGTAATTTATCAGAGTATACAGGCAGATTTTGAAAAACTTTCTCGTCTGAGTTCGATAAACTGATCGTTTTAAAAATATCTTCAGAATGGATAAAGAAGTCTTTGTCTTCATCAAGCTGAATAGTCTCGAATGCATGAGGGCCAGAGATATATTGTGCATCTGGTGCTATTGAGGAAAGAACTTCTTCATCAAATAAGGGAGCATCAAAATCTATGAATGCATCTTGTGCTTGTAATGTAATTGAGATGATTAGTGACGTAATGATTAGTAAATGTTTCATGTCCGAATGATTATTTGTTATTTATACTTCAAATGTAGTTGTGGACAAACTCTAAACTGATTTCATTTCTGAATACAGTTACTATCTTTCTATTTCTGGTAGAAAACCAAAGAATTTGGGCGAGAGTTAAAGTGCTGTTAAGCACCTGATTTGACATTGGTGATAAAAAATTCTTCGTAATTTTAAATAAGTTACCAAAGGACTAGGGTAATAACTACGTACGTAGTATTGTTCCTTAAAGACACTATGATAAATAACCTCCATACAGAAAAGCAGATTTACATGGAATGTTACCAAAAGTTTTTTGGTGTCACCATGCGATACTGCCGAAACAGAGAAGATGCTATGGAAGTATTTAACGACTCTATGGTAAAGGTTATAAAGTATGTCAAAGAAGGAAAGATCAAAAGTGAGAGCTTTTATGGGTGGACAAAGACAGTGATTATCCACACTGCAATAGATTTCCTTAGAAAGAAAAAGATGGAGATTGTTGAGTTTGATTTCTCTGCTGAAAAAGCATGTGGAATGGAAGGCAATAGTGGAGAGCAAACTTTGTTGCAAGCAGATATTATGAAGCAGATTCAAAGGCTACCTGAAAAAACTAGGATGGTCTTTAACCTGTACGTTTTTGAAGGTTATAACCATAAAGAAATTGCTCAAGAACTTTCTATTACAGAAGGTACATCACACTGGCATGTGAATAATGCAAGGAAATTGGTCAAACAATATTTACAACAAACAAGCACAGTATTACTGTGATGTAATGCTTTTTTATAGTAATGAAGAGTAACCACAATTTCGACAAGTTTATCAGAGACCAAATTAATGGGATCGACTACAATGGCGCTGAGCAAGCATGGGAAGCATTTTCGCAAGGAGTAGGTGCAGAAGCGATCAATTATACGCCCAAGGGGGGCGACATTATTTGGACAAGGAGACTCTCGCTTATTTTAGCTTTGGTGGGATTGACTGCCATGTATGCATTCTTTAGTATTGATGATAGTGCTGTACTCATTGAGCAAGAGCCAAGTAAGTTAGAATTACATGAGGGTTTTGATAATGAAACATTACCAGTTGGTCCTCAAATACCTGAAACTAAAGAAATACCCGCAACGCCGCTTCAAGCAAGTGTAGAGACTAAAAGTAATGCCGATAATAAGGTAGTTCAAAATTCTCAAGAGAAAGTAAAGACAATTCTCTCACGACATAACACTGCTATTCTTTCTGATCAATCAGTTGCATTACAGAATGAAACTACAATACCAATTGTGACAAAGCATTCTCAAGTTGCTGAATTAACTGATAAGGTTATTGCATCTGTTTCTTCGGAAAAGGTGATTGAGCATAACCAACCAACTGTTGATGCTATCACATTCCTACCAACAGGCGTGAGTCCAAATTTGGAACACTCCGCAAGTCTACCTATGGATGGTAAGTTTGGACAAATTTTAATCCCTCTCAGAAAAAAACCAGTCAGAATGTTTTCTGAACTTGGGTTGTCCAATCAAAATGCTGGTGTTAGATTAATAGCAGGAGTAAATGTCCCGATGGGTAATTGGAGTTTTGAAACTGGTGCTGGGTTTAATTTTAAAATCAAGGAGGAGAATTTATTTTCGATCAAGAATCAAGCGCAATCTGATATTGAATTGGCATCAGAACATGATTTCACATTTAGTCAACTTGTGAACTTTGTTGCACCTGTGAGGATTAAACGTCATTTTAAAAAGCACAACTTTCATGTTGGTGGACAAATAGTCAGAAATGTAACCAACAATATCCAGATAGAAAGCTCTGTTACCAAGCGTTTGACTAGTCAAGAAGTGAGAGTTGTAGATTTTACTTATCTCTACCAAAATCACAGCACGGCAAATCATGTACACTCTTACACAGTAGCCAAAAGCACGGATTGGAATTTTGAGGCAAGCCTGGGATATGAATATCAATCTGGGAAATTTGGTCTTGGAGTAATTTTGACTAAGCCAATTGCTCCGTCATTTAGATTGTTCTCAAATGACCAGCAAGATTTATTACACACCGTTAATTTACCGGTCAATTTTGGAATTAATCTAAAGTACTTCATTTAAACTGTTACTGGATTTCTTGTAAAATTTTGAGTTAATTTATCAGAATTAAGAACCTTTCTCTATTTACACTCTTTACCTTTTATCAAATCTCAATTTATGAAGATGAAAGGTTATATACTGAATAATTGTGGCACGTGCCAAAGAATCGTAAAAGAAGTCGGATGGAAGGGTGAGCTGCAAAACATCAAAGAAGAGAATATTGACGAAGCTACACTTGATGCAATAGCAAAAGCTTCTGGTGGGTATGAGGCCGTGTTCAGCAAGCGTGCGATGAAGTATCGTTCAATGGGCCTTAATACAAAGACACTTAGCGAACAAGAGTACAAAAAATACATTCTCGAAGAATACACTTTCTTAAAAAGACCAGTCTTTATAGTAGGGAATGATACTTTTGTAGGAAATACAAAGAGCGTTGTCCAATCGCTCAAAGAGAGATTATCTACAGAGTAATTTATGCAATTGACAGCAGAAGGCATTATTGAATGGTTCAAAGGGTTACAAGATGATATTTGTCATTCTTTGGAACAATTAGATGGTGGTAAATTCCACCAAGATCTCTGGCACAGACCTGAAGGTGGTGGTGGAAGAACCAGAATAATTACTGGCAGTCTGATTGAAAAGGGTGGAGTTAATTTTTCTGCAGTAGAAGGTAACATGCCAGAAAAAATTGCGAATAAATTAGGTTTGCCTGCTAATAACTTTACTGCAACTGGAGTTTCCATTGTGCTGCATGCAAAGTCTCCTCATATTCCGATTATACACATGAATGTCAGATACTTCCAAACGGATTCTGGTCATTGGTGGTTTGGTGGAGGTATCGATGTTACACCGCACCTTATTCAACCAGAACAGGCAGGATGGTTCCATCGCTACTTAAAAACTGTTTCTGATAAGTTTGATGGTAATTATTATCCGAAGTTTAAACAGTGGGCCGATGAGTACTTCTATATCAAGCATCGAAAAGAGACAAGAGGAATTGGTGGTATTTTCTTTGACAGATTAGATGAAAGCAAAGGATCTAAAGCTGCTGTTTTTGAATATGTAAAGGCTGTTGGCAAAAGCTTTATACCAATCTATACATACCTAGTTGATGCCAACAAGACTAGAACCTATAACGACCAAGACTTGCAATGGCAATCCTTGAGAAGGGGCAGATATGTTGAATTTAATCTAGTATGGGATAAAGGGACTAAGTTTGGATTAGATACCAATGGCCGTACAGAATCCATTCTCATGAGCTTACCACCTATTGCCAATTGGATTTATGATTTTGTGCCAGATCAAGATTCTGCATATGCAAAAACTCAAGCTATGCTCAAGAAAGATATTGACTGGATCAATTATTGACTTTCTTTTTCTAACTGAATAGATTTCAGTGTTTGATACAAATCTGTTGGGTTAAATGGCTTCGAAATATGCCCATTCATTCCATGCTTTTCTACTTTATCTCTGACATCCATTGTTGCGGATGCTGATAATGCATAAATAGGTATCGTAGCATTCTTAAATGCTTTGGATTTTCGAATATGTGAAGAGGCAGTGTAACCATCCATTACAGGCATCCTTAAATCCATAAGTATTACATCGTAGGCTTTTTTCTCTACTTGTTCAACAGCTAATGCTCCATTCTCAGCAATGTCAAAATCGATCTTCCATTTTTTGAAAAATTTCTTGATGACAATGATGTTTATCTTATGATCTTCGACAACTAGCACATTGAGATTATCAAGTCCTGCAAATGAAGGTAGTGTACTATTAACTGTAGCTTTTGATTCAGCAAAGTTGTCGCTGATTTTTTGCTTGAGTAGAAATGAAAATGTACTGCCTTTGCCAAATTCACTCTCTAGAGATAAGTCAGACCCCATCAATTTGAGTAACCTAGTGCAAATGGCTAAGCCAAGACCAGTACCACCATATTTCCTAGTTGTATCGATATTCGCTTGAGCAAAAGAATCGAATATTTTTTGTTGATTTTCAGCCTCTATACCAATACCGGTATCAATAACTTTGAACAAGATCTCAACTTCATCATCAGTTTTGGATTCTACCTCAATATCTAAAGTGACCTTGCCTTCTTCAGTAAACTTAATTGCATTACTAATGATGTTATTGAGTACTTGAGCAATTCTCAGGGAATCTCCAATCAGGACACTTGGAAGTATATCATCTCTCTTTATGACAAATCTTACATTCTTTTCAGCGGCCTTAGTTGTATATGTGCTATTTAAGCTGTTCAGTATGTGTTCAATGCTGTATTCGGTCTCTTCTAACTCAAGCAGTCCAGCATTAATTTTATTAAAGTCGAGAATATCATTGACTATACCCAATAAATGCTCTGAAGAATATTTGAGTACATTCAGATTCTCCAACTGACTCTCCATAGGATCTTCAAGTAACAACAAATGACTGATTCCAATTACTGCATTCAGAGGAGTTCTAATCTCATGAGACATGGTGGAAAGAAATTCATCTTTTGCAGCATTTGCGACCTTGAGTTCATTCTCAATCAGCTTGATACTCGTGACATCCACCATTGTCCCTATACACCCAGTGGGTTGACCATCCTTATCCGTGATAACCTGTAAAGAAATATCAAACCAGCTATGGTGCTCCTCATCAATGAGGCACTCTATTGTACCTTTGTAATGATCAAACTCAAGAGCACTTAACTTAGATAACTTTGATTTGTCCCGCTTTAGAAGATGTTGGGTGAATTCGCTGTAATGTCTACCAATGCATTCATCAGACTCCAGTCCTGTTACTAGCTTCCATGCTGAGTTAAGATAGACCCAATTCCCTTTTGCATCAGTCTCAAATATGACTTCCTTAATATTAGAAACAATGTTATCCAAGCGTTTCGAGATATCATCAACATTGGATCTTAATTGCTGATTGATACTAAAGAGTTCTTTAGAACTTTTCTCGAGTATTGTTTCCAAATGAGACATATCACTACTGTAATCAGAATAAGCCTCATTGATAGAATCAAGGAATGGTGCAAGAGAGTCTATTTGTTCCGGAGTAAGACCACCTTTCTTGATCTGCCTTTTTAGAAGTCTATGATAATTATTTATGCCCATTTATTCACTTAAAGTGGTGATAGTCATAGTTTGATTGTGTAGGGTGCAAGCCTTGAAAGTATCAAAAGGTGCTAATTCACCATAAGAGTAAAAGCCTGTCGAACGTGATTGATCTCCTAGGACACCATTAACTGCCTCTACTTCTTCTTCAACTAATTGCTTCATCACCAAGCGACGACCCACGCAACTAATTAATATGGCGAGTTCCGATTGGATGTCAGATTGTTTATCAGTTATAATTGCTGATTCTTCAGCTCCATCAATGAGTCTGTCAATATTTGCCTTCATTAATCTCACATAAGATTTCTCAGGGATATTTCCTGCAAATGTTAGACTTTGGTTCTCTTCATCAATGGCTAGTATCGTACGAATTACAGGTTCTGTATCTTCTTCGTTTCTCATGCTTAGTGGAAAGAGAAGACCAGAACCTGGAAGATCTTTTGCCTTATCTCCTAAAAATGATTTGTATAACTCAAGTGCAGGTTGACCATCTAATTCATAGAGTACATTTTTATCAGATTTCGTTACAACACGTTCTACACCAAAGCTATCCCAACCTGCCTTTGAGGCAAATTGAACATTCAATGCATTGCTATAGAGACCAAGACCAACTATCTTATTACTACTGATATTTTCATTGGCAATGGTAAATGTTTCATTAAAATTAGGTCCGTCTCCAGCAAGGCCACCAGTAATACTTACTCCCTCTTGAATTGTCTTATTGAGCCCTAAGACTAGTTCTGCTCCATTGACATTTAATCCATCAGATAAGACGAATACATGCTTCAAGTTCTCTCCGTTTAATGATTGACTTAGCTTCATGCCTGCCAGGCTACTATCTCCATTACAATCCTTTATGTCAATTTCCGCAAGCTTTGTTTCAGTCTTTTCAAATTCAACAGCAGTCAAGGCTACCGTATCATCAGTAACGTTATTGCCAAGAATTTCACCAGATGTAGAACATCCGAAAAGTAGTGCCTTTGGATATTTTGCTCTGATCGCTGAAATAGTTTCTTGCTTCTCTGTGTAAGTGGGTGAAACAAAGAGGAAGAACACATTTGGATTTAAATCAATGCTAAGATCAGACACAGCACTAGCATTGTTTATGCTTTGTTGATAAACTCTCATATTAAATTATTAAACTTATAAAAAGGGTAGGCTTAGATAAGCTAAACCAATTTACGGGATCAAGAAAGTTGACTTCTCAGGTTTTAATCTAACTCCAAACTGCTGTAAAAGTAAATGAATTTAGGTAATTATGTGCGGAGTTTAACAAGCTTTTTTATAACAAAACCAAGAAGCAAAATGCTAATTGCTAAGGTAATTATTCCATTAATCCCACTGCCGTAAACTACAAATCCAGTACCAATTAAGGCGCCATAAATGCCAAATGAAGCCAAAATAATCAAGATTAAATCCTGGTTGAATTTTTCTTCATTTTTGATCAGCTTTACACCAAGACTTGTCATTTTATTCTGCCAACTTTTACCATATGGATGGATTCTTTCGTAGAAACTAATGAGAATTTCATCTTTTGTTTGCGGTGTAAGATAAGTGGCAATAATCCAACCTAGTGTTGTCACGGTTACACTGATAATAAGTGCCCAATGAGTCGGGATGTCGGTGAAGACAAACTTGAATGCTAAGGCCACAATAAATGAAATTACCATAGCTGCAATTTCACTATATGCATTGATCCTCCACCAAAACCATCTCAAAATATAAATCAAGCCAGTCCCTGCTCCAATGAGTACAATGATTTCAAAAGTGTCTTTAGCGGTATCAAGGTTTAATGATAAAGCTCCAGCAAGCACCATAATAACTATGGTCAATATTCTAGAATAGTGAACTAAGACTGCTTCCGATGCTTCAGGATTAATAAATCTGTGATAAACATCATTGATGAGGTAAGATGTTCCCCAATTTAAGTGAGTGCTAATTGTGCTCATAAATGCTCCTACCAAAGAAGCTGCAACTAATCCCAATAGTCCAGCTGGTAGATACGTCAGCATAGCTGAATATGCAAGATCATGGCCAATTAAGCCTGGCTCGACGTCAGGAAATGCTGTTGAAATACTTTGTAAGCTAGGAAAGATAACCAAGGATGCAAGCCCAATAAGTATCCAGGGCCAAGGTCTTAAAGCATAGTGCGCAATATTAAAAACTAATGTTGCATAGATTGCCTCTTTTTCATTTTTAGAAGCCAACATCCTCTGAACTATGTAACCGCCACCTCCAGGCTCTGATCCAGGATAATACGAAGCCCACCATTGCACTGTGAGTGGTAATATAAAGAGGATGAGCAAAGTTTGTGGATCATTTGTACCTGGAATAATATCCAGCTTATCTCTCACAGCTTCATGTGTCAGGAGATTGTCGAGTCCACCTATTTCTGGTAATTGAACAATGTAAATGGTAGCCCATATAGAGCCAATCATAGCCAAGACAAATTGGAAAAAGTCGGTAAGAATAATACTCCTCAGACCACCAAGTGCCGAGTAGATTACAGTAACACTAGCTGATATAAGTAAGGTATGAATAGGGCTCAAGCCAAATAACGTAGAGCCGATCTTTATTGCAGCAAGACAAACACTTGCCATTACTAGGATGTTGAAAATTAATCCTAAGTATACAGCTCTGAATCCTCTCAGAAATGTTGCTGCTTCTCCACTATATCTAAGTTCATAGAATTCAAGATCTGTCAGTATGCCGGATCGTCGCCAAAGTCTTGCATAAATAAATACGGTCAACATACCTGTAAGTAGAAAAGCCCACCAAATCCAATTACCACTGACACCGTTTTGACGTACGATATCTGTGACCAAGGCTGGAGTATCCGCAGAGAAAGTTGTAGCAACCATCGATACACCCAATAGCCACCAAGGCATTTTTCGACCTGAAAGAAAATACTCTTCTTTACTTGTTGATGCTCTTTTGGATGACCACAAGCCAATGCCTAAGGATATTGCGAAGAAAGCAATCACGATTGACCAGTCTAAGTAGGATAAGCTCATAGATACTGAATTGCATCTAAAGATAATGAAGAAGGTAGAACAAGAGAATCAAAAGAGCAGAGAGAAATAACTTGGATTAACCTATTAGTCTTTTCTCAACCAACCCAAAATATGCTTACCATAGAGATACCACTTTCCATCCAGTTGGCCTAATGCTATATTAACTCGACTGGAGTTACCTTGACCTGGGTTTTGTTGTACAATTTCTATATTATCAGATTGTACCGAAGCAATGATGGCAACATGACCGTAGCTATTACCAGGGGTAGGTCCAAAAACCAACAAGTCACCTGCTTGGGGCCTCGTTTTACTCTTGTTCTTAAATTGATAGAGTCCTCTAGCGGAATTAAACCTTCCGTCAGGTAGGCTAGTGTTAAAAAACTCTCTTGCGTGACCATAACTGTCAGGCATCTTGTGATTGTAGTATTCGTAATAATATCGCTTGACGAATTCGACGCATTGATACCTCAATCCAAGATTATACCCGTCTTTAGTTGTATTTCGACCATAGACGTTCGTAGTTTTTCCATTGTCATATATTTCGACTCCATTGAATGAGTCTATGACTTTGGGAGAATAAGAAGTATTGGGTTTGGAATAGTCTTTCTTAGACTTAAAGCTAGCCTTGTACTCTTTGTTTTGCTTAGACTTTGAAAACGAAAGTTTGGGAAAATTGAGTTTGTCGAATGTATAACCTTCTGGTTTGAGAACAGTGAAATAGACTACTGATGCACTGAAGCATAAAGTTATGAACAAAGCTATCAACTTCGAAAGTGTCACAGAGTACTAGTTTGGTTTACGACTGAGTTGCAAGGATACAGAAAATCCTTAGTTCAATAACGGATTCTGAAAGAGTTAAAGTGTTAAACTCGGACAATTTTGTCTCTAAAACAACATGCCAACAATTGTTGCAGATAAGAGTGATGCAAGTGATCCCCCGATCACAGCCTTGAGACCAAACTCTGATAATGTTTTTCTTTGACCAGGCGCGAGTGACCCAATTCCTCCTATCTGGATACCAATACTTGCAAAATTGGCAAATCCACAAAGCATATAGGTCGCCATAAGGATAGATTTTTCATGGGTGAGATGAATAGCATTGTTAACATCCTTCAAATCTGCAAGTTGCACATAGCCAACAAATTCACTGGCTGCTAGTTTTATTCCGAGTAATTGACCCATCAGCATTACATCATCGTCTGCAACACCAATCAACCACATTAATGGGGCAAAAATGGTCCCTA
>JAHDEL010000039.1 GCA_020628855.1 Saprospiraceae bacterium | reverse complement strand
AAGTGAGGTTTTTTTATGCCATATTTTGTCTACATACTCTACTCTATACGCAGTTTTATCAACCCAAAAATCATGAGTATAGCTTTATTTAGAGTAGTCCAAAGAAGGCTTTCATTACCACCCAGGTACTATATTCAACCCAAAAGTCCGTTTGCCACCATCTACTAACTGCCAAGCCAAATATGGTTCTACAATCATAGCTCCAAAGAGATTCAACCTCAAAGAAATACCGGTACTCATAGCTAATGCTGGGTTGATTTCTACTGATTTGATTACCTGGTCACCAGTATCTGGATCTACTTCTTCAACGATGATAAATTCTCCATTTTCAAAATCATCAAATGAATTGAAAGCATAACCGGCATCGAAAAACAGATTGATATCTGTGAATAAAAATTTGCTAGGTATAGTAGCTAATTGCTTAGGACCAGTAAAAGGCAGTCTAACCTCTAAATTGGCAAGCGCAATCTTTGATCCAATATATTGATTGAAATAGGGGTTGTCTAGGTGGCTAATTTGATCTTGGCCTATGATGCTACCGTACCCTCTGACGAATCCCATATTACCAATAAATAATGGATAGATGGCATTCACATTCCTTTCGAACCTATTATAGCTCATCCCTCTGATTGCAATCGAAATTGGCTTAAGCCAGAAGTACTTTCTTAAATCAACTATTGTTGCAAAATAGTCATCCGAACCAAAAAACTTATCTACTCCTATCCTAAATCTATGTCCTGCAAGAGGAGATGTAAGACCAAAAAATGCATTATCACCAACTAGTGCTGTTCCAACACTCGCATTTGCTCCCTTGACTAAGGTGTAGTATTGATTAAATCGTAACTCATCACCAATTTCTTGTCGCTCTCTTTGAGACTCAACCAGAAAGAAAGAGTTTGATATTGCATCATAGGTGTAGACTTCTTTGTATTGATCATATCTGAACGAACGATATCCAATACCAGCACTGCCTTCAATTCTCAGTGTTGTAGAGAAAGGAAAGTGAACAAATCCTGTCAAGTTATCATCATAAATCCTGATCAGATCAGTCACTTGCTCATAAAACTGTCCATTAAACTGTCCATATTGGAAACCAGTTCGCTGAGGTATGTGCCCTAGTCCTAAGCCCCACGCAAGTTTGTTCTTGCGATTGATATAAGCAAGTTGTCCTCCAAAATCAAGGATTTCACCATTTAACGAAAGTTGGGTGAAGAGTTGGTTGTTACCAAGCATATCACCAAACAATAGTCCTACCCCACCAGCTAAGCTGGTATAATTTCCGAAGGTATTCGCTGTTCCTACTCCAGATCCTACTCCTATACCCCCGCCTCCTGTCGCATAATCCAGTTTGAAATTTGGCCTATACTTCGCATCAGAAAATGTTACTACCGAATCCAAAGCTGCTTCTGTAGTAAGTTGTGAAAGATTCCTATCGACAATCTTAGTCTTCGAGCTTCCGTGACCTAACAAGGTTCCTGGCTCTTGATCAACCAGAATGCGATCAACTGTTTGATGCAAGAAGTTCTTCGAAGTTGCTCTAATAATATTATACCCACTAGCGTCATACAATGTATACATTATCCTATCTCGAGACTGGGCTACACTAATTGCTGGCGAGTATGGTGTAATGCCTGATATTCCGGTATAGATTTGAGTCTCTTGGTAGACAGCTGTAGAGTCAGGATGAAAACTGTATAAATTTCGATAACCATCTCTATTGCTTAAGAAAAAGATATTACCATCTTCATCATATGCGGGATTGAGATTGTCAGCACCGTAGAAAATATCATGGATTGTTTCTCTTCCTGAACTCATCTCCAATTCTGCTATGTCGAAAGTCCACTTCCCTTTAATCTTTCCTTCCCTTAAACTGCGATTATCTGTAGCATAGACAATTTTATCTCCTGCAGAGCTAAATTGTATTTGCAATTCTGCATCAATGTCATTCGTAATTTGAGCAACTTTTCTTGATCTTAAATCAAAGCTGTAAATGTCAGTCTGACCCTCTACCAACCCTGTCACTAATATTTGCTTACCATCAGGCGACCAAGCCGGATTTGTGAAAGCTGGAACACCATCCAAATTATGCTCTCCAATTGTCTTTCCATTTTCGACATCTTTGATTACCAAGACATTCCTTCCTTTCTTGAAAGCTACAAATGCAAATTGATCGCTTCTTGGTGACCAAGTCCCTGAAGATTCTAGATAGTTATAGGCATCAAGATGATCATCCTTCAAAGAACTAGAAACTTTTCTAATTACTTCACCAGACCTTGCATCAGCTAAGTAGAGATCTGTAGAAAACACGTCTCTGCTGGATAGAAAAATTACGTACTTCCCATTTGGACTTAAACTTGGCGAGATATTCATCTCTCCTGGGTTCTTTGAGCCTATTAGAGGTTTGCCGTAAGACTTGGATTTAGAGACGTAAGGTGAGTATTTATCACGCATAGCGCTTACCCAATCATCACTTAATGTTTCTAATTCTAATCCAGTCAAACCTAGTATGGCTTGTTCTAATCCAATGGCAGCTGTTAAATCATAGAGTGGTCGAATTATCTCATCTCCATACCTTCCTGTGATATAAGTCCAGAAGGTCTGACCATATCTGTATGGAAAATATCTACCTGAGTTCAAGTCTTTGATTGAAGGTATATCGTCATGGAGGACAGCATCTCTCATCCACATGGCAGTATGTGGGTCATGATTGCCGATTGACAAATATTCAGCTAGGCCTTCTACTAACCAAAGCGGCACATTACCAAGATTTGCAAGACTGGTACTATCACCATTGATGACGATATTATACTGAAATGCATGTACCAATTCATGTCCAATGACATGATGAAGTTGTTGTCTAGTAAAAGTAAATGGTAGTATCACTCGATTCTTGAATGCTTCTGTGACACCACCTGTACCTACACCAATACTTCCGCCAATTGTATTTGTTTGCTGAAATTCAGCATGATTGTTATAGAGAATCAGTGGGTTCTTAAAGCTCAATGTATCTTGTAGCGCTTCTTGATGTGCATAATACCATTCTTCACACCAGACGCCAATCTCATCGATCAGCCCTTTATTTTCGGTATAGTTATAAATCGAAAAATGTGGGGTTTCTCGAATTTCAAAATCAAATGATCTATATCGTGGTTTGTTTTTGCCAAAATATTGAGCTTGAAGAGAAGTCAATGTTGCACAGAGAACGAGTGCTATCGCAAAACTTTGAAAGATATTTCTCATAGCTTGGGGCTTTAAGATTATTAGAATAGTAATGCATTAGTATTACGCAATTCTAAATCCAATAATTGTCTTTTAAGTTCCAAACCTAAAGCATAGCCTTGTAGCCGACCATTCGAAGCAATAACTCGGTGGCAAGGAATGATGATTGGAATTGGGTTCTTACCATTTGCAGCTCCAACTGCTCTGATTGCTTTCAGGTTACCAATGCTTTGAGCTAGTTGTTTATAAGTCCATGTGTGGCCATATGGAATTGTTTTTAGAGAGTTCCACACTGATTGCTGGAAGGGTGTTCCTGCTGGAGACAAAGGGATGTCAAACTGCCGCAGACCAGCATTCCAATAAGCATCTAATTGCTCAATGCACTGCTTGGTAAATTGGTTTTCTCTTGTTTGTTCAGAACATACCTCTTCTAATCGAATCTTTGTAATACCTTCATCATTGGCTTCAATGGCCCAGATACCTTGAGGTCCAGTGTAATAATCAATGAATCTTTCCATAGCATTTCGATGAGGTGATAAAACTACTGGCAATTAGTTTGGAGTAATAAAAAATCCGCTTAAATTTGCATCCGCTTTAAGTAGAGGAAGAAGTTCCTCAGGAAACCAACTTAAAAGTAACGGTACCTTAGCTCAGTTGGTAGAGCAATGGACTGAAAATCCATGTGTCCCTGGTTCGATTCCTGGAGGTACCACTAACCCTTGTAAGTCATTTGATTTGCAAGGGTTTTTTCATGTTAGGTTTATATTACTTCCAATGATAAGGTTGTCATGTATATCTTGTAGAGATGACCACTAATTAGATTTAACTCCTAGAATATTAATCGACATCGCTTCACACTTTACTTTTTGCAATGCCTTTTCTCTTAGCTTTGAATTGATTTTTATTCATTACTATGAGAATACTGTTATTTCTTCTGTTTTTTGCATCAAGTACAACGCAGGCACAATCAATACTCAGACCTGATTATCCAGGCAAAAACATTGATGTCACCGAAGAGCTCAATTGTCTATTCATGAATGATAATTGTGCACCTCAAAAAGATCAAAGTAAACAAATCATTCTTGGAGAAGGTGAATGGACAATAAATGGTACCGTCACACTCAAAAAACGAGATCAACTTGTTCTCGAACCAGGAGCTTCAGTCGTTCGCAATACTTGCTTCATAAAAGGCAAACCTAACACTGCACCATTATTCAATCTCTGTGGTGAATATGCTTCAATAGTTGGAAGTGTAAGTAATGAGATCAAGACAAATTGTAATAACCTAACAGAAGGTATCATAAAGATCGGGCACCCTGACAATCGAACTAAAGGTGCCATAAAATACTGCAAAGTAAGCAACGTTACCCTTGCTGGCCCGCAACCTAAGAGTGACACTAAACCAACAAAACATAGTCTTACAGGTATTTTTCTCTATAATAACCAACACGAGCCAACTAATCGCTATGCTTCTCAATCTACCAATTATTTTCATACTCTCTCCGATCTTGTTATTCAACAAACTAGCATAGGCATACACGTTTACAATTCCAATGCATGTACAATTCATAATATTGTATTCAATAGAGTTGGTCAACAGGGAGGGACAGCCTTTTTGTTAGAAGGTAGTCAAGAAAATAAGATCATGAATATCCACCACCATCATAGCCTGAATGCTAATAGCTTAGTATTTCGAGATTCTCAGAATGCAGAAAAGACTGTATATAATTCAATTCTTAATTATGTCATTGAGATTGGTGGACGAGGTCAAGGTTACGGAATGGTGATTGATATACCATCAGATGATTTCTATCATAACCTTATTTCGCTAAGCTGCAATCATCCAAAAGCAATTCACTACCCGCAATTATCGAAGAATTGGTCCGACAATAAAAAAAGGAGAACATACTTTAGAAAAGCCAATAGAAACCTATTACTTGATTATTCCATGTATGTTATGTTCAATCAAGACACTCTGGGTAACTAGCCAGAGAATCTCACTACCTTTGCATCATGTTACTTGGTCTTAGCATCTTTATCTTTTTACTCTTGTCAGCCTTCTTTAGTGGCTCTGAAATAGCATATGTCTCAGCTAATAAGCTTGGGATTGCAATGCAAAAAGAGGAAGGTTCAAGAAAGAGTGCGATTATTAACTCATTCTATGATAAGCCGCAGCATTTTCTGAGCACGATGCTTATAGGTAACAATATTGCTTTAGTTGCCTTCACATTTCTTATGACCAAGCTCCTAGAGTCACTATTTCCAGCTCTAGCTGCCAATGCACTTCTCTCGCTCTTCATTTTCACCTTGCTTATCACACTAGTAGTCCTCATCTTCGGTGAGTTTATTCCTAAGACTTTCTGCAGCTTGTACTCTAATCAAGCACTCAATTCCTTTGCATTTCCGCTTGTTCTCTTCAGGTGGCTTCTTGCAGGTCCAACATGGTTTATGAATCTATTTACGAATGGGTTATTGCGCTTGCTGAGACTACCAGCAACCAAGTCTGACTATAGATTAAGTAGTGTGGACTTAGAAGACTATCTTGATGAAAACATTGGTGAGGAAGATGATGACATTGATAAAGAAATACTAAATAATGCCCTGAGTCTAAAGGATATCAAAGTGAGAGATTGCATGATTCCCAGAACAGAAATAGTCCATTATGACATCCATGATTCTCTGATTGAATTAATCAAGCTTTTTCAAGAAAGCAAACACTCTAGAATCGTAGTGGTGGATAACGACATAGAGGAGATTATTGGTTATATCCATCATCAACAATTACTTGACAATCCAAAGACCATTAAGAACATAGTTTACGATCTACCTTTTGTTCCTGAAGCTATGAACCTCAATGATCTCCTGCACAATTTCATCAAGCAACGGACGAATATTGCAGCAGTTGTGGACGAATTTGGAAGCATTGCTGGATTGATTACACTTGAGGATATTCTAGAAGAAATCTTCGGTGAAATCGAAGACGAGCACGATGCTGAAGATTACATTGATGAGAAAATCGATGAGAAGTTCTTCAGGTTTTCTGGTAGATTGGAAATAGATTATCTCAATGAAACTTACCCAATATTAAAGATACCAGAAGGAGAATATCAAACGCTCTCAGGTTTCCTGGTCACACACACAGGAAGTATTCCCGAGGTTGGTGAAGAGATTTTGCATGAGCAAAATATCTATGCTATTGAAGAAATGTCCGACACGAAAATCGAAGTTGTCATGATCAAGGTCATGGACGATGACAACCAATTGTAATACATCTTAGGCATTTTTCTTATATATAGCAGTGATATCTGGTATATAGTTCTACATTTGCGGCGATTTTCAAACGAATACACCCATGAAGAAGGTAAAGAATATTGCCATAATAGCTCACGTAGATCATGGAAAGACTACGCTTGTGGACAAGATGCTCCTTGCTGGAGAACTCTTCTCTGATCATGAAACTCCAGGTGAGTTAATTCTTGATAATAACGATTTAGAAAGAGAAAGAGGAATAACGATACTTGCCAAAAATGTCTCAGTGACCTACAAAGGCACTAAGATTAATATCATTGACACGCCGGGTCACGCTGACTTTGGTGGAGAAGTGGAGAGAGTACTCAATATGGCGGATGGTGTTCTTCTTCTTGTGGATGCCTTTGAAGGACCAATGCCGCAGACAAGATTCGTTTTGCAAAAAGCAATAGAGCTCAAGTTGAAGCCAATCGTTGTCGTCAATAAAGTTGATAAGGAAAACTGTACTCCTGATGAAGCTGTCGAGAAAGTCTTTGATCTGATGTTTAGTCTAGATGCCTCTGAAGAGCAGCTTGATTTTCCAGTGGTGTATGGTTCTGCAAAATTTGGATGGATGGGCGAAGACTATAAAACACCCACTCAGGATATTGCTTTTTTAATGGATACCATTCTAGAGCATGTTCCAGATCCTCAAGTGCAAGATGGCAATACTCAACTCTTGATTACGTCTCTAGATTATTCTTCATTTATTGGAAGAATTGCGATTGGAAAACTCACGCGAGGCACGCTCAAACCAAATCAACAAGTAACACTCGTAAAAAGAGATGGCGAAAAGGTAAAAGCTAAGACTAAAGAGGTCTTCCTTTTTGATGGTTTTGAAAAGACAAAAGTTCAAGAAGTCCAAGCAGGTGATATTTGTGCAATCATGGGATTAGAGGGGTTTGAAATTGGTGATACTGTTGCAGATGCAGAATCTCCTGAAGCCTTGGCTACGATTAAGATAGATGAGCCAACCATGAGCATGATTTTCTCAATTAATGACTCGCCTTTCTTTGGTAGAGAAGGAAAATTCGTTACATCCAGGCATATTAAAGAGAGACTCGAAAAAGAAACCGAGAAAAACCTAGCTTTACGAGTAGAATCAGGTGAAACAGCTGATACTTTTAAAGTTTTTGGAAGAGGTGTTTTGCATTTGTCTGTACTTATAGAAACAATGCGGAGAGAGGGTTATGAACTACAGATTGGCCAGCCTCAGGTAATACTAAAGAACATCGATGGAAAACGTTGTGAACCAATAGAATTTCTAACCATAGATTTACCAAGTGAAATGTCAGGGAAAGCGATCGAAGCAGTAACTCAGCGTAAAGGTGAAATGCTGTCGATGCAGCAAAAAATGGATCGAACAATTATTGAGTTTCATATACCATCGAGAGGAATTATTGGCTTAAGAAATATGCTCTTAACTGCCACAGCTGGTCAAGCTATAATGGCACATCGTTATATAGAATATCAACCTTATAAAGGCGAAATACCAGGAAGAATAAATGGCTCTCTCATTAGCCTAGAACAAGGTAAATCTATACCTTACTCTCTGAACAACTTGCAAGACCGTGGTAAATTCTTCATTGATCCGAATGAGGAAATATATGAGGGTCAGGTAATTGGCGAGCACAATAGGCCAATGGATATTACGGTCAATGTCACCAAAACCAAGAAGCTGACGAATATGAGATCTGCCGGGGCAGATGCAAAAATGAAACTAGCACCTGCCATTAAATTCTCTCTTGAAGAAGCACTTGAATATATACAAGCTGATGAATATGTTGAGGTGACTCCTGATTCCATGAGGTTGAGAAAGATTTTACTCAAAGAACATGAAAGAAAAAGAGCGGGTAAGTAACTCTGCCTTCGACTTGTTCTAGCAATCTCTTCTCTAAGAGCTTAGAATTTAGTACAACGACTAAATCGTTTTGACCATCTCATGTCTTGGATAATTCTTAGAAATAAGAGTATTGGACAAGCCAGAAAGAGGATACCTATTAGGACGATAGCCGATAGAAACAAAACAGCAAAGAATCGTAAAGTAAAATACCCCAACCCATCGAGATCTGCATCCCAGATGGTAAAGAGATAGATCACCAACCCAGCTGATAAAGTTATTCCAGCCATTAGTAGGAGCCAAAATGAGAGTTTCTTCTTAAAAATCACAATTGGGCGAAACACTCTATTCCATCTTACCAATATAGTTTTTGGTACAGACTTTCGAGGGACATAATTACTTATTGGTATTACTGAAACATGTTGGACAGCTGGAGCAAAAAGCATGCTGTTATACTGTAAAGCAAGACTTAGGATTAGTTTACAAATCAAATATTAGAATTTTAGAACTGTAAAACGAGTATAAAATCCTCACGAGTATCTTGACTAAGTGTTAGAAGAAGTCTTTTGAAATACATATTCGACAAATTGTCCTTTCTAACATCAAAAACCGCTTAATTTCGTGGATATGAGTCACACTTTACAAAGGCATTCGATCTATTTTGTTGGACTCTTCTTCTTTGTATTTCTCCAATCTAACTATGGTCAAGTTAACTTCACGGACTCTAATCTTCCGATTATAGTGATTAACACCAACGATCAAGAGATTCTCGATGATCCAAAGATTAATTGTCGCATGGGTATCATTTGGAATACTGAAGGCGAGCGAAATAACATAACTGATCCATATAATGACTATGATGGCCATATAGGTATCGAAATTAGAGGATCAACCTCACAGCAATACCCGAAGAAAAGTTACAGTTTCGAGACAAGAGACTCCCTTGGAAACAACCTAAATACAAGCATTCTAGGCTTGCCTAAAGAGCATGACTGGATATTATATGGTGCTTATCCTGATAAGACATTATTGAGAAATGAATTGACTTACTCGGTCTTTGGTCAAATGCATGATTGGTCACCAAGATATGTGTATTGCGAACTAGTTATCAATGGAGAATACCTTGGACTCTATACACTCATCGAAAAAATCAAAAGGGATAATGACCGCATAGATATTGCAACTCTTGATAATGATGACAATGCAGGTGATTCAATAACTGGCGGCTATATTATTAAGATAGACAAACCCACAGGGAGTAGTAGCATTTCTTGGTCTTCAACGCATCAAGACAAATTAGAATTTCTCTACCATGACCCCAAGTACCTGGAACTCACTCCAGAACAACGTGATTATATTACGACTTACGTTGATGATTTCGAAAGTGCGCTGTATGGACCAGACTTTAAAGATCCAATAGATGGCTACGAACCTTATATTAATGTAGAATCTTTTATTGATTTCATGATTATGCAAGAACTGGGCAGAACGGTTGATGGCTATCGTTCCAGTAGTTTTATGTATAAAGACAAGGATAGCAAAGATGGCAAACTCACCTGCGGACCAATGTGGGACTTTAATCTTTCTTATGGAAATGCTGATTATTGTGATGCATACTTGATTACTGGTTATCAATATAACTTTGCTGAAGTTTGCAGTTGGTTCAGTGTAGAACCACCTAATTGGTGGACAAGACTTCTTGAAGATCCAGCCTATCGTAATGCACTAGATTGTAGATGGACAACATTAAGAGAAGATCTCTTATCGACATCCTCAATCCATCAATGGATAGACTCAACAGCACAGTATCTTGATGAAGCTCAGCAGCGTAACTTCATCAAATGGCCAATTCTCGGAGAATATGTGAATTGGAATTACTTTGTTGGCGAAACCTATCAGGAAGAAATAGATTACCTCAAAGAATGGTACGCTGATAGAGCAATCTATCTTGATAATAATTTTCCAGGCACATGTGGTGCAGCTACATCAATTGAGGACGACAATCACACTTCACAAATCCAACTCTCCCCTAACCCTACATCTGGGTTTTGCACGCTAAGTTCTGATGCACCTTATCATGAAATAGAACTCTATAGTCTTGAAGGGAAACCCGTATCATTTCATCATGATAGAGAGCAATTAGACATTAGTCACTTGCCTAATGGTTTCTACATCTTGAGAGTTGATGATGTTTCTCTGCGTCTAGTTAAGCAATAAACAACTCTGATGCCAATCGATCAGACTGGAGTCTACCTTGTTCTGTCAAGACTATCCTATCACCAATTTGTGTACAAAAGTTTTGAGCCAGCATGGTGTTAATGAGATCTCTACTTTGAGCCTGTAACATTGCACTATCTATTCCCCATTGAGTCCTGAGGCCTGTCATGATTGCTTCATTGTATTTGTCTGCTGCAGATAAATGTTCTATAGTCAATGGCAATCTCTCAGCATGTATCTCTGAGATATATTTAGCATTATTGGAAACATTCCAGGCTCTCGAAACACCATTAAAAGAATGTGCTCCAGGTCCCAAACCTAAATATTGTTTTCCAAACCAGTAGCCAGTATTGTGCTGTGAATATTGACCATCTCTAGCGTAATTACTAATCTCATAATGATCATATCCAGCTTGTGTTAAGAATTGATGTGCGATCGAATACTGTTCTGCAGATTGCCCTTCATCTATAGCCTTGGTTTGACCTTTTTTGATTTGATGATACAGTGCTGTATTCTCCTCAACTGTCAGGTTATAACAGCTGATATGCGGTGTCCTAAACTCTAATACCTGCTCTAATTCAATTTGCCAGTCTGAGTTACTCACTAGTGGCACTCCAAAAATAAGATCAACAGAATAGTCTAATTCTGGATATAACTCCAATGCTTCTAAAATTGACCTGCTTTGCTCTGCTGAATGTGCTCGATTCATCCATTGTAATACATCATTTCTAAATGATTGTAATCCGACACTTAATCGATTGACATTCAACGCAATCATCTCTTGGAGTTTACCATTTACTAAGTCATCAGGATTTGCCTCCAAAGTGATTTCTACATCAGTATTTACTGAAAAGTGCTTATAAATAGTAGTAATAATTGAGTCTAAATGCTGTTGAGACAAGAGTGATGGTGTGCCACCTCCAAAATAGATTGTTGAAATTGTCTTATCTTCTAAGTAGGAAGATCGCATTGTGATTTCTCGAAGTAATGCTGAGACTAAAGCATCCATCGAATGCAATGAAGTAGAAAAATGAAAGTTACAATAAGTACATGCCTTACGGCAAAATGGCACATGCACATAAATTCCAGCTTCATTGGCAGGATAACTTGGTATGTTTGCTTCTACTAACAATGACGACTCTATTTCGAATAGCGCAAACTTACACACTATCCTTTCTATTGTCAGGATTATTCCTCTTGATAAGCGTACCTATTGTCTTTTCTCAACAACTTGAAATATTTGGTATTGATGAACAATTGAGTAACACGTATGATATCCAGCTGGACTATACTTGCAATGATTCAAGTATGGCACTGATATTACTTCAGCCTGTCATTGGTAAATTGCAAAACTTGAGATACTTTGAAGCAGAATTAGATAGTATAACGACTTCAGGAGATTCCTTTGCAGCACATATTAACACAGGTCCTCGGTATACATCAGCAGGGATACAACAAGGAAACATCCCTACCCGAGCAATCCAAGAATCAAGAATTCGGATACAACAACTCACAGAAGACTATCACCCAAAACAGAGTGCTGAAGCAATCCAAAAGCTACTTAGATTTTATGCTGATCAAGGATACCCACTTGCATCTTTAAGACTTGATAGTATAGGGTTAGACCAAACCGACCTCATCGGCTCATGGAATTTACAGCCAGGCAAACAGATTCTCTTTGATAGCATTCAACTGACAGGAAATACAAAAACAAAACCCTATTTCATCAATAGACTAACTCGGATAAGACGATCTGATCCCTTCAGCATGAATACTGTTGACGCTATTGAAACCACACTGAACAAACTTAAATATCTGACCTTAAATGGCGATCCAGAACTGCTTCTTTTTGATAAGTGGTGCACAGTCAAATTACCTATTGATGATGTAAACAACAGTAAATTTGATTTGCTTTTTGGGGTAATTCCAACAGAAGCAATTGAGGGGCGAACTGTCTTCCTCAGTGCCGATCTCTTTGCTCGCTTACAGAACAAACTTGGCTTTGGTGAATTCTTTGTTTTCGATTTCGAAAAGCTCCGTCCTGAAAATCAAAAACTACAGATTCACACAGGTATATTATACCCCTTTGACCTTCCATTTGGCATAGATGTCAAATTCGATATCTTCCGTCGGAGTCTAGATTTTTTTGAACTGAATCTCAATTCTGGTGTCTATTGGCCAGTTACAAAAAACACAACACTTCATGTATTCAACACCCTGAAGAGTCATCGACTCATCGAAATTGATACAGAACAATTGTTACAGTCAAAAAAACTTCCTAATACACTTGACAGTAGACATCTTATGGGTGGAATTGCTGTTGAAATACAGACCATAAAAAATACAAATAACCCTAGGCACGGTGTCGATCTAAGGAGCGAGATCAGGCTTGGCCAAAAGAAACTCATTCCTAATATTCAGATCCAGGGTGTTGCAGATGAATTCGTCGATTTTTCTACGAGCTATGATACCCTTAATGTGACTTCCTTCATTTCAGAATACAATGTAAAGGCAGCTCAATATTTAGCATTAGGAGCTAATTCTGCGCTCAAAATTGGCATGAGATCTCAAGCAATCCTAGCTCAGCAAACAGTTCTAAAAAACGAACTCATAAGAATAGGAGGCAGCCAGACATTGCGTGGATTCGATGAAGAGCAATTCTTCAGCCAATGGATAGTTCAAGGCATGGTAGAATATCGCCTATTGATTGGTGAAAATAGCCACATCACATTACCCTTCATTGAATATAGTGTATTCAATACAGAGCAAAAAGCATCAAACAGAAGCATCGGAATTGGTGGCGGGATAAGCTTAGAGACCAGGGCTGGCCTTCTGAATCTGTCATTAGCTGTAGCAAAATTCAACGAAAATGCATTTAATATTACACAACCCAAGGTTCACATAGGGTTCAATAATGTTTTTTAGCTTTATAGAGTAGACGCCGAAACTAAATATTCGGTCTTAAGAAATGATGGTTAACCAATGCCATAACAAAAGTGCTTTATTGATTCCAACTTCTCTGCTTAAGATTAGTCTTCTGTATTTTACTTTGAGTATTGCAAATCCTCTTTCATCTCAAGACCATCATCTCAGCAATTATGGCTTTGCACCGCTTACATTAAATGCTGCTGAATGTGGCAACTTTAGAGGTAATCTACGGATAGGGGGAGCCATGAGAGAACAGTGGAGGACCTTTATTGAACAACCGTTTCAGACGGGTCTTATTTACATTGATGGGTCAATGGCAGGTTTGAGAGAGACCGATTGGATTTCAGGGGGAGCTCAGATCGTTACCGATAGATCAGGAGCTTTATCGTATCTATTCAATGAAATAAATCCAAGTATTGCTTACCATTTAGGTTCAAAGCAATCTGCTAATTACTTCTCAATTGGTGGAGGCATTTCATTCTATCAAAGACAACTTGGCAATGGACAGCTCCAATTAGGTGATGAGTTAGCAGGTCAAGTAGCTAGTTCTCCAGATAGAATATTCTTAGAGGACTATTCTGAACTACAAAGAAATTTCCATCTTGGATTAAGCTATGCTATAGCATCAAAACAAAGGATGACAACTTTTGGTATAAGTCTCCAAAATCTTACTAGCCCCACATCTGACAATGTCATCAGCAGAAGGTGGAATGCTGCCTTGAGCACTCAGAGCAGAGGTAAACAAAGAGTACTCTTCAGATGGTCACTCTATGCTTCATTTCAATCAACTGCTTATAACATTATTGGTAAAGCAGACCTCACATATAAACTCAGTAAAGACTCCAATACTAAGCTCGGAATTGGCTTAGGCTATAGGTATCAAGATGCCTTATTGCTTTCATTCGAATATAGCAAACCAAGCTGGGCCGTAGCATTTACCTATGATGCAACCATATCCAGTGCTAGAAAATACAATGCTGGAGTTGGAGCATTTGAATTAAGTGCCTATAAGATTATAACACTGTTTCGCAAACCAGAAGTCACACCCATACTATTATGCCCAAGATTATAAAACTTAGCGTGATTTTTCTCTTGACTCTACTCCTAAGTCAAAGTAGTTTCGGGCAAGAAATCCATTACACTTTTGAAGATCTACCCTGTGTAGACAAGCACTTCAATGTGGCTTTACATCTTCCCTTGGATCGTCTAGGAAATGCAAATATCACGCAGGAAGAGATAGACACATTATTTATCGAAGCAAATCTTTTCTTCGAGCCAATTTGTATGTCATTCGGCTATTGCAGCATTGACACAATTGAGAATTATTCCTTTGATAGTTTGACAGTAGGCAGAATGCAGAAATCTGCTGAGCACTTTAATCGTGACCACATGATTAATATCTTTCTTGCTTCGACGGTTGCAAGCCCAGATCCATGTCATGTTGGAAACTTTGAAGGTATAACATCTCCTGAGACGGCTTTTGGCTTTCTAGCTAAAGGTTGTGATGGAGGTGGTCTTGCTCATGTGTTCGGGCATATCTTAGGTTTGTATGATACTTTCGAAGGCTTCACAGTTGAGCTCGTAGATGGAAGTAATTGTGCGACTGCTGGAGATAGACTCTGCGATACGCCAGCAGATCCATACAATTTCAGTCCCCTAGTACAATGGACATCAGAATGTAAGTTTATCAATGTTTCAGAAACTGATGCTAATGGCGAACTCTATAATCCTCAAGTGGGGAATGTCATGTCTGGCTACAGACTCTGCAGAAAAGGATTTACTCGGCAGCAATTCCTAAGAATGGTTGAGGTGTATTCATCTTTAGACTTCGAAATATGGTGATTAGAATACTCATATTACTTCTCTGTGCTTCAGTAGTCTTCGGTCAGACATCTGACATTGATAGAGGGTGTATACCTCTTGAAGTCAATTTCACAGGTCCAGAACTTGCTAATTACTATTGGGATTTTGGGGATTTGACATCGAGCAATCTTCAGAACCCAACTCATATCTATACAAGTGCTGGCGAATTTGAAGCAAAGTTATTTGATGATAACGGTGGCTCATTGATTGGAACCATAGATATCACCGTCTATCCGGATCTAGAAATAACTATTCTTGCAGATACTACTGAAGGGTGTATTCCTTTGGAAGTCAATTTTGATGTTGAAGTGATTCACCATCCAGAAATCACAATTACAGGATATAGATGGATTTTTGGTGATGGTGTATCAGCTAGTGAGGAGAGTATTGCCCACATTTACACACAATCAGGTGTATTTGACGTCTCTGTAGAAGTGACTACCAACTTGCTTGAATGTGATCAAATACTAACAAGTGAAGACCTCATAAAGACTTCAAGGCTAAATGCTGCATTTAATCTCAATTACTCAGCAGAATGCGAGTTGCCTACCACAGTCACTTTTGAAAATAATACAGCACATGAGGACGGCACTAGCTATTTCTGGAACTTAGGCAACGGTACCACATCCTCTAACCAATTTCCTGATCCCATTAACTTTACCGAGTCTGGCTCATTTCCTGTCAGTCTTTTTGTAGAAGACGAAAATGGATGCTCGACTACCCTTTTCGACACAATATATACAGGTGAGAAAACAGAAGTCATTTTTGATCCGCCAGACACCATCTGCATTGACGAACTAGCTGTCTTTATTGGTGACACTGCTTGCATACATCATGAGTGGATATTGCCAAATGACCTATTGAACCCTAATGTAGGTGATCCACTGATTGTCACTGCCAGGTTTGAAGAACCTGGAGAAAAACTGTTCACTTACTTATGCTACTATACCCCAAACTGTGTTCTGGATTCTACTTTTTCAATCTATGTCGAATTACCCAATGCCAATTTTACATTTGATCCTCCAATAGGTTGTGCTGATGTTCAGACTCCAACATTGATTGCAGAGGAGAATCACTACGTCACATATTTTTGGAATGGTCAAGCCACAGAGTCTCCAACATATACGGATACAATTATTTGTCCTAGTCAAGATTCATTCTATGCAAACAGAGAATTAGCAATACCCTACTCTTTGAGCGTAGTCTCACAAGCAGGCTGTACTGCTTACGAGGAAAAGTTCTATCGCAATGCAAAACCAAATGCGTGCTTCTTAGCAGCACCTAATAATGGCTGTGCACCTTTAGAGGTTTCATTTATAGACATTACTGAGTCTGTATTTGATGTGAATTACTGGCAGTGGGATCTTGGCGATGGTACAATCATTGAGCAGAACGAAGCAGATGAACTAACACACATCTACACTGAACCTGGAGAATATTATGCTAAACTTATTATTGAAAATATCGAAGGATGTAGAGACACTTCTTTTGGGACTTGGATAACAATAGGCGTACCTGTAGAAGCAGAATTTGTATTTGATGAGCAGGTCATTTGTGCTGGAGACAGTATAACTGGAGCATTGATTTCAGCTGATGAAAGGCTTGATTCATGGTATCTCGCTGGAGGCAATGGAATCACAAGTCTTTGCGGAAATGACTTCTACGAAGTTACCTCTATCCCTGGCTCCTATAACCCGATCATCATGACAGAGTATAATGGTTGCTACAACACCATTCAATTGACAGACTCTCTACATATTATAGGTCCTTATGCTGAATTGCATTATCGAATAGATTGCACCACGCCTTTTATTGTCTCCTTTTGGTCTGATGGATCCGTTGGTGATGCTATTTCATGGTTAATCGAAGGAGAAGAAGTAAGTAATGCAGCAAGTTTTGACTATACATTTGAGCAAACGGGTGATTACGAAGTCACACTGATTACCCAGAATGGGGAAGGCTGTGATCCTGCTCTCGACATTGACAGCATACATATTAGATCTCTTACTGCCTCATTAACAGGACCTGAGATTGCATGTCCTGGAGAAGTTGTAACATTTGATGCAAGTGGCTCCACAGATGTAGACACAGACAGCTATTCTGGTTATAGATACTACAGTAGAGCTATTCGTACTCATGTAACTGATATTGATACATTTGATTGGATTTTTCCTCCAGGAGAACATATTATGTATTTGGAAGTCACAGATATGAATGGTTGTACTGCTGTGGATTCTTTGACATTGAATGTACCAGAGCTAGAAGTAGGTTTCTCTCTGTCCCATGACTCACTCTGCATACCTGGTGAAGTCCAATTGATAAATTCGAGTTTTGCAGAACTAGGTATCGCAAATTACTCGTGGGTAAGTGGTGAAGTGTTCTTAGAGGATATTTGGGAGCCTGAACTGGTACTCACTTCAATACCAGAAGACTCAGTGCTTACTATCACATTATCCATAGAGGACGAATTTGGTTGTTCAGCATCTGTGAGCCAAAGTTATGATTACTTTGATTTTGCTATAGACATTGGTGTGGTAGGAAGTGCTAAAGTATGTCTTGGTGATGAGATTTCGCTCTTCGTCAGATTTGAAGATATTCAAGAAGAAGATTGTAACTGTGTGTGGAGTATGGGCGATGGTACGACACAACTAGGTTCTTCCATTACTCACATCTATGAGCAAGCTGGTGACTATACTGTTACCTTGGATTGTTTTCATACTGAAAATGGTTGTATCAGAAGCAGTACTATTGAAGCGAGTGCATACGCTTTACCAATAGCGGCATTTTCTACAAGTGTAGATTCACTTGATCCAATCTGCCACCCAGAAATTATCGACTTTACTGATCTTAGCACGACTGATGGGACGGTGATTTACACTTGGTTCATGGGAGAAGAAGATGAAGTTCGTTTTATCAAAGAACCATCCTTCACCTTCCCTAAAGGTACTCATGAGGTTACTCTCCTGATAGAATCGATCTATGGATGTATGGACACTACTTCAACTGACTTTACGCTGGTGGGGCCTGAAGGAGAGATTATATTAGATGTGGATTCGATTTGCTTGGGTGATCCTATCATGCTGGAGCTTATTAATCAAGTTGATGTCAATACTTTCACTTGGGATCTAGGAGACGGCACACTTGCCGAAAATGCCAATCCAGTGGAACACATATACTCCTTTGTTCCTCAAACTGGAAATACAATTATCAAGTGTATTCTCAAATCAGAGCTGAATGGTTGTGAACACATCGTAGAACAACCAATAAACATTAACACTATTGAAGCCGAACTCCGTATTGAAGCAAGTGATGCATTCTGTGGTCTTTCTGTAATTCTTGAAGGCTTAAGTGAACAGGCTGATAGTTTTCTTTGGGAATTTAGTGATGGTAGTGTAAATACAGGATCAGAAGTTATACACGAATTTACGACAGAAGGTGTGATTGGCATTGTTATGAAAGCTATTAACACTGCTTCAGGCTGCTTTACTGAAGTAACAAATGAAGTAGTTATTGAAGCCTTAGATAAGGGTTTTTTGATGCCTAATGTCTTTACCCCAAATGGAGACGATACCAATGACTTCTTTTTTCCAGTTCCAATAGGATTAGATAGCGAAGCAATAGAAATTGTTGAGTTTAAGATTTATAATCGCTGGGGCAACCTCATTTATGACAATACTGACCCACAAAATGGCTGGGATGGCAATTTCGATGGCAAACCTGTTGATTCGGAAGTGTATGCTTATTTCATTTCAATACAGGTAGCAGATTGTGGATTGCAAACAAAACAAGGGAATATTACATTAATCAGATAGTTAGACATTTTGAAGACTTGATGAGAGTAATATGAAAATTAATACAACATAACTCTGCAACATTCGTACATTTAAGAGTAACTAAAAACCAAAAAAATCATACACATGCCATTTAGACTAATCTCAATTTTCTTACTTCTTTCAGCTATCTGCTTTGGTCAAGAGTTTGATGGGTACACATTGTATAATCAACTTGGTTCAAAGACTACTTATCTCATAGATAAGAATGAAAATATAGCGCATACATGGTCGCTTCCTACGGAATGTAACTATGCTGTGCTCTTAAAAGAAAATGGAAACATCATCCGTGGTGGTATTAATAATTTCAATCAAATTGATGGTGCTGCTGTTGGAGGTTTAATTGAAGAATATGATCCTTATGGAAATTTAGTCTGGAAATTTCAATATTCGGATAATAACGTTGTTGCGCATCATGATATCAGCAGGATGCCCAATGATAATGTACTCATGATTGCATGGGAAGTTGTAGATGGCAATACTGTTGAAGCAATGGGCTATGAAGGGAATGTAACCGAACTCTATGCGATGCACCTCATTGAAGTTTCACAAATAGAAGGGACTCAGAATGGAGAAATAGTTTGGGAATGGCATATCATAGACCATTTAGTGCAAAATACAGATCCGAATAAACCTAACTACGGTCAAATTGATGAGCATCCCGAATTACTTGACATCAATGTAGATGTAGGTGGTTTCGGTGGTGGCTTTGGTGGCTGGGGTGGTGATTGGTTCCACTTCAATGGAGTCGATTATAATGAAGAGTTGGATTTGATAGTGATGTCTTCGAGATTTTTGAGTGAAATCTTTATTATTGATCATAGCACAACAGTAGAAGAAGCAGCTGGTCATACTGGAGGCAACTTTGGCAAAGGTGGTGATTTTCTTTACCGTTATGGCAAACCATCAAACTACCATACAGCAGGACCGCAAGCTATACCAGGACCAGTGCATGACTCAAGGTGGATTCCAGATGATGGGAGACCAAGAGGAGGAATGATTCAGTTTGTCAATAATGATGGCAATGGTTTTCAATCTACAGTCGATGTCATCGAATTACCTTGGAATGCAGACAAGACAGGCTTTATAAAAGAAGAAGGACAAGCATTTTCTCCATCATCTCCAGACTGGAGACATACCTGCTTCTCAAATGCATGGGGACAATCTGCTGCTAATTCTTTACCTAATGGTAATCTTTTCGTGGCACTTTCTGGAGGATACATGTATGAAGTGGATCAAAATAATAATACTGTATGGTCTTATCCAGAAGGTCCGGCAAAAGCATTTAGATACATCTGCACGTACCCAGGCATAGAAGTCCTTTCTGATGAAGGCGTGATAGAAGACTTATGTATGACTGTTTCGACGGATGATGAATTCCAACCCAAATTAGTGCTCTACCCTAACCCAGCTTCAACATCGATTACTATAGAGGGCATTGAAGCAAGAGAAATTCAGTCAATACAAGTTAGTGATATCAGTGGCAAAGTTCTGAGTACTAGCTTTGGTACATCTTCAATTGATTTGAGTGAGATGAACAACGGACTATATTATATCTCCATCATCACCAAATCAGGCAGTGCATTGACTCAAACCTTGACGTTGATTCATTGATTTTGAAGAGGTGTTTACTGTCATTCTATTGTGTATTATTGACTGTACAAAGTTTTTGTCAGCAGAGTTTCTATGATATTGAGACTGTTCAAGAAATCAAAATATACTTTGAAGAGTCTAATTGGGATGCAATCCTTGATGACCTTTTTATAGCTGGTGACAAGGAAAGACTTACTGGAAGGATAATTATCAATGGAACAGAACTCACCGACATTGGGGTCCGTTATAAAGGTTTTTCATCCTTTAGTGTTGACAGAAAAAAGAACCCATTCAATATCAAATTAGATCATGTCATTGATAATCAAAAGTATGATGGTATTGATAAAATTAAGCTGAGTAATGTCATACAAGACCCTTCGTTTCTAAGAGAAGCGCTTTCCTATGAAATAGGCAGGAAATACATGCCAACAGGCCGGGCCAACTTTGCAAATGTTTATGTGAATGATGAATATCTAGGTCTCTATACTAATGTTGAGGCTGTTAATAAGGACTTTACTGAATTCCATTTCGGCTCTAGAAATAATCCTTTCTTCAAATGTCAACCAGACATGCTCGATTTGGACGGAGAAAATGCAAATCTCAGTACATCACCTGGCACAACAGTGGATGAGTACATGCCCTTTTATGATATAGAGTCAGATGAAGGTTGGGAAGAGCTCCTAGACCTCATCACTACGCTTGACAATAACATTGATGATCTGCCACAACTACTCAACATTGACAGAGCACTTTGGATGCATGCATTCAACTATGTATTGATCAATTTTGATAGCTATGTCGGATATGCACAGAATTACTATCTCTATCAGGATGACAATGGCAGATTTAATCCAATTCCGTGGGATCTAAATATGTCTTTTGCAAGCTATCGGATCACAGATGCCTCAGAGCACTTTGATGGTTTCTCAATTGATCAAGCAAAAACAATGGATCCATTGTTGCATTATTCGAGCATTTCAATACTTCCTCGTCCACTCATGCGAAAGTTATTTGAGCAAGATAGATGGAGAAAGATGTATATCGCTCATATCAGGACAATTACAGAGGAGATGTTTGCTAGTGGTCTGTACAAAGAAAGGATAGCTGCCATCCAAGCAGTTATTGAAGAAGATGTACTTAATGATGAAAACAAATTCTACTCTAATGATGACTTCTACACAAATGCCAATTCAACAGTCACTGACTTGATCCAGTTTCCAGGACTAACCGATTTGATGGATGCTAGAACAGAGTATTTAAGAACATATTCAGGATATTCTGGAGCTCCAGAGTATTTAGCAACCAATGTCGGACCCAGCGGTTTCGAAGTTGGTGATATGGTAACTTTTACATGTCAAACTACGGATGCAGATTTAGCTTTTCTATGGTATAGAGCTACAGCTGGAGGAGTATTCGAGGAGATTCAGATGTACGATGATGGCATGCATAATGATGGTAATGCGAATGATGGCATTTTTGGAGTTGACATAGAAGCAACTAGTCCAATTATTGAATACTATTTCTTTACAGAAAATGCTTCTTCTGGTCGCTTTTCTCCAGAGCGAGCTGCTTATGAATACTATCAAATTACCTCTGATTTTGACTATAGTCAAATCGTTATTAATGAAATCGCCATCGTCAATACAAATGGAGCAACTGATGCTTTTGGCGAATATGAAGACTGGATCGAATTGTATAATTCAGGAGAGAGCACAATTCCACTTGGCGGATTATATCTCAGCGATAATGCAGACAATTTAACAAAGTGGGCTCTACCAAGCGAAGTATTACCTGCTGACACATATAAAATTATCTGGGCTGACAGTGAGTCCAGTCAAGGTAATGACCATGCAAATTTCAGTTTGTCAAACTCAGGAGAGTCACTCTTTCTTAGCGATCTCAATGGGACTATTATAGATTCTGTGGTCTTTGATGATGGCATCGAAATAGACAGAACATTTTCTAGAATACCTAATGGAACTGGTCCATTCGCTGAAACACCAGCTACATTTGGAACATTGAATAACACAACATCCAATGTAGCAAGTGCACAGATCGAAACATTCACTCTCTATCCCAATCCCGCAATTGAACGAGTGAAAATAACCTGTGATAATACAATCAAGAACATTGTTATTACTGATTTACAAGGACGAATAGTTCTTCATGAAAACAGCATAGGGTCTGATACTTACGAGCTTGTATTACCAGAAGTGGAAGAAAATATCTTGATTATAAAAGTCAGTACCTTCGATGCTGTGTTTTTTGAAAAATTACTCATAGCAAAAGAATAATTCATCTATGAAGCAAGCCTTCCTCTTAGTACTGGTAATAATCAGTACTCAAGTTTACAGTCAGACATTTACAACCTATACAGAAGTAGATGGCCTCATAAATAATTCTGCAAACTGTGTTGCAGTAGATGGAAATGATAATATCTGGTTCGGAACCCAAGAGGGTTTATCCTATTTTGATGGTTTTGAATGGGAAAACTATGATCAAAATTCTGTCCCTGAGTTACTTGACAATACAATTAAGGCAGTATTTGTCGACAGCAAAGCAACGCTTTGGGTAGGTACAGACTTCGGAGTGAATAGATTTGATGGAATTACTTGGTCTGCATTCGAAGAAGCAGAAGGAGGCTTAGCTGACAATAGGATCAAATATATTGCAGAAGATAATATGGGTAGGGTTTGGTTTGCTCACAGTGATGGAGTATCCATATTAGATGGCGAAGAATGGACGAGCTTGACTTCAGAAGATGGAGTACCCTTCGGTGGGGTTGGTTACATCTCTTTTGATTCCAATAATACTGCCTATATGGCTTCACCTCTATTTGGTTTACTTCGCTATGCTGACAACACAATTACAGTGATGACAACTGCTGATGGATTGTTATCGGATAAAGTAAGAACAGTATCCGTGGATAAGAATGATCACAAATGGGTGGGAACTTCAGATGGTCTGAGTCAATTTGATGAAAATGACAACCTAGTGCAGCATCATTTATTAATTTTTGAATTGCCACCTCCACACGAACTTAATCCTATCGAAGATGTCAAAATTGATTGTGAAGGAACAGTATGGGTTGGGATTTGGATCGACTATTTGCTGACAGAAGGTGGGCTATCAATTTATCAAAATGGCTCTTGGGAAGATTATAATGACTCGGAAGGTATCGCTGGACCTGTGGTGAGGAAATTAGATATAGACTCAGAGGGTGTCGTTTGGATTGCAACAAGTTCTGGTATTACTAAGGTGGAATCGGATACAGAATGCATGAGTAATACTTCAGAAAACCTTATGGAGGATGGAATACATGTCTACCCTAATCCTGTGTCTGAATTACTCACCATTGTAAAGCCAACAAACGAACCCACACCATTCAGAATAATTAACCAATTGGGCCAAATTATTCAGAGTGGTGTACTACTCAATGCAAATGAAGAATTCAATACTCAGTTGTGGAATCCAGGACCTTATCATCTGATCCTGAAAGGAACAACTTCATTCACTCTTATTAAGGAATAAAAAAAGCCCTTGCAGATTTGCAAGGGCCTCAATAAGTTCTCAGTCAAAAGGCTAAATTATTCTGCCTTAGTTATTTTCTTCGTTGTCAATGTATCACCTATCATGATATGCATGAGATACATACCTGCATCAAATTGTGACATATCAACAGGAATCATTTGGTCAGCATGGACTTGACCAAGAGTTTGGTTCATCATTACCTGTCCAACTGCATTCACTAAGTGTATTCTTACCTCTGCATTACTCTCGGTATGCATTCTAATGAATGCCTGGTCAGTGACAGGATTAGGATATATACTAGCAAGAGTATTATCAATCTTAGTGTCAAATACGCTTGTGCTTGCACTAATAGCTTTATTGAATGAATCTGCTCCAGCGTTAGCAATACTACCATCTCCATTGATTAATAATGCATTTACATACATGTTATCTGTATCCCATCCTGCATCAATCGCTTGACCAGGAAAATCATAGTGCACTATATCTCCAGCACTGAAATCTCCAGATACTTGACCACCTACACCTGCAAATCCTCCAATAAGCGCTCTTCCAACATGATCATATACCATAATCTCTCCAGGAACCGAACCAGGTAACAATTCATATCCGCCCATGACTCCATTTCCTCCGCCACTGTATGCATTAATTTGGTTCCATCCTGCACCAGTTCCTGTAACATGATCTTCAGTTAATACCAGCGAGATATTATAATCAGCACCAGTCACGTCCTCTAAGAATTCCACATCTACAGTACCAGTAAATGTACCTCCATCGTATGTTCCACCTATTATCAGTCTCGCAACAGGCGCTTGCTTCATATCTGTGATAGAAGGATCAACTATAGCAGACGGATCAAGGATTGTTTCTCTATTGTAGATTACTGAAGGGTAACCTTGGAAACCTGGAAAACTTCCTATGCTTGAATCATACTCTGAAAGAACCATTGGATCACCATTATGAACGGCAACACCAACAAAATTATCACCAAATCTTTTTGACATTTCGTCAAGGAAGACAGCACCTCTTGGGCACCATGTACACCATGTACCTGTTGCTTCTTCAATTGCAACAGCTTTGTCAGGGTGAATATTTTTCTCTGCATTCAAGTTGAACGACATTTCGTTATCGCTAACATCGTCATCTGGAGCACTATCTGCATTAACATTAGTTACAGACATTGTCCATGTCTTATTTCCTTCTACTAGTAAAGTCTCATCAAGTGAAAATCTTGCTAAAGAGTTATATCCTACATCAACACCTGATACTGAAGCTGTAATAGTTTCTGTTCCATCAGTTAATGCTACATCAAAAGATGTAATCGGCTCCCAGCCACTATTAAATACAAATCCGCTAGGTGAGTATTCAAGTCCTTCTGCAGCTTGATCAATCATGACAGATGATCCTGCATGTACTGCATATGATCTTCTTGGCACTGAAACCAATTCATCAACGAAGGTGATGTTATCAATTGCCCATCCAAAGTTCCATCCCTGTCCATCATCATACACAAAGTCAAGCCATACAGTAGATCCAGCATATTCGCCGATGTTAGCAAAAGCAGGGCTGAAGTCAGCACCTGAAGAAGTCACATTGATTATCTCTCTCCAGTTAGCGCCTTCATCATCAGAAATATAGACTTTACCAGTCTCATCAGCTCCCTGATAATCTCCGTCAACGAAGTAAGAAGAGAATTCTAAAAATAGGTCACCATTAGCAGAACTCAAGTCTATTGGCCCGGAAGTGATTCGTCCTCCACCAACAGCACCATTGCCAAGCCCATCATCATTAAAACATGCGACATTGCCATCAGCACTAGCAGGGACAGTAAAATATGCACTAGAAGCTGCTGCTGCTGTGCCAATTATCCAGCCTTCCCCATCTTGCGACCAATCCGCAGGAAGACCATCATTAAAGTCTTGTGAATAGTAAGTAGTCTGAGCACTAATTAACCCACAAAACGCAAATAAAAAAACAAGTGTAAAAAGGTTTTTCATTCTCAAGGTTTTATTAATTATCAAAAAATCACCTTGAATATAAGGACTCTCTGCTTCAAATCGTAATTTCATTTTAGTGTTCATCGATGATATAAACCTCTCTAATTCAATACAACATGACATCAAAACAAGAAATTATTAGCGGAATCTATGGCAGCGCCAAAGACGTGATTCAGCTGATCCTACAGCAAGAAGATAAAAAGTTTTCATTAGGACCAGAAGGTCGATGGATGACTGCACAGCATCTAGATCACTTACGTAAATCAGCTGAGATGCTCAACAAAGCTTTGAATATTCCAAAATTCATTTTGAGATATAAATTTGGAAAACCGAATAGGCCAGTCAGAAGTTTTGATGAAATCATTGAAAAATATCAAGGAAAAGTCCAAGCTTTTGCCGGAAAAACATTTGAGGAGTCAAAGGGAGAGGCATATGGCGTAGATCAAAAGGCTGAGCAATTACAAAGGTTCGAAAAGCAAATAGACAGATTATGTCGATCATCAGATAGATGGTCAGATGCTAAAATGAATAACTATCTGATTCCACACCCGTTACTAGGCAGAATGCATGTTAGAGAGATCTTGATGTGGTGTATTTATCACCATCAACATCATCTGAATATTTTGAAAAGAGATTATCTCTAAAAAAAATATCTATGCAGGCAACCTTTGGAACATTTCCTGCATACTAGTACAGAACACAAATAGTCTGTGGAGCAAAAACATCTCATACAAGCCTTGTTAAATGGGAATAGAAAAGCCCAAGAAGATCTCTATAAAGAATTTAGATCTCTTTGGTTTACTATCTGTTTGCGATATTGCAGTAATGAGGCTGACGCATTGGATGCCTTGCAAAACGGACTCATTCAGATTTATAGCAACATCAGCAAATTTGATATTGATAAAGGGAGTTTGAAGTCTTGGACTTGTAAAATAATTGTCAATGCTTGCTTAATGCATCTCAGACAAAAAACTGTATTCCAAACAGAACTCGCAGAAGGGAATGCTGTACAAAGTGAAGACGAAACTCCGATAGAAAAAATGAGTGCACAAGAACTTGTGCAACTAGTTCAAGCACTTCCCGTAGGTTATCGAACTGTCTTTAACCTCTATGTGATGGAAGGTATGTCTCATGATGAGATTGCAGAAGAACTAGGTATCACAAAAGGGACTTCAAAGTCTCAATTATTTAAAGCAAGAAAACTACTCCAAAATCAATTGGAAGTAATGATCTAGAATAGTATGAAAGAGCAGAATAACAATATCGATAAATTTTTCAAAAGCAAGCTAGAGCAAGCTTCTGGAACGGCACATGATTGGAATACGCCACCACTTTCTGTTCTAGATAAAGCACTGGATCAAATACCTGTTCAACAGAAGCCAAGAAGATTCCCTTTTGTTTGGCTCTCCTTTTTAGGCGTTGGGATATTAGCCGTATCAATCTTTACATTTAGTAACAGATCTACTGAAGAGACACTTGAAGCTAGTCAAATTGTTCAACAAATTGAACCCAAAGTAACTCCTGAGAAAACTGTACCTGCTGAAGTAGTTACAGCTCCAATACAGAGGCCTGATGCTAATCAAAAATCGAAGAAACAGACAACGATCAAGCAAGCAGCTACTCAGGCAAAATTGATACAACACACTCAAAATCAAAATGTTAAAACTGAAGAATTAACATTTAACCCTGTGACTGCCCCTAGACCAAGTGGTCTTAAAAGTACAACTGCTGGCCGATCAACAACTTCCATTGCTACGGTCAAATCCACTTCAATTCCTCCCCTTGACAAGGCAACGAATAACTTTGTTAAACTTAACTTTTTAAATCATTATGTTACCAACAATCTTGAAACCGAACCCCTATTACCTCATCCCAATTTTACCCTCGAAAATTTAGATTCAGGTAATTCAAAAGACAATACGCTGGCATTCCAGTTGCATGCTGGGATAAATTTATCAACGATAAGAATGAAAAATGTGGGTGACCCAGATTTTTCTTTGACAGAGTATAATAATTACTACATTGGCAACTTTACTTCACTGAGTGCATCTAAAGCAATCAGCTCTAAATTGGCTCTATCTGCCGATGTTGGTTATGTAACCACACGTAACTCCAGTAAACTGACTCAAGAACACACCTTCAATCAAGCTCTCATCAGCGAAGTAGGTAATAATGAAACCCTGTATTCCCCAGAATTAGCAATTGCATCTCCAGTAACGAGTACTCAGAATCAAACTGATTTTAGATTTCAAGATGTATCAATTGATCATGGTAGTAAAATGGAGCAAGAGAGTCATATTGATATCACAACACATTTCTTAAGATTAGGATTGAATGCAAATCTCAATTTGATTCAAAAAGGTGCATTTACTGCAAATGGAAAGATAGGCTTAGGGTCTTTGATACCTATTCAAGCCAATCAAGACGTGACAACTGAAATATATTATGACGATGCCATGATAATGCAATCTCCGCAAGAAGCAATTGCTCTCAAAAGTGCAATGCGCAAGCACCACCTGACGACATCGATCGGGATTAACCTTGCATATCAAGCAAATGATCGAACAAGTCTGCTTTTCACAACACAATACGAAAGAGGTCTTACCTCCTTGAGAGTTGAATCGGGAGCTTCGGCGATTAAGACATATCAAGATATTCTATCTATAGGCCTTGGTGGCCAATATAGATTCTAAATTCTATTGCACAATACCACGATGATTAAGCATGACTCTTCAGTGAGTCATGCTTTTCTTATTTCTTACATTCTGCTATTTGTCACTTTTGTGACACATTAGACTACCATTTGAATTTTTATCAATATTTTATTTGTCTGCAGGCAACCGATGCAGAACATAGTGCATACTAGGAGTAAAATATTTAACATCAAAAATTTAAAGAATTATGAACTACAGATTATTCCTATTTGCATCTCTTATCAGTATGACTTTCTTTGCAACAAGTTGCAATGATGATGAGAATTCGAATGCATCAGATGACACAACAACTCTAGAGCTTAACTTTGAAGGCCTTGAAGATCTTGGACCTGATTATACTTATGAAGGATGGATAATTGTTGATGGCAATGCTATCTCTACAGGCGTCTTTACAGTTGATGAAGCAGGAAACAGATCAAAATCAACATTTGATTTAGCTACAGAAGATGTTGAAGACGCTTCAACTTTTGTTCTGACTATAGAACCTAGTCCGGACCCAGATCCAGCACCAAGCAGTGTACATATCCTAGGTGGTGACTTTAACGGTGCAACTGCCACGCTTTCTATTGGCCATGAGACAGCACTTGGGGACGATTTTTCAGCAAGTTCAGGTGATTATATTCTAGCAACACCAACTGACACAGATGATAGTAACGAAGCAAGTGGTATTTGGTTCCTAAATAATAGTACTGGGAGTCCTGCAACAGGATTATCTCTGCCCACTCTTCCTGCTGGATGGGCTTATGAAGGATGGGTAGTGATAGATGGTATCCCAGTCACAACAGGAACATTCACAGATGTTGCCATTGCAGATAATGCTTCTCCTTATAGTGGACCAAATGCTGGACCTCCATTCCCTGGAGAAGATTTCTTAACAAATGCTCCTGCAGGATTGAGCTTCCCTACAGATCTCTCTGGTGGCACAGCAGTAATTAGTATAGAACCAGTTCCGGATAATAGTCCAAACCCATTTACACTTAAGCCATTAGTCGGTCCGATCCCTGAAACAGCACCTGTTCACTCAGTGCTTTCAGTAAATCAAAATCTTATTTTCCCGACAGGCAGTGTGAACAGATAATTTTTGTTTGATCAGTTCTTTAAAGCCGTCTTTGAGTGTATTCAAAGGCGGTTTTTTTATGTGATTAACCGCAGTGATGCAACCCCCTCAAAATCGCATGTGTCTTTATGAGCAAAATCAAACATTATGAAAACTGGACTAATTACAACACTACTTTGCTTAGCAATACACTGTTTAAGCTTTGGTCAAGAGACACAAACTATCAAGGGCAGTGTTCTTGATCAAGAAAGCAAATTCGAACTTATAGGTGCTTCTATTGTAATATTCTCTGACTCAACTACCTTAGGAACAACAACTGATTTCACCGGAGCTTTTTCAATAGAAAATGTACCAGTTGGCAGGATAGCACTCCAAGTGAGCTACATCGGCTACCAGACCGCAACCTTACAAAATCTGCTTTTAACAGCTGGGAAAGAACTTGATCTTACAATAGAACTTGAAGAGAACATTAATGTCATCGAAGGAATAGAAATAACAGCTTCAGGACAAGGCAACGAAACACTCAACGAAATGGCCGTCGTCAGTGCAAGATCATTTAGTGTAGAAGAGACTCAACGTTATGCAGGCGGATTCGGAGATCCTGCAAGAATGGTATCAGCATTCAGCGGAGTAGCTAGCAGCGGAGATGATCTTTCCAATGAAATATCAGTGCGCGGTAATTCACCAAAGGGTGTCTTATGGCAACTTGAAGGTATAGAAATACCTAATCCTAACCATTTCGGATCACTAGGTGCATCGGGTGGAGGCATCAGCATGTTATCTGGTTCTGTGCTTTCGCGCAGTGATTTCTATGTGGGAGCTTTTCCAGCGGAATTTGGCAATGCACTGTCTGGTGTATTTGATATTAAACTCAGAAATGGAAATCCTGACAAAAGAGAACATTCGATATCTGTAGGTCTTCTAGGCGTAGAAGCTGCCACAGAAGGACCATTTTCTAAACATTCAAAGGCTTCTTATCTAATTCAATATCGCTATTCTACTTTTGCTTTATTGAGTCAATTTTATAATCCAATTGGAGATATTCTACCAGCTTACCAAGACGCAGTATTCAAGCTCAATTTTCCAACAAAGAAATATGGTAAATTCTCACTCTTTGGCTTAGGTGGTAATAACTCTGCGACAAGAGCTGCAGAAGCAGATAGTACAACCTGGATAAACGAGTGGGACAACATTTCTTTCGTAGAAAAACAAGCTGTGGGGATGATTGGCGGATCTCATTTTTTACCTATAGGTGAAGATGCCTATCTTAAGACTGTAGCCTTGGTCTCAGCAGATAATTACACTGATGAATATTTCAGATATCTAGCAAATGAGAATTACAGAGCAGATATCTTCGATTATACAACATTCAAAGAAACAAGTCTTAGGCTTAGGACAACATTTAACCGTAAGGTAAGTGCGCAACATACATGGAGGGTCGGCGGTATGTACTCGCATAACTACTACACATTCAACTATAATTTCAAGCCTCAGGATAGTGATACGTTTATTACCCCAATTGATGGTAAAGGAGATGGTGGCAGAACACAAGCATTCTTTCAATGGAAGTGGAAACCGACTGAGAAAATAGATATTCTTGCTGGCGGTCATGCTACACACTTAGGGCTCAATAATACATTTGCCTTAGAGCCAAGAATGGCCGTTAAGTACAGTCTTAGCCCTGGAAGTCAATTAAGCTTAGCAGCTGGTCTGCATAGTAAGCCTGAACATACCAGTACTTACCTCCTGAAGTCTATTGATGAAACAACAAATTCTTATCCTAACAAAGAGATGAAGATTCAGCAAGCCGCACACTTTGTTCTAGGGTATAAGCATGTCACTCCTACAGGAATAACTGTCAATACAGAAGCGTATTACCAGCATCTGTTTAATGTACCTGTTTCAATCAGTGACAACTTCACTACACTAAATTCGAGTAGCATTTGGGGAGTCCTCAATCAAGATAAATTGGTTAGTGAAGGTACTGGTACAAATTATGGAATTGACATCAGTGTACAGAAAGACTTTAGTAAAGGGTATTACTATATGGTGAGTGGCTCATTGTTCAGTTCAACATACTCACCGCTTAATGATGAAGTCTATAACACTAGGTATAACTCAAATTATGTTTGTAACGTCTTAGGAGGCAAAGAATTCGCTTTCAAGAAAAATGACAACATCCTTGGCATCAATGCAAAATTTGTTCTGAATGGTGGACAACGCTTAACGCCAATTGACCTCAGCGCTTCACAACAGAATGGGTACCAAGTCATGAATCTAGATAGATATATGGACGATCGACTGGATACATATTATAGGTTTGACCTCGGGCTTAGTTATAAGATTAACAAGAAAAATAAGACACATTCTTTCAATATAGATCTTCAAAATATCAGCAACAGATTAAATGAAGGCGGAAGGTATTATGATGCAAATACTGAAGAGATAGTAAGTTACAGTCAGACAGGATTATTTCCAAATCTAACATATAAAATGGAATTCTAGCCTAAGCTCAAAGTAATCTTTACCTTACGGTAAATTCTAGATAGCTTGGCAATTAGATTTCTCCTTATAATTTCAGTTTTCACACTCTGCTTGGCCTGTCAAGAACAGGTCTTGCATAGTGTCACCACAGCAGAATTTGAGCATTTTATTCAGGAGACAAACTATGTTACAGATGCTGAAAAATATGATTGGTCGATTCATCAAGTTGATATTATCAATTTCGAAATATTGGGAGGTCTTTCTTGGCGGTGTCCAGATGGGAGAACACAAGCTCAAAGTGACTTGCCAGTTTGCCAAGTGAGCCTCAATGACGCGCAAGCTTATGCTGAATGGGCAGGCTATTCAATTCCCACATACGAAGAGTATTGGGCTCTTGTAACTCAAGATCACAGGCCAATAAATACAAGTTCAACAGGAATCTTACCTGCTAACCAGGTTAACCTTGTTGGCAATGTATGGGAGATTACAGCACCAGATGAATTTGGGCGAGTGAGATTAGCTGGGGGATCCTTTTTATGCGATAAGGCAAAATGTAATGGAACAGACCCGCTGAGAGATCTTCATGTGGATAAGATCACAGGTAATTCTCACATTGGCTTTGCAGTAATCAAATGATAAGATGATATTCCTAAATCAAACGGCTATCTTGGTTGTCTCAAACTTTGCTTATTCCTCTTATGAAAGCACTGATACTCAAAGAAGATAAAACGCTCCTCTTGGGGGATATTGAATCTCCGGCGCCTCTTGAAGGAGAAGTATTGGTCAAACTGCACGCTTCTGCATTAAATCATCGAGAACTCTGGATTCAAAAAGGCCTATACCCTGGAATGCAACTCCCTTGCATACTTGGGGCTGATGGCAGTGGTACGGTTGTCGAACTTGGCAAAGGGGTTGAAAGTAGTCTACTTCATCAAGAATGTATCCTCTACCCTGCCTATGATTGGGGCGAAGCGGAACATAGACCCACAAGATCCTTCCGAGTACTTGGGATGCCCGATCCTGGAACTATCGCAGACTATATCTGCGTTCCCAAGACCATGATTCATCCAAAACCTGCATTTCTCTCATTCACAGAAGCAGCCGCTCTACCAGTCGCCGGTCTCACTGCTTGGAGAGCATTAACTCGACATGGAAGAATTACTGCCACGGATAAAGTATTGATTACTGGCATTGGTGGTGGTGTCGCCCAAATGGCCTTAACACTGGCAAAAGCATATGGTGCAGAAGTTTTTGTAACGAGCTCAAACCAGTCCAAAATACAGCAAGCAATAGCATCTGGAGCAACAGGAGGAGTCAATTACAAAGAAGAGAATTGGCCTAGACAATTAAAAGCACTTTCTGGAGGATTAGATATTGTAGTTGATAGCTCGCCAAGTGCTGAACTAGCTAACTACCTTGCTTTTATGAATTATGGAGGTCGCATCGTGTATTATGGTTCAACTGGTTCTCCCAAAACCACAATACCGCTGAGTAAATTCTTCCTACGCCACATCCAATGCATTGGTACTGCCATGGGTTCCCCAAGAGAGTTTGACCAATTATTAGAGTTTATGACTCAAAAACAGATTAGACCAGTCATTGATAAAGTATTTGACCTATCTGAATCTATTGAAGCAATGCATTATCTCAGCCAAGGTAATCAGATCGGAAAAGTAGTAATTAAGCATTAACGTAAATGAAACAACAAATCCATATTGAGGTATTTTCCGATTCGGAGGGCCTGAAAACTCAAGGTTTAACTTAAACCAAAGCAATGTCTGGAGGCGATTGGAAAGATATGTTAATAGCTGTTTATAATGGAGACATTGACATTGTCAAATATCACATAAAGAATGGGATAAACCCTAATTATCAACACCCCGAACTACTCACTACTCCATTGATTGTTAGCCTTGAAGTTGAAAATTATCAAATTGCAAAATACTTACTTAATAATGGCGCAGACCCAAAGTTAGCGGCAGGCTTCAGCAATGATACACCTTTGAGTGTTGCGAAGAAAACAAAGAATACAGAGCTAATACAATTGGTACGTTCGAGGCTGCCTAAGAAAACTAGCGGTTTTGGATGGTTGTGGAGGAAATTTACTCATCCCAAATCCAGCACATATTAATCTCGATGATCAATATTTCTATTGCTCAACAATAACCTCTAAATAGAAATTCATCTATATTTGCATCCCGATAAATGGCGTGGTAGCTCAGCTGGTTAGAGCGCAGGATTCATAATCCTGAGGTCGGCAGTTCAAGCCTGCCTCACGCTAC
>JAHDEL010000038.1 GCA_020628855.1 Saprospiraceae bacterium | reverse complement strand
GATATTGACATATTCAAAGAATTGATGTTGGACCTTTACAACTTAACAAGCCAAATTCGAAGTGATTATCAATTATTTCTGACTCCAGAGTTTGAAGCAAAATTTGAAGCTTATAAGCTTGATAGCCAGGAGATAGATCGATATATCGGTATTCTGATCCAAAAGATTCAGAACCAACTCTAAACTCATTAATATCCTAAAACCGATCTTATGAAAAATATAGTCTTATCTATATTATTAGTAATTCTCATCATTAATGATGGTATTAGTCAATGTGGTAGTCCACTATGTAATACATATTGTTTAAATAACTCATCTATTGTTACAGGTTTAAATGAAGCCTTTATTTGTTCTGGTGGAAGCATAACACCAGTTTCACTATTTGCAGACGATGATTCAGATTCTGCTAATGGAACAAACTTAGATGTGGACTTTTATATCTATAGCAGTGTAACGAGTGGAATAGTAGGCTCAGGCTTTCATGTGCCAGGTCCTGCAGGGACAACTGCTGTTGTATCAATTACACTCCCTACAAATACTACTTGTGCTCCTATAACGCATTCGCTCACTTATGATGTTGAATGTTTTCCTTCAGGAGCAGTACTTTCATCTGGGGTTGCCCTTGGAATGATTACAGTAAATCCAGCACAACCAACTGCTGTCGTATCTTCTTTCACTCAAGATGTGTGTACTGGTGCAATAGGATCAGTAGTGATTGATCTTTTAGCAGGTGATGGAGTTACTGTTTGTAATAGTGTGTCATTAGATGCAAGTAGTAATAATAGCTGTATTTCATTTGATGAAATGTTATCAAACTCGTGGACATCTGGCGATATAATGGCGCTTTTTGGAACTGCTAATGCAGTATGCTATTCAACGACTTCTGCAAGTCAAACGATAACAGTAAATCCAGACGCAACGGCATGGAATGTCACTGAGACAGCAGGTAGTTGTGGAACTGCGGCTACAATTTCGATTGCGGCTGTAGATGGAACAATCTGCTTTACAGATACTGGTAACATTCCTTCAGTTCCAGCATGCGATGCAGCAGATAATATGGAACCTCTAGCTTATAGTTTTGATCCAGGACTGTCAGCTTGCAATATGGTCTTTTCTAATACAATAGCAGCCACATGTCTAGCTCCAACTAGTCCTACTTGTAGTTCAGTTATGGCAACAGACGCAACAGCTTGTGGTGTTAATAATGGAACAGTTACAGTTAGTGGAGTTGGTGGTTTGCCACCATATAGCTATGATAATGGCTCTACTACGAATACGACCGGTATGTTTACAGGTTTAGCTCCTGGAACATATACAGTGACTATTACAGATATGAATGGATGTCAAGCTCAATGTGCAAATGCAATTGTAAATGCACCAAATGCTCCAACATGTGGTTTTGTATCTCAGACAAATGTGAGTTGTAATCTAGGAAGTGATGGTTCATTTACTGTTGAAGCGATGAGCGGTCTAGCTCCTTACAATTTTGATATTGGTTTGAGTTCGAATGCAGCAGGTGTCTTTACAGGACTGACAGCTGGAACATACACAGTTACTCTAACTGATGCTGCTCTTTGTTCAGTAGTTTGTGCTTCAGTGACAATCACAGAACCAACTGCTCTTAGCTGTACAGCAGCTGAGGACAATGGTACAACGTGTAATGGATATGTTGATGGTGGAGCTACGGTTACACCAGTCGGAGGAACTCCTCCATACACTTATGCTTGGGATAATGGTGAGAATACAGCATCCGCGACAATGTTATCAGGTGGTAGTCATACAGTTACCGTTACAGATGCAAATAATTGCGTAACTGACTGTACAGTGACAATTACAGAACCAGCAATGTGGAGCTGTGCCGCAACTTTGGATTCTCCAGTAAGTTGTAATGGCTTATCGGATGGTGAAGCTACTGTTACAGTAACAAATGGAGTTGCACCATACACTTACGTTTGGGACAATGGTGAAACAACAGCAACAGCAACAATGCTGAATGGTGGAGAACACTTTGTGACAGTGACTGATATGACATTGTGCGAAACTGTTTGTTCAGTGATGGTTACTCAACCAGATGTTTTAGAATTTAATAGCTCCGCTTGCGAGTGTGGTTTTGATCCTATAAATAATAATATTGGATCCAACGTTACCATCACTGGTTTTGCTGGTGGAACAGCACCTTATACTTTAAGTACTGACTTTGGTACATTAGATAATACTGCGCCGGTTATTGGGGATGAAGTTACTCTCTATACAGGTATTGCAGGTGGTGCATATACTTTGACCTTAACTGATGCCAATGGCTGTCAGTATATTGTAAATGGCAATTGTGATGATTGCTACTTCGACTACTATGACATGGCTTTTGGAATTTCGGATCCATGTGCATGTAATGATGATCAATCGGAAAACGGTGCTGGAGATGGTACTTTCACAGAGACAGTACAGATTATAGGACCTGCAGGATTTGATCTTGTAACAGGTGTTGGATCTATTGGAATGGATGTCCCAATTGGTACTTCAATCCCTGAAATAGCTCCTGGTGTCTATGAAATAACATTTAATCATGTCGATAATATTGGATATACAGTTTTTGTTGAAATGATTTTAGGAGGTATCAATCTTCCTGTTTTAGATGAAGATGATAATCAACTCACTACTGCAAACACTTGTATGTATCCAGTGATCTCGGCCCCATCTGTAGTAGCACCAATACTCTGTTTCAACGGTGATCCGATTGTTTTCGATGGAACAGAGGTCAGCGAAATGAGCGGTAAGCCTGGTACAGTGAGTATTTTCGTCAATGATATAAATTCGTCTGCAGTAACAGAGTTTGATCCAATACTTTATGGTGCTGGTGTACATACTGTTTATTTTGTATTTGATGGTGACTTTGTTGATGATGTCTCACCAGATGGTGGGATAACTCCAGCAAATCCAGGATGTACTACTTCTACTTCTATGACTATTTCTATTGCAGGTGGTGAGTCAATTCCATGTAATGATGAAATCCATATTACTGCCGATGATCAATGTGAAGTAAGCATTAGTATCGATATGTTATTAGAAGGTGATATGGACCCAGATTTCTTCACATTTACTTTAGAAACGGGTGATGGATTAGTTGTAGATGTTGATGATGCTGATGATTATATTGGAGACGCATTAATATACAATCTTGTAGATATATGTAATGGTAATAGCTGTTGGGGATATCTCTATATTGAAGACAAAACTCCGCCAGAAATAGAGGCTGTTATTCCAATGTCTGAATTAAATCAATTTGTGGGTTCTTGGGATGTAACTGATCCAACATTCACACCTGGTGTATGCTGGGACTTTGATGGGGCTGCGCCTGACCCAGGAACAACATATGATATCATTGAGTTCACAGCACCATGTGATGGCTTGTTTAATTTTACAATGACAGACAATCCATTGTTTGATGGTATTGCAGCAATATATGAATCATCTTTTGATCCTTTAGATCCATGTGGTGCAAGTTCACCTATTGGAGGAGATGATGATCAAGGTGTTGCCGAAACTGAGCCTAGTTTTGATATTAATCTTGTCTCAGGTGTTACCTATTACTTAGTCAGTAGTACTTGGACAGCAGGGCAATTAGGTACTTATCAATGGACATTTACTGGGCCTTGTGCTTTAATGTCTGAAACAGTCTACAAATGCTATGACATTGATAATATTCATAATAGTACATCTTGTACGCCATTGCCAATAGTTACAACATGTAATGACTATAACCTTGATTATACAGATGAATTAACAATTGACGAATGTGGTGTAACTACCATAAAGAGAATTTGGATAGCAAGCGAATCAGTTGCTGGTGTAACTTTAACAAACTCTGCAATTCAAGAATATCATTTTGAACCAATTAGGCTATTGGAAGTTAACCTTCCTATTACACCTGTCGAGCTTCCTTGTGGTGCTGCCACGGATCCTGTCTCCATTTCGGAGTACTTTGATGACACGACAACAAGGGATGATCAAGGTTGTGGTTCAAATGCAAGTACGATAGTAGTAGAGAATAATGAAGGTGTGGAATATTCATATCCGTATTATTTCGCAAAAGGATGCGATGGTATGATGCATGAGCAGGCTATTACCAATAGTATCTGTAACATTGCAGCAACCTATACGGATCAGACTCTTGACGCATGTGGTGCGGATTGTCCAGGTAATATTAAGGTTGTTAGAGAATGGACATTGATAGATTGGTGTACTCAAGAAACATTGACATTTACACAAGTGATCAAAGCAGCAGACACTCAAGCGCCAGATCTTTTAGTTAATCCTGGAAGAATCAGTGTTAGCCCTTGGGGTTGTGTTGCAAGTGGTCAATTACCTGAGCCAGAGCATCTTTTTGATGACTGTGCTGCTTCAGAAGGACTCTCATATACTGTTACAGGTCCAATTGGCGTAGTGATAACTAGCACAAATGGTGATGGATTACCTCCATACAGTGTGGTAGGTGCACCTAAAGGTGAACACACATTTGTATATACAGCATTTGATTGTTGTGGAAATTCAATCAGCCAAGATGTACTAGTATCGGTAGTAGATGATACTCCACCTACTGCAATTGCATTGGAAAATATAGTCTTGACATTAAGTACTAATGGAATAGAGTCAGGTATTACTAAGCTCTATCCTGATGGTATTGATAATGGTAGTCACGATGGTGATTGTGGTGATGTAAGATTGGAGATCAGAAGAGAAGTGAATTCGTTTTCTTGCGGAAATGATGGAAATGATGGCTATAATAACAATGCTACATTTAATAATAATGGTGACCCAGAAGATAATACTAATGACACTGATGGAGGTCAATTTGTTAGATTCTGCTGTAAAGACTTACAGGGAGGTAAGACTTATACAACAGAAGAGGGCCAAACTGTTATTTATCAAGATAGTATTCCAGTAATGTTGAGAGTTTGGGATGATGGAAACTGTGATGGTATCATAGGTGGAGAAGGAGATAACTACAATGAAACATGGAGTTATGTTAGGTTAGAAGATAAGCTTCCTCCAATTCTTGCTTGTCCTCCAGATGCAACGATTGGCTGTAATATGGATCTTAATTTACACTTAAATGGACATGAAGTACCAACTGATGATGAGTTAATAAATCTTTCGGCTCCTGATTTTGGAACTGGAGTAGCTCTTGCAGCCGGTGCATGTGGTAACCTTGTAATTACATACAGAGATAACTATAACGAAGATGTTTGTTTCACTAGGACTAATGAGATCACAAGAACGTGGTGTGTAGAAGGTACTCAAAGTTGTTGTACACAGAAAATTGATATCGTTCCGATATTTGATTTTGATCCGTCTACTTTGAGTTGGAATACAGGACAAATGCAAGCAGAAATCACGCAAGGATGTACTGATCATATCCTTGAGGAACCTACTTGGGCTCCAACACAATGCGAACTTATTGGATGGAGTGTAGAGACTGACACGTTCAAATTGGAAGTAGGAGATGCATGTACAAGGATTCAGAATAATTATACTGTAATCAATTGGTGTACAGAAGAGGAATGGACATTTACTCAAACGATCAGTGTTGAAGATTTTGAAAAACCTACAATTCTTGCTGAAGATCAAGTGATAGCAGTTGGAGCTGATTGTAACTCGAATGGTGGATTTATTACTGCTATTGGTGATGACAATGGAATTTGTCCCGATGCATGGCTAAGCTGGCAAGTGCTAGTAGATCTTTATGGTGATTGGACATATGAATACGAGTATGGTTCACATTTGAATCCGTTTGATCCAAATTTTGGAACTTCAGCGAACGAACTCTATATTGATAAAACTGCAGCTGGTCAAGTATTGAAAATAACATTGCCAGAGGTAATAGAGAATAGTAAGGCTGTACACAGAGTAGTGTGGAAAGTTAGTGATGGATGTGAGAATTTCACTACAGTGACTACATATTTCCAAGTTACTGATGTTAAAGCACCGACTCCTTATTGTACAAGCGTTGGTTCAGCATTAATGGAAGATCCAGATGGAGATGGACCAGCAGGACCTACTGTAGAACTTTGGGCATGCGATTTCGATCTAGGAAGTTATGACAACTGCTCTGATGAGGGAGACTTACTCTTTACATTCCACGGACCTGAAGATGGTTATGAGAGTCCAGAGTTGACACCTGGATGGGATCCTGACACGGGATGTGAAGGCAGAGTATTTACATGCACGGATGTATTAAATGCATTAGGTGGCCCAATACCTGTTGATGTTTATGTTTGGGATGAATGTGGTAATGTTGATTTCTGTACTGTAGATATCACACTAACAGGTGATTGTGGTAACGGAATTCACAGAATTGCTGGTTCCGTTGGAACGGAATATGGAGATGCTGTAGAATCTGTTTCTGTAAATATTCTTTCTAACCAACCAGAATATCCTCAAACTGTAATGACAGATAATACTGGTACTTATAATAGTGTGGGTCATGCTCCTGATTTCGACTACAGTATTTCTGCTTTTAAGAATGATGATCCAAGAAATGGTGTGAGCACGCTCGATATAGTACTCATTCAGAGACATCTACTTAACCTACAGAACTTAAGTAGCGCATATCAGTACATAGCAGCAGATGCAAACTCAGATGCAAATATTAGTGCAGCCGACTTAGTGGATATCAGAAAGTTGATCTTAGAGATCACAGATGTATATCCAAATAATGATAGCTGGAGATTTGTGGATGCGAATCAAGCATTGACAACGGCAAATGCGTTTGCATTCAACGAAACACTAGATATCTTGGCGATGAATGCAGATATGCTATCGGAGAACTGGGTAGCAGTGAAAATAGGAGATGTGAACGGCAATGCAGTGGTGAATGCGAATGGAGATGATGCAGAGTTGAGAAGTGGTAAGCAGTTGAGCTTGACACTAAATGGCTTAGAGGACGCTGAAGGTATTCAAGTAGCAGTAACGAGTAGCAACTTCAATGAGATAGCAGGATACCAATTTACGATGCATACGAATGGACTGGAGTTGACGAGAGTAGAGTCAGGAGCTCTAGAGATAGGAGAGGAGCATGTTGGAATAGTAGGAGAAGGTAAGTTGACGATGAGTTGGAATACTATGACATCACAAAGTGTAGATGCAGACGAGGTATTATTCACTCTATACTTTGAAGGAGGAGACAGAACTACAGTAGATGGTATGAGTATCAGCAGTGAAGTGACAAAAGCTGAAGCATATGATAATGACCTGAATATCCTAGATGTAGTATTAGGAGATGCATCAGTAGACTTTGCATTATATCAGAATGAGCCGAATCCATTTGCAGAGCAGACGATGATAGAGTTTAGTTTACCAACTGCGGGTCAGGCAACACTACAGGTAATGGATGTAACTGGAAAGTTGATTAAGCAGGTTACAAATACATATGCTAAGGGTATGAACACAATCATGTTGACTAAAGCTGATTTGGGTGTCTCTGGTATTTTGTATTACACTTTAGAAACAAAAGATTTTACAGATACAAAGAAAATGATAGTTGTAAAGTAATCTTTTAAAAATAAAGGTATTAATGATTAGCTCCAGCTCTCGATTGAGAGTTGGGGCTTTTTACTTTAACTTTGATCGAATGCTTATAGTCATTACAGGTCCAGAAAGTTCAGGCAAAACCACCTTAGGCAAAGTATTGGCAGATAGATTAAATCTACCATTTAGAGCTGAATTTGCCAGAGAATACCTCTCTAGTAAGTCGTCATATAATGCGTCAGATATTGAAAATATAGGACAAACACAAGAGCTTCAAGATAAGTCTTTGACTTCGGCTATCCTGGATACAGATTCCAGTGTCTTAAAAATATGGTATGAGCATCGCTACAAGAATAACTCACCCATTCTAGATAACTACTGGGGGAATTATGATTTTGCAAATAGGGTATACTTACTCTGTTACCCTGATATTCCTTGGGAGTATGATCCGCTCAGAGAACATAGAGAACTCAATCAGAGAATCACATTATTCAAGAAGTATGAAAAATTATTATCGTCTGTGAATGCAAGGTGGCATATTATCAAAGGACAAAGACAGCAGAGGATTCAAACTGCATTACACTATTGTGAAAAATACTTTCTATAGATATTTCTCAAGTTGTTCCTTTATTGTTTGCATTCCTGTATTTACCTCTTCATGCTTATTCTCCAGGAAAGCTATCATCTCGCTTTCTTCAGCTAGCAATCCATCGAATGCAATGAAGTTAGCGTCTATTTTATGTTTGATATTCTCCGTATAGTTGACCAATTTCTCAGTAACTTCTTCTTCAATATCATTTCTACCTCTTTCTATCTCAGAGTTAAATTTTGACATTACCTTCCTCTTATTAACGCCAATGCTCACTCCAGCAAAGACTAAGCCTACAGCTGTTAATATCCCACCTGTGACATCTAATATGGCGCCATTTGTTAAGGCAGTGATCATTATGCCAAAGACTGCTGCACTTCCACCTGCTGCAATGTTAGGTAGAATTTTATCTCCTTCTCCTTGCAGACCTTCTGCGTAGAAATTTTCTGTATTCTTCAGGAAGTTTTGAAATGCTCTTTGTAAATCCTTAAGCACATTTGCTCTCTTTTCAGCTATGTCAGCGTAGATTTCGTGATTGTCCTTTAAGACGGTTTCACTGGTTTTGATCTTAGCATCTACAAGCTTGGCCATATCTTGAATACTATCAGCAATATCAATAACACCATCTTGTAGTCTATCTTTCAATTTAATATTCAGATCTGACTCAAGGTTTTTGAAAAGATCATCTAGCCATTGTTTGACATTCTTCTTTGAACCAAACATAGACCTAAAAGATCTACTTAACATACTAGTAAAAGAAAAACCTTCACTTAACTCAGATTCATATTTGCCAGTAATTTGATCATATTTTGCCAGTAGATTTTCGACTAACACTTGAATCTGTTTTCTTGTCTTCTGATCTTGTCTATCTAAGATTGACTTGATTGCTGATCTGAACTCAAGATCTTTTTCATATTGAAGCTTCCTCAAATCGAGCCCTTCATAGATTTTAGCATTAATGGTGAGGCTATTCTCAGCATTGTTTAGCAGTTTTAAATAAGGTGCCTTACCTCCAGTTATATGCTCTGAGATATAGTTTCTGACATTAGTGTAGCCACTCAGATCTTTTGCTCCTTCAAGCTCTTGCTTTGCTGAGACAGCAAAGACTATGGGTTCTTTAATTCCTTTTTTGATTGCATGGGTTCTTACTCCATCAATATTTACAATGAGATCATCAGGTTCCATCAAATCTTTTTGCTGAAGGATGAAAATTATTTTCTTTCTCCATTCTTCTTTAATAAAATCAAAAAACTTCCAAGCTGACTCTCTATAAGGATTTTTACTTTCGAAAACAAAAACTATAAGATCAGATGAAGGGACAAATTCTTCAGTAATTTGTTGATGATATTCAATAATAGTATTTGTTCCTGGCGTATCTACAATTGCAACTTCCTTTAAAATATCCAAGGGATAGGTAATCCGCTTAAGATGCTCTGAAATGGAAATCATTGAAGCCTCTTCACCATAAGTGATTTGTTGAATAGTATCAGTCATTGGGGAAGGTGCAACCTTGCAGATCTCCTCTTGTGTCTCAAGTAACGCATTTATGAAGCTACTTTTTCCTGCTTTTACTTCACCAACAATGACAAACATAAATGGATCATCCACTCGAGCAGCAAGATCTTTTACCGTTCTATTTAATTCATCATGACCAATTCTTTCAGTTATTTCAGTTAAGACATTCAATGTCTTACTGATTTCTGACTGCAAGCTCTTTACATCCTGATTAAACATCAAATTCATTATTATACAATTATCTAGAGTTGAGACGACAGAATATGCCAAAAGTACACCAAATTAAATCCTAAGCTTGTTATCATCGAAGTAACCAATCTCAGGTCCAAGATGCATTATTGTATCTAATATGCTAACTTTCCATACATCAGCATTCGATTGATATGGTAGATGCTGAAGCACTGGCGAATAAAAGCGCTGTTCTAAGGCATCAAATGAACTACCTTCATATTCTTCTTGAATCCCAATTTTTGTTCCACTAAAGAATTTTTGCATCACCCAATTCAATATTGAAATATTGAAATCCCAAAGAGTTTCACAGTTATTGAGTATACACGATTCGATCTCTTCGTAGTAGTAGATAAAATAGGGCGAGGTTCTATATTGATTTATAATACTTTTACAATGATCATGTACCCAATTGGTATCATACGAAATGCGAACAGCATCTATAGGCATTTGATTATGCTTTCCTTTTACCAAAGGAATAGTGAGTCTTTGGGCTACCTTGGAATCAAAAAGATAGCAGCGATTTCTCAGAGTCCTTTTTTGGTAATGCTCTTTTGAATCTATTTTCCAACCAGCATTCAACAATAAGAAATAGGTGAGTGGTGGCCAGTATGCAATCGGTAATACTGTATTCATTTAGTCTCTCAGGATTATTTCATCCTTTGTCATAATAAGAGCTTGATACTTTTGATCAAATTCTTCTAGCTTATTATCCAGATAAACTAAAGCTTCATGTATGATTTGCATTGATCTCGAGATAGAGTTTATTGACTTAGTGAGTTTTTGCTGCATTATCCAATCAGTAATTATATTGTCAAAGAAGACATTCGTAAATCCTCCAAAATCTTCAATAGAAACAACCAAAGTGCTTTCACTCATTCCAACATCCAAGAGTTCTCGCTTGAACACATTGAGATTCATTTGAGCCCTTGGAATATGGCTCCTAGCTCTGTCAATTGCAGAATACTTCATGTAAGATGAATTTCGTCTCTTGTCCATCATGTCCCACTGCCCCCAATCTTTTGCTTTCTTCAAATGATTTGCAACGATATTGAGTTCAGAAAGTGCTTTTTTACCAGCACTAAGAGCTTCTAGATGTTCTTGTCTATCATGAATACAGTTATCCAAATCAACTAAAACTTTTTGCAAAGCTTGCTGAACACTGTCTTGATTACCATGCAATATTTCTTGCGTCCTTGCTTCCTTTAATCCTTTGATATCTTTTTCAATACCGGGTATTCTAGTTACTTTATCGCTAAGTACCTGAATCTCAAACTCGAGTAGTTCAATACTTTCAATGCAGGTATTATAGAGCAAACTCGCATCAAGGTACTCCTGCCTTTCCTTATCAAGTTGTTGCTCTTTGTTTCCTAGAACATTATGAAATAATTTCTTGATACTCTTGCCTTCCAATTGTTCTACATCACGCTCTTCCTTCTGCAATTTCTTCAAAAGCTCTTTTCTTTCTTCTTGCTTTCTTTTTAGTTGATTTTGGAGAGCATCATAATGTCTTTTAGCCTTGTTTAATGAGGTGTACTCTGACAGTCGAGTTCTGAGTTGTTGTAAAATAGGTTCTAACATGAGATTTTTCTTCTTAACAATACTACAGCATTAAAAATACAGTTTTGATAAAGGTAATCAAAACGGTAAGCTGTGAGTTGTGGTATGTTCTTCCTACATCTTCATTACCAATTAATAGTATATTTGATAAAAAATAATATAATGGGAATACTTAACGACTTGAAAAAAATATTTTTTGCATCTTCTTCAATAGCAAAGTCTGCAGGAGAAAAAACTACAGAATATGTCAAAGAGCATGGGGAAGATATTCTAGAAAAAGGAAAAGATATTGCAGAAAATGTTGGGTCAACTGTACTAGATAAAGCAAAGAATCTCAAGGATACCGTAGTTGATAAGAGTAAAGATCTTATGGACTCTAGTGAAGGAATTCTAGGAGATCTTTCTGAGAAAGTAACAACAAATGAAACAGTTAAGAACTTGAGTGACAAGGCTAAAAACCTTGGCGATAAGGCTACAGAAGTAGGTGGTGACATGTTGGATAAATTTGGGGAGGTTTCAGAGAGAGTAGGTGAAAAAATACTGAATCGAGGCGGCGAACTTAGCGAGCAAATGGGAGAGAAGGTCATCAATGCGAAAGATAAATTAGTAGAGAAAGCAGGAGAGGTATCAGAGCAAATGAAAGTAAAACTAGACGAGACTGTCGAGAAGGCAGAGGCTTGGGAAGCTGAGCAAAAAGAAAAATATGAAGCTGGTTTTCCTAAAGAAGACTTTGATGCATCTGGTAGTTTCCTAGAAGGTAAGGATGATTTTTTCAGTAAAGCTGAACAATTTGCTGATGGTGATTATGATGCTGTAAACGAAGGAAAAGTAACTTTATCGAAAGATGAAAACTATACTCCTGAAGATAAAGATCCAATAAAAGCTGCTGGTTTTGAAGATGCAGATAATGACGGTGATGAGATCATTGACGATGCAGTTATAGAAGACCCAGGCAGCGAATAGTGATTTTTTCGTATATTTAATAGAGTACGTACATCTCATATGTCGCCATTTTATAAAAATAGCATAACAGAAAACGAGCTGATCAAGATGTGCCTTCGCGCAGACAGGAAGGCTCATAAGATGTTTTTTGACCTATATGCAGGTAAATTGATGACTATCTGTCGGAGATATGGACGCACTACAGAAGAAGCTGAAGATATGCTCCAGGAGTCTTTTATCAGAATCTTTTCAAACCTCTCGAAATTTAATTCAGACGGTTCATTGGAAGGTTGGGTACGAAGAATTACGGTCAATACTTCAATAAAATATCTCCAGAAAAAAAGTAACAGAAAGAAAACTGAGTCAATTGAAGGTGTTTCGGTTCGTCAGTTCTCTCCAAACAAATTGGATCTCTTACAAGCTGAAGATCTTATGTTGATTATAAATAAACTACCTGATGGTTATAGGGCTGTGTTTAATTTATATGAAATAGAAGGATATTCTCATAAAGAGGTAGCTGACTTGCTAAAGATTAGCGAGAGTACTTCAAGATCACAACTCACAAAAGCAAAGAAAATGCTTCGCCAATTTATTCCTCATTATCAAAGAACTGCAATATGAGGGAGAATTTTGAGGATCTGTATGACTACGAGTCACCATATTCTGATAAAGTATGGGAAGAAGTCAATAAGAGTTTGAGTAGTTCTGAGGACAAACAGCGCTTAAGATTTTATATGTTTTCTTTGATGTTTTTCTTAGTTGGAGCATCTGGAGGGTATCTTATAATGCAGAGCGACCATTACTTTGACAATTCACCCATTCTAGAAGACTTCGTTCTATCTGATCTTAGCTCATCAGGCATTCAAGAAGATGCATCTAAGAATACAGCCAATGAATTAGAATTCCTTCCGCAGAAATCAACTATTCTCAATCATTCCTCTTATTCCAATACACTCGTGTTTGAGTCAAAAGTTGACTTAAACGATGAAAGAAGTAACGCAGTGGGAACAGACAATCGAGCATTGAGTGTCACAGAAGTGGTAAGCAGCTCAATAAAACTCAATGAAACACAGCTGAATGATGCACCTCCGTCCAGCATAACAGTCTTGGATAGTGAAAGGAAGATAATTTCTATGGATCAATACATTCCAAAACTCCAATTTGGACAAAATAATCATAGTGTAAGGCCAGTATTGTCTGCGACAAAATCATTACCACATAGAATCCAAACGACCTTTAACAAAGCGAACTCTTCATACTCTGTATTAAAGGATATAGAAAGTAGACTAAGTCAGAATCACGGTGCTGGATGTCCCACTTTTGGAGATGCTGCATACCGGTTGTATACTTGGAGCGAACTTGGAGTGTTACTGCCATTTTCGCAGTTCAAAAGTAAAGGTAACACTCAAGAATACGAACAAGCGAGATCAAATACAGAGCGTGCATTACTATCACCAGAAATTGGAGTTGGTTTAGGTGTGGGTTTTAAAGATGGTTATTTAGTAGAGGCAGGTGTGCAATACGCAAATTGGAGAGAAAAATTTTCTTATACAGATCCGGAATCAATTAAGTATCAAACTGTTATTAAAATTGATACAACCATTACACAAATTGATACAACAATAACAATGGATACCTTCACAGAACTTATAGAAGGTAGTCGAGTAATTGTGCATAATAATATTCATGAGAGCTTTAGCATACCTGTTTTGGCGGGTTATAACTTTGATCTGTCTAAGAACTTCTCTTTAGGTATTAAGGCTGGAGCGATATTTAATATCCATCTGCAAAGTAAAGGCAAAATGCTTGATCATTTGATGATTGCACGATCTATAGGTGAGCAATCTGATCAAATACAGCCATATAGAACCAAACTCACAACCCAGTTTGTATTTGGAGGACAATTGAATTATAAGTTTTCGCCTGATGTATACGCTTATGTAAGTCATAGTTTCAGATATACACCAAGATCCCTTACAAAAGAAAACTATGCACTGTCTCAGCGTTATATTAATCCCACAATTAATATTGGAATTAAGTATTTCCTCTAAGGTTTAGGCAGCAGTTCTTAACATCTCTAGGTCTTTAAGATGTTAAGCTGTTATACATGTTTAGATTCATTACTTTATTAATCTTTTTTACTTTCTTTGGTTGTGCAGACAATGTGGATTCCTTTATTCCGCATGAAGGAAGATTGCAAATTCTTGAGCTATTTGATCAAGTTGCTCCTGTTCCAGAACAAGTCACATGGAAGCCTAATATAGGAGATCAAGTTTATCAATTTGACAATGGAGTAATCATAAGTATCACTGAGAATGCATTTATGGATACTAAGGGAAATCCATGGAATGCTGATGTTTTGATTGAATTTATAAATATTACTTCATCACCCGAAGCAATGCTGTATGACCTTAGAACTCACACAGCAGAAAGTGATTTTGCTCCAGATGTGCTTTTTGCTTTGGATCTTCATGATACAGATAAGAATAGCATCAAGATTAGAGAGAATGAGTCAATTCAGGTCTATATACCTCGAGGTGAAGATGTCGACCATAACACAGACCTTTACTTGAAAGGCGAGAATCAACCTGCCAACTTTATAATCGTTGATGACTCTGCAATGGAAGTCGGCCCATATACTATTCAAACCTTAGAAGGTAATGCTATCACAGAATATGGGTATGCGATGAGTGTTGCTGAGTTTGGGTGGTATTCTACTGCTGTCATTGATAATGCATCAATAAAAAGCAATATTTGTATTGAAGTAGATAGGCAGATACTAAATTCTAATGCTTTAGTATATTTATTGCCCGATTCGGGTCTAGGCGTGGCTACAATGAATTACAATGAATTAAATGATGCTTATTGTAAATTCTCTAGATTAGTGGCAACTGATCGAAGTGCTCAAATCGTAGTCGTTGCTAAGGAAGAGAATAAGTATCTCTATGGTCAAATAGTATCATCTGACTTTGATGCTGGTACTATTGTTGTTTCTTTACAAGACTATACAGAACAAGAAATAAAAGAGATCTTACAAATGATTGAGTAAGATTATAAAAAGTATTTTTATTCGTAAATGGGAGTCGCCTGTCTAGCTAATGTGTTAGACAGGCCTTTTTTATTACAGTAGATTTCGGAGAAAACCCAATAAGACTTTTTCCAATTTAGAAAATTCACCATCCACACCAAAGTGTGCTTTTAGCAAACTCAATAAGTCTTCTTTTTGTACAGCTGTAGCAAGATATTTGTCCTTCAAATCAAGAATCATTTGCAGGCATTCGAATTGACCTGCACTTATAAATATTTCATGCATCTTTTCAAACGTATCTTCCCCTGTGCGTTTTCTTATGAATTTCTCTTCATCTTCGGTAAATTCTAGATCTTCATAAGACGCATAAATCAAAATAAAACAAACATACTCTTTGTAAGACCATTCAAGATGTTTGGTGTCAACGTTGTTCATATTGTTAGTGATATTGTTTTGAGTTAATCTGGAACATTATTGGGATTGAGTAAATCATAGAATTGGTCAAGCTTAGGTAACAAGATGATTCTTGTTCGCCTGTTTATTGCTTTGCCTTCAGCAGTATCATTACTCGCTAGTGTGTTATATTCACCTCGCCCTGCTGCTATAAGCTTATTAGGGTTAATATTATATTTAGATTGAAGTGCTCTGACAACTGAGGCTGATCTCTTGACACTCAGATCCCAATTGTCTTCTATACAAGAACTTCTCATGGGCACATTATCAGTATATCCTTCTACCATGACTTCCAAGTCTGGCCTAGAGGCCACGATCCTGGCTATTTTCTCAAGGACCTCATTTGCACGAGGTGAAAGCCGATAACTTCCTGATTGGAAGAGCATTTTATCAGAAAGGTTTACAAACACTACTGTTTTATCTACTTTGATATCAATGTCCTTATCCTCAATCCCTTCTTTTAGTACGTCTTTGAGATTAATTGCAAGCGCTAGATTTAGACTGTCTGCTTGAGTTTTTGCTGCTTGAAGTAAATTAATGTATTTGTCTTTCCGTTCTAGTTGATCAAGCGTCTGCTTGACATTCTCATTCGCCTCTTTTGTCAAGACTGTGAGGTCCCCAACTTGATTTAATTGTTTGTCACGTTGTGTACGAGCATCATTTACTTGAAGTCTTAAATCATCTATTTGCTCTTGTTTGAGTTGAAGGGTTGCAACGTTAGTTTTTAATTCTCCTTTCAAAAGGTCTCTTTCATTTTTACATGCTTCTAATTGATTCATGTATTGCGAAAGACTCTCGCTACATTTCAACATATCATCATTTGCTGAAGTAATTTCAGATTGCAATAAAGCGTATTTCTTTTTTGAAACACAACTAATTGATAGTAATGAAATAGTAAGACCATAGGCAATGCATCTGATCATATCTTTGATTTTTTGCTAAAATATTATGATTTATTATAATATTTATAGCATTCTGATAATTTCTTCTTGTAATGCTAGAAGTAGATAAAAAAAAGTGCAGTTTAAACTAGTAGAGCTGATAACTCAATCAAAACCCTCCGCCTCTCAAACCATTGAAGTTCTCTACATTAATAACAATCTTACCGCATTCTTCATCTGGAGCACCAGGATTGGGTTCAAACTTATAGCCATAGATTGCATCGATTGCACTTTTTAGAATAGATCTGTCAGTTATCGTCGTTTCCAATTCATTTAGCTCAGCATAATTCACCATTCCTCTCGGGTTTATGCAGACTTTGAAATGAATCTTACCAGATTTTGAGGCAGCTTCTTTTAGTATAGGTTGAATGTTTCGATAGATTACTCTTCTACCAAATATCCCGTTTCCAGAGTCGTCATATTCGCCAAGGCCAGTTCCACCAGTACCTCTACCACTGTCACCATCATTGCCACTAGCATCTGCACCTTTACCTGATCCCTGGCTTCCTTTACCACTACCAGAACCATCACCAGCGCTATTTGGACTATCCGACTGGTTGTCAGATTTACTAGTGTTGGTTTTTCCAGAACCTTTGTTTACTCTTGGAGTAATCTTAACTTTTGAAGGTTTTGGAACATCAATAACCTCTGGCTCAGGAGTGTCAACATCTTCTACTTCCTCAACCTCCACCTCGACATCAGCAACGACAACATCTGTTTCTTCTATTGAAGTGCTCTCCGATTGAATAGGTGGAGCAGGAACAGGTGGCCTAGGTGTTGGTGGTTTAGGAGTAGGAAGTTTTACTTCAGGTTTTGGTGTCTTGATTTCGACCACCTCGGTTTTCTTTTCAATCTTCGCAACTGGATCTGCTTTTTTCTTCATCGCACCTTCTTTTTCTTTTGCTTTATTAGAATTAGAACTTGGTGCAGGCTTAAACTCTATAGGTTTTTCAAAGGTAACAGCAACCGCATATTGTCTGGCTTGAGCTTTTTCTGGCTCATAAGGACATCCCCATAAAAAGGCTAAGAGCAAAATAACGGTATGGAATGCTATAGACACCCTTCTACCTTTCTTTTTACCTTCTGCTTCTATTTTTTGATACTCTGCCATATTGATTCGATTTATTACTACAACCTACGTGCATTTTTTTGATTTGTAAGTTAAGATCATACTAAACTTACTTAATCAAGTATTAAAACTTGTCCTGAATATCATATAGTATCATGAATGAATAATTATCAAATATTTATTCTTCTTACCATGATCAACAAGTAAGTATTTGTCATATAAAAGATGATCGCTTGTCACCTCATGCTCAATATCTTGTATTTTTACTTTATTCACACTGATAGCATTGCCTTTGATGGCCCTAGTTGCCTCGCTCTTGGAAGACATAATACTAGTCTCACTGCTTAACAATGACACAAGAGACAATGGGAAAGTAGCATTGATTTCTTCACAAGGTATTTCATTACCAATTGTTATGAAATCTTTTTCACTTAAGGCTTCCAATTGTTCTGCAGATGCTTTCTTATTAAACAATAAAGCTGTCACATTCTGCACAGATTCAAATTGAGCCAATCCATGAATTCTAATGGTTAACTCTTTTGCAAGTTGACGTTTGGCTTCATTCGGTTGGTCAGCAATAAGGTCGATCATCGATTGCATTTCTTCTCTCGATTGTAGCGAAAAATATTTGATATATTTCTCCAAGTCCGAATCAGCAGCATTTAACCAAAATTGATAAAAAGCATAAGCAGATGTCAGTTTACCATCCATCCAAATATTTCCTGACTCAGATTTGCCAAACTTAGAACCGTCTGCTTTAGTAATAAGAGGTGTAGTCACAGCATAAGCTTTGCCTTCTACATTCCTTCTAATGAATTCAGTTCCGGATGTTATGTTGCCCCATTGATCTGAACCACCCATTTGAAACTTACATCCATGCTTGTCGTAAAGCACTTGAAAATCATACGCTTGTAAGAGTTGATAGCTAAATTCAGTGAATGACAACCCAGTCTCAAGACGCTTTTTTACAGATTCTTTAGATGTCATATAATTGACGGTGAGAGTCTTACCAACATCTCTTAGAAATGTGAGGATGTTCATATCCTTATAAAAATCTAAGTTGTTAATTATTATTGCTGCATTCTCGCCTTCAAAATCCAACATTGTTTTAATTTGATCTAGCTGATCACTTAAATTTTTGTCTAATTCTTCATATGACTTTAATTGTCTTTCTTTGTCTTTCCCTGAAGGATCCCCGATTCGGCCTGTGGCTCCACCCATAAGTACTATAGGCGTATTCCCACTTTTTTGCCAGAGTGTGAGAAGCATAATCTGCACATAGTTACCAATTGTTAATGATGGTGCTGTTGGATCAAAACCTATATAGCCTTTTACTCCTCCTTTTGCCAATTCTTCTTTAGCTCCTGGTGTCATATCGGAGAGCATTCCTCTCCACTCAAGTTCTTCAATAAAGTCCATACTCTTAATTTAAGAAATACAAAAGTAATTGAATATTAACCTAATTTTGTTTCAGAGATGCAGATTGCACAATTCATTGCAGAAAGACTGGTTTTTCGACCTCAAAAATCCTTTACTCGGATTCTAATAGGTATTGCTATTACTTCAGTTGCACTAAGCACTAGTGTGATGCTGGGTAGCATGGGAGTAATTTCTGGGTTCAAGAAAACAATCACTGAGAAGATCTTTGGCTTCTGGGGTCATATTCATATTACAGATCTCCATATTACTAGGTCATATGAAGCCAAGCCAATTGAATATGATGAGCAGCTGGTGAATGCTATTCAAGAGCTTACTTCAGCAGATGTGCGAGAAGAAGGCAACCAAGCACCCATTATAAATCATGTTCAGTCATTTGTCTTTGTTCCAGGCATAATACAAACCAAAGCAGAAATTGAAGGGCTGGTGTTAAAAGGGATTGGTGATGATTTTGATTTCTCCATTCTTCAATCATATATGAGGTCGGGTGATTTTCCTGATACTAGTTCTGAAGAGATAGGCAGAGAAATATTAATATCCCAACAAACTGCAAATAGAGTAGGAGTTGATGTAGGTGATAAAGTTATATTAAGGTTTTTTCGGGATGACGACCAAATTAAGCGAGCATTTAAAGTCTGTGGTATTTTCAGGACCGGGCTGGAAGAATATGATGTTAAGTTTGCCCTCGTAGACATACGCAATGTACAGAATATTTTGGGGTGGAGTCCCAATCAAATAGCAGGATACGAGATATTCACTAAAGAAACAGATGATCTGCCTGCAATTGCAAACCACCTCTATGATAATGTGATTGGGAATCGATTGTACTGCGAAACGATCCAAGAAAAATTTCCTACAATTTTCAATTGGCTAGACTTACAAAAGATAAATGAGAAAGTGATAGTGGGGTTGATGCTTCTTGTTTGCATTATTAATATGGCTACTATTGTCCTAATTGTAATTTTAGAAAGGTCTAGAATGGTAGGTATCTTGAAGGCATTAGGTACTCAAAACAAAGCTATCAGAGGTATATTCTTGCGCTACTCATTATGGATTACAGGATTTGGTTTGTTAATTGGAAATATTTTAGGACTTGGATTTTGTTTTGTGCAGAAGTATTTTCCATTTATCACATTAGATGAAAAAAACTACTATGTTTCCGAAGCTCCAATTTACATCCAGTGGTGGCAAGTAATAGGAGTCAATATCTTGACCATCTTATTAATATTTGTTTGTATGCTCTTACCATCGTTAGTTGCAAGTCGAATAACTCCAATCAAAGTACTTAAGTTTGATTAGATTAGTCTCAGTGAATTATATTGGAATGAAACTTGTTTAGTTTTAAGAAGAAAGAATTTCTTAATCATGTCAAATAACCCTCCAGATTATGATCCATTATTATGCACTGAAAGACAATCAGTTGCAGAAAGTGGACAATCTTTCTACAGCTGTATGGGTTAATGTTTTTCCTCCATTCGAGCATGACGAGGTCGAGAACCTTGCTAGAGAATCATCTATTCCTCTAGACTTTTTTACAGATTCCTTGGACATTGATGAAAATTCGCGTTATGACAGGGAAGAGGATTGCAACCTCATCCTAGTAAATACACCTGTACTTAATAACGCTCTCAGAGATAATGAAGCAATTTATGTGACCGTTCCTATTGGTATTATTAGGACAGCTGGCACTATTTACACAATATCACAAGCTGATAATCCAATTTTGGAAAAGTTCGTTGACATGAAAGTCAAAGGATTTGATCCCATTGATCAAGATAAATTCACTCTGAAAATATTCGAGCAAAGTGTAATTAGCTTTCTGCTTTGTTTGCGGAAACTGAATCTTAAGCGAAATCTGATTGAACAAGAATTATATAATAGTAGTAGAAATTCAGAACTCCGCCAACTCTTACGAATTGAAAAGAGTCTAGTATATTTTGTGAATAGTCTAAGAGCTAATGATCTACTCATGATGAAGATGAAGCGAACTGACTTTCTCGGCATACAGAGCAATGAATATTATACTGACCTCTTTGAAGACATCATAATCGACAATAGTCAAGCACTTGATATGTCGAATGTCTATACCAATATCTTATCTAGTACGATGGAAGCTTATGCATCTATCATTTCGAATAACATGAATGTCTTCATTCACAGATTAACTATTATCACTATCATCTTAATGGTGCCAACATTAGTTGCATCTTTTTATGGAATGAATCTCGATCATATCCCATTTAGTGAGAGCCCATATACTTTTTACTTTTTGATACTATTCTCTATTTGCCTAGGTCTATTTCTCATTTGGTTCTTCAGAAGGGGGCAGAAAAATTATTAACACCCTATACCAAACCTGGCAAAGCAAGCACCAAAAAGCTAACTCATTCTGCCTTAGATACTTAGAAAATCTCATCATAATGAGTTTGATTTAATATGCACACTTTTGAATTAAGTTATTAACAAGTGTGGAAAAGTAGAATAACATATTAAACATTATTTGAATTTATCTTTGGAGTATCAAAACAAGTTTAACCAACACCAACCTGTTTTATTCAAGTTTTCAAATTTCGTAGATAATCAATTACTCACTAGTTGATTATATATTAGTCGGAATAATATATATAGATTTTCATATAAATCTTTTTTATATGTATTGAAAGCTTTACTTTTGATTTTAGAACCAATAAACGAGAAAAACTTAGAGTAGATGAGCAGAAAACCAGAGCCAATCCTAACTGATAATCCTAACAGATTTGTACTGTTTCCAATACAACATGATGATATATGGTCTTTTTATAAAAAATCAGAGGCTTCATTTTGGACAGCAGAAGAAATTGATCTTCATCAGGATATATCAGATTGGGAAAATAAATTAAATGATGACGAAAGACACTTTCTGAAACATGTTCTGGCATTTTTTGCAGCAAGCGATGGTATAGTGAATGAAAACCTTGCAGAAAACATGGTAAATGAGGTCCAATATACTGAGGCCAAATTCTTCTATGGTTTTCAAATAATGATGGAGAATATTCACAGTGAAACGTATTCATTGTTGATTGATACTTATATCAAGGATAACAAAGAAAAAGATCACCTTTTCAATGCAATTGAAACACTGGATTGTGTGAAGAAAAAAGCTGATTGGGCTTTAAGATGGATTGATGAAGCAACGTTTGCAGAGAGACTTATTGCTTTTGCAGCAGTAGAAGGTATATTCTTTTCAGGTTCATTTTGTTCAATTTTCTGGCTAAAGAAAAGAGGACTTATGCCTGGGCTTACTTTCAGCAACGAGCTTATAAGCAGAGATGAAGGTATGCATTGTGATTTTGCATGCTTACTTTATAATAGACATATTGAGAACAAACTGCCAACAGAAACAATCGAACAAATCATTACTGAGGCAGTGGCTATGGAAAAGGAATTTGTAAGTGACGCTCTTCCAGTACGACTCATCGGAATGAATTCTGATATGATGTGCCAGTACATAGAGTTTGTAGCTGATCGATTGTTGAATGCTTTAGGTAATCCTAAAATATACAATGTCGAGAATCCTTTCCCTTGGATGGATATGATATCCCTACCTGGTAAAACAAACTTCTTTGAAAAAAGAGTAAGTGAGTATACCAAAGCAGGAGTTATGGCTAACCAAGAAGATCAAGTTTTCAAATTGGACGACGACTTCTAACCGAAGGTTTTTACCAAAACTACACACACCCAAGGACCCAACCTGATTCTGAGACCGAACCCCTTTTTTTTCACCTTATTTAAACAAATAAGATGCAGGTAATTAAACGTAATGGTAGAACCCAAGATGTAATATTTGATAAGATTACAGCAAGAATTAAGAAGCTTTGTTATGGCTTAAATACAGAATATGTAGACTATATAGAAATTACACGAAAAGTAATTCAAGGTCTCTATGATGGAGTTACTACTAAGCAACTTGATAATCTTGCTGCAGAAACTGCTGCTTCAATGGCATCGTTACACCCGGACTATGCTCTATTAGCAGCAAGAATTGCAATCTCTAATCTTCATAAAGAAACACAAAAGTCTTTCCAAGACACAATGCAGCTTCTCTATGATTACATTGATCCAAAAACAAACGCTAAAGCTGGTTTGATTGGAGATGAAACAATGCAAATCATCACTAAATACGGTGAGATCCTTGACGCCGCAATCATTTATGACAGAGATTATAACTTTGATTATTTTGGTTTCAAGACACTTGAAAGATCATACCTTCTCCGTGCAAATGGACAAGTTGTAGAAAGACCTCAACACTTGTTAATGAGAGCTGCAGTCGGTATCCATGGTGAAGACATTAAGTCTGCGATTGAAACCTATAATCTCATGAGTGAGAAATGGTTTGTTCACGCAACGCCAACATTATTTAATGCTGGCACTCCAAAACCACAGCTTTCTTCTTGTTTTCTATTAACAGCGACTGAAGATAGCATTGAAGGTATCTTTGAAACGCTAACTAGATGTGCCAAAATTTCTCAATCCGCCGGAGGAATTGGTTTAAGCATCCATAATATCAGAGCAAAAGGAAGTTATATTAAAGGTACAGGAGGAACATCCAATGGTATCATTCCTATGCTCAAAGTCTATAACGACACAGCAAGATATGTTGACCAGGGCGGTGGTAAAAGAAAAGGGGCATTCGCTATCTATCTAGAGCCATGGCATGCTGATATTCACGATTTCCTTGATTTAAAAAAGAATCATGGTAAAGAAGAAATGAGAGCAAGAGATCTGTTCTATGCAATGTGGATATCTGATCTGTTTATGGAAAGGGTAGAGGCAGATGCAGAATGGACTTTGTTCTGCCCAAATGAGGCACCAGGCTTACACGATGCATATGGTAAGGACTTCGTTAAGCTTTATGAAGACTACGAAGCGAAAGGCTTAGGAAGAAAAACTATTAAGGCAAGAGATCTTTGGTTCTCAATACTAGAATCACAGATAGAAACAGGTACGCCTTACATCCTCTACAAAGATGCTGCTAATGAAAAATCTAATCAAAAGAATCTAGGTACAATTAGATCATCAAATCTTTGTACTGAAATTCTAGAATACACTTCTAAAGACGAGGTAGCTGTTTGTAACCTAGCAAGTATATCATTACCTAAGTTTGTTAATACTGAAACGAGAGAATTTGATCATCAAAAATTATTCGAGATAACTCGTGTAATAACAAGAAACTTAAATAAGGTCATTGATATCAATTACTATCCTGTGCCTGAAGCTAAGAATAGTAATATGAGACACCGACCAATAGGTATAGGTGTTCAAGGTTTAGCCGATGCCTTCATTCTGATGAGATTCCCATTTGATAGTGATGAAGCTAAGCAGTTGAATACAGAGATTTTTGAGACTATCTACTATGCCGCTGTAACAGAAAGTAATGCCTTGGCAGAAAAAGACGGTACTTATGAGAGCTATAAGGGCAGCCCAGCTAGTAAAGGGATACTTCAATATGACATGTGGAATGTCACACCTACTGATAGATGGGATTGGAAAGGTTTAAAGGCTAACATTAAGAAGCACGGACTAAGAAATAGTTTATTACTAGCTCCAATGCCAACTGCTTCAACGTCTCAAATACTTGGTAATAACGAATGTTTCGAGCCGTACACAACTAATATCTATACTAGAAGAACTCTCTCTGGTGAGTATATAGTTGTAAACAAACACTTATTAAAAGATTTAGTCGAACTTGGTTTATGGAATAATGAAATGAGGGAACAACTCATGGCTTCTAATGGAAGTATTATGAATATTCCATCTATTCCAGATGATATCAAGGCACTGTACAAAGGTGTTTGGGAAATTAGTCAAAAAGTAATCATAGATATGGCTGCTGATCGAGGTGCATTTATTTGCCAGAGCCAAAGTCTTAATCTTTTTGTTGATAATCCGAACTTTGGTAAACTCTCTTCAATGCATTTCTATGGATGGAAGAAAGGTCTCAAGACTGGTATGTACTATTTGAGGAGTAAGCCGGCCGTAGATCCGATTAAGTTTACTTTAAGCCAGAAACACCAAACAAACTTTACCGCACAAAAAGAAGGAGCTGAAGTCGTTGATCTAGAAGAAATGGAAGGACAAGTTTGTACAATGGAAGATGGCTGTCTTTCTTGCGGAAGTTAATACTACTCAACCTTCACTCAACAGATACAAAAGCGAGCTTATCTTAATCAGATGGCTCGCTTTTTTTATTAAATAAATACTGAGTTAGCAAGGTGTATTCACACCAAGAACTCTCCCATGGTGGACTACTATTGTGCCAGATGACTCTAAATGTACCTCCTACCTTCTCGGCTTCTACACGCATTTTCCTGGCAACTATAAGCGCTTCTTCACCTGATAGTCTCAAATACTTTTTCAAAGTCATGTCCATAAGCTGAAATGGATGGAGTCTTAATGTTGTTGTTCTGTTATTTTCCAGATCAAACCACCAGAATGATCTTGCACTTCCAGCTCTAAATCCTAAAGCCTCTGCATAACCAAGACTATAATCATCTTTTATACCAATAGTCAACAAATTTCTATAAGTCTGAGGAAGTGTCATACGGAGAAAATGCTGCCGAGAAATTTTAGGAGGTTGCTTAAATACAGATGTAAACCTCTTTCGAAGCTCACTATAATCTTGTTCTGATAAACAATTATACTCAGGATGAATTCCTACTTCTCCAAAACTCAGTAATTGTCTAACCGCGGAGATGAATTGTGTATTCGATATTGGAATACCATTATCCCAAGGGCGCTTTGAGGATAGTAAGACAAAGAAAGTAAAATGACATGATTCGAAAATATCAAACCACTTTCGTAGCGAATAAGGATCTTGATCCGGGTGAAGCACAGACTCCAGATATTCACTTCTAATACTTCGTGTATTGCCAATACGCTTTATTAATCCACCAATTGTCCTAAAGATCCCTTTATTTGCATATTTCCAAGCATGGTCAATGTCCATTGTCAAATCCATTGATTTACTTGTTTTCAATCTTAGATCCACTTCATAATTCTGCAGCATATAGGACTTGAACCATAATAGAGCATAGTCAACAATTGGAATAGATAGGCTATCCTTTAGTACCGAGTCTTCAGCCCTAAATCTACCATGGCTGTCTCTCACTGTAGGCATATACTCTTCATACCGACTTAAATGAAAAAAAATAAATGCAAACAAATCAATTGGCGATGCGTGCCGAAACTGTTGTTTTGACAAGTAAACTATCCCATTCACAAGGTCTAACTTGAAGGTGTTATAGTCATCGAAAGATACATCATGACCATACATTATTGGGTGCGGCTCTAGGTCAGCTCCTAATTCTGAACAATATCTAAAAGTCTTTTCTGAGTAATCAAAAGAGAGTACAACTTCATTCTCCAAGTTTTCGTTGAGCCATTGAACGACATATTGAATTCTAGGGCTGCTTTTGGGACAATATATCTGTATCTTTGTCAGTAATGTAATTGTTTACTTTTTGTAAAACTATAACGATACAGCAAAAGGTCTATGCTAAGACTACTATTATTTCTTATTACTCTGACTAACATAACTATTTCATTGAGTGGTCAGAGAGTCTTACAGCCTAAACTCATCGAATTTGACACCAAAGGTGTGGTCTTCAAAAACGAACAAGCCTTTACATTTAGACTCTATGAAAATGGATGGTCATTTGGTTATTATCAAGGAGAAATTATTTCTTATGATAAAACAAAGTATTATTCTATTGAACTAGGCCATCTACGAGACATTCGAGAGAGGAAACAATCCAAATCTTTTTCTCCAATTTCAACTGGCAATGCATTTGTGTTAGGCAAGATCAATCATGCCGTCAACATCAGAGGTAGCCTTGGAAGGAAGCGTTATCTTTCAGAAAAGGCTAAGCGCAGAGGTCTAGCAGTTGGTTATAGTTATGAGTTCGGTCCATCTATCGCTCTGATGAAGCCCTATTACCTGAGTCTTTCTTATCCAACAGAGGTTGGCGGTTTAACATTCGAAATTAGAAACGAAAAATTTAGTGAGGAAAACAAGGCTGTCTTTTTAGATAGAAGTAGAATACAAGGGGCAAGTGGTTACTTTAATGGTATCGGTGAAATTTCCGTTATCCCAGGAGTACAGGCAAAAGCTGCTGCACATTTTGCCTTAGGTGCTTTTGATCGATATATGAAAACTGTAGAAGCTGGAGTACAAGTAGATGTCTTCACTAAACGGTTACCGATACTTTATGAAACAGAAAACAATACAAATTCTGCGATCTTTGTTAAGCTTTTTGCTGTTGTACAATTTGGATTAAGAAAAACTAAATAGTGTTAGATTTACCTGTCATATCAGAAGATCAAAATTCGCGCAAAAGAAAACCAGATTGGTTGCGTGTGAAACTTCCTATTGGTGAAAAGTACAAGCATGTACGCTCACTTGTAGACAATTATAATCTCCATACAATTTGCCAGAGTGGAAATTGTCCAAATATGGGAGAATGCTGGGGAGCTGGGACTGCTACATTTATGATTCTTGGAAATGTATGTACAAGAAGCTGTAGCTTTTGTGCTGTAAAGACTGGTAGGCCTCCTGAATACGATCAAGACGAACCTCAAAGAGTTGCTGAAGCAATTCGACTAATGGAGGTTAAACATGCAGTAATTACCTCTGTAAATAGAGATGAGCTCAAGGATAGAGGAGCAGAAATTTGGTACCAAACGGTCGTGCTAACAAAGAAAGAAAGTCCAAATACTACTATTGAAACATTGATTCCAGATGTGAAGGCAAATTGGGATGCTCTTGAACGTATGATCGAAGGTAGACAAGAGGTTGTGTCACATAACATGGAGACTGTACAACGGTTGTACAGGAAAGTAAGACCACAAGCTAAATATGCAAGAAGTCTAGAACAAATTCAAAGAACCAAGGCTGCGGGTATGCGTACAAAGTCAGGTATCATGGTTGGACTTGGCGAAACGAAAGCTGATGTCTATGAAATAATGGATGACTTAGTTGAACATGGCTGTGATGTGCTAACAATTGGTCAATATTTACAACCAACTAAGATGCATATAGAAGTAGATGAATTTATTCACCCAGATATATTTGCAGAATATAAAGAGATTGGATTAGAAAAAGGTTTCGATTTTGTGGAGAGTGGACCTTTGGTAAGATCGAGCTATCATGCCGAAAGACACCTATAACCTAGCTAATTAATCGAGAATAATATACTTCTCCTTGTAAGCAGCAAATATTCCATGTCCTCCAGAAATATTATTATGCAATTCTACTAAGGTTGTTTGACTTGTTTGATTCTGAGTATTTATAAGATTCAATGTATTGTAAAACTTATACATATCATCAGAAATAGCAATGAGCTTCACTGCTATCTTTTTATTATTCGAAGCCCCTCCATCAGGTTGATTGAGATACTCTCTAATCAAATTAGAGTTTAATGAATCTTTAATTGTCCCACTATCTGAATCTCTTCCCCCGACAAAGAATAGACCTTCATTATTGAAATCTCTAAATTCTACAACCGAATTGATTTCATTGTCATCTTCTTCAGTGAGTATATTACCTACACTTTTGTCATCAATCTCAACAACTTCCCAGGCATAATATAGACCTTTCTCTGCTTGACTCTTTGGAATAATCTCAAGATTGAGGTAAGCATCGATTCCATTTGACTGAATGTCTTGCTTTACTTCTAATTGGTCGATGCTAGGCACAGTGCTTGTAGCTTGAATTTGACCGTAATCGGGATGATTGACTGAGGCATAATAGACATGACCAGAGACTGGCTTCTGGTTAGTGACATAATACTGCTCTTCTGGAGAGTAGGTAAATTCAATTTGGTGATTACTTGTTAAGTCCCAAATAGAGAGAGTAGCATCGTCAACTATCACATCTTTTTCTGCGTCAAATAAGCTAGTCGTATGACTGAGATGCACCTTCCACAGTGAGTCAGGAGCATATAACGAGTGAAAAACAAGTTGAGGGTTTTCAACTTCTGTAGTTGTATCTAATACAGATTCACATGATGTAGAACAGAGTAATACAACAAGAGAAATGAGATATGTAGAGTACTTTAACATCAGGTGTGTACTAAAGATAGCATAAATTTTATAAAGTCAATGTACTTACGTAGAATAAACTGTTTGAAGCAGCAAATTAGAAATGAAAATTTGCCTTCAAAGTAGGTAAGATTGGAAAGAGGCTAACATTGATTGGAACTGGAGCGCCTGCATCTTGACTTTCCCTCAAATACACATAAAAAGTATTCTTTCTTGAATAAATATTGTAAATCCCGGCTGAGAGTTCAAAACTATATTTATCGAACTCCTTCCTGAAGTTATACAATATATCCAGATGGTGAAAGTCAGGCATTCTAGCATTATTCCTACTACTTGCCACAGGAATTGGGTCTGGATTTCCTGGTATGAAGATAACTTCATTACTCAGAGTATAAGGGTAGCCACTACCATAATTCCATTTAATGAAAATGCCTTGACTGGTATTGAGTTTGAAGGCTACGCCACAGGTCAAATTATGTCTTCTATCATATCTTGATGGAAAAGATTCTCCATCGTTAAGATCACTAAATTGTCTATTTGCATAGGTCAAACTATAATTCACCCAAGACTGTATGTGCTCGCTTCTATACCTATATGTGAGTTCTCCACCTCTTATCACCTCATTTCCTTGAATGATATTATTCTCAACAGTAAGTCGCTCAACAGGAAGATTGAGTATTGACTCTGGGTCAATTGTATTGTAAAACAGATCTGAAATATTTCTATACTCAACAACATTTTGATAATCCTTGTAAAACAATGCTGTTGTGAAACTTTGTTGTTCTGATAAATTCAGCGCAAATGTCATGGAGAACTCATCTACTTTTTGAGGGACTGAACTAGCATTAGCAGGAAACCACAGATCACTAGGCAGACCCAGACCAGGATTAACTAACAAATGTATAGGCTGATGTATTCTCCCGTATTTTGCAGTTACTGAAAGATTTTCGGATTTCAGCTTTAAAGAAAGACGAGGTTCTATACCACCAAAATTATATTCAGAAGAAGTATAATCTAAATATCGAATACCAGCGTAAGAACTTATGCTTTCTGACCAGTCAAATTCATGTTGGACATAATAGCTAGATTCTGAAGCATTATAGGTGAGATTCTGTAAAGCTTGTTCTTCAATTGAGGAATCTAAATATTTTCCACTCTGATAGATGTTTGGAGAAAATGATTTTGTAGAGCCTTGCACACCGAGTTTAAGTTTACCTATCTTTTGAGTATAGAGTGTAGCATCTACACTAAACTGTAAAGAGCTATTCTCCGAATTGGATAGGATGTCAAAAGCAGTTAGGTTCTCTCCAAATTGTTGATAAGATCCTCTAGTGAGAAAGCTATATTCACTATGACTTACTGCAGCATTCAGAGCCACTTTACTATTAATCACACCATTGTAACTTAAGCCATATGCACGATTACCCCAAGCGACTTCATTATAAATAGATTCTGAGAGAGTATTACTGGTTTGATCACGCTGTGTTACAAATGAGTCCTTGCCTTGATAGAATAGCCCATATATCCTATGCGATGGAGCGAGCTGAATATTTAATTTGGTGAAAACATCATAGTAATTGAGATCAATTGCATCATAGTCAAGAAGTGACTTAGCGAGTGGAGCCGCTGCTAGATTTAATATACTTGTCCTAGCAGAAGCGATTATCCCAACTCTTTCTTTTATTACAGGTAAATTCGCAGTTACTGAAGATGCACTTAGGCCTTGGCTAATATCAAACTCTGATGATTTGAGATTGGGTTGTTTCAATTTGATGTCAACGACTGATGACAGCTTGCCCCCATAATTTGCTGGTATACCACTGGTATAAAGATTTGCAGAGTTGACAATATCATCGATAAATATAGATTGCTGACCACCTAGGTGGCTAAATTCAAAAATTGGAATATTATCTATTAATATGAGATTTTGATCTGGGCTACCACCACGAATAGACAACCCATGTCTCCCTTCACCACCAATATCAAAACCACCATTAAACCTAATTGCAGCAATAACGTCTCTATCTCCACTTAGGTCGGAGTAGGAGAGTGGATCTGAAATATCCAGAATTTTATCATTCGGTGCGAGTTGATTGGCATAGTGATAACTCCCTTTAACAAATAGAGTATCGACAATATTGATGTGTTCAAGATCAATATTGAGCGGAGTCGATGTCTTCACATAAGCTGTATCTGTTTGATAACCTACAGCACTTATGATAACATTTGCCTCGAGAGATGATGATGTATTAGGGATGTTGATCGAAAAAAAGCCTTCATCATCACTGTAGGTATTTGCATCAGGATGATAGATAAATGCAGAAGGAATTGGACCTTTGGAATTTTGATCTTTTATATATCCGAAAAAGGTTATTGCAGTCGCACTATCGAGAGGATAGAGAATGACCTTTTTCTTCCTCTTGTATTGTATCTGCAGTTGTTTTTCTTTGACAATCTTCTCTAGAATTTGCTGAACTGAATAAGATTCTTCATTGAGATACAGACTGTCAAAATCAGAAAAAATAGAAGTATTGTAGCTTAAAACAACACTTCGCTGAGCGCTAATACTGTCAAGAAGTTGAATATATTGATAGGACTTACCCTTTTCAAAATTGACTGATTGACCCTTCCAACCTTGGGCATTTAATTTATGAGAAAATGAGTAAAAACAAATCAAACACAGAGCGCTAAAAAGCGTGCTTCCTCTGAGATGACATGTAGGCATTTAATCACAATTTATTGATTGAATAGTATAAATCTTATCAGTCGATTTTTCTACTTTGAGTTGAGAAATGAGATGCAATTCTTCAAAAATCTCATCGATAGACTCATGCTCAAATGTAGTATTAATAGAGCATTTGTTCAATCCTAAGGCTTTCGGATTTTCAATCTGAATACTAAAATGTGATTCAAGTGCAGCAATTACATTAGTCAAAGTTGCATTCTTAAATATTAAACCAGAATTACGCCATTGTAACGGAGAATCATCAAAAATATCTGTAATTGCATAGTCACCATTGACTTTAGTGAGTCGATGATTCTTACTCACTTCGTAGGTCCGTTTAGGAGTTTCTACTTCAACAAAACCATGTGTTACATGCAAGTCAAAATCATCACCATAAGCTTTTAAATCGAAAGCAGTTCCCAGGACTCTGACAATAGCTGACTCTGTATGCACTTCAAAAGTACGACTTGGGTCTCGTTGTATTTCAAAGTAAGCTTGTCCATCAAGAGTAACAGTTCTTGTTTGATCAAACGATGATTTCTGCTTTAACGTAGAATTCTCATTGAGCCAAACTAAACTGTTATCCTGAAGAGTATTTGATATTACCTGAGCTTCGGTATTCAGAGTAAATAATTTCGTTGCCTTGTTAGTGTTAAATGCATCTTTGTATCCTTGATAGCCTAGCATAGCTAGTAATAAGAAGGAAGCTGCAATACCAATGTACCGAAGAGGTAATAACCTTGTTTTTTGTTCTGGCTGGATTTTTTGTTCAAAAGTATTCCAAGCCTGATCAGTATCAAATTCATGATAGTCTACCATGTCTGCTGAATTTTGCCATAGTGAATCTAATTCAGTCAGTATTTTCGCGTTTTGATCTGATTCATTTCTCCACTCATTGAGTTGAAGTAACTCATCATTACTTTCTTTCGAAAGTAAATATTTGCTAATTAACTCTGTTATACGTTCTCTCAATTCAAATAGTTTTTAAGTGATTTCTAAGGATGGATAAAGCCTTGACCATGTGATTTTCCACCGTTTTTTTAGAAATTCCTAAGCTTTCAGCTATTTCGCCGTAAGTTAGGCCATTCTGCCTCGAAAGGACAAATACTTCTTTGCATTTAGGTGGTAATTGTCGTAATGACTTCATGATACGCTCTTTTCTAAGCATAGTCTCTGCTTCGTCCTGGAATGTAGGTTCATATTTCTTATTGAGATGTTCCAAAGTCTCGCTGTTAGTTAAATTTATTTTCTTCTTTTCTTCAATTAAGTTCAAGCATCTATGATAAGTAGTCTGAAAAAGATAAGATTTGATGTTACTATCCAAATCCAATTTTTCTCGCCTTTCCCAAACATAGAGAAACACATCTTGAACAATATCAGACGCTTGCTGTCGGTCCTTTAAAAACCTCATTGCATAATTACAGAGTGGGTTATGCCACTTAAAGTAAATCGCCTTATATCTTTCAAGCTCTGTCACAATCTGCTTTACTGTATAACAACAAAATTAAGCACCCCCCTAGTTCTCAAACATAAAATATTTTATAAACTGAAGATTTAGTCATTTTCAGCACAATCCACCTAGCGCGCGCATTCAGAAATTGAACATGAATCTAGACAGGGAAGGTCTCTGAAGCTATTCCCATAGATTTGATAAAGGCGGATGAGTCGATTTGAGGAATCAACCCTTTTTCAGAAAAGTAGTAAATCAAATTTTCCATAGGCATATTACCTACTAATTCGTCTTTCGCCATCGGGCATCCACCATAGCCTTTTATTGCTCCATCAAATCTGTAACAGCCAGATAGATAAGCAGCTTCAATTTTTGATCTCCAGTCATCAGGTCGACAGTGTAAATGAGCACCAAACTCAACAGAAGGAAATCGAGGAATCAACGTTGAGAAAAGGTATGTTATACTTTCTTCTGTGGCTACTCCAATGGTATCCGATAGATTAATAATTTTAATACCTGCTTTTGTGATTTCTTCAGTCCAAAATTCGCAAATATCAGTATTCCAAGGATCGCCATAAGGATTACCAAAACCCATAGAAATATAAATAACCATTTCTTTGTCAGCGGCATCACATATCCCTTTAATCTTTTTTACCTTTTCCATTGATTCTTCAATCGTTGCATTGGTGTTCCGCATTTGGAATGTCTCAGATATAGAAAAAGGATAGCCTAGATATCTAATTGACTCATGGCTTGAAGCCTCTCGAGCACCTCGGCTATTTGCAACTATGGCTAGCAACTCTGTATTATTACTACTACCTATAGCTTTGGTAACCTCATGTGTATCTCGCATTTGAGGAATAGCTTTAGGTGAAACAAAGCTCCCAAAATCCAAAGTATCAAAACCTACATCTAAAAGACTTTGGATATATGTAATTTTACGTGCTGTTGGAATAAATGTATGAATGCCTTGCATTGCATCTCTTGGACATTCTATTAGTTTTATTTGTGGATTTGAGTTACTCATTTATCTCGTGCAAAACTATTCATTATTCACGATGTTTTCAAGGTTGTAGATTTAAACCAAATATGATTATGGCAAAACAGTTTGTTGCAAGAGAATTGATAACTTTAGGAGGATTTATATTATTTATGCTTGGGTTTATTGGGATTGTTCTCAGCATGGTAGGACTTGAGTTAACTTTTCTTAAATGGGCTGCATCTCTAAGTGGTTTGTTTGCTTTTACATTCAAAATACTTTGCATGTTTGGGGGTATAGCGATAATGTATATATCTAGAACAAAATAGAGCAGATATTTTTTTGAAATGTAAACGATTAATAACACAAAAGAATATATCTTTGCGCTCTCTTAACGAGAAAGAGACCGGTTAGCTCAGTTGGTAGAGCAACGCCCTTTTAAGGCGTGGGTCCTGGGTTCGAGCCCCAGACCGGTCACTAAGATGGGTGTACTTGTAAAAGTGCACCCGTTTTATTTTTAAACAATTGGGGCGAGAAGTAGAATTCCGTGCTTGCCACGGAAAGCCCCAGACCGGTCACAGCGGGAGTCATTTTTGGCTCCCTTTTTTATTTAAAAA
>JAHDEL010000037.1:8512-35389 GCA_020628855.1 Saprospiraceae bacterium | reverse complement strand
TTTCCTCCTTTTAAGTCAATCAACCTGCTAGTCGACCTTTTTGAGAATTGCGCTTTAATAGTTATAACCTCCGAAGTGCCATTCCTATAGACAACTTTCATTTTGTGCATATTAAGATTCCCGTTGGTCACTACTACTTTCAGCCCTCTAAAAGTACCATCAGCTCTATCTACTTTAATGACATCTCTATCAAGTTTGTAAGAAACTGTTTTACTTCCTAGCTTTTGCCACTTCTGAGGACAAGTGTGAGTGTGTGCAGATAGACTAGAAGCTAAAATAACTGTTGTAAGAATTGCAAGTAAGTGTTTCATAATTTTGTATTTAATTGATTTGAAGCTTTGACTCTCTTGCATTCAAATCGTTTAATTACTTAACACACTGTTAACTTTTAGTCTTGAAAGCCTGTTTAATTCGTGAGTTGACCTCTCATGATTTCTAGTTTTCTTGCAGTTTTCCATTCACCTCCAGTAAAATCTGGTATAATGACTGTTTCACTCTTATTCATGACAGACAACTCTGATAATGGTGTGATAGCACTCCACAAGACTCCATCATAGACATTAATATCAAGTGGCAGCCCTAAATTCAAACATTTGACTAATCGATACATCATGACGAAATCCATCCCTCCATGTCCTTGTTTAAATTCTTGACTTATTTGCTTTAATTTGCTAATCATAGGGTGCTGAAATCGGGATCTATACTCATCATACTCCTCTTGCGGTAACCACCGATGTCCCCAAAATTCTAACTCTGGTTTATCCACATACAATCTGCTAGGATATCCATCATGGACCGCCTGTGTTCCGACAACTTTATTTATTCTTGAGTAAGGCCTACCTGTATGTACATCAAATTGCAACATGACTGTTTTACCTAATGCCGTCTTTATCATCGTTGTATTCATATCCCCACATGCAATAGTTAATTTGCCCATGTCATTCTCTTGTGCTGTACTGCTCAGATTGAGTTCTCTTGAACTCATGGAGGTCAAATGTGTATAATTATCACCTCTCCCAATCTCTAAGTACATACTGATGGGACCGAGGCCATGCGTCGTATAAAAGTTTCCATTCCGAGTCCTGTGGTGTTCTAGTCTCCATTGCCTTTGATAATAATCAGAACTCAGCAGGTGTGCTCTGAGGTCATGCAGGTATGCTCCTTCAGCATGCGTGAGGTCACCAAACACTCCTTCTTGAATCATGTTTAGGACAAAAAGCTCTTCTTCATTATAGCAACAATTTTCAATCATTATACAGTGCTTCTGAGTGCGTTCAGCAGTTGCAATGAGATTCCAACAATCGCTCAGACTATAGGCTATTGGCACTTCACTTGCTACATGCTTGCCTTGCTCCATTCCATAGATACACATTGGTGCGTGATATCTCCAGGGAGTTGTAATCAATAACAAATCTACATCATCTTGTTGGGCAACTTTCTTCCAACTATCCTCTCCTCCAAAGTAACACCGAGGACGCTCAATTTGCCATTGTCCCAACATCTCTGATGCTGTTGCTGTTTTCACTTCAGTCAAATCACAAAGCGCTGTTACTGTTGCCATCTTCTGCTCAATCATATATTGCAACATTTGTATGAGCGTCTTTCCTCTATTACCTAGTCCAATTATTCCAATTTTGAGTTGAGGAATTGGGTTAGTTTTCAAACCTATATTTTGACCTGTGACAGGTTGTTGGTATGCTTGCAACAAGCTATTAATGTCCCTTCCATCATATTGACTAATCTTATTGGCTCCTATAATAGATGTACCTAGAATAGTCTGGAGAAATTCAAGTCTGTTCATACTTAAGCTGGCTTTAGCTTAAATGTAGGGTATTCTATCGAATTCTTTGATCAGCTTACTTTGCTAATCAGTCCTTAGGAGAGAAGTAAGGCAAGTGCTTCTTTAATGAGTCCACGTTCTAGCCAATCTCTAGCCAAGAGATGCACTGCCATTTGATCATTCATATCGATATTTAATAAGGCTTGCCTATATCTTGCAGAGGTCTTGAATTCTGCTAAAGCAATAGGAGAGGGGAGGTGTTCACTATTGCCTAATCTACCTAGATTATTGCCTGTAAGGACCTTGCTCTCTCGAATGTGCTCAGGTAACTGATCAATACCTATTCCTTTTGTTTTAATTGGCTTTGGAATTTCGAAGAGAGACTCTGGAATCACACGACTATAATGACTACCTCCCATTCGAGCCACAAGATCAAGTTTGGCTGTGTCTAGCTTCTTATCTTCATTAAGATATTCATTACGTATATGCATGAGTACTACTCTTGCCAGTATAAGATTACCTGCTCCTGGCCCATCACCTAAGCTGATTACTTGATCCACCTTACATTCAAAGGCTACTGGTGCTTCACCAACTCTTGGTGGCCCAACGACTTCTGATGGGACTTGAGTCAATCCTGCTTTGACAAATTCATTTACCCCCTTATCATACTCAGTGCTCGAAAGAGACATTTGTTCAACAATCGGATAATTCACAATATTTATTACACATTCTTTCACCTCGAGAATATTCTCATAAGTGTGCTTCGTGGTATTATCTCTTCCTCTTCTAGCTGGTGAGAATATCATGATTGGAGGATTCGAACTGAAGACATTAAAAAAGCTAAATGGACTTAAGTTGACATTACCTGCTGTATCAATAGTACTTGCAAAGCAAATTGGCCGAGGAGCAACAGCTGTCAACAAATAGTTATGCAAGGCACCTTGCGAAATAGCTTTTGGATCAATCGTCGTTATCATGAATTACTCGGTAATATTACACCAGAAACAGAACCAAATCCAACTCGCTTACCGTCTTTTTCCGCATAGCCTCTCAGTGTTAACTCATCGCCATTTTGTAAGAATTTTCTCTCCTCACCTGTTTCTAAAGTCAGAGGCTGCCTTCCGGCAAATGTTATTTCTAATAACGATCCATAGCTCTTTTCATCCTTACCTGAGATTGTTCCTGAAGCCATCATGTCACCAATATTCACATTACATCCATTGACTGTATGGTGTGCTAACTGTTGCAGTTGATTCCAGTACATATATTTGTAGTTAGATCTACTAATGATTGTTTCTGCTTGCCCCTTAGGCGCTAATCCAACTTCAAGATTAATATCAAAATTGTAATCTTCTGAACATTGCAAATAAGGTAAGACTTCTGGTTCTTGTTTCGGTCCTGCGACCTTAAAAGGCATGAGCGCATCCATAGTTACCACCCAAGGGGATACTGAAGATGCAAAGCTTTTACCTAGGAATGGCCCTAAAGGTACATACTCCCATTTTTGTATATCTCTTGCTGACCAATCATTGAATAAGACCATTCCGAAAATATAGTCCGGTGCCTCTGCTGTGGTGATAGTTTGTCCTAATTGACTTGATTTGCCAATGACAAAACCCATTTCTAATTCGAAGTCCAATAACTTACAAGGCCCATAGACGGGTGGTGCTTCTGGATCTGGTCTTGTTTGTCCTTTTGGTCGGACTATATCAGTGCCACTCACTACTATAGAAGATGCTCTGCCATGATAACCTACTGGCAAATGTCTCCAATTGGGCAATAAGGCATTTTCAGGATCTCTGAATAACTTTCCTACATTGGTAGCATGCTCAATGCTCGAATAAAAGTCAGTATAATCACCAACTTTTATTGGCATGTGCATTGTTGCATCAGTTTGTTTTACAAACATTGCTGCTGTCAAAGGTCCATTGTCATCCTGTAGCCATGCCTGAATTGATCTTCTTACTCCTGATGTCACTGATTTACCTAATGCAATAAATGCATTGAGGTATGACTTATTTAATACATCAAGATTGAAGTCAAAGACACCTGTATTGCCTACCTCAACTAAGTCTAGGATATGTTCGCCGATAGCTACACCTACTCTTGGTGAAGACGTAGGCGTAGAAAATATTCCGAATGGAATATTATGAATAGAAAAATCTGAATGAGTTGGAATCTCAATAATCATAGAATAAATGCGCTTTGTGAGTTTAATGCTCTAACCAAGATTTGTAATACTTTCCATCATCAATATTCAATGCTGCCTCTGTAAGTTTGAGCGGCTTGAATGTATCTATCATGACAGCGAGTTCTTCGGTTTCTTTTTGACCAATGCTTGCCTCATAGGTACCTGGATGAGGTCCATGTGGAATACCACCAGGATGCAAAGAAATATGTCCGGGCCCAATATTAGTACGACTCATAAAATCCCCATCAACGTAATACAACATTTCATCGGAATCAATATTCGAATGATTATAAGGAGCTGGTATCGATCTAGGATGGTAGTCATAGAGTCTTGGACAAAATGAACAAATGACAAATGCACTGGTTTCGAAAGTTTGATGAACCGGTGGTGGTTGATGCACTCTTCCTGTTATTGGTTCGAAATTGTGTATAGAAAAACCATATGGATAATTATAGCCATCCCAACCAACAACATCGAATGGATGACTTGCATAGACTAAACTATGCAACATGCCTTGTTTCTTAATCTTGATAACAAACTCACCTTGCTCATCGTGGGTTTGTAGATTCTCAGGAAGGATATAATCTCTTTCGCAATATGGCGAATGCTCTAATAGTTGACCAAACCAATTTCTATAGCGTTTTGGTGTGTATATTGGATGAAAGGATTCAGCGTACAGTATTCGGTTTTCTGAAGTATCAAACTCGATTTGATATATCATTCCTCGAGGTATTATCAAATAATCTCCGTATTCAAATTTGATTTCACCCATCAATGATTTTAATGTGCCTGTCCCTTTATGAATGAAGAGCATCTCATCAGCATCAGCATTTTTGTAGAAGTAATTCTGCATTGAAGAAGTGGGTGCAGCTACTCCAATATGGACGTCGTTATTGACCATTAGTGCTGTACGACTAGCCAAGAAATCACTTTCCGGCTTTACATCAAATCCTATTAACTTCCTCGCAGTCATATTCTTTTCAACTGCAATTCTTGGAGCGACGTCTATAGGCTTATGTATTTCTTTAACTTGAGTAGGTCTATGGATGTGATAGAGTAAAGAGGACATGCCATCAAATCCTATTGTTCCAAAGAGCTGCTCATAGTAAAGACCACCTTTCGGATTATCAAATATTGTATGCCGTTTCTGAGGTATAGATCCTTGCTTGTGATAGATAGGCATAGTTAGACTGTTTTGCTCTTTAAGATATGAAATACATTGCGATAAGCTTTAAACTTACCTTCAAACTTTGACAGTACATCTGCTTTGAGATTGTCTGCATGATTTCTGTTATAGAAATCCAACTTATCTATAGATGTACAGAAATATGAAGTAACAAAAATGGTATACTCTTGAGATAAGTCTGTATCTTTTGTAAACTGATATCCTGTAAAGCAACCAGTACCTAAGACGTCATCCAAGTGGGTATTCAAAAAATACTCTTCCCATGACTCAGCAAACTCATCATTCACTTGACATTCTACTCGATATTCTATCATTCTATAATGTACCTCTTAATTCTTGCTCTCTTTCAATTGCTTCAAATAATGCTTTAAAATTTCCTTTACCAAAGGATTGAGCTCCTTTTCGCTGGATAATTTCAAAAAACATAGTAGGTCTTGGTTCTACTGGTTTGGTGAATATCTGCAAGAGGTATCCTTCATCATCTCTATCTACAAGAATGCCCAGCTCTCTTAAAGGGGCTATATCTTCATCTATTTTACCTACGCGATCTGTGACTGCATCATAGTATGTATCTGGAACGCGCAAAAACTCTATTCCTCTTGACCTTAGTTGCCTTACTGTACTAATGATGTCATCAGTTGCAACTGCAATATGCTGAACTCCCTCTCCTTCATAAAAATCTAAATACTCATCAACCTGGGATCTTTTTAAGCCTTCAGCAGGCTCATTAATTGGAAATTTGATTCTACCATTGCCATTACTCATCACCTTGCTCATCAATGCCGTATACTCTGTTGAGATATCATTGTCATCGAAGGAGAGAATATTGACAAATCCCATGACTTTTTCATAAAATTCTACCCAATGATTCATTCTTCCGAGTTCTACATTGCCTACCATGTGATCAACATACTTCAGTCCAACTGATTCAGGATTGTAATTTGGGGTTTCCCACTTTTTGAACCCTGGCAAAAACAGGCCATTATAGTCCTTTCTTTCAACAAAGACATGCACTGTCTCACCGTAAGTGTAAATGCCAGACCGGACAACACTACCATTATCGTCTGACTCTTTAGTAGGTTCTAAGAATGACTTAGCTCCGCGTTGCATTGCATTCTCGTATGCTGCTGTTGCGTCGTCTACCCAGAGAGCAATGACTTTTACTCCATCTCCATGGCTGTCAATGTGTTTTCCAATGGCAGTTCCAGACTTCAGAGGAGAAGTAAGTACAAGTTTGATTTTATCTTGAATGACAACATAACTTTCTCTGTCTTGTAGGCCGGTTTCTAACCCTGCATACGCATGGGATTGAAAACCAAAAGCTGATTTATAAAAATGGGCTGCTTGCTTCGAGTTACTGACATAAAGCTCCAAGTAGTCTGTACCATTCAATGGCATAAAATCTTGAGCTGCTTCATATATTTTAGGTAATTCTAGGGTAGTGGGCATAACGCTATATATTGGGTTGTTTGAGTAAAATTAGTGGATTGCTTAGCAGGATACTTCCTGTCCTTCAAAAATCTTGAATTATTTCCAATTGCAAGCATTCTCAAGATGAAATTTTCACATTCTCGATGTCTTAAAAGAAATATACCTAGTTTCCCACCATAATATCAAAATTATATTTGCTTGTTGTTCTAAATATATACACCAGACAGATTCAAATGTTTTATTCTATTATGTAATCATAAGTTGCAGGTGGATTGCTCAGCAAGTTTTTAGCAAATGATTTGAGTTCTAAGTGTATGGGATGCTTTTGATAAATTCTATAATCTTCAATTGATTGAAAAGACATAGACATCATCAAATCAAATTGCGCTAAAGCTCTAGAGTCTTCTAAGTCCTGATATCTTCCAAAATTTAGATTATTTACTTCTGGAATTTTTTTGAGTTGTTCAATTTGATCAAACAACTGATTCATAGTTGAAGTCTCTTTCAATGAAAAGAATACAAGATGAACAAGTTCTCCTGGTTCAGCCGAATTGTTATCCTCCAAAGCAGTTATCGATGTCAATCTATCCTCTTGGTTTGTTGAAGAAATTGCATTTTGGTTCTCACTACTTTCTTTACAACTGAAGACTAATGGAAATAAAATGAAAATGACTGTTTTGAACCAATATGATGTTGAATCTTTAAGCATATAATATTTTGAAATTATCCTCACTAATGTATTAAATATTCTGATGAGTTCTAATTACACTTCATACATATACTCTAAGTCAATCCTTCTACTATATTTGTAAGGAATCATTCATCTATGCGCATAGATATTTATAAAGACTTCTTAGAAAACGCCAAAATTTATAAAGGTGGCAAGACTAAAGCTGAACTTGGTGATCAAGGTCCTCTGCTTAAGCTCAGCTCTAATGAGAATCTACTTGGCACATCACCATTAGCAATGAGAGCCATCCACGAAACATTGGGCGAAGTAAATGAATATCCAGATGGGAATCCCATTAGGCTGAATAGAGCATTGAGTGAATATTATGATCATAGATTACCACCTATGCAGTTTGTGAGTGGTAATAGTGGGTCAGAAATCCTTGAAATGATTATTAGGGCATTTTTGAGCGAGTCTCTTGAGTGCATTGTCTCTTCGCCAACCTTTATGCCCTATGTTATTTTTTCTAAGAAACTTGGAGCAAAAGTTATTGACATACCTCTTATCAAAGACACATTTGCACTTGATATTCAGGCAATCTTACAAGCAGTAACTCCACAAACCAGATTGGTATTCATAACAAATCCTAATAATCCAACTGGTACTTATATTGACAATGATACAATGCGTTTTTTATTGGATCAGATACCATCTCATGTTATTGTGGTTATTGATGAAGTCTACAGACATTTTGTAGATGCAGATGATTATAATGAAGCAATCGATTGGCTTGAAGAAGGTTATAATATTATTGGGGTAAATAGTTTTAGTAAAGCATATGGCTTAGCTAGTTTAAGGTCTGGTTACCTCTATGCTCCAGAAAGGATTGCAATGTATATCGCAAAACTGGTTAGACCTTTTCATATAAATATGCTTTCGCTCAATGCATCAATTGCGGCTCTAAAGGATACTGCCTTCATAGCCCAAACACAGAAGATGGTCAGAGAAGGTAAATCTTACCTCTACAAAGAATTTGACAAATTAGGTCTTCAATATTGGCAGTCTCAAACCAATTTCATTCTTACAAAACCTAAAATAGAACCTGATCAGTTTGTAAAAGCTCTCCAAGAGAAGGGAATAATGGTCAGACCTGTTGCAAATTTCGGAGCACCAGGATGCGTAAGAATTACAATTGGCCAACCTAACCATAATAGAAAACTGGTAGCCGCCTTAGAACAAATCCTCTAGATGAGCTAATAGTCATGCCTGGCTAGAATTCATATTGAATACACACATTTTTAGGCTCTGTAAAGAATCTTAAGGCTTCAAGTCCGCCTTCTCTACCAACGCCAGAGTGTTTTACACCTCCGAATGGTGTTCTTAGGTCTCTGTTTAACCAAGTATTAACCCAAATTATTCCTGCTTGAATTCCTCTAGCAAATTTATTTGCTCTATTGATATTTGTAGTCCAGAGTGTTGCTGACAAACCATACGTTGTAGCGTTAGCTAGAGCCAAAGCTTCTTCCTCAGTATCAAATGGCATAATCGTGACAACAGGTCCAAATATTTCTTCTTGATTTGTTCTACATTGCTGATTTAATCCCTCTATAATCGTTGGAGCAATATAGTATCCATTCTCATGGCCTGGCGGATGAACACTATTTCCTCCTGTTAATATTTTACCACCTTCTTCTTTGGCTATTGCAATACAGTTCAAAATCTTTTCATAATGTTCCTTAGATACAACAGCACCCAGATCCACTCTTTCTTGACTTGGTGGGCCCACTTTTAATGCTTGTGTCTTCTCAACAAAATCTGTCCTAAACTTTGTGTACAATGATCTTTCTACGAGAATTCTCGAACCACATAGACAAATTTGTCCTTGATTGGAAAATGAAGACCTCAGAGTTGTCTTTAACATTTTCTCATAGTCACAGTCTGCAAAAATGATGTTTGGATTCTTCCCTCCCATTTCCAATGAAATCTTCTTGAATGCTGGAGCAGCAACCTCAGCTATCATTTTCCCTACTTTAGTACTTCCTGTAAAGGATATAGCTTTGACTTTGGGATGAGCTGTGAGTACGCCACCTACATCTGGACCCAACCCATGGACTATGTTCAACACACCATTAGGAAGACCAGCTTTCTTGCAAAGTTTTGACAATAGATACGCCGTTTGAGGAGTAACTTCAGAGGGTTTGGCAATAACTACATTGCCAGCAGCAATTGCTGGAGCAATTTTCCATGTGAATAGATATAGTGGAAGATTCCAAGGAGAAATTGTAGCTACTATCCCTAGTGGTTGCCTTAGCGTAAAGTTTATACTGTTATGATTTTCATGAGCTTGGGTAGAAAATTGAGTGATCGCCTGTGCGAAAAATCGAAAATTTGCGGCCGCTCTTGGAATATCAACCTTCTTAGCCAACCACTTTGGTTTACCATTATCTAATGATTCAGCATCAGCAAGCTCTTCCAAATTCTCTTCAATAAGATCTGCAATCCTATGGAGTAGAATACTTCGATTCTCAATTGTTTCACTTGACCAGTTTTGGAAAGCCTTTTCAGCAGATGTTAATGCAAGTTCAACATCTTGATAGTCGGACGCAGGGACCTTAGAATATGGGCTACCTTTAGATGGATCAATCAAGTCAATGTAGTTGCCTTGAAGTGGCTCTACAAATTCACCATCAATATAGTTTCTAATGTCTTCCATCAGTTTCTTGTTTTGAGTAAATCCAATGCTACATCAACAATCATATCTTCTTGTCCACCAACCATATTTCTCTTGCCTAGTTCATTTAATATAGTTCTAGTATCTAGACCATATTGCAGGGCTGCTTTTTCAGAATGTAACAAAAAACTTGAATAGACCCCAGCATATCCAAGAGATAAGGTCTCTCTATCTACTTGCACAGGTCTTGTTTGCAGCGGTCTGATTATATCATCAGCAATATCCATAAGAGCAAATAGGTCCGCATTATGGGCAACCTTATACTTATTGAGATAAGCAACTAATACCTCTAATGGGCAATTCCCTGCACCTGCTCCCATTCCTGCTAATGAAGCATCTAATCTATAAGCGCCTTCTTCCATTGCAGCAATTGTATTGGCTACACCCAAGGATAGATTATGATGACAATGGATTCCAATCTGAGTCTCTGGCTTAAGGATATCTTTGAATGCTAAGATTCTTTCTCTCACTTCATGCATAAGTAAGGCACCAGCTGAATCCGTCACATAGACACAATGAGCTCCATAGGACTCCATGAGTTTTGCCTGTTTTGCGAGTTCAGATGGTGAATTCATATGTGCCATCATAAGAAAACCCGAAACATCCATACCTAGCGTCCTTGCTGATTCTATATGTTGCGCAGAAATGTCTGCTTCAGTAGAGTGTGTTGCAATTCTCACTGACTTTACCCCTAATGCTTGAGCATGTTTGAGATCTTCAATAGTACCTATACCTGGTATTAATAAGGTGGTCAAAACAGCATGTGATAGTTCGCCTGCTATGCCTTCTAGCCATTCCCAATCTGAGTGAGACCCAAACCCATAATTAAAACTACCGCCTGTGAGTCCATCACCATGCGCTATTTCTATTGCATCTACTTTTGCCTTGTCTAAGGTCTTTGCAATTGTACTAATTTGCTCTTTCGAATACTGATGCTTGATAGGATGCATGCCATCTCGAAGTGTAACATCTTGTAAATAGACTTGTGACGTTGTATTCTCTGTCATTAGTTTAGATTTTGAACAAATTTTTCTGCTGTTGCAAGTGCAGCACTTGTCATGATATCCAGATTGCCAGCATATGGAGGCAAATAATGTCCAGCACCTTCTACCTTTAACAGGATAGTAGTTTTCAAGCCATACCTTTTGCCCAATCCTTCTATGTATACTGCTTGTGCTTCAGGAATACTTTCGAATTGTACTTCTTGATGTAATGAATATCCTGGAACATAGCTTTGTACATCTTCTACCATAGACTGAACACTTGCAATTATTGCAGATCTATCAGCTTCATCACTCAAAGTAAAGATGGTATCTCTCATAACAACAGGTGGGTCTGCTGGATTTAGAATGATAATAGCTTTGCCTTTTTCTGCACCACCTATCGATTCAATAGCTCTTGCTGTTGTCTGGGTAAATTCATCAATATTGGCTCTTGTACCTGGACCCGCTGACTTACTTGAAATTGAAGCAACTATTTCGCCATAGTGGACCTTCGCAACTTGGTTTACTGCCGCTACCATTGGAATTGTCGCCTGTCCACCACAAGTAACCATGTTCACATTCCTTACATTATGACTTTCGTCAAAATTAACGGTTGGAACAAGATAAGGACCTATAGCAGCTGGAGTAAGGTCAATAATTCTCTTATCAGGAAAGTCTTTAATAATGTCCCAATGTCCATAGTGAGCTTTAGCAGATGTTGCATCAAAAATGATTTTGATGTCCTGCCAACATGCATGCGAAACAAGACCTTGAAGACCATTATCTACAGTATAAAACCCAAATTGGCTTGCTCTGTTCAAACCTTCAGATTGTGGGTCAATTCCAACCATTGCACACATTTCCAAATGCTGTGCATTTCTCATCAACTTAATCATGAGATCTGTTCCAATATTGCCAGGACCTATAATCGCAACTTTTGTTTTATTCATAGGATTACTGCTTTATTGGAAAATAAGCCACTGCCTTGATTTCAATGAGTAAGTTAGGATGCGGTAATTGGTGGACAGCAACAGTTGTCCTCGTGGGTCCAGTAGCGTGATTAAAGTATTTACCATACACAGTATTATATCCTTTAAAATCTTCCATATTTACTAAGAAAGTAGTGATGTCAATAACATGCGAAAGATCTGCATCGTAAGAAGAAAGTAGTGCATTGATATTCTGGATAACTGCATCTGTTTGTTCTTCAATGTTCAGAGTCCAGCCATCCTCAGTTTTATGAGCTCCAACATGTGTATTATCAGGCCTTCTACTACTAGTTCCTGAGACATAGATAAAATCACCAACACGCTTGACATGAGGATAATTGCCTAAAGGCTGAGCCTTGTCATGGATTACTTTTCCTTCCATTTATGTCTAATCTTGTTTGTTCATTTTGTAAAGTATGGGTTTGCTAGGTGCTGCATCTAATGGCAGAGATGGAATTTGTAAATTCAGTAGGTACAAACCATCAACCACTGTATCTGGCACATAGATTAATTCTGTTATAGTGCACTTAGCTCTAGATTCATCTCTTGCTTCATGTCCTTCTACATTCCAGAAAATATGGTGGCATTGGAGCACACCTTCATCATATTCACGATCTACAGAAGGCAGATCGATGAGCAAATGATTTACACCTTGACTCACAAGATATTCCATTGCTGATGCATCAATAAATGGAGGATTGGAATCAGAATAATCTTTTGTGGATTTCTCTATGTTGTTCGGCAATGTGCGTATGATTAATGCCTCTGTCAGCGGCAAATGCTCTGCATTCACAATGCTCTGCTTTGTTATGATTTGGTCTCCATTTGACCGATCTGTGAGCTCTACTGTAATCAATTGTGCAAAGAAGTGAAATTGCTTCAGGGATGCATTTACAGATTGTTGTGATGCAGTAATATGGCCCAAACATTCCGTATGCGTCCCATTACCATGTGGATTCATAGCAACATTAAAAAAATTAATAGGAGCCCCTTGTTTTACTGACCCAACAAAATCACCAGAAACAAATGGAGTCATCACAAAGTCTGGTGCATGAAAACATTTTACAGAACCAACTTCCAAAGAAATATCGATGGGTTCATTGAAGTCAACTTCAAATTCTTGCTTATTATAATTCAAGCGTGCTTTCACAGTTTTATTGATTTGAGTTCTGCATAATATTCTTCCAAAGACATGGTATCATATTTTGGGCTTGTGCATATTTCAAGCAGTCTTTCATCTTGTTTTCTACCTTGAATCATTGCATCTTGGTAATTGAGTTCGGGTCTAAACGTGACCAACGAATACTTAGAGAAATACCCAGGAAATTGTTGCTCCAATTGCATTTCGACTTGACGCTTTCTCTTGAACCCTTCATCATCAACATGATCACGCATCTCATAGAAATTATCTATTGCTAAATCAGCGATGGCATCTGTATTATCTTTCCTTACATCTTGAAAACGTACAAAGAGCTCCTCCCAAGCAGGGCCTAACTCATCCAATAAGTTATCAAATATTCTGACATCTTCTAAAGAACAGTTCATTCCTTGACCATAAAACGGAACAATGGCATGAGCAGCATCTCCCATGATAAGGCACTTGCCATTTGCCTGCCAAGGGTAACACTTAATGGTGCCAAGATTTCCAGTAGGGTTCTCAAAATACTCTTCAACCAAATGTGGAATAAACGGCAAAAGGGAAGGGTAGTACTCTTCGAAAAATGCTAAGAGTTTTTCTGGAGTATTCAGCGTATTAAAACCTGCATGGCCTTCGTAAGGGTGAAACATGGTCAATGTAAAGCTGCCATCCAAGTTTGGTAAAGCGATAATCATAAAACTCCCATTAGGCCAAATATGCAGTGCTTCTTTTTCTAGCTTCCAACTGCCTGCTTGATCAGGTAAAATACTAAGCTCTTTATAACCATGTCTCAGAAAATCTTGAGAGTAATTAAAGAGTAATTTTGTTGTTTGACCCATCAAAGCTTTCCTCACAGTGGAACCAGCTCCATCAGTTCCAATGACTATCTGACCGTACACCTTGTATTCTTTTCCTTCTGAATTTGTACAGACTAATGAAGCTTCGTCAATATTTACTTCTCTTACTCTTGTTTCGAAATGAATCTGTACATTATCATATCGATCAGCTGCTTCTAATAGCATTCGATTTAAGCCTGGTCTAGACACTGAATTAATATAATCATCAGAACGTCCGCTATATGGAGACAAAAATGCATCACCATTCAAAGGATGAATTTTTCTTCCTCTCATCGGAATACAAACGTCTCTTACCTCAGAGGCAAGGCCAGCTTGCTCCAATGCCAAGAGTCCTCTAGCGGATAAAGCAAGATTTATTGATCTTCCAGCATCCACAGTCACCTTCCTCATGTCACTTCTCTTCTCATAGACAACTACAGTGTAACCTCTTTGTGCTAACCGAACTGCGAGTAGACTGCCGCAAAGACCTGCCCCCACAATAAGAATTGGTAATTGATTACTTTCTGTTAGATTATTATCCATTGTATCAATAAATATTATGCTGTATTAAAGTGTTGATAATCCTTTCTTGAGGATGGTGTAGAAGTTAAAGACGTCTTCATAAGAATTGTATAGTGGCATTGGTGCTACACGAATTACATCAGGTTCGCGCCAATCTGCAATCACTCCTTGTTTAGTTATAAATTCATAGAGTGTTTTATCAGCATTCTTTACTCTAATCGATAATTGGCTACCTCTAGATTCTGGATTACTAGGAGTAATGATATCCACAAGTTCTTCTCCCAGGCTCATGACTAAAAATTCAAGAAAACCTGTCAAATGTATAGCCTTCTTTCTCAGCTGAGACATACCAACTTCATCAAATATTTTCAGAGAAGACCAGACTGCTGCCATTGCCATAATTGGTGGATTGCTCAATTGCCATGCCTCAGCAGATGGTATAGGTTCGAAAGCATCACGCATTTTAAATCTAGTAGCCTTATTATGTCCCCACCATCCTTCTAATCGAGGAATATTCAGAGAATCATGATGACGTTCATGGACAAAGGCACCTCCCATTCCTCCTGGCCCAGAATTCAGATATTTATAATTGCACCAGACTGCAAAATCACAACCATCTTCATGTAGAGCTAGGTCCATATTTCCAGCTGCATGAGCACAATCAAAACCAACATAACAGCCTTTACTATGTCCCCAAGTAGTAATCTGTTTGATATCAAAATATTGGCCAGTATAATAATTGGTATTGCCAAACATGATAAGTGAAATACTTTCGCCCTCACGTTCAATAGCAGTTTGAATATCCTCCATTCTCAAACAGACTTCACCATCTCTAGGTTTGAGTTCAATTAGAGCATCACTTGGGTCATAGCCATGTAGTCTGATTTGAGATTCGGCGGCATATTTATCTGAAGGAAAGGCGTCAGACTCAATTAGAATTTTATATCGATCAGGCGTTGGACGATAAAAAGAAATCATCATCAAGTGCAAATTGACTGTTAGTGTATTCATCACAACAACCTCCGATGCTTTAGCTCCCACAACTTTTGCCATTGCCTCTGTCAAGAACTCATGGTAAGGCATCCATGGGTGTTTAGCATGAAAGTGCCCTTCAACTCCTAGTAATTTCCAATCTTCAAGCTCTTGATTAATGAAAGCAGCGGTTTGTTTAGGCTGCAGACCCAATGAGTTTCCACACAGGTAGATTTGATTCTCACCTGAGGCATCTTTAGGGATGTAAAATTCAGATCGATATTTCTGTAAATCGTCTTGTTTATCTAGTTGTCTGGCATAAGTCAGACTTGCTTCAAAGTTTCCTTTTAGCATACTGAGTTCTTTTGATTGACTCTCTCTTCAAAACTGCTAATATCATCCCCGCAAAGCCATCGAAGCACATTGCCATGCCATATTTCATTGTGTTGCTTTTCGTTTATCACTTCTTCTTCCAAGGCTAGGTCGAGTAGCTTACCTGGATAAGATGATTGCGCTTCAGACTCCATTTCTCCAAGCGGGTATGGATCATCAAGTCCAAGTATGATCTGATCTGTTCCACCTTGTCTCCTTATCATCAACTCCAAAGAAAATGTATCATGTACCAACGTGTCAAAGTATATATTGGGATGTCCTATTGCTTTCCTTGGCCTTTGCATACCTTGAAAAAGATCTGGTCTACCATCAAATCCTTGTGTGCGTCTCCCAATATTGAGATGATTTAACTGTCCTCCGTGCGCAAAGCAAACACGGATTTTTGGATATTTGTCATACAAGCCATGGAGTGTATAAAAATGATAAGCATCAGCACATTGGGCAAGCATCCAAATTAGATGAAATCGCCATGCTGTATTTTCTAATTGAATAAATTTTTCTCCATCATATGGATGTATCTCTATAGCCAGACTTAATTCATTGGCCAATTCAAGGATTGGTGCTGTATCTGGATTAAATATGCCTTTCCAAGTTCCTGTTGTATCCATGTAATGGCTGGGCAAGCAAAGTAACTTGAGCCCCAATTCGTTAACACATCGTTTTATTTCCCAACAAGCGCCATCTACAAAGCCGGCATGGACTACAAAGCCACAACTAAATCTTGTTGGATGATCTCGCTGTATTTGAGCATTGAAGTCATTCTGAAACCTGAGAGCATGCTTCATATCTACAACACTCAGACCATTACCATAGAGCTGTGAAAGATTCAATACCACCGAATGATCAATATTATTTCGGTCCATCCACTCGAGCTTTTCATTGAGGAAAAAACTAGAATCTGTAACAGGCCGTTTCCAATTCTTTTGAAGCATATACTTCCGATCATCATCCACCCAAAATATTTCCTTTTCTTTCAAATATGAAGGAATTTGCTCTGGGTAGGGTAGTAAATGAGAATGACCGTTTATACGCATTATTGATCTTATTTAGAACTTTTGAAAGCTACTTTGGTGGCTCCATTGTTGTGCCACAAGAATCACACGTTCTCAGTGATTTATCAGAATAATACCTATCAAAAATCACTGGCATATCTGTCTCAATATTCTCTAATGTAAATGGCTCATCATGGAGCTTGTTGTGACAGTTTTCACAAAACCAAGCTAAGCCATCATCCATACCTTCATCTCTCTTTTGCTCAATGACAAGTCCAATTGTATTTGGACCTCTTTGAGGAGAATGAGGAATGTTTGGCGGCAAGTAAAAGACTTCGCCTTCTCTTATATGTATATCCTTAGGTTCGCCCTTGTCCATTACTTTTAGTACTATATCACCCTCAACTTGATAAAAGAATTCAGGGGTTTGGTTAAGATGATAATCCTTTCGAGAATTCGGCCCTCCAACAACCATTACAATATAATCTTCATTATATATTGCTTTATTTCCAACTGGCGGCTTGAGCAATTCTCTATTGTCATCAATCCATTGTTTAAAATTTATCACTGGTGGTAAACTGGACATAGGTAAATGTTTTATTGAATATTAAAGTGAAAGTTCAGTTGTTGTCTTATGCCTGAAGGCAAATCAGGTAGTTCAGATCTTGGAATGAGTAATGATGAAATACCATGGAAGTCAGAATAGATTTGGTGCTTTGATGTGGTCTTGGACAAATAATCATGTCCAGAAGATCCACCAGTACCAATCTTATTTCCTATCATTCTAAGTACCATTTGAGCATGACGATATCTCCAGTTGGTCAGCTGATTATCAATGTCTATCAAGCAAGTGACAAACTGAAAAGGTAGCTGCAATATTGGTTCTTCTCTATAGAGGTTAATAAACAATGCAGCAACTGTAGCTTTATAAGACAGTTGCTTTTTACCCTCTTGCATCAATTTTTGATGTGTCTCAGGATTAAGAATCGCATCAAAATAAGTATCAGTACTTCCCACCATTTGCTTTCTCATCTCCTTCTCCTTGTCTGACAAATAGGAAGAATTGTCTATTGCAGCTGTTTCTTTAGCAAGCATGTTCTTGAGTGCAGCCTTATATTCTGATAGAAAATCAAATCCATCCAATTCGAGAAAAGGCGTTCTTTCCAACCATTCATTGACTTCAGAAAGTAATGTACCTGTTGCATAAATCCCATCTAGATATGCTTGTTGATTTTCATCAAAGACCGAACTGAATTTCTGACCAAAATAGGTCATACGTTGTGCTTCTGGGAGACCTAACAAACATTCGATTACCCTAAATTGGAAGCTCTGAAAACCCGAAGCTGGAAAGAGATAATTTCGAAAATCCAAAAAATCTAATGGAGTCATTGTCTCCATGATTCTAATTTGTTCTACAAGAAGTTTTAGAATTTTTTCTACTCTTTTCAGTCTACCAATGGCAACAGACAAACTACTTTCGATGACTTCTTTGTCCTGAAAAAAAACAATTACAGACTCCAATTCGTGTATAATCTGCTTAAACCAAAGCTCATAGACTTGATGCACTATTACAAATAGCATTTCTTCATGAGCTGGTGTTCCAAGCTCTTCACTCCTCAACTTTTGAGCAGAAAGTATTTCATCTATTTGAAGATAATTCTGATAATGGATCGTAGTATACTTTCCTCCTTTGCTCGTCATATTGTTGACTTTAGTTCGAGAGAACAGGTATGTTTGTTCAGACAGAATGGTTGAGTAATGTATCTAATCTAAGGTTATTTCATTTGAATATCAAATACAAATCTATTTTTAATTTTATGGTACTTCTCAGGAATCTATCATTTGGCTATTCCACAAATAATTCTCCTTTATATTTGGTGTTCTTGATTAACCAATACTATGAATCTTGAAAATATCAGCTTTCGTGAAATACATTTTGGCATGCCAGAATATGCTGAATCATTAGTTCTTAGAGACTTAGTACTGAGAGAACCTTTGGGTCTTGAATTTTATGCAGAAGACATTGCTACAGAATATACATCAATACATTTAGGAGTCTTCAACCATACTTTCTTAATTGGTGTTTTGGTGATTAAGCCCATAGATGAATCTAGTGCAAAAGTAAGACAGGTGGCAATGCATCCAGATTATCAAAATCAAGGTTTAGGTAGTAAACTTTCAACTACAGCAGAATCAGTTTGCAAACAGAGAGGATATACATTCATAGAGCTTCATGCTAGGAAAACAGCTGTAGAATTCTACAAAAAGCAAGGTTATGATATTGAAGGTTCTGAATTTGAGGAAGTAGGCATTCCCCATTACAAAATGACTAAGCACTTAAGTTAGTCTTTGAGAACAACCCCTTTATTTAATACCACCTCAAATAGCATGCCTGTGCATTGACCTTTTACAGTGACTTTTTCACCAACTTGAGCAGTATTATCAGCTTGAAGTGTCGCAAAAATAAGTGGGTCTCCGTCAAGTCTATCACTCAACAATAGTGTTTGCGAACCATTCTGATCTCTATCCACTTCTAAGACAAAACCATCAACCTGAATACTCTTCCCAATATATTGTTTTGATGCTTGCGTCTCGTTGAACTCAAATGCTTGGAACAATGCTTTGGCTTCCATGGCAAAGTCAGCAGGCTCACTAGCTTTCGTAGTGTGGCTTGGCATAAACTTCAATACAAGAAAAGCCACAATTCCAATGACAATAATGAGTTGAAGGAGTCTTCCTATTAACTTCATATTGGGTTATTTTCTTTTATAATCAAATGCTACATCTATGGTTATCGTACGCGATATTCCAAATGAAGAAAAAGACAAATAGTTTGATAGCCTTTCTTTTAATATCCGGTTTATCCTTTCCACATTTTCTTGTTCAATAATAATGTCAAAGTCAGAAGTCGCTTCAATACTTAAGTCTTCATTCACAATCAATTTACCATTTGTAGAAGTTCTTCTTTTGTAATCACCAAGAGATAGTATGCCTGACACTTTAAAAACGTAGTTACCTGGCGTGTTAAAGTCAATAGCATCCAAATTGGATATTTGACCATTATATTGAAATTTTGAAAAGCCCGAGACATCAACATACTTGCTATTAAAAGCTTGGTCAAGCGCTCCTGATTTCATTTCGAATGATTTGCTTAACCCCACGAACGAAACCTCTCCAGTACTTGCATCTAATCGACTTTGTACTTGATAGTTGTCTGCATCAACATCCATTAATGTTGTAGAAGAAAGAATATGCACATGACCAGTTCTACAAGAATAATCCTGACTGAATAGAGTAACCAGTGTGAATAACAATACGCAGAGTGTACCAAGACATTTCTTGCAGGTAAGCATAAAAATCATTTGTGTGTGTGTGTTAATAGATTAATTGCAGCCTAAATCGATAATTGAAGAAGGATCAGCATTTGGGAAGCATTGACCAGAAAGAATGTCTTCAGGGTAATATCTAACCATATCGTCATCTCTTAATGCATGAGAGATAAACTTTTCAAGTTGTCTGATTTCCTCTTCATCCAAGTCTAGAGGCTCGAACTTTTCTGATAGCATATCATTCGATACTCTCCAATTTTCAGAAACTGCATCCACCTTGTAATCGAGGACCTGACGAATCGAGTAGCGTGAAGAACCATGGAAGTAAAACTTAGTGTCTTCCATATTATACAGACCTGGGACTTTAAATTTATAATTATCGGCCTCATCTTGAGTGTAGGCACCTCTACCCAGAATACGAAAATCAGATTCATCAACATCGAACCCTCCAGAATCAATAATATCTTTCACTCCTAAAGCATGAAATTCGATAGAGCCTAGGTTAGGTTCATGATGACATCTACTACAATTGGCTTTACCAAAGAATAGAATCGCTCCTTTCTTTTCATCAAAGGTCATTGCATCTGAGCTTCCTTTGAGCCAATCTTGAAACGGAGCTTTATTTGAGAGAATTGTCCTGATATATGCTGATATTGCTAAGGAAGCATAAGTAACAGTGTTATACAAGGTATCTGTTCCAGCAACCTCCGGAAATGCCGCATCAAACAAAGGAGTATAACCATATTGATCTAATAACTCCTTGCGAATACTGATTCTGTGTACATGCAAACCTTCCATATTTTGAGTTTCCAGTCCTTGGAAACCTAAATGATTCAACTCCAATTCCTCATTTCCTTCCCAGAGGTGTTCATCACCTTCGTTCACACCAGTCGAACCAAATTGACCGTTCCAAAATGTATTCTCAACAAATGCCACATTAATCAAACTGAGTGGTCTTGCGCCTTGAACATCCAAATCCGACTCTTCATAAAAGTCATAATTCATTTTTCGATCTTCACCATTCAATCCAAAACCTTCACCTCCATCAGCAATACCTTGGCTATATCCAGGTCTAAAACCAGCCTCTGGAATATGACAGGTTCCACAAGAGTAAGTACCAAGGCCTGACTCATGAACAGCATCCTGAGCTAATCCGGTTTCAAAAAATAGCATCTTCCCCAACTCGACTTTCTCTTTCGTCAATGGGTTCAATGGATCTTGTTTAATTGCTGCTAAATCATCTTCATGAGGCAAGATGTAATAGGAAGGAGAATTTGTTGTGCTTCTAACTATAGCATTTCTCAAGTCTTCATCTAACTCAGCGCTGATAGGTGTACTATCTTCAAGGCAAGAGCTTAAAGCACATATTAATAGGGTAGAGAGTGTAAAATACTTTACAAAAGTTGTCATGGGTTGTGCAACCTTCAATCTTGGTTATTCAATCGATTAATGTAACGTCAAAATTAAATGAAAAGATGTTATTTATATTGATAAAATTCACTTTTTTAGGTATAAAACAAAAAAGTCTAGCGCAATAAGCACTAGACTTTTCAATTTGTATTCTTTTTTCTTGATTACTATTCACATCCTAAATCCCTCAAAGAGGCTTGGTCAGCATTTGGAAAACATTGACCTGAAGGCACTGAAGTCGGCTTATATCTTGTAAGATTGGGATCCCTAATAGAAATAGCTAAGAAGTCCTCCAACTGCTGTATCTCTGTATCGTTGAGATGAAGTGGTTCGAATTTTTCTGACAGCAATGAATTAGGAACATTAGGATTCTCAGAAACAGCTAAATTTTTATAATCGAGCAACTCTTTCAAAGAGAATTTACTTGCACCATGAAAATAAAATTCAGTATCACTCATATTATAGATACTAGGTACTTTGAACTTATAGAGATCTTCGTCCCTCATTGTAAAACTTGCTCGACCTTTGTTTCTAAAATCATCGGCATGGGCATCATAATAATCTAATTGATACATATCCTTGACACCTAATGCATGGAACTCTAACGAACCAAGATTAGGTTCATAGTGACATCTACTACAATTTGCCTTTGAAAAAAAGAGAATTGCTCCTTCCTTTTCACTAGTAGACATTGCTTGACTGTTTCCTTTCAACCAATGCTGAAAAGGAGCTTGATTGCCTAGCACAGTTCTTAAATAAGCTGATATAGCTAGAGATGCGTAATACTTTGTATAGAGGGTATCTTGATCAGCCACATCTGGAAACGCATCATTGAATAAATCTATATAACCATACTCTTGAAGTGTAGGCTTATCAATGCGAATTCGGTGAGCCGTTAATCCTTCTACATTTTGTACTTCGAGACCCATATGACCTGTATGATTTCCTTCAGTCGCATGGTTAAGATCCCACAGATGTTCTGTGTCTGCATTGGCATGTGTTGCACCAAACTGACCATTCCAAAATGTATTATGGACATAAGCTACATTAATGAGGTTAAGTGGTCTAGCAGACTGTACATCTAAATCACTAGCTTGATAATCATCATAGTTCATTCTCCTATCTTCACCATTAGACCCAAATCCAACGCCACCATCAGCGATACCTTGATAATTACCTGGTCTGAAACCTGCCTCAGGAATATGACATGTAGCACATGAATATGTGCCTTTACCAGATTCAAACTTAGCATCTTGAGCGAGTGCAGTGTCAAAAAACAAAAATTTTCCTAACTCAACCTTTTCTGCAGTAAGAGGATTCATTGGATCCTGCGGTATTTGATTCAAATGATCCTCATGAGGTAGGATATAGTAATTTGCATTTCCTGAAGGAGCGGCCCTAGAAAGTAATGTTGTCAGCTCAGCATCAAGCTCAACATCTATCGGTGTATGATCTTTAACACAACCAGCTAAACCTATCATTATGATAGCTGAAAGAAGAAAAGTTAATCTAAAACAATGCATGATGAATATATATTAAGTTATTCAACTATATGTAAACACATAAATTATACCAATTTACACATTACAAATATATTTAATATAAAAATATTCGTGTAGCTGTTTTTATAATCTTTTGAGAAGTTAGTATTTGAATAACAATTCTCTATTTTCGAGGTTATTAAAGAAAAATATTATATGTCAAAACCAACATTATTACTACTTGCAGCAGGAATGGGGAGCAGGTATGGTGGGCTCAAACAAATGGATGCTTTTGGACCTAACGGAGAAAGTATCATTGACTATTCCATTTACGATGCGATTAAAGCTGGCTTTAAGAAAGTAGTATTTATTGTCAGAGAAAGCTTTTTGGAAGATATTCAATCTCTCTATATACCTAGATTAGCTGATAGGGTAGAGCTAGAATTTGTTTGCCAAGAACTCAGTGACCTTCCTGATGGCTTCGAACTTAATCCAGAACGCGAAAAACCTTGGGGAACTGCTCATGCCGTATTAGTTGCACGAAATGTTATTGATGGCCCTTTTGCAGTAATTAATGGCGATGATTATTATGGCCCCGAATCTTTTGTCTCCTTGATTGAATTCTTCAAGACTTGTACAGAGAGAGGAATTACTGACGAGTACAGTATGGTTGCATATTACTTGAAAAATACGCTCAGTGATCATGGTCAAGTAAATAGAGGTATCTGCCATAAAGAAGGAGAATTTCTAGATAAGATTGTAGAAACACTTAAAATCAGCAAACAATCTGATGCTAGTGGTTCATTTGAGTTAGATGGTCAAACATACTCTTTACCCGCAGATAGTCTTGTATCAATGAATATGTTTGGTTTTTTTCCTGATTTCTTTAATCTCACAGATGCGTATTTTCAGACATTTTTAGCAGAATCTGGCAATGAACTTAAGTCTGAGTTTTTCATACCATTTGTTCTTGATCAGATGATGCAAGAGAAAGTAAAAAAAGTGAGAGTTCTAGAATCTGGTAGTACTTGGTTTGGGGTTACTTATAAAGAAGACAAACCTATAGTAATGGAAAAAATCCAAGCACTCATTGATAATGGAACCTATCCAAATAATCTTTGGCCTGCTCATGGGTAAAATTCTAATTATCGTTGGGTTATCGGTCACTATGATAGGAGTGACTCTTATGTATTTTCCGAATGCCTTAAAATGGTTTGGGAATCTACCTGGAGATATCAATATTCAAAATGAAAACAGCTCGGTGTACATTCCAATTACATCAATGATTATTGTGAGCTTAGTTTTGTCTCTAGTGATGAGACTATTGAGATAAAAAAAAAAGAAGCTACACAGGGTGACGGTAGCTTCCAAAAAAATAATCAAAACAATATGAAAAAACTTCCTAGTATACTTTTTAGACTAGGGTAGAATAAAAAGTCACACTAACTCTAAAATTTAACATCTATGGCTTTCACATCATTTTCTATAAAGAATAATATTGCCTCTATCACATTCACACGACCAGACAAGTATAATGCAGTCAACGAAGGGTTAGGTCATGAATTCATTCAACATTTGAGAAGATGTCAAGAAGATGATGTAAGAGTGGTCTTTATCACTGGAGAAGGTAAAGCATTTTGTGTTGGTCAAGACCTTCAGGATGTCATTGATCAAGAGGATAGAAATGCCTATATAGCCGAGTGTATTGATAGCAAATTCAATCCTATAGTCGAAATGATTTACGATTTAGAAAAACCAGTAATAGCTGCTGTCAATGGTCCAGCTGTTGGAGCAGGTGCAAATATTGCACTCATTTGTGATGTGGTTGTTGCATCTGAGAAAGCATACTTTTCGCAGGGGTTTGGGAATATAGGTTTGATACCTGATAGCGCAGGCACCTATGTCTTGCCAAGATTAATTGGGTTTCAGAAAGCATTAGCAAGTGCTCTACTTGGAGATAGAATTTATGCAGAAGAAGCAGAAAGAATCGGCATGATCTATAAAATGTTAGATGCTTCAAATTTTGAAGAACAAGCATTTGCTTTAGCTGAAAAGTTAAGTGAGCTTCCTACAAAAGCTCTTGCTCTTACAAAAATGGCTTATAATCAAGGATTAGCTAACACTTTTCATGACCAGCTCAAAGTTGAGAAGAAATTGCAAATGGAAGCAGGGAGTACAGATGATTTCAAAGAAGGAGTAGATGCATTTATTGAAAAAAGAAAACCACAGTTTAAAGGCAAATAAATGAAAACAGTCGCAGTAATAGGAGCTGGAACAATGGGACAGGGGATAGCCCAAATAGCAGCTACATTTAGTCACACAACAGTACTATATGATTTGCAGGAAAGTGCCATAAAACAGGCTAAAGAGAAGCACAAGTCCATCGCAAATAGACTCATTGAAAAAGGCAGGTGGAGTAGAGAACAAGCAGAGCAGATACTAAACAACATCACCTATACAAGTGATTTGCAAAAAATATCAGAAGCTGATTTAGTTATAGAAGCGATTATTGAAAATATTGCTATCAAAAAGGAATTATTTACAAGAATTGAAGAGCTAGTATCAGAGAATTGCATTCTTGCAACAAATACCTCATCCTTATCAGTGACAGCCATTGCAAATGCATGTAACAAGCCAGCAAGATTTTTGGGACTACATTTTTTCAATCCAGCGCCCTTAATGAAGCTTGTAGAAATAATTCCTGCACTTCAGACGCAAGAAGGAGTAATTAACGACTGTAAATCACTCTTGGATTCATGGAGCAAAGTGGCAGTTACTGCAAAGGATACACCTGGTTTTATTGTGAATAAGGTTGCGAGACCTTTCTACGGTGAAGCATTTAGAATATATCAAGAGAATATTGCAACTGTAGAAGAGATTGATACCATAATGCGTAATGGAGGATATCGAATGGGACCTTTTCAACTCACAGACTATATAGGTCATGATGTCAATTACAAAGTAACACAAAGTGTGTGGGAGGCTTTCTATTATGACGAAAGATACAAACCTAGTTTTGTTCAAAAATCCCTTGTAGATGCAGGTTATTTAGGTAGAAAATCTGGAAGAGGCTTCTATTCCTATCCATACGAAATCATTGATGTAAGTTATGACCAACAGCTTATTCCTCAAGTATTAGATCGAATCAATGTTATGTTAATCAATGAAGCTGCAGATGCCGTCTTCTTAGGGATTTGTTCAGAAAAAGATGTTGACTTGGCAATGACTAAAGGAGTAAATTACCCTGAAGGCTTATTGGCATTAGCAAATAAAATCGGCATTGCCAACTGTGTCGATCGATTAGATGATTTGTTTGACAGATATCACGAATCAAGATATAGATGTTGTCCATTATTACGAGACAAAGCAAATAACAATACATTGTTTGATGTATGAAACCATCACCAAAAGAAATCTACGATCACATGTTCAGTCGAGATGGTCTCAGCAGCTGGCTAGGTATAGAGCATGTCGAGTCATCTGAACAGTATTGCAAAATTAAGATGGTTGTGAGAAAGGAAATGTTGAATGGCTTTGGAATTACTCATGGAGGGATTCTGTTTTCGCTTGCTGATTCAGCATTGGCTTTTGCCTGTAATACAGATAACAATCTGACAGTCTCCATAAATGGTACAATCCATTATCAATCACAAACAACGATTGGAGATGTTCTTTTCGCTGAAGCAAAATTAGAATCTCAGGGAAATAAAATCTCACTCTATAGAATTAAAGTGTATACTGAGACACAGATCTGTGCTATTATGCAAGGCACAGTTTATCACACAACTCAAAGCCTTATTGATAAATAGCTATTTGCCTATAATTAATATTATGTTAAATAGG
>JAHDEL010000037.1:1577-8412 GCA_020628855.1 Saprospiraceae bacterium | reverse complement strand
GCGACTATACTTTTATCAAAACTAACAAGCCACTGATTATTAAATTCAGTGGCTTACATTATCTTTCCATAAGGCTCGTTACCAATCTCTCGAATGTCCTTTTCTGTGGATTGTGACAATTCTATCTCTGTCATAACTTTCCCATGTCATTGTTCCGTCCTGATTTAATCTGTAGGTATTGCCTTTGTTGTCTCTATATAACCCAGATCGTATTCTTTCAAAATATCTCCAATCTCCATCTCTCTTAAATCTAATTCTGAATCCATATCTCTCTTCTTCAACAACTAATTCCCTGTCTGTCTTTGGGCTATACCAGACACCAGAAATAGAATTTCTCAAAGTAGCATTCCTTGAATCAGGGCGACATTCTCCCTGTCGATCTGATTGATAATATCTAGATGTGTTCATGGCTTTTCGAAAGCGAACTTTTCTCCAAGAATGAAAATATCTAAACTCAAGACATCCATCATCTTCAATTTTAATTCTATTTCCTCTATTGTCCTCAAATTTTCTCTTCGATATTCTCCAGAATACACTTTTGTGACCTCTGTTACTTCGAACGCCATAGACTTCTAATCGATCTCCCTCTACGAAGACTTCTATCTTCTTTTTATATCGGTCATTCACCCAGATACCGTCTAAGTATTGACTTCCTAATAACAACTGTGGAGCTAATAATGCAGTGATGATAACTAGTCGTAACATAAGTGATTATTTTTTGATTTACAATACTTTCAAGGTATTTGATCTTCATGTTAAATTGTCTTTCTGACATCTTAAAGGTTTTATAAAACCAAACACTACCCTTTGATTAACTATCTTATTATCTTGGGAATTCTTGGACTATGACTAGATTACTCATATTAGTATGCCTATTGTTTCCAGCTTTGGTAAAAAGCCAAACATTGCCTCAGCAACTTCAAGATCAAATCGAATCTTATCTCGAAGACCAAGAAACTGAAGATGTTAATATAGACGATATAATCACCGCATACTCAGGATATGTCAAGAACCCTCTCAATCTCAATGATGTCAGCTATGAAGATTTGTTACAGTTGCAATTATTGGATGAGATAAAAATTCAATCATTTCTGGATTATCGTAGCGAGTTTGGGCCATTCATGGCCCTCGAGGAACTACAAACTATTCCATTCTGGTCAGTTGAAGATGGGCGTTTTCTTGCCAGCTTTTCATCTGTATCTGATCAAGAGCATTACCAACTGCCCCTCTATCAAATGGCGATGCAAGGTGATCATCAACTTTTTACAAAATGGAAAAGAGTACTTCAGGAGCAAAAAGGATATTTGAGCGATACTCCGGCATACTTAGGAGATCAGAATGCCTACACAGTGAGATATCGTTATAATTATGAAAATAGAATGAAGTATGGTATTCTATTAGAAAAAGATGCGGGAGAAGAGTTTTTTACTGGATCTAACAAGAACGGTTTTGATTACTTATCAGCACATTTCTATCTGAAGGATTATTCTAGGTTGATAAAAGACCTTGCCATTGGGGATTATACGATCAGTATGGGACAAGGCATTATAGCACACAATGATTTTGGAGCTGGGAAAAGCTCGTGGGTAAATGACATCAAACTTGGTGGTAGAACTATCAAACCTTACAATTCTGTTGCAGAAAACTTCTATAATCGAGGCGCTGCAATTAGGCTTGGCCTGATGGATAATTTAGATGTCACTGTTTTCGGAAGCTACACCCAGAAAGATGCTAACATCACCATCGATACGACGGACTCTGAAGATCCTAGGGTTACATTTACATCATTTCAAGCAAGTGGTTATCATAGAACTGCTCTTGAGAATGAGAAGGAAAATGAAATAGTTGAATTAAGAACTGGCGGTATTATTAAATGGCATACAGATAGGTCATCAATTGCAATCAATCTCCAACACCAAGATTTCGAGCAGCCAAGATCACTACCAGACAATATCTATTCGCTATACAGATTTAGAGGCCAAACCCTAACAAATGCCAGCATTGACTACAGCTTCCGATGGAAGAATTTCAATTTTTTCGGCGAAGTAGCTAAAAGTATGCCTGGCGGGTTTGCACAATTACATGGATTGCTTTTAGGTCTAGATAGAACCACTAGTATGTCCCTACTCTATCGAAAATATGCTGCGGACTATCATGCAGTATTACCTAATGCATTTGGCGAACTGAGCTCTGTGAATAATGAGGAAGGCATATACTTTGGATTAGACGTTCGTCCTGTCTATGCTTGGAGATTCAGAATGTATGCTGACGTCTGGAATCACAAATGGGTAAGATATGGTGTAGATGCTCCAAGCACTGGGAGAGAATATTTGGCAAGGTTAGATTATATTATTAAGCGAAAGTTGAACATTTACGTACAGTACTTCAGAGAATCTAAATACACCAATAATTCAGCAAGCCTCAATAAGATAGATGCTCCTGCACTTCAGCTCAGACAAAAGTTGCGTTTCCATGTAGATTATAATGTCTCTAAGAATCTGGAACTTCGATCTCGAATCGAGTATAGTAGATTTGAACAAGACGGATTAAGTCATGGGTATACTCTATTACAAGATGTCATTTATAAGCCGATAGGAATCCCTATATCTTTCACTGGGAGAATCGTTATGTTTGATACAGATGATTATGACAGTAGAATATATGCTTATGAAAATGACATTCTCTATGAATTTTATATTCCTGCCTACTTTTATCAAGGATTGCGTTATTATCTCAATATCCGCTATGATGTTGCCGAATTTGTTACTGCAGAATTAAGGTATGCCAATACAAGGTACACTAATCGTAATACCGTTGGTAGTAGTAATGAATTAATAGATGGGAATATACGATCAGACATCAAAGCTCAATTACGGTTTAGTTTTTGATCCGTTTGAGTCCAATCACCATAACTACAAGCATTAGTATAAGTATCGCTCCAATATATGACAAATATTGAGTTTTGCTTTCAATCGCAGAATCCAATCCGTATAACGTCCACCCTCCCCAGAAGTAAGGACTTCTTATTGCTGGTGATGTCATGTCATCGTTAGAAAGAAACGCAATTTGGGCAAGACGTAATGCTTCAGATTTCCTCTCCCCTTTTTTTAGCTGTCGATAGAATTCTTCCATCAGAAGCTTGGTTGCATTATCTGGTGCATTCCATTGTGATGCAAGCACTGACTCTGCCCCACTATTTATAAACATTCTTGATAAACTCTGAGCACCTTCTCCGATAATATCTTGACCAACATTTGATTGGCAAACTGATAACACGACAAGCTCAGGGTTATTGATTAAGGTTAAAATTTCTTTGTAACCAAATCGTGATTTTTCATTATCATTCAAGACCATAAATGATTGTGTATAATCTTCAGCATCAGTAATGGCATGCATTGCGAAGTGGGCTATTCTAGCATTTGGTATAGTAGCAATAATATTTTCTTGTGTGACATCTTTATTCAAATAATAGCTTCCATCCCATAATTCTGCAAGTGACATCGCTTCCTGTGGGGCATATTTCAATCTATTTAACTTCATAGATCGTTGCACAACAGTATCTGTGATAACATTTTGAATCAATTGATCTAAGTACTCATCATCATATTCGATACCAAAACCTACAAACTCTTCATTCTTTAACTCTGAACTTACAGGCTGCAATACTTGACCTAGATAGTACAAGTAATTTGTTTTGTACTGAGATAGGAGAAGGTCCTCAGCAGCATTTGCTTTGCCATCAGGATTTGTTATTAATGTCCCAAACGGAATTTGACGAAATTTTCCATCTGGGACAACTATGATTTGATCAATTGCTTGATTATCATTTAAGGTCAAAAAAGGTTTGACATACTTGGTGAAAAATGCGTAGGAATTACTTGTATAGTCGGGGTCTTTGAGCGATACATCAGAAGACGCCAGATACTTACTGATATAATCGATAGCATTATAATCAGCTTCATTTAAGTCGATAAGTTCGATTGTCACTTCGCTAGAATTCAAGGCGACTACCAGCAGAGATCCTTTTATGAATTTATATTTTAGAATCACTTGACCCGGCAATAATCTTTCTTGCAATTTTGCGATTGTCGATATCTCAGCTTGCCATAAGTTTGTAATCTTAGGATAATCTTTCTCTATTTCATTTTTCAATTGTCGATATGGTAGTAACAAACTGTCTAAGACATGTTGATTGTTATTTTGTTCAGCAAAGAAGAGTGCATTCTTGAGAGTTAAAAACCTATTTCGTGTCATAAATGGAACGTCAGCCATCTCTAAAGCTTTTCTTTCGCTTACTGTATTTCTAAGCACATATGCATTAGCTGTTTGCAACACTTGAATCAATCTATTTATCTTGGAGTCACTTGGGTCAGACTTATACTGATTATAAACTTCCCGTAAAATATCATCAGTGATATTTTGGGCGTAAGCTCCAAAGTCATAAAGTGAAATTGCTGAAACATAATTTGATTTCACCTTATCATTCATTCGGAAGACTAAATCAAAATAGTAATTGGCTTCATCGATGGCATTCGATTCTTCATCTGCTTTGCTCAGGAAGTAGTTGGCTTTGAGAAGACAGGCTTCCATCATCCAAAGATCATTCAGTATATCATTTTGTTGAGGACGTGAAAGTAGATTATCTGCATCTATACCATCAAAATATTTGGCAAGAGCTGAATGTGCCGACGAGCTTGATGCGTCAATGTCACCATTTTTGTAATGCCGAATGGCTAATTTCACGAGTTCTCTATAGTGCTTTCTCGGTTCATGGTAGTCAACAGAGAGGTCAACCGCCTTCTGAGATAGATCTATAGCCGTAACCAACTGATCTTCTTTTTCTATCAAGTCGGCCATCAAACCGTTGACATAGATTGGAGAATAAGCAGCAGGGAGGAGATCAAGATATTGTCGTGCCTGGTCAAGTGAGTCTTCAGCAATGTAGACTTCAGCAATATTATAGTTGACATCATGCTGATATTCGGAATCATTCGATAGTTGTAAGCAAGTAGCATAAGTACCTTTAGCCTCTGCAAATTGTTGAGAATAGTATTGAGCCTTCCCTTTCTCAATGAGCATCTTTCTATAATATCTTCCTTCTTTGTTATTCTCTAATAGTGTCTCTCCACTCTTAAAAATTCTTAATGCACTTTGGTAATCTCGAATTCTCATATACTGGAGACCTAAATTGTAGATTACCGAAGTAGCTCGCAGTGTATCTCCTGTCGCTCTAAACCTGGGGATGAGATCTTCATAGAGCTCTATACATTGCATTGAGTGGTTAATTCTAGAATGGATATTCGCAATGTAATAATCAGTTTTATTCCTTAATTCGACCAAGGAGTCAGGCATTTGATCTCGATACAATTGGAGAGAGTCAATCATAGCAAGGTGTCTTCCTTGTGCAACGCCATTCTTCCGAATTCTGAGTGTCGATTTATAAAAAAAAGACCAATCGCTTCTCAGTAGCGATTGATCTTTTAATATTTGGCAGAGAGAGTCTGACTGAACATACTCCCCTTCTTTTCCTAATGAGTCTGCAACCTCAAAAAGTGTATCTAATTCAATTGCTTGACTCTGTAGATAACCCCAATTACCAGAGCTGAATAGTAATAGAAAGACTAATAGACTCTGCTTGTATTGGGCTATCATAATGTTACATCTTCACAAATGGTTCTAACTTAGTCGTACCATTTCTTGTAACTTGAATATAATAGAAGCCTTGATTTAATTTACCCAAATCTAGAATAACTTCACTTTCCGATTGATTTGTGATTGCTATTTCTTGATTTGCTCCATCGACTGAAAAGACCGTTATACTTGCTTCTCCTGAGCTCACTGCATTCAATTTAACCATTAAAAAGTTTTCGCTAACTGGATTTGGTTGTATTGAGATGTCAAGTACATCATCTTCCATTCTTTCTCTGAATCGTGTACCACCTGTAGGTAAATTATTAATCGTTCCATCCAATTCAGACGTACAAAGTCCTGATGATTCCTCTCCATAATTCTGCATACAATATTGCCACTGATGATGGCAATAAGAATCTGAGATGCCTAAAGGTGCTGCATTATAAAACTCGATAATTCCGGTATGTTTAATGCACATATTATCATCGTAATAATCTTGGATGACGCCAGGTCCAAAGCAAACCAAAAGATCAACCCAACCAATTGTAGTATGAATCAAATCGCCATCATCATCTCCAAGACCAAGAATACCTGGTAAATTGATTTCCCAAAAATCTATGTCTATCATTCCATTAATATAATTATAACTGAAATCACATTGGTGGCTAGCATCTAATAGGTGTACATTTTCCGCGATTGGCAATAATTCAGTATCTATATAGACATGTTGAGCTGGATCAGCTGCTATATTCTGGAAGTATATTCTATATTCAATACTTACACCATCGTAGTTTGAATCATCACTAAGTTGTGTTGGTGTGATGCACTGAGGAATTATACAATTAGGGTCATGTGGAAAACTACTTACTCTTGAGTCTAATTCGAACACTTGAGAATTCCCCGCAGGTCCAGATGGATCTCCATTAAGAGGCGGTACAACACTGCAATCAGTCTTCATCACTGCGAGTGTATTTACAGTCTTTAAAGCTTGAAGTAAGCAGTTACCTTCTACGTAGATAAAGCGTTGTTCGTTCTTCTGAAGATTAGTAAAGCTCCACTTAAACTTATGTGTGTACCCATCGGCTGTATAATCTGACGTAAGGTACTCTCTATTCGAGACCCAACTGTTGTACTCATCCAAGATTAAATCTTCTTCAACGAATAACTCTTCAGTGCTAAAATGAAACTCAACACAGCCACTCAA
>JAHDEL010000037.1:0-1477 GCA_020628855.1 Saprospiraceae bacterium | reverse complement strand
GCCTAGATATTCATAACTAAATTGGGCTTCGGATTGTATAACTAGCAATCCTAACAGCATTGTACTAAATACTTTTAAATACTTCTTGTAGTAAGTTTTCATCATTTACTTATTTAATCTGTTTTAACAATTTTTCAATTTTTTCTTTTTGGTAATTACCAATCAACCTAAGTTTATGGAGGTCTGCTTTGGACTGTGTAAAATTCTCTGTCTTAGCATAAGCTAAAGCCCTAAGCCACAGTGCTTCTTGGTAATATTTTGCATCTTCAGAGTCAGATGCAGAAAGAAGTGTGATTACTTCTTGATAATCAGGATTAATTTCTCTTATTTTCTCAATTGCGAACAAGAATTGTTCTTCGTCTATAGTAAGGACACTGTTTTGTCCTTCTCCCCTTATTGATTGATTATCTAAATATGCCATTTGTGCATTTTCTAGATAAGCATCGATTAAGGAGGCTTTGCTATATTGACTATACGCAAAGTAACTCAAGATACCAACTAGAAGCAATCCAAAGGCAAAAATCATCCATTTAATTTTTGCTTTCGCGTGACCCTCTGTATCAGCATCATCAGGTTTGGGGATAGCGTTTCTTAATTCTTCTTTAAGATCTCTATCAAATTTTTCGTTTAAAAGTTCTTCTAAGTTTTGCATTGCCGACTAATTAAGTTCGGGTTAATAATTTTTTAAATGTACTTTCTTATATTTTCTCGAATCACTCTCAAAACTCTTTCTTTTCTCTTTCTCAATCCATCATAACTTTGCCCAGTTTCTTCAGCGATTTGCTTAAGAGTCTTCTTTGAATAGAAGATTTGTCTCACCAATAATTGTTGGTCTGTATTCAATTCAGCCACAGCTTTGTCCAAAGACTCAAAAAATGCTTCTTGTTCTACTTGGTTTGATTCACATTGAGTCAAAAAAACAGAAATTGACTCATTGGTCTTTGCAACTTTCTTTCTCCTATCTATAAATGCGTTGGAACACATTCTTGTGAAAAGAAATCGAAGATTACCATATTTGATTTTATCATTGATAATCTTATTTCGAAAACTCACAAAGGTATCCAAGCAAGTATCATAAGCCTCATCATGTGAAACTGTATACTTAGATTTCAGGTAAGACATTGCATTAGGCAAGTGGTTGGCCAATACATCTTTGAAAAAACTGTTGTCACCAGACTTAATGTTAATGACAAATCTTTCGAACTCTTCTTGGGTGAGACCAAAGTTATTCTCTGTAGAATGAATAGGTCTCATTTTGACGCCTCTATTAATGGGTTGGTATTTAGGCATTTGCATAGTATTTCATTATTGTTCTCGCCCATATAACTTTCGACATTTGATTTTGTGACACTAATATCAAAAATAAAAAGCTGAAGTAGGGAAAAACCACTACTCCAGCTAAGAAAATAATGAAATTAATCAGCACTGAAAGATTCGTCAACCCTTCGTATGTGCTTGATTAATCATATAACTAGAT
>JAHDEL010000005.1:37581-138031 GCA_020628855.1 Saprospiraceae bacterium | reverse complement strand
TATGACCTTAAAGGCAGAAAAGTATATTCTGGAGTAAATCAAACTAGGGTTGATTTTTCTGGAATAGAGCAAGGGTCTTACATTTTATCAATTCTAGAATTAGACACCAAAATAGAGTGGATTGAGAAAATCCTCATACTAAGAAACTGAGTTTAATCCTTAGACAAAAACTTGATTATCAAGACAATACTCTAATCATTCGCTAGGGGTAAACACAGTTTTCTATTGTCTTATCTGTGTATGCTTGCTTGAGCTATGGCCATTCCTAGAGTTGTCGTATCTTTAAAGAGCGTATTCCTTATTTATAACCTTTACTTCTATTGGATAAATATCCATTATAAAAAACGCATGGCTTTCATTGACCTTGCATACGACAACTTCCACATACTCAAGAGCAAAATATTCATCATTGGTATTGCCTTGAGCTGGTCTACGATTGGGATCTCACAAACCACCTATGAGTATTTTAGCCAAGAAGGGCTTTCGTATTCTTGGCTGGTCGGAAGTATCTATGATGGGTATTGGTATAATGGACTGACTTACCTATCTTCTTCAGTTGACTCTTCAGGTAATGCTAGTTTACATTATGCATCAAATCACTCAAGTGTTAACCAAATCTTTGATATAGAAGACGACAAGATCTATTTGCGAAATAGGTTTTCAGATGAAAAGAGCTTGTTGTATGATTTTGGAGTACAAGTCGAAGATCTAATTAATGAAGGGTATTATAAAGATCATCGTGTTGACAGCATCGGTGCGTTCATTTTAAGTAATGGAGAAGTAAGAAAAGCAATTTATCTTACCAATGAAGGCAACGGTTTTGGGCACAAGAGAACTTATGTTCAAGGGTTAGGTGATATAAATTATGGATTTATTCCATTTGTACATTTTGAAGGTGGAAATATATTTCTTTGTGCTACATCGCAGGGAGAGTTGGTTTATGGCGAACCATTCATAACAACCACTGACATCTTCTTCCAAAATGATTACTTCACTTGTGAGGAAGCATCATGTCTTAACCCAAGACCTGACTTCGAAGTTCATCAAGAAGGCTTGACTATCCAACTTGACAATAACTCTCAGTTTAGTGAAGAATATCTTTGGGAATTTGGCGATGGCACAATAGCCACAGAAGCTACTCCAACCCATACTTATCAGAAACCTGGATGTTACACTATCACCTTGAGGGCAAAGAATAACTGTAACCAATTTGGTAACATCAAACGATTAGAAACTAACTTTTGTGAAGAAAGTTCGTGGAAAGAAGTATATAAGAGAAACGACCTCGAATTTCAAAACTATTTTATCCTTAATGATTCGATAGATTTTATTTGGACTAGTGAAAGTCTCTTTAAGGTTAAAAACAATGGAATGGAGTGGGTCGAGCTGTCAGTCCAAACAATGGCCTCAGATAGCTTTAGAGTTTCTCATCTTGAAATGTGGGATGAATACCGAGGACTGGCTTTCGTATGGATTCCCAATAGTAATACCAATATCATTATTGTTACGGATGATGGTGGTTTTACATGGAGTCGCATAGAAAGTTTCGACCCTGCTATGGTTACTAATCTGAGCAAATTAAACTTGGCTGAGAATGGTATAGGATATTTTTCTTTTGGTGGCTATGATTTTGGACTATTTAAGACATTTGATTATGGCTCATCATGGCAATCATTAGAGCCAAATGAAATATCAAATTCTACTTTTAGACAGTGGATAAGTAGTTTCAACTATATCAATGACAACACGCTATATGCAAGTGTAACCGCTGAGATAAGTTCTGAAATAAAATACTTCTTAGCAACAACTCAAGACGGTGGCAGTACTTGGAGCTATAAAAATCTAGGTTTTGGAAGATCAGAATTATTCTTTCTTGATGGAGAAGTAGGCTATGCTGCTCATCAAAATGATAAGACCCTTTTTAAGACCACAAATGGCGGTATTTCTTGGTCAGAACTTGATGCACCAAGAACTAACTCTGTATATTTTTACGCAGAAGACAAAGGGCTTTTTACTAACGCTTTTGGTTCTATACTCTACAGCAATGGTGACCTCAACAATCCAGAATTTACTGCTTGTAGTAATGTCGGAATCAACAACATCCGGATCACTTCTGACTCTACAGCAATAGCACTTAACGGAGACAAGAATGCTAAACTACTTCTCAACTTCAATGCTGAACGACTCAACTGCTATGGACCAATCGACCAGGATAATGACGGCTACACAGAAATAGAAGACTGTGATGATACTCATGCTTTATTATATTCTTCAGCTCAACAACCACAACTCATCAAAACACAAGAGAGCCTCTTTCCACTAGAAAGTCAAGAAGATATCGAAGAAGTGATTAATGTTTGGTTGTCCAATCAGGCAAATGCTGAGTATATCCACTGTGATGAAATCACATGGACACATAATTTCGACCAAGATTATAGCCCAGGAAACCATTGGGTCAAGTTCACGGGGCAGGTAAATCTTAGTCAGGTTGAATTCTATGCTTTATTAAGCATCATGCATGATTCTGATGGTGATGGTATTACTAATGCTGAAGATTGTGATAGCAGTAATCCTTTGATCTACTCATCTGACCAGCCTCCAACTCTTGTCAATGAGGCAACTCCTCTCTTTCCTTTAGAAAGTCAGACAGATTTGTCAGATGTCATTGAGGAGTGGTTGGATAATATTGCTTACGCAAAATATGAACACTGCACGGTGATAGAATGGTCCCACAATTATGACTATGACTATAATCCTGGAAATCATTGGGTCAAATTTGAAGGTGAAGTAACTGGACAATCACCTACTGTCTTCTATGCTTTGTTAAGCATCCTACGAGATTCGGATGGTGACGGTTTCTCTAATTCAAATGATTGCGACAACAACAATCCATTGTTGTATTCACAGGACCAATTACCAGTGTTAATTTCGACACATACCAATCTCTTTCCTCTAGAAACTCAGGATGACCTGGGAGTAGTTATCGAGGATTGGATATCAGATCTAGCAGGTGCAGAATATATCCATTGTGATGCAATTACTTGGTCTCATAACTATGACTATGATTACAGTCCAGGTAATCACTGGGTGAGATTTACAGCTAGTGTGAATGGAGCAATAGCTTTAGAATTCTATGCCTTGCTCAGTATTCTTCATGATTCAGGATTGGAAAATCCTGTCACAACAATGCAGGACCAAAAAGTGGGAACTACTCCATCGACTGGAAAAGAAACTAAAGATGCAATCGCATCAATCCATACCCTCAATGGCGTCAATTTCAGAGTCTTTCCAAATCCAACATCTTCTACCTTAACCATAGATGTTGAAGAAATAGAGCAACTGGAGGTGGACTTGTATGATGCTACAGGCAATGTCTTGAGCATACCCGTCAATGATAATATCCTTCAGTTATCTGACTTAGAAGCAGGGTCCTATTTTTTGAGGATTGCAGATACTCAGACAAAAGAAGTCTTAGTGAAAAAAATTATTAAGCTCTAATCTACTTTCGCATTCTAATTGGTCTAATTCATCGAAATCTTCTGAAGATTTAGTCTAAATGAACTATGTTTATACTGCATGGTTAACTTCGAAAATCCTGAAATACACCTTACAGATTTGCCTGTTCTTAGTGAAGAAAAATTTCTTCCTTTGGAGTCAGCCTATTTGACTGTAAGTGTGATTAGTAGACTATTGTCATTACTCTTTGTCTTCACTGCATTTTACATTGGTATGCACACCTTTAGAGTCATGCCAGAAGAGTATTTTAAGTTGTTGCCTTTTGGTATCATTGGATTCAGTGTACTCAGTCTTTCCTTGGTTGCAATTGGAGTGAGATTCAAAGGATATAAAATCAGAGCAAAAGATATTCATTATAAGAGAGGTTGGATAAGTAGATCTCTAACCTCTGTTCCTTTTAATAGGATACAACATGTCGAGATAGCTCAAGGAATGGTAGATAGATGGATGGGCCTTGCCACACTGAAGGTCTATACTGCGGGAGGTAGTCAAAGTGACCTGAGTATTCCTGGACTAACGTATGCCAAAGCAAGTAAATTAAGGCAATTCTTATTGCAAAAGATTGGTAGCGATGAAGAGGAGTAACATTCCGAGACAACGACAATCACCTCTCGCCATACTAATCATTATATCCAGGATATTGATTAACATGATTAGGCAATTAGGTGTAGTCATTGTAATTTTTTTGCTCGGCGGAAATATATCTGAAAGACTGGATCGTTACGCAGCATTTGGGTTTGCTATCCTGGCATTCGCAGTGATTAGAGCGATAGTCACCTATTTCCGATTCTATTACAGTGTTGCAAACGAAGAACTTACCATAGAACGTGGGTTTCTTTCTAAATCAAGGACAACGATTCCTTTTGATAGAATACAAGCTGTTGATTTTGACCAAAGTCCCATACATCGAATTTTCGATTTAGTAAAAGTAGTGATTAATACTGCTGGTACCGGCGGTGATGAAGTAACGATTTCTGCTCTAACCAGAGCAAAAGCCGAAGAGCTCAAGCAAAGCATTCTACAACAGAAAAGCACAAGTGAGTTGGCAGTTGAAGAAGCAGACATCTTAACCCCTGAAACGATTGTTAAACACTCTTTATTGGACCTTGTCAAGATAGGACTAGCTTCAAATCACTTTCGTTCTTTCATGATTATTGTTGGTTTTGCTTTTTGGATATTTCAACAGGCAGAAGAAGCACAGTTATGGGAAAGGCTGAAAGCTCTGCTTCCTGAAGCTCAGGTTATGACTAGCAATGTCACCTTGATGGTAGTACTTTTCTTGGCGGTGGTGACGGCATCAATTCTTATCAGCATAATAGTTACTTTGACAAGATTCTATGGACTGAAGCTAAGTCGAATTGAAGACCGATTCCAACTTAGTCATGGCTTATTAAATACACGTCAGTTTACCGCCAAAGATCAAAAGATACAGCTCTTTACTACTGTCCAGACTTGGCTCCAAAAACAATTCGATTACTTTACTATATCGTTGAAGCAGGCTTCGAGCCAAATGGTGAGAACAAAGAAAAGTTTGCTTATTCCAGGAAGTAGACGAGATCAGATAGCAAATGTTGTCGCTGCCTTATTTCCCAGAGAATCAAAGACATACTTCGATGGTAAAGTATCAAAGTATTATCTGAGATATCACATTCGAAATACAATAATCATTGGTTTAGTAGTGATGGTTCCTGCATTGGTTACTAAGCTTTATCCTTATCTAATCTTTGGCGTCTTGATTATCATTTTTGGTATTGTTGGTAGCCTTTTATCTTATCGCAAGCTACGTTATCAAGTTGGAGAAAATTTGATCAAGATTCAAGGAGGTACTTTTGGAGGGAAACTGGCTGTTCTTGAAAGCTATAAGGTGCAAAGTGTTTCCTTAAGTGCTAATGTTTACCAATGGAGAAGAAAGCTCAATAACCTGAGAATTCACACCGCATCTGGAACTGTGAGCATCCCATTTGTCGAGCAAAAGAAAGCAAGAGAAATCAGAGATTTTCTACTTTATCAAATTCAGAATACTAAAAAACCTTGGATGTAGTATTCTCCTCTGTAGTCAAACAATTAACCAAATTGACATTCTCCTTGATTTTCTATTTAATTCGTTCTTTTTTATTGGAATTGTAGCATCCAGTGCAACGCTTTGCATTAACTTACAGTAATACAAATTGACCCAACATCGGTCTGAATCTTCAACTTAGGAACCTATGACCAACATTTACACCACCCTATTAACGCAGTTCTTTCTTATAATTACTGTCTTTGCAAGCGCTCAACAGGAAGTAGAGATCATTAATGCAGCTGTCAACCCTATTGGACAAGTCCAGCTCCAGATCGAAGGAAGTGCTGATAACTATTATCTCCTATCGGCTAAGCATCCAACAACAGATTATGAGTTAGTGACGTCGATGACTCTTGGCGAAGAAGGCTTGATGGTAATCTCTGAGCCTTTAGCTGCCTTACCATATGATAGCTATACAGTCACTGCATATCCAATCAGCAATCCAGGAGATATTGATAATGATGGTTTGGATGATATCGCTGAGTATAATAATATGCCAAGTGATGCTCCTCTAAATTTTGCTCAAGAGATCCCATTTATAGATGGAACCACTTCAGTACCAAATGCAGATGTGTTTACAGAACTCGCAGTTGTGGATCCCAATATTCCTTGGGCACCATTTCTAAACAATCAAGAATTTGCAAAATTCGTCATTGTCAATCAAGATTCTGATAATCCAAGAGTCTACTTTATTAATAGTAAGACACATTATATCCATGCTGATTTTATAGCTACAATTGATACAGGTTTTGATCCAGTCACTACTGGTGAAATTGTCTATAACCCTAATGCCGTAATGCCGAATGGTGTCATTGGTACCTATTCATTCAATTATTCATTCGGTGATGCCTATAGTTTCGGGACTACGCAACGAACATTTGAATTATTAGCAGCTAATATGCCTTTCTTAAGAAATAACCTTGTGCATTTTATTGGACAGGCCTCTGAGAATACATATTTGAATAACTATGCAGAGGACTATTTAGGTTCTAGGATCACTGTTACACTAGAGTCAGATGTTCTTCAAGATGTGGACTATATTCCATTTAATCAGGCAGAAGGCTATGGTTTCTTCAGGGTGATGGAGTTGGACGAAAATCCTGGCTCTAGGGATGTTGTACTCTATGATGCGTTACCTAATAATTTACCTAGAGTTGGAGGTATAATGACATCTGTGGTCCAAACACCGCTTTCTCATGTTAATCTCAGAGCAATACAAGATAATTTGCCAAATGCTTATATCAAGAATCCTTTGGAAATTGATTCTATAGCCAATCTCTTAGGCAAGTATGTCTACTACAGAGTAGATCAAGACAAATACACTATCCGAGAGGCCACATTGGAAGAAGTAAACGCTTGGTTCGAAAATATTCGACCTACTGAAGAACAAATTCCTATCAGAGACCTATCACGTACAGAAATACTTCCACTCGATGAAATTGGCTTTGAAATGTCATCATCTTTTGGAGCAAAGTGTTCCAATGTTGCCACAATGCGAACTTTTGGATTTGAAGAAGGGACTATCCCAAATGGGTTTGGCGTACCATTTTATTTCTACGACGAGTTTATGAAGTTTAATGGCTTCTATGAAGATGTTGAGGATATGATCACAGATCCAGAGTTCATCAATGACCTTGAGACAAGAATTGATATGCTGGACGATTTTAGAAAAGAGATTAGAGATGCGCCAATGCCGCAATGGATGCTCGATGAACTCCAAGCTATGCATGAATCATTCCCAGAAGGTACTTCTGTAAGATGTCGATCAAGTACAAATAATGAAGATTTACCTGGATTTAGTGGAGCAGGTCTCTATACTTCTAAGACACAGCATCCAGAGGAAGGACATATTCAGAAGTCTATTAAGCAGGTCTATGCAAGTATGTGGAATTTCCGTGCTTTTGATGAAAGAGATTTTTATCGTGTGGATCACTTTATTGCCGCTATGGGTGTCCTTTGTCATCCTAACTATCAAGAAGAAAAATCTAACGGTGTTGGAGTAAGCATTGACCCAATCTACCAAACAGAAAATACATTCTATCTCAATACCCAAGTTGGAGAATTTCTCATTACTAACCCTGATGCAAACTCTATCCCTGAAGAAATCTTACTCAGTGAAGATCCGCTTGAGGGCTTTTCTGTCTTAAGGTATTCTAATCTAGTTCCAAATGGAACTCTAGTAATGAATGAAGGGTATCTTGATGAAATGCGCTCTATGCTTAGAGTAATTCATGATGAGTTTGCAGTGCTATATAATGTAGTTGGTGCTGAAGGATTCGGAATGGATATAGAGTACAAAGTAACAGCTCAGGATCAATTGATTGTTAAACAAGCTAGACCATGGGTTTCGTTCTGGGCTGACATCAATGCAAATAATGATCTTGCAATAGAAGCTATTACTGAACCTGTGAGTTCTTCAGGCCTGGGCAATGCAGAGCTTGTGACAGCAACCGTAGCAAATGTCGGGCTACGCGAAATGCAAAATTTTGATATCTCATTACTGCTTGAAGATGAATTAATTGAGACCTTAACTATAAGTGATGTTATGGATCCTCAAAGCTCAGAAGATTACCAATTCACTGTGCCGCAAGATTTTTCTGAAACAGGAAACTACAATGTGAGTGTCATTGTCAATCATCCTATGGATGGTTATAGCAGAAACGATACGCTCCATACTATCATCAGGAATTTGTACAACCTTGAAGCAGAATTTGATGTCGAATTAGCAAGTGTGCGGTGTGGTCAAAAAATTGAAGCAAGAGCACATGTTACGAACTATGGTGAAAGCACTATTAACACGGTAAGAATTGATGTCAACGCTAATGGCCAACTTGTCGAAACAGTGACGAGGTCTATGGATCTCGATTTTGAAGAAAGCGAATCTTTCATTATTGAAATAACAGAAAATCTTCAAGATGTAGATAATGTTTTGACTTTAGATCTTGTTGCAGTCAATGGAACAGAAGATGCAATAGATTCAAACAACTCTGGAACATTCTCAGCTGATTTAGATCCGGACAATCGCATAGTTACTTTGTTATTCAAGACTGATGATTATCCTGAAGAGAGTACATGGGAAGTCATTGATAATTCGAATGGCCTCCTTGTGGCAAACGGCGGTGGTTACACCTTAGATGAGACGGTTTATGACGAAGATATCTGTGTCAAGAATGACAAGTGTTATACACTGATTGTCTATGATAGTTATGGTGATGGAATTTGCTGTGGGTTTGGAGATGGTAATTTCTCAGTTGTAGATAATCAAGGTGAAGTTATCTTGGAGAATAGCGGCCAGTTTGGTTCCTTCGTAGAAGAAGTCTTCTGCATCCAAGACACTATGATAGTGAATAATACGACTGAGTTAGCCTTGAGCTCTATACATGTAGCGCCTAATCCTACTGAAGATTTTGTGACTATTTCTATTAATGATTCCTTTGATAATTTGAGTGATGTGAGCGTGGATATCTTCAACAGTCTTGGCAGAAAAGTTGCTGGTAGTACCATCTTCACCTCGAGTAATCAATTCAGTACACAGCTTTCTTTGAGTAATATGGCTGCTGGAACTTACATAGCTAAGTGCTATAATGCAGATGCAGAGACTTACGTCAAAATCGTAAAGCTCTAACAAATAACAATACGATATCGTGCTATGAAGACAGGTTTTGTACAGCCTGTTCTTCTGGCACATTCAGCATAAAGCCCACTTTATAAATATTCTGTATTTCGATGGAAGAGTCTTTCCCGAAAATCTTTCTGAGTCGAGAAATATATACATCAAAACTACGTCCAAGGAAATAGTCTTTCTTCCCATAGATTTTTTGAACAGCTTCATCTCTTCTTAAGACTTTGTTCTTATGGATGCAAAGGAGTCTGAGGACTTCATTTTCTTTCTCTGTTAATCTGTGTGTAGTTTGTTTCGTCTTGAGTTCTTGACGTTGATAATCAAAGTGATATTTTCCGAGGCAGAATTGGTTTGGTGCAGATGCGTACACATCTTGACAGTGCCTTCTCAATACTACATTAATCTTACACGCTAATTCTTCTTCGTCAAATGGTTTAGTAATATAATCCTCTGCACCTAAAGAATAGCCTTCTAGTTTATCTTCCTTCATTGACTTAGCTGTCAGAAAGATAAATGGGGTCTCTACACCTTTTTTCTGCATGGTCTTTGCAAAGGCAAATCCATCAATATTTGGCATCATAACATCAAGAATACAGAGATCAAAGTACTGTTGTTCTAGTGTTGATAATCCAGAGAGTCCATCCCTACACAACTTTACTCTAAAGTCCATCGATTCAAGAAAATCGAGCAATAAGAACCCCAAGTTGAGATCATCTTCGACAACAAGTATTTTCTTTTGATCCATGTTTAGTGATTTGGTATTATGAGATTAAATTGACTTCCTTGATTTAGGTCACTCTTTACATTGATAAGGCCTTTGTGCAACTCGATAACTGTCTTTACATAAGAAAGACCAATCCCAAAACCTTTTGCCCTGCGGACATTCCCTGTATTGACTCTTTGAAACTTATCGAAGATGTGGCTCTGGTCTGCGGCACTTATTCCAATACCATTATCTCTAACAGAAAGGACGATTTGATCTTCTTCTGATCTAATCCTAATCTGAATTCTGGGGTCTTTGTCACAATACTTCAAAGCGTTGTCAATCAAGTTCTTCACAACATTACTTAAGTGGAAGTAGTCTCCTACAATCTTCGGATCATCTACACTGAGTTCCAAACTAATCTCTGCCCTAAACTCATCAAGCAAGAGTTGCATGTTTTCAATAACTTCAGTTACCAAATCATTCAAGGCTATTGTCTCTTGCTTGAGTTCATATTCGCCACTTTCCATACGTGATAGGAACAGAACTCGTTCGATCTGATCTGATAATTTTGAATTCTCAGATTTAATAATCTTCACGTAGTTATCAGATGCGATCTCTTGATACTTCTTAGTAAGCAAGCTCATAGCAAGGGAAATGTTCGTCAAAGGTGTCTTTAACTCATGAGCAGTATTGTTAAAGAAATCTATGTTATTCTCTGTAATTCGTTTTTGTTTGACTAGAGACCAAAGAATAATGAATGAGGCAGAAGCTAAAACAAGGAAGATTAATATTGAAGAAAAAATCATTGGCCTCATCTTATCATGGAGGTATGCTTCTCTTCCTTCAAACGAAATACCCAACATCGAATTGGGTTTACAACGTTTTACAGACTCCAAAGAACAGCAATATGACCCTGCTGATGTCTTACAAGAATTATCAAATATTTCTACGTTATACTTTTCATCAATACCATAGCAGGCCATGTAGGCACTGAGATTTTCTTCCAGCTCTTTCTGATCTGATGCACTAATATTCGTCGGTTTACTTGGTAAATACTTAACTACATCCTCTTCATCACCGCAGCTCTCCAGAGCCAATAGGTCGAGTGATGTCTTATGACTTGCATTGAAGTCACTTAATGCACTCCCAATGGCTAGGTTGACCTTTTGGTCGAATTGTTCCTTTATCAGGGCACTGGACATTGACAACCACTTGATCTGGAAAGCCATAAGGCCAATAAGTGCAATACACAAGAATGTAAAGAGGTAAGGTACTTTCGTTAGACTAATTAGTCGTTTCAAGATCTTTCGGTTTGCTATACAAAACTCAAGAACTCAAATATTTTTGATTAGGGTATTTCGTTTAACAACTTTTTAACAAGCCTTTCGCAAGTGTTACACAGCTCTACACTAGTTTTACCAATACTTTTGACTTATCAATGCAATGATGATCTGGTAACTCAGCAGCTCTGAGTGAAAACAAACAAGATACAATTATGAAACACTTATTTGGATTAACCTTATGCTTCCTTTTCTTCAGCTTCTCAACATTTGCTCAAGACAATAATAAAGTAGAAGTCTCTGAAAAGAAAACTACTTGCGTCCCAACTAAGGAATGTGCTAAGAAAATGGGAATGACCGTAGCAGAGTGCAAGGCTAAATGCCTTAAAGGCAAAACCGCTAGCACAGAACTCACTAGTGATACACAAGTATTATCTGTTGTAGCCGAAGGAGAGCCTGCAAAAGGTTGCTGTGGAACCATCGAAGAGTGTGCGCAGAAAATGGGAATGACCGTAGCTGAATGCAAAGCAAAGTGCGCAATGGTACACAAGGGAGAAACGGCTGAAGAAGCGCAAACTAGAGTTGCAGCAGCAACACAATCAAGAGATCTTTCTAACACTAAACAAGCAGCCACGAAGCCGGCAGCTTGTGCAAAGACTGGAAAAAAGTGCTGCAAGAAAAAATAACGAGCTAATCTAGAGTTCAATTACAAGAAGCCTAAGCCTTGTGCTTAGGCTTTTTTTCTATTAATTCAAAAGGAAGTAATTTCTTGCCTCAAGCATCGAATAATCGCTACTTAGGGTATTTAATAAAAATGGCAACAATGAAAAACTTCTTCCTTCCATTCTTTGGTCTATTGCCTTTCTTACTTATTGGGCAATTTCAAGTACTTACACCAAATAGTTCCGGTTTCACAGGATTTGGTAGTTCAGTTGATCTCAATGGTTGTAAACTCATAGTTGGGGCGCCTAACTCTAATGTCTGCACAGGATCAGCTTATGTTTTCGAAAAGCAAGAAGATGGAGAATATATCCGGACTCAGATTCTAACCCCTGACGAATGTTCGTTTTATGGAGCTGAAGTACTAATAAATGATACGTATGCTATCATTGCTGCTCATAATGACACCCCAGAACATCAATCAAGTGGATCTGTCTACATCTATGAATATGATGGAGAAAGCTACCAGTTTTTACAAAAAATTGTACCAGATGATGCTGCGGCTGGAGATGAGTTTGGATGGGATATGGAATGGAACGAAACATATTTGGCAGTAGGCACTCGAGGAGCTGCTGAGCGAGGAAAAATTTATATCTACACCGTTGTGGATGGCCTGTGGGAGTTGCATAAAGAGCTTTTTCCTCCTGAGGCTGCTAATTGTCAACTCTTCGGCTCTACAGTCGAAATATCAGATGATTTTTTAGCCTCTGGTGATATCTTTGGTTCAGGTCAATATGGTAACGTTGTCATGTTTACAATTGATGATGGTGAATTTAACTATCATTCCCTTCTCAACGCTTCAGATGCAGGTATCAATGACTACTTTGGATATAGCATTGATATTGATGGAGATCAGATGATTATTGGAAGTCTAGAAGACAAAGATGCAGCTTGGGAATGTGGTTCAGCATACACCTATGAGTTTAATGGTGATAAATGGATTGAAAAAGCCAAATTTGTACCAGAGAACGGAGCTCAAAAAGATAGATTTGCTTTTGAGGTTGGGATTCAAGGTGACAAAGTTATCATCAGTGCTATAGATCATGACTTTGATGGATTGGAAGATAGTGGAGCAATATATTCCTACAATAAAGTGAGTTCGACGGATTGGAGCTTAGATGCGCAGTTTATTGCGGAAGAGGTGCAAGAAGGAACTCATTTTGGCTGGTCTTTTGATATGGAGCAAGATGCGATTGCGTATGGATCATACAATAAGGTGTATGTTCTACCAGGTGCAGATTTGTGTACGACAGTAAGCACTAACGAAATAGCATTAAACAATGTAGTAAGTCTAAGCCCCAATCCTGCTTCGAGTATTCTAGAAGTTTCTAGCTCTCAATATTTGGAGTCAATAAGGGTCATCAATATTACTGGGCAGATTATGCAGACCAAAATTATTGATTGGTCATCAACGAATTGCCAAATCGATATCTCACAATTACCTTCAGGAAAATACTATCTACAGGCAGTAACAAAGCAGGGTACTCTCATGAATAGCTTTATCAAAGAATAGACAGAGTTATTCGCTGTATCATTGTATCAAATTGATTAATAATGCAGCTTAGCTATAACATAGCACAACACGTACACCAGTTATTTCATGGGAAAAATTGGACATGGTCATTTGTAGATGAACATCTCGATGATGTTTCCTGGCAAGAAGCAACTAATACAGCATTTGGAAATAATACTATTGCTCAATTACTGTATCATATTTACTACTACATGAAAGCTCATGTCATCTACTTAGACGGAGGAGTCTTAGATTATGATGACAAATTTAGCTTTGAAGCACCAATCATCGCAAATGCTGCGGATTGGGTAAGGCTGAAGACAGAGGTAAATCAAACAGTTGAAAAGTATTGCAAGTTAATACAGCAATTACCAGACGAGTTGTATTGGAAAGATTTTCGTGAAGATCCTAAATTCGGCAACTACTACCACAACATTCAAGGAGTCATAGAGCATGGCCATTATCATCTTGGACAAATTGTCCTAATTAAGAAACTCTTGAGAGGAAAAAAATAAATATTATCTGCTTGCTACCGTGCTCCCATCTTCTGACTCAATAATCATATTGTACTTATCTAGTCTAGTTTGATCAAAAACGCAGTTAAGTATCTCACCATTAGGTGTGATTATGGTATGTGTAGCGAAAGTGTCAGCATGAGAAGGTCCTTCCTGTGAAGTACAATTCACAAGGCAAAGTGTTGCTATCAATACAACACCGATGGTCAATATGTGCTTGACCTTATTCATATGTGTTTCTGACTGTAGTTTCTGTCATGAGACAATTATCAAATATGTTGCCCTTGAATAGTTCGCTATTCAAGTTTTTTGGGGCTTTGATACCAGAGACACCACAAACTTTAAAGTTGTTCTCCCGATTTAAAACTTCCATCCTATTCATAGACACAAAAACAGACTTATTACCCTTATATAGGTAAACTAATTTTTTATAACGTTTCTCTGGGGTAATGTTTTGGAATGAAGAGTGATTTGCACTCTGCTCAAAGTTATGTAATTGTACGGGACCAATTACACGAGTCGGTGTAGTTAACATTTTCTTCATTCCTAAAGTCTAAAAATCACTGTTAAAAACAGTAATTAGTGAGATATACTCATTACTTATTACGTAACAAATGATTAAAAGTCACATTACGCTCTAAATTTTAGATTGTTTCGAAGTTCCCTTACCTTCATGACCATGATATCTTTCAAGGATAAAAAGGTTTGCATTTTGGCACCTCACACCGATGACGGAGAACTAGGATGTGGTGGAACAATAGCACGTATATTAGAAGAAGGTGGCACTGTATATTATGTAGCATTCTCTACTGCTGATGCTTCAGTGCCTCCTGAGTTTCCTAGAAATCAGTTAGCTATTGAGGTTCGTAACGCTACTAAAGTGCTAGGTATTCATGAAGACCACCTGTATGTCTATAACTTTACTGTGAGAAAACTCAATTATGTAAGACAAGAAATTCTTGAGAACCTAGTAGAACTTAAAGCCAAGTTACAACCTGATCTTGTTTTCCTTCCTTCCTCAAAAGATATACACCAAGATCATATCACTGTAACACAGGAAGGAATTAGGGCCTTCAAGCATAGTACAATATTAGGTTATGAACTGATATGGAATAATCTCTCTTTTAACACCGACTGCTTTATCAAATTGGATAAAAAGCATATAGATCTTAAAGTCAAAGCACTCCAAGAATATGAAACCCAAAGACATAGAGATTATATGAGCGAACAATTCATCACAGCATTGGCTCATGCCAGAGGTGTACAGATAGGAAGCAAGTATGCAGAAACATTTGAAGTCATTCGTTGGATAGTCTAATTGATGAGAGTCGGAATTCATCAACCCAATTATCTCCCTTGGATAGGCTATTTTTTGAAAGCTCGGTTATGTAATGCCTTCATATTACATGACAATGTCCAGCTCAATCGCCGCAGTTATACTAGAAGGTGTTATTTGGATAAAGAAACCCTGCTAACTATACCCCTCCGCAAACAATCGAGAGAAGTATTGATCAAAGATGTTTTGATTAGCCATAACTACTGGATTGACAAACATCTGAAAACAATTGAACATCTCTATTCAAAGTTTCCATTGTTTAACGCTAGGTTCGAAAGACTCGTTGAGATTATGCAATCACTGAGGACAGAAGAACAGCTCTCAGCATTCAATGCTACCTTACTAGGATGGATGTTTGGAGAATTCAAGGTATCGGCAAAAATATCCTTCTCTTCCGAACTGCTACAAGAGCATTCTGGAAATACAGATAGCTATCACATTGCGCTTATCAACAAGGTAGGAGGTACAAGCTATGTTAGTGGTCTAGGTGCCAAAAGTTATCAAGACGATTCTATCTATAACCAACACTCTATTCAACTTTCTTACTTAGAGAGTGAGAAGCTATTGAAAGAAAAGTTTGGAGAAGCCACCAAACTGAGCGCCTTGCACCTGATGATGCAGTATTCTTCGGAAGAGATTACAATGATATTAGAAAAAGCTGAAGCTCTATTTATTGAGTCACTGTAGTCCCTATCTGCTCCCCTCTGATAAACTTCATCAAATTACCTGGCTGATGAATATCAATAACCACAACTGGCATATTATTCTCATTGCATAAAGTAAATGCAGTCATATCCATCACTTTGAGATTCTTGTTTATGACTTCATCAAATGTAATAGTATCATACTTCTTAGCATCAGTATGCTTCTCAGGATCTTTATCATAGATCCCATCTACCCTTGTACCCTTAAGGAGCACATCTGCGCCAATTTCATTTGCTCTCAAAGCAGCAGCACTATCTGTGGTAAAGTAAGGACTACCTGTACCTCCAGAAAAGATGATCACTCTACCTTTCTCAAGGTGTCTTATCGCTCTTCTTCTGATATAAGGTTCTGCGATTTCGCGCATTTCTATTGCTGATACTAGTCTGGTAAACACGCCTAAGGATTCTAATACTCCCTGTAGTGCCATACCATTGATACAAGTTGCAAGCATACCCATATAGTCACCTTGCACTCGTTCTATTCCATTATCCTTGGCTTGCAATCCTCGGAAAATATTACCTCCTCCAATAACGATTGCCACTTCTATGCCTTCTTCGATTATACCCTTAATTTCTGTAGCATAGTGCTTAATCATTGTTGGTTCAATACCAAAGTTTTTATCCCCCATAAGGGATTCACCACTCAGTTTTAAGAGTACTCTTTTGATGGATTTGGTCACGTTTATAAGTTTGATGGTAAATATAAGGCATAAAAAAAGCGACTCATGAGAGTCGCTTTTATAATTTATTATCCGAGCTTAACATGCTTAAAGTCTGTTACAGTCAATTCAGAATCAATGCTATGAAGATAACCTTCAACATTCTTCTTGCTATCTTTTACGAACGCTTGAGCAAGGAGTGTATTTTCTTTAAAGAACTTATTGAGTTTACCAGTTGCAATTTTTTCTAGCATCGCATCAGGCTTACCTTCTTTTCTTGCAATCTCTTTTCCAATCTCAAGTTCTTTGTCTATCACTTCTTGAGCAACATTATCTTTACTCAATGCAATAGGTTTCATAGCTGCTACCTGCATTGCAACATCTCTTCCAGCATCAATGAAGCTGTCTGATGCTTTGTTCAACGCCACAATCACACCAGCTTTATTACCCATATGGATATACTTAACAACCATTGGAGCTTCTAACTTTTCATAATTAGTAAGTTCTATTTTCTCTCCAATGACACCTATTTGCTCTGTAATCTTATCTCTCAGTGCAATGCCTTCGTATTGCTGATTCAATAAATCGTCTAGAGCCTCAGGAAATGTATCCAAAGCCATCTGTGCAATATTTTTTGTCATGTTGACAAAATCTTCATTCTTTGCAACGAAGTCAGTCTCACAACTCAGCTTTACAACTACCCCTCTTGTGTGATCATCTGTTACATGTGCTATGACAACACCTTCTTTTGCTTCTCTATCAGCTCTCTTTACAGAAAGTTTTTGTCCTTTCTTTCTAAGTACTTCAACCGCTTTATCAAAATCGCCACCTGCCTCTTGAAGTGCTTTTTTGCAGTCCATCATACCAGCGCCAGTCGCGTCTCTCAATTTCTTGACGTCAGCTGCTGATAATTTTACATCACTCATGTGCTAATTTTGTTTTTATAGTTATTTGAATAATTTAATTTATGCTGTTACCTCTGCGGCAGCGCTTGCATTTTTGCGCTCTTCTAATCCTTCTTTGATTGCGTTAACAAGATAGTCAACAACAATTTTTACAGATTTTGAAGCATCATCGTTACCAGGAATCACGAAATCGACATCATTAGGATTAGAGTTAGTGTCAACTAATCCAAAAGTCTTTAATCCAAGCTTTTTTGACTCTGCAACTGCAATGTGTTCATGAAAAGTATCAACAATAAATACTGCCGATGGCAATCTATTGATATTTGCTATACCTCCTAATACCTTTTCTAATTTTGCCTTTTCTCTTGTCAAGGTAAGTCTCTCTTTCTTTGTGATACTAGTAGCAGACTTATCAGCAAGAAGTTTGTCAATGTTATTCATTTTCTTGACAGATCTTCTGATCGTGGCAAAGTTTGTCATCATACCTCCCAACCACCTTTCAGTGACATAAGGCATATTAACTGTTCTTGCTCCATTAGCAACAACTTCTTTTGCTTGCTTCTTTGTTGCAACAAATAAGATCTTTCTTCCAGACTTGGCAATCTGCTTCATTGCTTGCGCAGCAGTTTCCAGACAATCTAGTGTCTTATTTAGATCGATAATATGGATGCCCTTCTTCTCCATGAAAATGTAAGGAAGCATCTTTGGGTTCCACTTGCTTTTCATGTGTCCAAAGTGGACTCCTGCCTGTAAGAGGTCGTTATATTTTGGTAAATTCATCTTATCTCTTCTATTTGGAAAATTAACAATTGGAAATTAACGCTTAGAGAACTGGAAGCTCTTTCTCGCCTTTGGTTTTCCGAATTTCTTTCTTTCAACCACCCTACTATCTCTAGTAAGGTACTTCTTCACTTTCAGTGGCTTTCTATGTTCTTCATTAATCTTCACTAATGCTCTAGATATTGCGAGTCTAGTAGCTTCAGATTGACCTTTGAATCCACCTCCTGTGACATTCACTTTTATATCGTACTCAGTGCTTGCCTCTGCTATTGCTAAAGGATCTGTGATATTAAATTGAATATTAGGTTGAGGGAAGTACTCTTTATAATCTTTCCCATTGACAGTGATCTTTCCAGATCCTTTTGAAAGGTATACTCTTGCAATAGATGCCTTCCTTCTGCCTATTGTATTTATTACGTTCTCCATTATGCTTAAAAATTAAATGGTTCTGGCTTCTGACCTTGATGCGGATGCTCAGATCCTTCAAATACATGTAGCTTATTAAAAATTGCTCTTCCTAACTTGTTCTTAGGAATCATACCCTTTACAGCTTTTTCTATTACTGCTATAGGTCTTTTCTCAATCATTTCTTTTGCAGTACGCGTCTTTCTACCTCCTGGGTAACCAGTAAAGTGATCGTAAATCTTTTGATCCATTTTCGCACCAGTAAATCTGATCTTCTCAGCATTGATAACGATAACATGGTCACCCCCATCAACATGTGGGGTAAAATCAGGTTTATGCTTCCCTCTGAGCACGTCTGCAATCTTAGTAGCTAATCTGCCTACTATTTCACCATCAGCATCTACGATGTACCATTTTCTGACAACATCTTTGGGCTTGAGTGATTTTGTTTTATAACTTAAAGTGTTCACAACCAATAATTTATATAGGTAATCATTTGTGTCGCTCTAAAAGCGGCTGCAAATGTAATCTTAAGAGTAAAAGCAAACAAGTATTCTGAGTGTTTTTTTACTCCAACCTCTATAAATCACTGATAATCAGTGCAAAAATCGCACATTTTCTATAGGACCTCTTCTTTTCTACCTTCCGGCAGCATTACAAAATGACGGGATATACTGAAAAGCTTGATCCATACCTAATTCAGCTGCCTTCCTAATATCCGTACATGCTTTATCATAATTTTCAACAGCAGAATAGGCGCTAGCTCTATTGTAATAAGCCTCAGCAAAATCTGATTTTGCTTCTAGAGTTGTATTGAGGTCAGCAATAGCTTTATCATATTTCTTCTGCTGCAAATAGAGTATTGCTCTTTTATAGATATAAGTAGAATTGCTTCCCTCTACATTAATTAATCGCGTATAATCCATCAAGAGCCTATCAGAGTTATTCAGCTTTCCTGTTATAATAACATTATTCTTCAATGCTACAGCATTCGTCTTATCTAAGACCAGTACTCTGTCGAAATAGTTTTGAGCATCTTTCCATTGTTCTAGTTTGAGGCTTGCGTTACCTAGCATTAAGAGATTATCGACAGATTCCGTATCCTCACTTAAGTAATTCTGCATTTCTCTAATGAAACTTGTATAGTCTTCCATTTTGTAGAGTGCGAGACACCTGTTCTTCATTGCTTTTTTATCGCTTGGGTTCTCTTCTAAATACCTATCATAAGCTTGAGCCGCCGCACCATATTCTTCTATTTTGTAATGACAAAGCGCTTTGTATTTCCATAGCTTTTCTGTTTTATATCCATTTGCTAAGGCTAAATCCAAGTCATTAATCGCGTTATCATATTGCTCTTCGACTAAGAGAAGATACCCACGATAATAGTAGACCTTTCCTTGGCTGTCATCAAGCTCCAAGGATCTTGAAAACGCTGCGATGGATCCTTGCTTGTCATCTGCCTGCATCAATGCATATCCAGTATAATAATGTCCTTCGGTTGACTCAGGTCTGATGCTAGTAAATTGTTTCAAGTCTTTTGCAGCACTGACATACTTTTTGAGTTGCAACTTTGCCAACCCTCTTTGATAGAAGGCTTTGTCAAATTTATCATCCTTTAGAATTGCCTTCGTAAACAATTCGATCGCACTGCCATAATCATCTGCATCAAGCATATCAATGGCTTGGTTATAATAAACCATTGCTTGTCTTTGTGCTTCTGTCTGTCCAAAAACCGTACTTACACATAGTGTAAATAGAAAGAAAAGGGTGCCATGTTTCATAGGAATATTTTTGATGATACCTCTTATAAACGTTAGCAAAATCTGATTCTTATATACTCTCAATGAGAAAAATTGATTTACTACCCAACCCTTTTGACTTCCATCTCAGTCATTGTTGTAGAATATCATTCAAGAATACATCTCTTGGTATTTTGTTTTAATTTTAAAATGAACAACCCAATAGTTAATTGGAACTCAACGAAGCAATACAACAATGTCAATTAAATAATCGCTCTGCACAAGAATGGTTATATCGGAAATACTTTCCGACTCTATTGCCTTTATGTAAGCGCTTTGCAAGAGATGAAGACGATACAATAACCTTCATGAACGACGGATTCATGAAGATTTTCAAGAACCTTGGGAAGTTGAATGACAGTGAAAAGTTAGTGCCATGGATGAAGAAAATACTTTACCATGCTATCTGTGACCATCTTCGTAAAGAAAAGAAACACATGCATTTCTTGCCAGTTGAACATCATGAAAAACAAGTTGATGTAACTGCCTTAGATAATTTGTATGAAGAAGATATTCTTGCCTTACTAGAATTTTTGCCAAAAGCTAGTTCAGAAGTTTTTGTTCTCTACGCTATTCATGGATACAATCATAGAGAGATCGGAGAACTCAAGTCAATTAGCGAAGGAACTTCTAAATGGCATTTAGCTGAAGCTAGAAAAAAACTGAAACAACTCATTAAAGAAAAATTGAAGAATAATGTCTACGCCGTTTGATAATACCTATAATGAAATGCTGGAAAGAGGCTGGCAAGACATGAAGCTCAGGCTTGACAGAGAGATGCCAATAATTGGCTTGAAAGAGAGTTTGCTCAAACTAGCTTTAAGCCTTTCTCTTCTTTGTTTTGTCTTCTTATCACATCATGATCACAGCATAATAGTTGATCAATCACCTCAACTACCAACTCCAATAGAGTCCAACTTGGCAATTACTACACTGAGTTCTGAATATGAAAAAAGCGAGTCTGAAATTAGCAATGAACTAGCAATAGAAACATCTCATACTGATGAACCGCAATTGTCAAGAAATGACGCTATACAAGTTGATAAAAGATCAGATTCTAAGAAGAGGGAGGTAAGCAGCTCTCCGCAAAGAGCAATCAGTCAGACTAGCAATACTTTCATCAGTCAAAGCAAGCAGAAAAAACCTTTGATCAAGGATAACTTGCAAAGCCAAAGCATACAAAAAACAGTCAAGCAAACAGTGAGCTTTGAAAACATAGGAATTGAAACTTTATCTGCATTGCCATCTTTGAAAACTACCAAGCTCAATGTTCCTAAAATCGGACACTTAGCAATTCCATCAGTTTCTGAGCTGCCTGAAACTAGTAGGTGGAGCTTTGGAATCGGAGGCATTACAAGATATCTTGTTCAAAACAAAGAGCTAGGTTATGGTGTGTTTGGTAGTGCACGTCAATCATTCAAGAAGGTGAAGAAGTTTTCTTTAGATTATAGACTTGGATTATTAAGAAGAAATGTAACTACAACTTCATCTGATAGAAATGATTCCCTTGCCCTTGGTGCTGGAGATGGAGGATTTAATGTTGAAAATATTGATGAAGGTGAAGAGAATGCAATAAGGCATCCTCAAATGGCAATCAACGAAGTCAACATGTCACTCTTAGCATATTATCAAGTATCTCCGAGAGTTCTCCTTGGAATAGGTGCCACAAGTTTGTATATTACAAATGAGGTTGATAAGAAATACGAACATTTCGCTGAAGCTCGAGTATCATATAGAATTAATCCGAAACTTCAATCTGATCTTTTGCTTCAAAAAAACAAAGAGACTACAGCTATGGGATTGACACTTAATTACATGTTCTAGTGAAGCATTTTCCAATTCTGGCCTGTCTATTATTCACACTCTGCCAATCATGTGGTGAAAGAGAATTGTTGACCTCTTTCTATGGTAGTTGGGAAGTTAAAAAAATTGAACTACAATCAGCAACAGTAAGAGCAGATGGAAAGCTACTTCTTTCTGTTTCAGAGCATAACATCATCGAACTTAAACTTGAGGAAAATACCTGCCATGGAGATATCTTTTTTGCTTCTCAGGATGAGGTCATCATTTCACTACAATTATGCACTGAAGCATGTTGTGATTCTGAATTTTCTAATCTCTTGAAAGAGGCTTTGAATGATGACTTCAAACTCGTGTTCGAAAAACGCAAACTCTTTCTACAAAATGACCAACTCTCTATCAAATTAACTCCTAGTTAGAGTTTGGTGAAAAACTTCATTCGTTACTTTTCAAATCGTATCTTGCGGCATACCTAAGAATTGAGTATGTCTGAAGAACCCCAAAACAATGCAAAGAAGAGGAGCTGGCTTAGATGGCTCAATATTCTAATTTGGTTGGGTGCCTTATGTGGTCTTCTTTTTGTGGGATATCTTTTGCTTTCTGTAAGCAAAGGTGATATTCCTTCTTTCGCCGAACTAGAAAATCCAAAATATGACCTTGCGTCGGTGCTCTATGATGTTAAGGGTAGACCTTTCGGTAAATATTATATTGAGAATAGAGAACAAATCACTTTTGACGAGTTATCTCCTGATGTATTAGATGCCTTAATAGCCACTGAAGATGTTAGATTTCACAAACATTGTGGAATTGATTTCAGGGCACTTGGTCGTGTAGGCTTCAAGACCTTAATGTTTCAAGATCAAAGTAGTGGTGGTGGCTCGACGATTACTCAACAATTAGCAAAACTCCTTTTCAAGCGACCTAGTCTTTCTGGAATGAACTCGCTTGAACGCATGCTTGCGCTAGTTAAAATAAAAATTAAAGAATGGATTGTTGCGGCTAAATTAGAACGCCAATATGCAAAGGAAGAGATCATAACCATGTATCTCAACAAGTTTGAATTTATTAATGGAGCTCACGGGATTCAAGCTGCAAGCCAGACTTATTTTAATAAGAACCAGGATGCTCTTACCACGAATGAAGCTGCCCTGCTTGTTGGTATGTTGAAAAATCCTTCACTCTATAATCCGATTCGTTTTCCTGACAAAGCCCAGAACAGACGTAATGTCGTGCTCACCCAACTAGAAAAGTATGATAAGATCGAGCAATCTCTCCTCGATAGTTTGCTGAATGACAGTTTGGACATGTCGCAATTTAAGCGATCAAGTCATGATGAAGGACCTGCTCCACATTTTAGAGCTGAGATCACAAAATGGCTCAATGCCATGTTGGAAGACCCAGAGTATGCTAAACCTGATGGCTCAACATACAATATCTATACAGATGGGTTAAAGATTTTTACGACCATAGACCTTGATTATCAAAGACAAGCCGAAGAAGCTGTAGCAAACCACATGAAGACTCTCCAAAAAAGATACTGGAAAGTTTGGAAAAATAAAGATCCTTGGACGTTTGAGGCCGAAGATGGACAGAAGGAATTAAGACAAGAAGTATTAGAAAGACGGATTAAAGAATCAGATCGCTACCTAGCTCTGCATGACACTTATCTCAGTGATATCAAATCCAAAATCCAAGAAGCCGTTGGCGTCAAGTTGCCATTGCATGAAAATGCAATCAAAGCATTAATAGAGATCGATAGAGGAAAATCGTCGTTCGCAAATTCTGAAAGAGCATTAAAACCTCAATATCGAAGTGCCTATAAGAGTTTGCTAGACTCACCTAGCTGGTCGCAACTTGTTAAAGCATATATAGATTTACAAAATGCTTACAAATCGACTTTTGGGAAGAAAATAACCATGAATGTTTTTGATCATGAATCTGGCGAAAAGGAAGAAGAAATGTCTCCTATAGATTCTGTAAGATATCATAATCAACATCTGCAATGTGGAATGCTGGCAGTTGACCCGAATACGGGACACATCAAAGCATGGGTTGGGGGTGTTGGATTCAAATACTTTAAGTATGATCACGTAACTAGTAGAAGGCAAGTTGGTTCTACTATAAAACCATTTGTCTATGCCACTGCCATAGGTCTAATGGGACTCTCGCCATGTCAAGAATATGAAGATATCCAGTACACAATTGCTCCTGGTGATGTCGAACTCTTTGTAGATGAAGAGTGGTCTCCTGCAAATGCAAATGAAGAATTTACAGGTAATCTCTATAATCTATATCAAGGCCTACTGTATTCTAAAAATTCTATTAGTGTAAGATTAGTTAAAGAATTAGGTAACGTTGAAGTAATAAGAGAGGTCCTGCATAATGCAGGTATTGATAAAAACATGACATTACCAAATGGCCGACTTGCGGTACCTAGATTGCCAAGTATCTGTCTAGGTGCTGTGGACTTATCACTATTGGAAATGACTGGTGCCTACACCACTTTTGCAAATGAAGGTGTGTACACACAACCAATCTTCATCAGCAGAATAGAAGATGAGAATGGCAAGATAATTTATACAGGGATACCTGAAAGAAATATTGCTCTCAATCCATTGCATAATGCAGTTATGGTCGACATGCTAAAGAATAATATTGGATCAGGTTTTAGTATGGGACTCAAATCAGTAACTGGTGGTAAAACTGGAACAACGAATGACTATGCCGATGGATGGTTCATGGGTGTTACGCCAAATCTTGTAGTCGGTACCTGGGTTGGAGGTGATGACAAGTGGATACGTTTCCTGACATTAGAAGATGGTCAAGGATTTGTGATGGCTAGACCAGTGTTTATGAATTTCATGAAAGGTGTAGAAAAAGATACTTCGATTCAGTTTGTTACAGATGTAGATTTCGCTGAACCACCTCCTGAATTTCGTGACTTTGTAGACTGCGACAAATACAAGCAAGTCAGGCCTGATGAAGAGTTCACTCAGACTTTGGAAGAACAATCTCAATTTGATGAGTTTGATGAAGAATTTGAGGAAGAAGAATTTGATGAATTTGAAGACGAAGAGTTTGATGAAGATTTCGAGTAAGGTAATATGAATGAGTATTCTGCAGCCTTTGACACCAACAAAGCTTTCTGGAATGCAGTCAGCTCTGCTCATTATCAAAGCGACTTATATGATGTTCCAGGTTTCCTCAATGGTAAGTCAAGTCTCAATGCTATCGAAGAAGAGTTTCTTCAACATGTAAAAGGGAAAACTGTCTTACACATCCAGTGCCATTTTGGTTTGGATTCACTTTCTCTTGTGAGAAAAGGCGCGAAAGTAGTTGCAACAGACTTCTCTAATAAGTCCTTGGAGTTAGCCAAAGCATTGGCTGTAAAGGCAGATTTAGAATGTCAGTTTATAGAATGTAACACTTACGAGCTTTCTAATTCTATCAATGAGAGCTTCGACTTAGTTTTCCTGAGTTATGGAGCAATTCCATGGTTGCCGAGTATGGATACTTTGGCAGAGCAAATTGATACTGTCACCTCTATCAACTCAAGAGTCCTTCTTGTAGAATTTCATCCTGCATTATATATGTTTGATTTTCCTGCTCATACTATCAGCTATGACTACTTTAATACCAAAATGTATAAAGAAACAGAAGAAGGGAGTTATGCTCAACAAGATGGTAAAACCAGGGAGCAATGTTTTTGGAACCATCCTTTAGGTGAAGTATTTAACGCATTTTCATCAAAGCATTTTCAATTAGAACACTTCAAAGAATATGACTACTCTCCCTACAACTGCTTTGATGACATGGTAGAAGAAGCACCTGGTAAGTTCAGTTATAATCATAATGGTGTTAAAATTCCACACGTTTATGCTATGCAATGGACTAAAAGCCAATAAATTACATAATGTTAAAATACATAAATGTTTTATTTTAATATGTTTATTCTTCTCACAATCAATGCATTACGTCCAAAAAACTTGCTTTAGTTTTTGTATTCGAATTCTTTTTAATTAGATTTGTTATGCATTTGTAACCCAAAAACTCAAAGCAATGCAATCATCCCAAGTAACCAATGTACTGCATACGTACATTTCAACTCTTTTTCTTTCACATAAGGTCAAGGACTATCTCATTATAGTCTTACTCTCCTTGATTGGAGTATTCGGGACCATATCTTGCTTAACTGGAGAAAAGGAAGCAACACAGACTTTTTCTATCCAGGAAATGAGTGTTGTAGAATATTAGTAGAGATTTCATAAACTATTTGATTGATAATTGTTGTTATTGTTTAGTAATAACTTCGATGCCAAGTGGTACTATTTAGAAGACTTGTTGAAAGATCATCTTTTGGAGTATGCTCTTATCTAGGTAAAAAGATGGGAGTTGCTAGTTCAAAGGTGCGAATGTATTTTATCTACTCTTCTTTTATCGCTATGGGATCACCACTCATCATCTATCTCTTTTTTGCTTTTTGGATTAATATCAGTAAATATCTCCGCAAGGGTTTTAATCTCCTAGTTAACTAACTCATCGAGACGTTGAATTTTTACCCAAAGCATCATTATTTGATTTACTTTTGCTCCTATGTTAATTAAGGTACACAAATCAAAAATTCATAGAGCCACTATCACTCAGGCTAACTTGAACTATGTTGGTTCGATTACTATTGATGAAGATCTCATGGATGCTGCAAACCTCATTGAAGGAGAGCGCGTCCAAATCGTGAATAATAACAATGGTGAAAGACTAGAAACCTACGTTATTACTGGCGAAAGAGGCTCAGGTGTTATTTGCTTAAATGGGGCAGCAGCTCGTAGAGCAGAGATAGGCGATGTAGTTATTATTATCTCGTATGGCTATATGTCTCAAGAAGAAGCAAGGAAATATAAAGCTGTGACCGTCTTCCCGAATGAAGACAATAGATTGTCTTAAGTCCAAATTGTGAATAGCAAACTCTCAGAGGCGCTAAAAGTCCTCTTCTTTGCTGCCTTAGGTCTGTTGATATTATACCTGATGTATAGGTCACAGCAAGCAGCCTATCTTGAAGACTGCATCAATACTAATCCAAATGATAATTGTTCTTTCATTGATAAGTTAATTGCTGATTTCTCATCTGTATCTTGGGTATGGATTATTATAGTCCTCTGTGTTTATATGATTAGCAGCATTTCTCGATCATTGAGGTGGCAACAAATCTTAAAAGCTGATAATTACAGTCCAGGTTTTCTGAATACTTTGGGTGCATTAATGATAGGTTACTTCGTAAATCTAGGTGTTCCTAGAGCAGGAGAAATCGTGAAAACTGGGATTCTAAGTCGAAATGAATCCATACCATTCGAAAAAGTGCTTGCTAGTGTGGTTATTGATCGAGTAGCAGATATACTGAGCCTTCTGGTCGTACTTGCAATTGCTTTGCTGATTTCAAGTGATATTATTTTCTCTTTTTTTCAAGACAATTTCAAAATTTCTACCCTCTATCAATTAGGGGCTTTGGCTCTGTTTGGTTTGATTGCATTGGTCGTATTTCTTTTTTGGCTAAAAAATCAAATTGCTACTGGGAGAGACACATGGATTGTCAATAAGTCAAAAAGCTTTCTTGATGGTATTACATCTATTACCAATCTTGAAAACGTGAGTGTGTTTATCCTGCACTCAATCATCATTTGGACGTGCTACTACCTGATGACTTACCTTTGCTTTTTTGCCTTTGGTCCAACAGAACATCTAGGAGCTAAAGCCGGAATGGTCATTTTTGTTTTGGGTACTTTGGGAATAGTCTTTCCGTCTCCTGGAGGAATGGGTAGTTATCATTTTCTTGTAACTAATGGCCTCTTACTTTTTGGACTCGCCAATTCAGATGCATTTGCTTTTTCGAATATCATATTCTTTGCAATCCAGCTATTTTGCAATGTCTTATTTGGTGGTATCTTCTTAGTACTTTTACCAATAATAAATGGTAGAAAAGACAACACATAAAATTATACAACAGCTAGACCAGTTTCAGAAGCCTTTGGGTTCTTTGGTTTTCACCAATGGTTGTTTTGATCTTTTACATGTAGGTCATGTTACCTATTTGCAGCAAGCAAAAGCACTTGGAGATAGATTGATAGTAGCACTTAACGATGATGCATCAGTGTCTCGATTAAAGGGAAAAAATCGTCCAATCCACACACTTGCCGATAGACAATTGGTAATCGCTGCGCTAGCCTGTGTTGATTTTGTTATCAGCTTTTCAGAGGACACACCTTTAAATCTCATTACAGCCATAAACCCAGATATATTGGTTAAAGGCGGAGATTATGAAGTCAGTGAGATTGTTGGACATGACCATGTTACCGGTAATGGGGGACGTGTACTTACTCTACCCTTTGTGCAAGGGCATTCTTCTTCTCAAATTCTTAAACGATTAGATTCATGACTACTGTAAAAGAACTCTATCATTATCTGGATTCTGTTGCACCTTTTAAGTATCAAGAAGAGTATGACAATGCTGGTATTATAGTAGGAAATCCAGATATGCCTATTCAAAATGTCCTAGTTGCATTAGACAGCACTGAATCGGTAATTCTGGAAGCTGTTAGTCGGGGTTGTAATGTGGTGGTGGCACATCACCCTATACTATTTCGAGGAATCAAAAGACTAAATTATCAACATTACATTGACAAGACAATCATTGCAGCTATTAAACATGATATCGCAATCGTAGCCATTCACACGAATCTTGATAATGTATTGGTCAATGGCGTAAATCAAGAAATCGCAAACAAACTCAATCTAGTAAATACAACAATACTTTTGCCAAAGCAAGCTGTTGAAGGCAGGTCTATTGGTTCTGGTATATTGGGTGAACTAGCAGCTGGTCAAAACCCTATTGCCTTTCTTCAGTTTGTAAAAGAAACCATGCAGTGTGGCACTATTAAATACACTGATCTTTGCAAGGATCAAATCAAAAAAGTTGCGATCTGCGGCGGAAGCGGTTACTTCTTACTTCAAGCTGCAAAACAACAAGAAGCTGATATTTATATAACATCTGATATCAAGTATCATGAGTTTTTTGAAGCCAATAGTGAAATTATTCTGGCTGATATTGGCCACTACGAAAGTGAGCAGTATACCATTGAATTATTAGCAAGGTTAATAAGCGAAAAATTTAGTAATTTTGCAGCCCATTGTACTAAGGAGAATACAAACCCTGTTAATTACCTCTAATTTATGGCAACTACGACATTAACGATAGAAGAAAGATTACGTAACATTCACAATCTTCAAGAGATAGACTCTAAGATTGATGAGATCAAAGTCTTAAAAGGTGAATTACCAATTGAGGTAGAAGATCTTGAAGATGAAATCAAAGGTCTTGAAACCAGAGTTTCTAAATTACAAACAAAGGTTGATGGGCTAGATGATGAGCTCAATAACCACAAAAAAAACATTGCTACTTCTGAAGCTCTAATCGAAAGATATAAAGCTCAATTGGATGAAGTGAAGAATAATAGAGAGTTCGAAGCATTGACGAAAGAAATTGAATTACAAGAATTGGAAATTCAATTGTCTCAAAAAAAGATGAAAGAAGTCGATGCAATCAAGGCACAAAAAAATGAAAATCTCGAAGAGAGTAACTCTAGAATAGCAGGTAAAAAAGAGCAACTAGAAGCTAAAAAAGAAGAGCTTTCAAAAATTATTGAAAAGACTGAAAAAGAAGAAACAAAGCTTAAGAATAAATCAACTAAGGCTAGAAAGAATGTAGATGAAAGAATCCTAAAGTCTTACGATAGAATTCGTGAAAGTTATAGAAACGGAATTGCGGTAGCGACAATTAAGAGAAATTCTTGTAGCGGTTGTTTTAATAGAATCCCGCCTCAAGTACAAATAGAAATAGGTCTTCGTAAAAAGATAATCGCTTGCGAACATTGCAGTAGAATACTTGTAGATAACGAAATCGCAGGAATAGTCAAAGAAGAAGCTTAATAATAAAGAGAAACCCTTCATTAGTGAAGGGTTTTTTGTTAGGGGCTTATGGTGTTTTAATTTGTCTTATGTATATCGCAGGCCTATGAATCTGCGTTTTGATGTCATTGATGGTTTCCCGCATTATTTATAACTGTTGTTTTGTGCTTTGCGTGTTATTACCCTTTAATAACTCTGCGCAGGGATATTTTGACTACAATCAAGACATTCAACTCGCTTACCAACAGATTACAAATCTCAACTTAGAATTAGGTCAAGAGACTCTTGACTCCATTATGCAAGCGAATCCAAACAACCTTGCAGCAATCCACTTAGAAAACTATATTGATTTTCTAACGCTATTCATTTTTGAAAGAGATGAGGATTTCAAAAGACTCAAGGGAAACAAAAAGAAAAGACTACAAATTCTAGAATCAAAAGGTGATAAAGCAGATCCCTACTACCATTTTGCTGAAGCTGAAATTCTACTGATGTGGGCTCTCAATAAATCTAAGTTTGACGAATTAGTCCAAAGTGCTAGAGAACTGTATCAAGCGTATTATGTTCTAGAAAAAGCTAAAGAACAGTTTCCCGAATTCTTGCTCTATAATAAGAGTCTGTCCATAATCCATGCACTTATTGAAACAGTCCCACTGCCAGGTGTAGTAAAGAACCTCATTGGAATCTCTGGCAGTATTGATCAGGGACTAAACGAAATTTCCTCCTTAATTGAGTTCGAAAAAGATACACCGCTTTTTAATCAAGAAGCAGAAGTCATACTGACTTTTATCAAACTCTATCAAGAGAATAAGCCCTCAGAAGCTTGGAAGTATTTTACCCAAACGGATGTAGTAAATAACACGAGCCCATTAGCCCGATTTGTAGCTATCAAAGTAGCGCAAAGAAGTGGCAATAATGCAGCTGCTTTAGAATACATTCATTCAATCAAGACAAGTGACTTTCAAAAACTTCCCTATCTCTACTTCCTGAAAGGACTTTGCCTCCTCAGAAAAGTTGATTCTGAAGCAATCTCTTCTCTTAATACCTTTGTCACAACATTTGAGGGTCGCCACTACATCAAAGAAGCATACCAAAAAATAGCTTGGGGCGAGCTCATTCTGAATGACAATATTGCCGGCTATAAGTCCAACATGAATAAAGTTCAGACTTTTGGATATGATACGATCGACGACGATAAACAAGCCCAAAAAGAAGCTGACAAAGCAATAATACCACATCCTGATTTGCTCAAAGCGAGACTACTCTTTGATGGTGGCTACTATCAACAAGCTTTTACTCATTTGATTAAGAAGGCACACCTCTTCTATTATCAAGATGTATTGAGAGCTGAGTACTTATATAGACTAGGGAGAATTTCGCAAAAAATGTATAATTACCCAGATGCTATCTCGAATTACACCCTTCTATTGAATAACCCAATTTATGAGGAGAGCTTTTTTGCTTGTAATGCAGCACTACAACTGGGTGTTATTTTCGAGAGTCAAAATCAATTTGATAAAGCTCAAGAATATTTCACTCGTTGCTTGAAAATGGATCCTGATGACTACAGACATAGTCTCCATCAGAAAGCTAAGTCAGGTCTTCTCAGATTAAAAGGAAAATCTTAGGATGAAGGCATCTCTCATACTCCTACCTGTTCCTCTCTTTGAACATAATCAACATTTTGTGACAAAAGAGTATCTGGAAAATCTCACCAATTGTGATGTTTTAGTTTGTGAAAGAATCCGAACAGCCAGACGTTGGATTTCTTCTTTAAAAGCTGGAAAGGCAATTGATGACTACACATGGTTAGAGTTACCAAAGCAAAACTCTAACGAGATAATTGGTGATGTTAAAAAAGCTTGGAACAATAACCTCCAAGTTGGTTTACTTTCAGAAAGTGGAACACCTTGCATAGCCGATCCAGGCCATGCTCTTGTTAAAATTGCACACCGCTCATCTATCCATATAAAGCCTTTGGTTGGACCAAACTCAATAATCCTCGCACTGATGGCAAGTGGTTTCAATGGTCAGAACTTTACCTTTCATGGCTATCTTCCAATTAAGACACCACAACTGCAGCAAGCTCTACAAACATTAGATAGAAGTGCCTCCAAGCTAAAGAGTACTCAGATTTTTATTGAGACTCCGTATAGAAATGATAGACTTGTAGAGCACATACTGAAATATTGTAATCCTGAAATGAACCTCTGTATTGCTAAGAATCTTACCTCGCCAGAAGAGTCCATTCAGACAAAATCTATCCGCGAATGGAAAAAAACTACTCCTGTTCTTGGTAAAGCATTCTGTATTTTTCTGCTTGGTTATTCCTAGAATCTCAAGTGTTTTACAGTCAATGAATTATTTATGAGCTGTTTGAGAGAGTCTATTCCAATCTTCAAGTGGGAGTTGACAAATTTCTTTGAAACAACCTTGTCACTCTTTTCCGTTTTTACACCTTCAGGGTCCATTGGCATGTCAGAAATTAGAAGTAAGGCCCCTGTCGGAATTTTGTTCTTGAAGCCTACTGAGAAGATGGTTGCCGTTTCCATTTCGACGGCAATTACTCTTATCTTCTTTAAGTAATCTTTGAATACACTATCATGTTCCCATACCCGTCTATTCGTGGTATATACTGTACCTGTCCAATAGTCTTGCTTATAATCTCTAATTGTGGTAGATATCGCTTTTTGCATTGCAAACGCCGGTAAAGCAGGCACTTCTGGAGGAAAATAATCATCAGATGTTCCTTCACCTCTAATCGAAGCTATTGGTAGAATGAGATCGCCAACAGCATTCTTTTTCTTCACTCCACCACACTTCCCTAAGAAGAGGACTGCCTTTGGTTTTATTGCTGTCAAAAGATCCATAATCGTGGCAGCATTCGGACTTCCCATTCCAAAATTTATTATGCTGATGTTGTCGTGAGTTGCTACTTGCATTGCTCTATCCTTACCAACTACTTTAACTTTATACATTTTAGCAAAATCATAGACGTATCTACTGAAGTTTACTAACAATATGTATTCACCAAACTTATGTAGCGGAAGGCCAGTATACCTATGTAACCAATTCTTTACAATCTCTTGCTTTGTCTTCATAGTAAAAAAACCTACAAAAACCTTGCTAACTAATTGTCATGCCATTGGTCCAGCTATCATCAGGATTAATAAAGCATAACTCATCATCACCATTGTCTGCCATCAATATCATGCCTTGGGATTCTATCCCTCTGATTTTTCGGGGAGCAAGATTGGCAAGCAAGGTTACTTGCTTCCCAATGATATCTTCTGGCTTATACGATTTTGCAATTCCAGACACCACTATTCTTTGCTCATAACCAAGATCCAATTCTAACTTTAAAAGCTTATCAGTTTTCTCTACTTTTTCAGCTGTGAGAATGGTTGCAGTTCGTAGATCCATTTTCATGAAATCATCAAACTGGATTGTGTCTTTCTGAGGAGTAAAATTGTCAGCTGGGTTCGAGTTACTTGATTGGAGTTTTGTCATTTGTTGTTCTATAACTTCATCTTCTATTCTTGAAAAAATATGTTCAGGTTTTCCAATTTTCTGCCCGCTGTGAATAATATCATCACCTTCAGCTAATGCATTCATCATTTGAGTCCATTCACCTTCCTCTTTGATGGTCTCCATGTTAAGTAGGCGACTCAGCTTATCTGATGTAAATGGTAAGAATGGCCTGATCGCAACTCGCAGTGCTGCTACATACTGTACTGCCAGCATCATCACAGTCTTAACAGCTTCTTCATCTGTCTTAATCAACTGCCATGGTGCATTATTCTGCAGTATTTGATTTCCAGTTGTTGAGATTTCCATCAAGACAGATAATGCTCCTCTAAAATTATACTGCTGGATATGCTCATAAAGGGCATGCAATTTGTCAAAAAGATGAAGCATCTCACCTTCATAACTTGTCAGCTCTTCTTGTGTTCCAGGGCCTTCAATCGGAGCCCAAACATCATATTCTGGCAGCTCACTTTCATAGTATTTATTGATCAACACCACTACTCTATTGACAAAGTTGCCAAGGTTATTAACCAATTCATTATTAGTGCAGTCTTGATAATTCTTCCAAGTAAATTCACTGTCCTTAAGTTCAGGCATGTTCTTTATCATACAATACCTTAACTCATCTTCTCTATGAGGAATCTCATCTAAGTATTCATGTACCCAAACTGCCCAATTCTTTGAAGTTGAAATTTTGTTCCCTTCAAGGTTCATAAATTGGTTTGCAGGTACATTTACCGGAAGGTTATAGCCTCCATGCGACTTTAATATCGATGGAAAAATGATACAATGGAAAACGATGTTGTCTTTGCCGATGAAGTGGACTAAAGCAGTATCATCAGACTTCCAATACTCTTCCCAATTCTTACCATTTTCGGTTGCCCAGGCCTTAGTAGCCGAAATATAACCTATAGGCGCATCAAGCCATACATAGAGTTTCTTGCCTTGACTCCCATTTATTTCTTGAGGAACATCAACACCCCAGTCCAAATCCCTGGTCATTGCACGTGGTAGAAGACCATTGTCAATCCAAGATTTACATTGACCTAATACATGGTTCTTCCAATCAGATGGATTATGAAGTTCAACACTATCTACCTTTCCAGATTCTAGCCACTCCTTTAACCAGGAAGCATCTTGGTCCAAAGGGAGATAAAAATGAGTTGTAGTCTTTAATACAGGTTTAGCTCCAGAAATTGTTGATTTCGGAGACTTAAGTTCAGTTGGGCTGAGAGATGATCCACAGTTTTCACATTGATCACCATAGGCTTCTTCATAACCACAATTGGGACAAGTCCCTTGAATGTATCTATCTGCAAGGAACTGACCAGCTTCTTCATCAAAGTACTGGCTAGTCTCTTTAGTTTGAAAAATCCCTTTCTTGTACAAGGTTCTAAAAAAATCCTGCGATGTCTCGTGATGTAATGGATCAGATGTTCTATGATAAATATCAAAGGAAATACCTATCCGCTGAAATGTTTCTTTGAATAGTGTATGGTATTTGTCAACAACTTCTTTAGGCGTTGTCTGCTCTTTGAGTGCCTTCATGGTAATGGCAGCACCATGCTCATCCGAGCCACAGACAAAAACTACTTCTTTACCAAACATTCTCTGAAAACGCGCGAAAATATCTGATGATAAATATGCTCCTGCTAGATGACCAATGTGTAATGGACCATTAGCATAGGGAAGTGCTGCAGTGATGAGATATTTATCAAAATGAGACATGCCAAGGAATAATGTGCGAAGATAATTTCTTTCGATATATAATAATCTTATATATAATTTTTTTCTGACCAAAGACTACTATATTTAGGTTAATGACATCCCGATCAAGTGTTTTTGCAATTCTTAAAGAAGTTGGAGAGAGTATTCTTCACTTTATCTACCCACAAGCTTGCATTGGTTGCTTCGAACAAGAGCCCATCAGAGAAGATATCTTTTGTTTAGACTGTAAACTAGACCTCCCATTCACCACTTTTTTTGAGGTGCGCAATAATGATATGGAAATGCGGCTCAAGGGAAGGTTTCCTCTGATTGCGGCAACGGCAATATTCTACTTTTATAAAGAAGGTAAAATCCAGAACTGTATTCACCAATTGAAGTACAATAGAAAGAGAGTAGTTGGAGAAAAATTAGGCCAGCGGTTCGCCTCTCTCTACAAAGCAAGCCCCAGCCTGGAAACCCCTGATTATATTGTTCCAGTACCTCTACACGAAAAACGAAGAGCACAACGTGGATATAATCAAAGTGAAGTCTTCGCAAGAGCCATTAGCGAAGGATTAGATATTCCTGTGATACACTTGCTTAAGAAATCACATTTCACGGAATCGCAAACTGCTATGTCTAGAGAAAATAGGTTGAAAAACATTGCAGACTCTATGCAGTTTCAAAAAGGTAAAACTGCTCTGGAAGGAAAGCACCTACTACTAGTCGACGATGTTCTTACAACTGGTGCAACACTTGAAGCATGTGCATCAATACTATTGAAGAATATCAAAAACTGCAGACTTTCGGTTGGTACAATTGCCATTGCAGAATCCCTCTAATTAATCCATTTGCAAAGCCTTGATGACCTCAGGCTTTTTGCGGACTGATACTGGCACATGACTTCCATCAGTTAAGAGGATATATCCTCCTTCTGTCCTAACAAAAGATTTGACCTTATTCATATTAATTATATGCGATTGATGCACTCTCATGAAATGCATCTGAGTCAAGAAGTCATATTCTTTCATTGTTTTTGAAACAAGAATTTTTTCACCATCATCTAGATAAAACGTAGTGTAATTGTTGCTAGACTCGAGCCTTAATATTTGTTCGATACCAACAATTCTAATTTCTTCTGTCGTACTTAGGGCTAGTTTAGATTGGGAAGTTGACTTCATTATACTTATCTGCTCGTCGGAAAGTTTTCCAAGCTCCAAGGATTTGCCAACAGCTTCTTGTAATCTTTCAGGGTCTATTGGCTTAAGCAAATAATCGACAGCCGCATATTCGAAGGCCTTCAAAGCGAAATCTTCGCTAGCTGTTGTGAAAATGACTTTGTATCGTGATTTTTCAACGATATCCAAAAGGTCAAATCCAGTCCCATTATTCATATGGATATCCAAGAATAAAAGCTCAGCTTTGACCTGATTCAATAGTTTTGCCGCTTCCAATACCCCTTCTGCCTCACCTACTAGCTCTACATCTTGGCAATAGGTTGTTATGTCGGCCTTTAATGTGGCAATAGCCAATGGATTATCATCAATAATTACTGCTTTCATAGTATTGGAATTATAACGGTAACTCGAGTTCCTTTAGCACGACCGTCAGTATCATATAAGTCTTCGAAAAGAATCGGGTCTATCGTTTTATTAAATCTAAAGTACTTCTTCAAGCGCTTCTCTACAATAGAGAGTCCGATGGATTTATGTGCAGACTTAGCCTGCCTTTCGGCAAATACCCTGCCCACACCGTCATCTTCAATAATACATTTGACACCTGCCTCATCTGGGACAATATTTAAAGTTATTTGCCCTTTTGATTCTTTCCATCTGATACCATGCACTATCGCATTTTCCAGGAATGGTTGGATTATCATACTTGGTATTGTATGATGGAGGTCAAGTGACTGATGGGTGTCTATTGAGTGAGTAAACTTGTCTGGTCTACAGAGTTGCTCGAGTTGGAGATATTTTTCTAGTAAGCTAAGTTCATCTTTCAGGCTAGTTACCATTTCAGATGATTGATTAAGCATAGTCCTGAGTAGTTGAGAAAAGCTATTGAGGCTCTGACGTGCTTTTTGATTGTCTCCAAGCGCAATGAGACCCTGGATTGAATTCAACACATTAAAAATAAAATGTGGATTCATCTGAAGTTGTAATGATTTGAGTTGCTCCTCAGTGTATTGTTTTTGCAAGGTAATCGCTGCAATCTTTTCTCGATGAGACTCTTGGGCTTTGCGATATCTTCTAACAGATGTAAAGAGTACTATGCCCAAAAGACTCAACAATCCAAGAATAATCAGCCAAGGCAGGTGAGTAGATTTTGTAGAGTGCTGGAAGGTAATTGTTTTAGAAAGTAACTTTTCAGCTTTCGCTTTGTGTATTTTCTGTAATTCAAAAGACTTGATATCCTGATCTATTTGCAGGCTAAGAGGCTGAATAATATCCCAAGGTTGCCAAGTATCATATTTGGGAGGAGCCCGATAAAAGTATTTAGGTTTTTCTCCATCTCCCCAATAAGTACTTGTTAATTCTGCCTCTAGCACTTTGGGTTCATCAAGTAAAAATGTTGACTTTTCAAGTAATGAGGCTTCTCCTATATTCAGCCTAACTAACTGTGTCATCGCTACATCTGCCTGAGTATCAAACTTGCATAGTGAGACACCTGAGGTATTGAGTGCAAGAATACTATTATCTATGAGTTGTACCGGTTCTAATTCTTCAGAAGTGCGTAATTGATGAACTATGGTGTCATTGTGTTTAACAACTTGCAAAGAATAAGGATCAAAGAGTAGGAGTCCTTGGTCAGCAACCCTAAGGTATTGTGCATATGGAAAGGCTGTGTGATGAGAGGTCAATGGTCTTACTGATTGACCTTCGACAATGAATGGACCTTCATTCTCACTCAAAAGATACAGTTCTCCTTGATAGCTTTCTAGATCAAGAAATACTTCCGTTGACACAATTGACCTGGGTTGACTTCCACATATTCTACTCACTTTTCCTCCAGATAGTAGATACCATTGGTCTAAAAATGGATATGCCTTTGTAGGCAAATGACTGTTGAACTGATTAGAGTTAATCTGTTGGCTACATTGGTCAAGGTTACCCTTGTAGTAATGATAGAGTTTATGGTTGCCAAGAATTATTATATCCTGTGCATTTCTTGCAAATATGGCTTGTATTGGAGCTTGTGAAAATTTGACTATGCTTTCTATATCATCACCAATAATTTGAAAAATTTCCTGACCATCATGCACAATGAGATCACCATTTGCATGCAGCAATTGTTGCATTTTAGGAATTCCTTCTATTGTATGCTCAAGGATGCTGTTATGCTTATATAATCTTCCTGCAGCATCTAGATACCAAATGCATTGGGACTGATCCATTACGGCAGCCCGCAGTGATGACTTGGCAACAAGCAGTTTACATTCCTGAGAATAGACCCGGTATGCATTCGTAATCAATAAGAATAAAATGAGTGCAGCTCTCAAAGCGATGATCACAATTTATACAATAACCAAGATGCGATGCACATTAGTATAACGCTCGAAGTTCTGATAAATCTTTTATTGTCAACGACAGCTGCTTTTTCTAACCACTGAACTAATAGATACGCAATCAACACTATAATGAGTTGTGCTATTTCCACACCTATATTAAACCCTGCTAAGCTTATGAAAAACTCTGAGTTAAATCCACCATGCATTGCTCTGAAGTAGTTGCCAAAACCAAGACCATGAATTAACCCAATGATGAGTGTCACTAAGTAAGTCAAGCGCTTTGTTTGCTGGTTAGGAATAGCAATATTGGCTATACATGTTATAATTATTGAGGATAGAATACCTATTTCTACCCACTGCTGTGTCACTGGGGTGTTACCTAAGGCAGCAATCACCAATGCTGAGCTATGGCCTATCGTAAAAGCCGTGATATGGATGATAAGTGGTTTGAGTTTCTTATGTAGAAATGGTAAGGCTAGTGCAAGTATGTAGAGTAGATGGTCATAGGCTTCAATATCCATAATATGACCAATACCTTGCTTGATCCATAGCCAGAGGAGATCCATAATTATACTACAGGAATTGCTTTCTTATGCAAAGCGATATTGATGAAGTGCGCAGTAGCCCATGCTAATCCACCTATTGCAAAAGCAATATGAGCTGCTGCAGAAGCTAAGAAGAATGATGTGATAAAACTGAGAAAGCCTACGGCAGTAAGTAAGATTAGTCCAACATGTCCTGTCTTCTTAATGCTAGGTACTATAGAAGTAGCAATAAAGATTATTCCTATTACTAAGAAAATCATATCAAAAATATGATTGTGCATCATGTTCGTATCAACGCCAAACCATATCAGCATAACGGGTAGAGCCATGCAGTGCACTGAGCACAGTAGCGAAGCCGATAACCCGATGATGTCTTTCCTAATTCTTGTAAACATTAACTTTTTGCAACAGTGTTTCAAAAGTAAGGTGTTTATCAATATAGTGCACAAAATTCAACAAAAAAAAGAGCATTTTTATGTTATGTCGATTTTTTCAGCATATTTTTGTTGTATTATTCGTCTATGCACTTAGCTTGTCACTCTTACTACTCACTAAAGTATGGCACTCTATCGCCCGAACAACTGGTAGCGTTAGCAGTGTCTAAGGGTATTCGTCGTCTTGCCCTCACTGACATCAATAATACATCATGTAGTTATGCATTCTATCAAGCATGTACCAAACTCGGAGTAACTCCTATATATGGAGTTGAGTTTCGGCAATTCCAAGATCCCACAAGTTCTAAAATTGACCATAGTCAATATCTCTACACAGGCATAGCAAAGAATGCAGAAGGCATTCGCGAGCTGAATGGTCTACTTACCTCAGCATCATTAAACAAAGAATTGCTGCCTGTCGAAGCTCCACCATTGGAGCATACTTATATCATCTATCGATCTATACCAAAAGGAATAAAGCATCTACGTGATCATGAGTTTATTGGTGTCAGACCCACAGAAGTCAACAAGCTCTACACCTCATACCTGAAGAATTTTTTAGACAAGTTGGTTGTCTTTGCACCAATTACATTTGCCGATCAGGATGGCTACAAGACACATAAGTTATTGCGGTGTATAGACCTGAATACTGTCCTTGGCAAACTAGAAAATAACTATTGTGCCAATGCTTCAGAGTACTGTTATTCGCCTGACGAAATACAAAAGATATTTCAGCAATATCCTCAGATTGTTGACAATACTAACACCCTCTTAGAGTCTTGCACTTTCGAGATGTCTTCCGCAAAAAGTAATAATAGAAAGACATTCACCGGAAGCAAACAAGGAGATATGACTTTGCTCAATAAGTTAGCAATTAATGGTTGTATCCGTCGCTATGGACAGCGAAACAAAAAAGCAATGGATCGAACTCTAGCTGAGCTAAAAGTAATTGCCAAGCTCGGATACTCACCTTATTTTCTCATCACCTGGGATATCATTCGCTATGCTCACACTGCAGGTTATCATCATGTAGGTAGAGGTAGTGGAGCCAATTCTATTGTTGCTTATAATCTCTATATTACTGATGTTGATCCACTCGAGTTGGATCTCTACTTCGAACGATTTATCAACCCGCACAGAAGTTCACCGCCTGATTTTGACATTGACTTTTCATGGGATGAGCGAGATGATGTGACTGATTATATTTTTAAGCGATATGGTAGAGACCACACTGCCTTGCTCGCCACCTATAATACGTTTAAGGGTAAGTCTATCATTAGAGAGCTGGGTAAGGTACTTGGTTTACCAAAAAACGATATCGATACAATTGTCCATGAGCCGCACGCCACCGACAAACATCACCCTTACGCTAAGCACATCTTTAAATATGGCAAGCTCATCGAAGGATTCCCCAATTATCTAAGCATCCATGCTGGTGGCATTCTAATCAGTGAAAGACCACTCAATTACCACACAGCACTACAGCTCATGCCAAAGGGGTTTCCCATAGTACACTTCGATATGTATGGTGCCGAAGATCTAGAGTTTCATAAATACGACATCTTGAGCCAAAGAGGTCTGGGACATATCAAAGAAGCTGTCAATCTTGTAGCCAGAAATCAAGGAAAGGCTGTCGACATCCATAATGTGGCAGAGATAAAAGAAGACCTCAATGTCAAAGCAAGGCTCAAAGCTGGGTACTGTATAGGATGCTTCTACATCGAGTCACCAGCAATGCGTGGGCTCCTTACAAAACTGGGCTGTGACAACTACGTACACCTTGTCGCCGCGAGTTCGATCATTCGACCAGGAGTCTCCAAATCAGGGATGATGCGAGAATATATTCATCGCTACCACCACCCCGAGTCTTTCACCTACATCCACCCTATCTTCGAACAACACCTTGGAGAGACATTCGGAGTCATGGTCTACCAAGAAGATGTGATGAAGATAGTACACCATTTCGCAGGACTTGAGCTCGATGAGTCAGATGTGCTGAGGAGAATCATGACTGGCAAGAAGAAAACCTCCGACACTTTCAAAAAACTCAGAGATAAATACTTCGTCAACTGTAAGGCAAGAGGTTATCCGGACGAACTTGCTAATGAGGTATGGAGGCAAGTAGCTAGTTTTAGCGGCTATTCCTTTTGCAAAGCCCACTCGGCAAGCTTCGCCGTAGAGTCCTTTCAAAGTCTCTACCTCAAGACCTACTACCCACTCGAGTTTATGGTGGCAGTTATCAACAATTTCGGCGGCTTCTACAATACCGAACTCTATGTCCATGAAGCAAGGATGTCAGGGGCAAACATCGAAGCACCCTGCGTCAATCACAGCACCTATCTGACCAATATTTATGATACCACAATCTATATCGGCTTCGTACATATTTCAGAACTAGAAAGAAAGGTCGCAAAGACTATCATTCAAGAAAGACTAGACAATGGAGCGTACCAAAGCCTTGATGAGTTTGTCACTAGAGTAGATATCTCGCGCGAACAACTAGAGATTCTCATCAGAATTGGAGCATTTCGATTCACCGGACAGAACAAATACGAGCTCATGTGGGAAAAGAATGCTGTCCACAACCCTATGGTTAAGCAGCAAGCAGCCGTCGGCAGACTCTTCGATTCAGAAAGTACCCACTACGAACTGCCAATACTTGCTGAAGGTCCTCATGAACAAGCCTTCGACGAAATAGAGTTACTAGGCTTCCCACTCTGCTCACCTTTTGCTCTTGTTAAGGAAAAACTGCCCAAACACATCTCTGCTAATCAGATGAAAGCACATGCTCAGCAAGTCGTCAATATGGTCGGTTACTATGTAGCACGTAAGAATGTAACAACAGTCAATAAAAAGTTGATGAATTTCGGAACTTGGCTCGATGAAGCAGGACACTTCTTCGACTCTACTCACTTTCCACCAAGTCTAGCACGATACCCCTTTCGGGGAAAAGGAGTCTACCTCATCACAGGTAAGATCGTCCTAGACTTCGACTTTCCAAGCATGGAAGTAATTCGCATGCAGAAACTTCCCTACGTCAGTGATGAAAGATATTAACACAATTACATATTAAATAAATTTGTAATATGTGTAATATTTCGCTACCTTTATTTGATAATAGCCCCAAGACGACTTTTTAGAAAACCGATGAAATATTTGAAGAAATGAGAGTACTAACACTTTTTATGCTAAGTTTTCTGTGCTATTCAGTAACAATTAATGCACAGGCAGCAACAGAACAAAACACTCAATCAGAACAAGAATCTCCACAAATACTACATGATACAGATGATTTGTATTTCTCCGTAATGAGCGAAGAAAACTCTATACAATTCTCTCGAGTCGGCTATAACACAAATAATAGTGAGCTCGTATTCTCAACAGGAGAGATTGTCGAATATATCGAAATCTACAAAAGAGAAAAGCTCTACCTCAAAAGATTGCCTGTATTTACTAACAATCTCTACATTAATATGAAAAATTTTGAGCGTGGTCTTTACAAGCTACACCTCATCTCGAACGAAACTGAAGAACCTGTGATAGCTTACGTGTTAAAAAAACACCTCTAAACACAGAGAAAAAACAAACAAAATAGAGGATAGAGTTATTAGAAATAATAACTCTATTTTTGTTCTATGTCGACTCAAAAGGTTCTCATATACGGACAACGTCTGAAAGAGAAGGACGATACCTATGTCCATACACTGGTCGATACCTTAACTCAATTGGGGTATCAGATAGCTACCTCTGCAGAATATTATGAATTACTTGCAACGAAGTCATACTTTGAAGCGTATACTATTAGAAGCATTGACGACCCAAGTAAAGAACAGTTCAAAGCGTTATTTTCATTGGGAGGAGATGGTACAATACTTAATGCTGCTAAGTGGATTCGCAATGGCGCTATCCCAATATTAGGTATCAATATGGGGAGATTAGGGTTTCTAGCTTCAATTGAAAATACAAAGATCAAAGAAGCAATAGAGCTATGGCATTCTGAAAACTACACATTGGAAAAGAGGAGTATGCTAGAGCTCAAAACTGAAAGAGCACTTTTTGCTGACTTTCCCTATGCGTTGAATGATTTTACCATTCACAAGAAAGATACCTCATCAATGATAACAATCCATACTTATCTGAATGGAGAGGAGATGAATAGTTATTGGGCAGATGGATTAATTGTCAGCACAGCTACAGGCTCTACTGGATATTCGCTGAGTTGTGGTGGCCCAATCGTCTACCCTGGCTCGGGAAATATCGTAGTGACACCAGTTGCTCCGCACAATCTGAATGTCAGACCGATGGTACTTCCAGACAGTGTAGAGTTAAGATTAGAAGTTGACGGCCGTGCAGACTCATTTATGTGTACTTTAGACTCTAGATTCGAGACAATTACGCAAAGTGACATTTTAACACTCAAAAAAGGTGACTTTGACACTAAGATGATCAGTCTAAAGGATGAAAGTTTTATGAAGACCATCAGGAATAAACTATCCTGGGGCTTGGACAAAAGAAATTAGTGAAAGGCATACAAAAGACATATCAACGTTCTACTTACTTTGATTTTCTAAAAATCGAGACCACTAGCTGGCGGGAGAAAGTCAGGTTTTTTGAACGTAGATATGAAGATATTATTGACCTTGACTATAAAGATCAATTAGAGATTTGGTATGACTATGGTGTTGCATGTCATGAGCTTGGAGAATATCACAAGTTTATTAACATTGCCGATGAGCTCATTCCTTCGGTCATAAAAAATAACATTACACACATTAGGGATGTCAATGTCTATAACTCCCTGCTTTATAAAAAAGCTTGCAGTCACATCAATCTTGAACAAATAGACAAAGGATTATACATCCTGTCTGAATTAATCAAAATTGATGCAAATGAATTAATCTACATCAAGACATTCATCCAAGCATCGGTACAAAAAGCCTTCCTTGTTCCTGAACCATTGAAGAAGCTTTGTGTAGCTAGTGTAATCATTTTCATATTGATAAGCATAAGCGAACTTCTCATTGTGTCTCCATTTTTTGAAAACTGGTCTGGAGTTTTGGATCAAGCAAAAATTGTGGCTCTTATCTTCAGCTTTGTGCCGGCAATCATATACTTTTCAGTTGAGTACTTCAAAGCACAAAGAAGTATCAGAAAACTGTTGAAGTATGCCAGAACTAAGCAAAAACAACAGTAAGTTCATACTCAATTGACAGAATGTCAGTTTATTTCCTGTGGTACACTTTATGCAGACCCTATAGTACATTTACAAATCGACAATAACACATGTTCAATTTCATAAAGAAAGTCTTTGGTACAAAGTATGACAGAGATGTAAAAGAATATTCTCCAGTCATAGAAGAAATCAACGAACACTTCCAATCTTATCAATCTCTCTCCAACGATGAGCTAAGAAACAAGACCCTAGAGTTTAGAGAGCGCATAGCGAATCACTTGAAAGGAATAGATGATGATATCATTGCATTAAAGAATGACATTAACAATGAGACTAATCTCCTTACAAAGGAAGAGTTATATAATGAGCTAGATAAGACTACGGAAGAACGCGATAAGCATTTAGAAGATATCTTAAAAGAAATACTACCTGAAGCATTCGCCACGGTGAAAGAAGCGTCAAGGAGATTTATGGAAAATCCTGAATTAGTTGTAACTGCAACTGATCATGATCGAGATCTGGCTGCTGATAATGCCTATGTTACAATTAATGGAAATCAGGCCACATGGTCTAATACTTGGAAGGCAGCAGGAGGCGATATCACTTGGAACATGATGCATTATGATGTTCAGCTTATTGGAGGAATGGTACTGCATGATGGAAAAATTGCCGAGATGCAAACTGGAGAAGGTAAGACATTAGTGGCTACACTACCTGCTTATCTTAATGGTCTATCAGGCCAAGGCGTCCATGTAGTTACTGTAAATGATTATCTCGCAAGAAGGGATAGCGAATGGGTTGGACCTATCTTCGAATTTTTGTTCCTCACTGTGGATTGTATAGATAAGTACAAACCACATAGTCCAGGAAGAAAAGCAGCATACAAAAAAGACATCACGTACGGAACCAACAATGAATTTGGTTTTGACTACTTGAGAGATAACATGGTGCGTTCTCAAGAAGAAAAAGTACAAGCCAAGCATCACTTTGCAATGATTGATGAGGTGGATTCTGTCTTGATAGATGACGCAAGAACTCCATTAATCATCTCTGGACCTGTAGAAAAAGGCGAGGAAGAACAAGAGTATCAAGAACTCAACCCCAAGGTAGAAAAGATAGTAGCTGCTCAAAGAAAACTAGCTACTAACTATCTAGCTGATGCAAAACGGTTATTCAAAGATGGGAGTATCAGCCATGAAGAAGGAGAAGCTGGGATGGCACTCTTAAGAGCATATCGTGCACTTCCAAAATATCGTCCACTTATTAAGTTCTTAAGTGAGGAAGGTGTCAAGGTAATGCTTCAAAAAGCTGAGAACTTCTATATGCAAGAGCAATCAAAAAATATGCATATAGTTGATGAACCTCTCCTATTTACAATTGATGAAAAAAATAGAAATGTAGAGCTGACGGAAAAAGGTGTAGAATTCCTTTCGAAAGGCGAAAATGATTCTAATTTCTTTGTAATGCCCGACATTACTGAAGAAATGCAATTACTCAGAGAAAGAGAAGAGCAAGAAGGAGTAAAGCTTACTGAACAAATTACTGCACTGAGCACAGACTTCAGTATTAAGTCAAGAAGGCTGCATGGTGTGAGCCAGTTACTCAAAGCCTACACACTCTTTGAAAAAGATGAAGAATATATCGTTGTAGATGGTCAAGTGAAAATTGTAGATGAGCAAACGGGAAGAATGATGGAAGGACGTCGGTATTCTGATGGGCTTCACCAAGCGCTTGAGGCAAAAGAACATGTGAAGATTGGTGATATCACTCAAACTTATGCTACAATAACACTCCAGAATCTCTTCAGAATGTACCACAAACTTTCTGGTATGACTGGTACTGCAGAGACAGAAGCTGGAGAACTCTGGGAAATCTACAAACTAGATGTCGTCGTCATTCCAACGAATAGGCCCATTGTCAGAGATGACATGGAAGACTTAGTGTATAAAACTGCAAGAGAAAAGTTTAATGCAGTAATTGATGATATAGAGAAACTGACTGGCGCTGGAAGACCAGTACTAGTAGGTACAACATCTGTAGATGTCTCTGAAAAACTCAGCCGAATGCTGAAGTTGAAAAACATCAAACATAATGTACTGAATGCAAAGCAACATCAAAGAGAAGCAGAGATTGTTACAGAAGCAGGGAGACCAGGAAATGTTACGATAGCGACTAACATGGCTGGAAGAGGTACTGATATCAAGCTTTCTGATCAAGTAAAAAGTGATGGTGGTCTTGCTATTATTGCAACTGAAAGACATGATAGCAGGCGAGTTGACAGACAGTTGAGAGGGCGTTCTGGTAGACAGGGAGACCCGGGTTCTTCTCAGTTTTATGTCGCATTGGAAGACAAACTTATGCGATTATTTAATTCTGAAAGAATTGCAAAATTAATGGACAGCATGGGCCATCAGGATGGTGAAGTCATCCAGCATAATATGGTGACAAAATCTATTGAAAGAGCCCAGAAAAAAGTGGAAGAAAACAACTTCGGAATTCGGAAGAGGCTTCTTGAATACGATGATGTGATGAACATTCAAAGAGAGGCCATTTATAAAAAACGTAATAACGCATTATCTGGAGAGCGCCTTTCTGTAGACCTCAATAATATGTTTCTATCATACAGTGAATCTATTGTTGAAGGTGCAAAGAATTCAGGCTATTCCTTTGATGACTTCGCCACTCAGTCGTTAACAAGTCTAGGTGTTGATCCTGACTTTGACGCTGCATTCTATAATGAGGCACCAATAGATGACATCGTAGAGTCATACCAAAATCAGATATTAGAAGCTTATCAACGCAAAGGAGATCAAATCAAAGAAGTGTTGCTTCCAACGATTAATAATGTTCTTGCCAATGAAGGACATCGTTATAAGCGTATTTCTATACCATTTACTGATGGATCTGACAAGGCTCTTCCGGTATCTGCTGGACTACAACCAGCAGTAGATACTGAAGGTGATTCAATAATGAAAGATATCGAAATGGCAATTAGCCTTGCTATTATTGATCAAAACTGGAAAGAACATTTGAGGTCAATGGACGAACTGAAAGATTCTGTTCAGTCGGCTTCCTTCGAACAAAAAGACCCACTGGTTATCTACAAAATGGAAGCTTATAACCAGTTTGAAAATCTTGTCTTTAATATCAATCAAGATGTTTGTTCTTATTTATTAAAAGGTAAGCTCTTAATATCTCGCCCTGAAGATGTCAAGGAAGCAAAAACACAAAAGACCGATTTCTCGAAATCAAAGGCTGGTAGAGATTATGCAAGGCAAAAAGCTGCAGCGGCAGCAGCTGGTCAAAGTCAAAGGCAAGCTCCAGTAACATTCAAAAGAGAAGAGAAAAAGGTAGGAAGAAATGAGCCTTGTCCATGTGGTAGTGGCAAAAAATACAAGCAATGTCATGGCAAGTAATTGAGTGCAATCTCGTTATATTACTATATTTACATTGATGCATATGAAAGTACTAACCCTAGGATTAATTTTCAGTCTGAGTATCTTAACCAATTTAGATGCTCAAGTACGTTTTGTAGAAGATGCTTCTGTGCAATCTCTCATGAGCCGTTTCTCTAGTTTGCAAAAGCAGCAGATTTCTCAGAAAGCTTGGAGAATCCAGGTAGTTACTACCAATGATAGAAGGAATATGGAGCAAGCTATTTCCAAATTAAATCAACTCTATCCACAATTGGACCATCATTGGACGCATGCAAGTCCTTATTATCAATTGAAGGTGGGAGCATTCGAAGAAAAAGAGGACTTACAAAATCTCTTGATCACACTAAAGAAAGATTTTCCTAGTGCTATTCCAGTAATGGATGATATAGAAAAGACTGAATTACTTTAGTCCTTTCTTCAATGGCTAGCTATTCAAGAAATAGAGCAGTAAGAGGCTTTGATGGAATCACTGCCTCTGTTTTTTTCTCTCTACTATTCATTGGTTGGATGATGTTGATTTCTGTTGGATTCAGCGATGTGGGTAGAGAAGGATTTACTGTGTTAGAAGCACTTCAAGACTCTACAACACTGTTCTATGGTCTTGCTTTGGGTGCATTCTCACTTGGTCTTATTATTGACTACAAATTCTGGAATTCTGTCGCTCCCATCATCTATTCTATTGCCATCGTATTGCTCCTTGGTGTATTGATATTCGGTATTGAAGTCAAGGGTGCTACATCATGGTTTTCTCTTGGAGGATTCAGTTTTCAACCTTCTGAATTAGCAAAATGGTCTACGCTCTTACTGCTATCGAGCTATCTAGGTCTAGCTGGTGTAAACATCCAGCAAAGAAGAAGTTTGTTTATAGCAATAGGTATCGTTGTGCTTCCAATATTGCTCATATTACTCCAGCCTGATGCTGGTTCGGCATTAGTGTTTACAGCATTAGGATTCGTTTTCTATAGAGCTGGTCTTAATCCAGTAGTATTCTTAGCTCTGTTTTCATTAATTGGTGTAGTCATAGGAGCTCTTCTTTGGGGCATCGCACTAACAGTTCCAATCATATTATTATTGAGCATGCTGTTGTTGATTGTTCAACATAAGCAGACTACCCCATTTATTGCTGTTTGGGCTTTACTACTCTTAGTCTTTGTAGCCTTTGGAAGTTATGTTGAGACATGGTATATCACAGCAGCTTTGCTTGCGGTATTTCTTGCTTTTGCTGTATATACAGCTATTCGTAATCGAGTACAACCAGTAGTCATGGCATCCTTGATTACTCTATTAGCAATTGTTGTGGCTTTCGGATCTGATTTTGGTTATAACAATATCCTCAGACCTCACCAACAAGATAGAATCAACGTCTGGTTACACCCTGAAAAATGTGATCCTCAAGGCTCACTCTATAATGTCATCCAATCCAAGACAGCCATCGGCTCAGGAGGCACACTTGGCAAAGGCTTCCTTCAGGGCACAATGACTAAATTGAATTATGTTCCTGAGCAATCTACTGACTTTATTTATAGTACTCTTGGTGAAGAACATGGTTTTATTGGATCACTGGGAGTAATGCTCTTATTCTTGATTCTTCTCATCAGGATTACTGTACTTGCTGAACGGTCGAAGAATACGTTTATTCAATATTATGGTTATGGAATTGCAGGATATTTATTCTTCCAAATAGTTGTCAATATTGGAATGACAATGGGATTAATGCCTGTTATTGGGATACCTTTACCGTTTATCAGTAAAGGAGGGACGGCTTTGGTTATATTTTCATTTATGATAGGAACATTTTTACGAATGGATATGGACAGAAATAAGAGATAATGCAATTTGAGATTACACATACCGACAAACAATCAAATGCACGTTCAGGTACTATTCAAACTGAACATGGAATTATACAGACGCCCATCTTTATGCCTGTGGGTACACTTGGGACTGTTAAGGGTATTCATCAAGCAGAGCTAAAAGAATCTATCAATGCTGATATCATTCTTGGCAATACCTATCACTTATATCTCAGACCCAAAACTGATATTATTCATGGGGCTGGAGGGCTCCATAAATTTATTCATTGGGATAGACCAATACTAACAGACAGTGGTGGATATCAAGTCTACTCATTGAGTGGTCAGCGAAAAATTGTTGAGGAAGGAGTCCATTTCCGATCTCACATTGATGGTAGCAAGCACTTTTTTACACCAGAAAGCATCATGGATATTCAAAGAGAAATAGGGGCGGATATCATTATGGCTTTTGATGAGTGTACTCCTTATCCATGCGATTATAGGTATGCTAAAAAATCGATGGGCTTAACTCATCGTTGGGTGGATAGATGTTTTGAAAGATTTAATACTACTGAGCCGTTATATGGCTATGAGCAAACTCTTGCACCCATTGTGCAAGGCTCTACTTATAAAGATCTTCGCCAAGCATCTTCTGAGTATATTGCTAGTAAAGATGCAGCTATCAATGCAATTGGTGGTTTGTCTGTAGGAGAGCCTCATGAAGACATGTATGCTATGACAGACCTTTGTTGTAGCATTCTCCCGAAAGAGAAACCTCGATATCTCATGGGTGTTGGGTTGCCGGAGAATATACTAGAGTGCATTGCGCTAGGAATTGATATGTTTGATTGTGTGCTTCCAAGCAGGAATGCTAGACATGGCTTATTGTACACTTTTGAAGGTGTTATTCACATAAAGAACAGAAAGTGGGCTGATGATTACACTCCCGTTGATGCTTCTTTCGAGAATCATACTTCTTCTTTTTATTCGAAGGCATATTTGAGACATCTTTTCCATGTAAAAGAATTGCTCGCTGCACAGATTGCCACTCTACACAATTTGACATTTTATCTCAAGTTGGTACGTCTTGCAAAGCAAAAAATCGAAGAAGGCACTTTTGGTAGCTGGAAAGACAAAATAATACCTCAACTCAGAACCAAGCTATAGGTATGTTGAAGAAGCTTGATCTCTATATTATAAAAAAATATCTGGGTACGTTTTTCTATACTATCCTTCTGATCAGCCTCATCGCCGTTGTGATTGATTTCAGTGAAAAAGTAGAAAAACTACTCAACCCAAATCTTACACTTGGTCAGGTTCTCACTGAATATTATCTCAATTTTATCCCGTGGATAAATGGTCTTCTTTGGCCATTATTTGCACTATTATCGGTTATTTTCTTTACCTCCAGGATGGCAAAGAATGCTGAAATAATCTCAATATTAGCTTCCGGAGTCAGTTACTATCGTTTTTTGTTGCCATATTTTATTGCCGGATCTTTTCTTGCTGCCTTACTCTGGTATGGAAATAATTATGTCATACCCAAGAGTACAAAAATCAAGAACGAGTTTGAGTCACAATATATCAACAAGGCGACTAAAAAGTCTCTTGGTTATAACACCCACTTCTTTTTGAATCCTCAGGAAAAAGTCTATCTGAGATATTATCGGTCAAAAGATACAACTGGAACTACCTTTCGCTTTGAACGCTTTGATGACAACAAAAACTTAGCATATATCCTGAAAGCAGCAAAAATTACAATGCATGAAGCTCCAAATACTTGGAGATTGCACGACTATGAGAAGCGTTCTTTCAATGGCTTAAAAGAATCTGTCTTCAATGGGAAAGGCAAAACATTGGATACCTTACTCAATCTGGGCCCGGATGATTTTATGCGGAACTCAAAAATCATGGAAAATATGACCAGCAGTGATTTGAGAGAATATATAGACATTGAAAAACAAAGAGGGTTGGACACAGCTCAATCTATGTTAATAGAACTCCATCGAAGGAGTGCTGATCCTGTGACAATTCTAATACTTACCATCATGGGAGCTTCTATTGCTTCAAGAAAAGTACGTGGAGGTCTTGGGATTCACCTAGCCTCTGGAGTAATTCTAGGTGCACTTTTTGTTGTGATTTCGAGGTTCAGCATGACTATCTCCAGTAATCTTTCAATTAATCCAGCACTAGGAATGTGGCTTCCGAACATCCTTTTTGCTATCCTGACCATAATACTCATTTCTAAAGCACAGAAATAACTTACTCGTGTTTTTTTCTTGCTGATAGTCGAATTGAAATACTGTATCTTCCTATATAAATATCGAATTATGCGATTCCTCTTAGTTAGTATTTCTTTTTGTTTCTTTTCCATACTCTCCATTGCACAAGAAAATTTTACTTATGATGCTAATCGTTACAGTGATAATGGATCTCGGGTGTGTTTGGTTGAAGCTCATGTAGACGCTCAAAATTTTGTTTTGAGTTTTCCAGATGCAGCACTAAATACCACTGCAATGACACAAGTCTCGAGACGTCAGAAAGGAGGAGAAGCTGATGATTGGGTCTTACTAGCAGAATTAGATCCCGGGACAGAAAGTTGGATTGATAGTGAGATAATTCCTGGAATAGCTTATGAATACCAAATTAAAAGAAATAGCGCCACAGGATATTTATTAGGTGGAATTGATGTAGATCAGACAAACTATCAAGGCAGGTTAATCTTGGTAATTGACGAGAGTATTCAGCAAACTTTATCTCCTCAAATACGTCAGCTTAAGAAGGATCTCACAGGTGAAGGATACTTGGTGACAGAGCTTTATGTCCCTCGAGTAGAAGGTTGGTTTGGTGGTTCTGAAGTTATTGATATTAAAAGTGAGATCCAAGCCATATATAACCAAGCACACGAATTGGACAAACCAAATCATCTCTTTCTTCTCGGTCATGTGCCTGTACCTCGTTCTGGGCTTGACCTTCAAGCACCAGATGGACACGTTGAAAGTCTAGGTGCTAGAGGTGCAGATACTTTTTATGCGGATATTGATGGTGAATTTACCGATGTTGATACCTATGAAGCTGCTAATTTGAATCATCCTGAAGCTCAGAATCTGCCCAACGATCTTAAATGGGACCAAGATCATATCCCAAGCACACTAGAAATGGCGTTTGGAAGAGTTGATTTTGCAGATCTCAATTCACTCAGCGCCCCTGAATCAACATTGTTAATTAACTATCTTGATCGGCTGCATGCTTATCGACATGGTCAAACTTGGATGGGGAGAAAGACAGGTTTTTACTATGGTTATAATAACTCCAATGATGGTTCTTTCCGAACCCTTGTACCAATTAGTGGTAAGGATGGAGTCTACGAGTTTTACTCCAATGATAACTTTCCTCAACAGATTCAATCTACCGGTCCTTACCAAATTTTCATGCAAAATCGCTTTGTTCCCGATCATATTGAGTGGAACACCAGCGGAATGGATGCTACTATTTTCTCAAGTGACCAAAGTTATTGGGGCTTTTGGTGTTCTGAAGAGACAGGAGGTATAGGTAGGATAAGAGGGCTTCTAGCGAAGCCCACAAAATGCCTCTCTATCCTCTGGACAACTACTGCCGTCAACATCTTTCATCAAATGGGCATTGGAGAGACCTTGGGCAATGCATGCAAAAGAATAATGGACCATGCCATTGATAACCCAATCTATGAAAAGCCAGAAGCAGATTGGGACGATCGTGATTGGTGGAATAGGAACCATATGCAAGTATTAGGAGATCCTACTTTACGAATAAATCAAGTATTGCCAATAAGCAACCTACGAGCGGAGAGTTGGTCATCATCTCTTTTGCACTTGGGTTGGGATGCTTCTGTTGATACTGACATCGTTGGATATCATATCTATCGTGCAGATACAGAATTTGGGTTTTATGAAAGAATAACATCAGAACCAGTAGAAGAGACAGAATATCTGGACGATACATTCGACAATTTTAATTATTGGTACATGGTAAGAGCTGTTAAAAGAGAGGTCACTGGTTCGGGTACATATCTAAATCCCAGTGTTGGCTTATTTGCACAAGCAGAGATTGCCTTTAGTACACAAGAGGTGGGCTCAGCTATCCATTTATCTACTTTCCCAAATCCTGCATCTGAATACATAGAATTTAAAACAGAGAAAAGGATGCATCGGATTATAATACAAAATGACGCGGGACAGGTGATATATTCAACCCATTTGGATGATAATTTCCTCAGAATGCAATTAGATGGTTTAATAAGTGGTCAATACTTTGCCCTAGTACAATTTGAAGATAAACAGATCTTACAAACCTCCTTCATTGTAGAGCCCTAGATTAATGCTGAAATAGCTTTTGCAAGTGCATGGTCTTTCTCTGTAACAACATTACCAGCATCATGTGTGCTCAGAGAAATTGTTACTGTATTATAGACATTAGACCAGTTCGGGTGGTGATTTTGTTGCTCTGCTAGCATTGCTACTTTTACCATAAAGGCAAACGCTTCTTTGAAGTCTTTAAATACAAAACTCTGCTCTAAAGTATTATTTGTTTGATTCCATCCTTGCATAGGGCTAGCTTGTCAATCGCTTAAATCCAAATCTAATGAGAAGTAGTAACCCTAGGAAAAACAGAATTACATATTGAATAGGCATGTAAGTGAATGCTACTATGGCAAAATGCGTTCTATCAACTATCCACATCAAGATTATAACTAATGAAATCGTCATAATTAGGCCAGATAGTTTGCCAAATCCTGGCAAGTCTCTCAGGTCGACATTACGTCGTATTAGCCAGATCGAGACTAGCATAAGCAATAGTGGAAATACTTGGATATAGAGATTAGTGTCCATTATACTTCTCCGCTCAAATAAGAAGAGGTAAACACTGAAGAAAAGCGCAAAAATGCCAGGGATCATGACCAGGTAGATGAGGACACTATAGATATAATTCCACGGTTCCTGCTCACCTTCATCTTTGCATACCACAAAATTCAGTACCAATATTATTACAGGTATGAAGAGACAATAACCGATCACCCAAATCGGATTGTTTGATAGTAGTTGAATGCTTTCTCCTAATGTCATAATACGATTATAATCCCATCAATAATCTTGTTGGATCTTCAAGAAGTTCTTTGACCTTCACAAGGAAAGTGACTGAAGAAGAGCCATCAATAATTCTATGGTCATAAGACATTGCAAGATACATCATAGGTCTGATCTTGACTTCTCCATCAACATTAACTGGTCTTTGCATGATGCTATGCATGCCGAGTATAGCCGATTGAGGTCTGTTAATAATAGGTGTACTCATCATTGAACCAAATACTCCACCATTCGTAATAGTGAATGTACCTCCCTTCATCTCATCTAGAGTGAGTGTTCCTTCTCTTGCCTTTATAGCTAGTTCTTTTATCTTTTTCTCGATGTCAGCAAAATGGAGCGACTCAACATTATGCACGGGCGGAACTACGAGTCCCGTTGGTGTACTGATAGCAATACTGATATCTGCATAATCATGATAGATAACTTCATTTCCATCAATCTGGGCATTGACTTCTGGATACTGCATTAATGCTGAAGCACAAGCTTTCGCAAATAAAGACATATAGCCGAGTTTGACTCCATACTTTTCGACAAACTCTTCTTGAACCTGTTTTCTCAATGCTTGGATCTTAGAAAGATCTACTTCATTGAATGTAGTCAACATTGCCGTTTCGTTCTTGGCTGCTACAAGTCGACTTGCGATAGTTCTTCGCATTCTACTCATCTTTTCTCTTCTTGTCCCTCTCGAAAAACTTGTAGTTGGAGATGGTACTGATGCGACCTCAGGTGATGGTGCTGGACTTGACTTCGTTTGTACTGCTTTTTGTGCATCTTCTTTGGTTATCCTGCCATCCTTACCTGTTCCTGAAACATTCCCAGGATTTACATTGCCTTCTCTTAATATTTTACCTGCTGCCGGACTTGGATGTCCCGTAGCATAATTTGCTGTTTGAGGTTGTGGAGTATTCTCCTCTTTAGTCTCTTGTTCGGCCGGTGCTGGCGTTTCAGCTTGGGGACTTGAATTAGCTGGCGCTGCAGCACTTGTATCAATCTTAGCCACCAATGCTCCAATCTCAAGATCATCACCTTCTCCTGCTACATAGATTAATTTTCCTGCTGCTTCTGCTGGAAATTCGAGCGTTGCTTTATCTGATTCGAATTCGCAGATTGGTTCGTCCAAATTGACATACTCTCCATCCTGCTTTAACCATTGCGATAATGTTACTTCTGTAATTGACTCACCTATTGTAGGCACCTTCATTTCGACAATACTCATAATCTTGAAACTTTTGTTCTAACAAATATACTTTCGTCACATAGTGAATGTTATATATTTGTATTGTAATTGCATCTTTGGATTAGACAAGCCTATTTTTATTTTTAGTCATGTCTAAATATTGTTATGTTAAAACGAAACTGTCTTCTTGCTTTCTTATTCCTTTGTTTATTAAAGAATGTCTTTTCGCAGGCAAGGAATCTCGTCACCCAAAGAAGCTCTACTTCTATCACCATCGATGGCAACCTGGAGGATTGGACTACTATTCCATTCACCGAGGATTTTACCCAGTTTGAGCCTAAGCCAGGATTACCATCTAAGTACCAAACCAAAGTGGCGGTAGTCTATGATGATCAAGCGATCTACATCGCAGCTGAAGTGTATGATACCATGTCATTAATTAGGTCTGATCTCTCGCCTCGTGATGAATTAATTAATGCTGATTGGTTCGGAGTGCTCATCGATACTTATAAGAATGGCTTGACTGGAACATCATTTAGGGTAACTGCTGCTGGGGTACAATTAGATGAAAGGTGGTCAGGGGATTCTGATGATTCTAACTGGGACGCCGTCTGGGATAGTGAGGTAAAACATTATGATGACAAATGGGTAGTTGAATACAAAATTCCTTATGCAGCTCTTCGATTTTCAGAGGCAGAAGAGCAAGAATGGTTTATTCAATTCGCAAGATATGTTCGAAGAAGCAGAGAATTTGCTCACTGGAATGCTATTGATCCCAATCAAGATGGAATAATTCGCCAATCAGGGGTCTTATCAGGCTTAAATAATATCACGTCACCTTTGAGACTATCATTAACACCATTTGTCGTCGGTAATCATGCTAATCTTGAAGGCGATGGCACGACAACATTTAGTGCTGGGATGGACTTAAAGTATGGTATTAATGAAGCATTTACGCTTGATATGACGTTAATACCCGACTTTAATCAAGTTCAGTCTGATGATCAAGTTGTCAATCTTGGTCCATTTGAGGTGTTCTTCGAAGAGAGAAGACAATTTTTTACCGAGGGTACAGAGCTCTTTAATAGAGCTAACCTTTTCTACTCAAGAAGGATTGGAGGTAATTTGTTTTATCAAGACAGGATTGATGATGCAGGCGAAGATCTCACACTTTCTGGTGTACCATCTAAAGCTCAATTGTTGAACGCCAGCAAAGTCTCTGGACGGTTTGCAAATGGTTCTGGTCTAGGTATGTTCAATGCATTTGAAGGAAGATCCACGATTACAGCAGAAGATAGCCTTGGTAATATCTCAGAGATTGAGGTCCATCCATTTACAAACTATAATGTGATAGTCTATGAACATGCCTTGAATAACAACAGCTATGTTAGCATTGTCAACACCAATGTACTTCGAAAAGGATCAGCGTATGATGCCAATGTTACAGGTACTGAGTTCCAGGTCAGGGATAAAAACCAAAAGTTTGAAATATCTGGTGATGCTGCTGTTAACCAGAAGTTTTTTTCTACTGGTACAGAATATGGACACAAGGCAGGAGTAGACATCAGTGACATTAATGGCAAGTGGACATCCACACTAGGCTATAGTGAAGAGAGTGCTAATTATGATCCTAATGATTTAGGTTTTCTTTTTAGTCCAAATGAAAGAGGTGCTTACTATAATATTCAATACCAAGAGTTTGAGCCCAAAAATTTTACACGGTGGAATGTCTGGAGCTACGTTGGTGTAAATGGATTGTATAAACCATCAGTCCTTACAAGCTGGAGCTTTAATGCCGGAGGGTTCTGGTTTACTAAGAAGTTTTTTGCTTTCGGTGGATTCATGAGTTACCAACCACGTTCAAGAGACTATTTCGAACCACGTACTTCTGACTTTTCTAAGTATTATGCCTTTCCTAGTTATTTTGGCTTTAGTCCCTTCATTTCTACAGACTGGAGTAAAAAGTATGCTATAGACATTCGGTTCTCTCATTTCCACAACTTCAATAATCCGCGTAAAGAAACAGGGATCGAGATATCTCCAAGAATACAGGTAAACCCAAGTTGTTTCCTCTTTTTGACCACTGGTATTAATTGGTTTAAGGATAAAGAAGCATACATTGACAAGGACTTAATCGATTATAGTGATTATGGTCTACTTGATGAAGATGTAGCATTCGGTCTACGGAATCGTCAAGTAGTCAATAACTCTTTTAGACTGAACTACATTTTCACCAATAAGATGTCTGCCAACATTAGAGTGAGACACTATTGGGATAAGGTCAATTACACAGAGTATTACAAACTTAATGACGATGGTAGTCTAACAGCATTCCCATTTGACGGATTTGATGAAGAAGGTAATGAAGTCTACAAAGGCAACTTCAACTTCTTTAATATTGACTTAAATTACATCTGGAGGTTTGCACCTGGAAGTGATTTGATTCTGACCTATAAAAACAATGCGTTTACTGATCCAGAATTGGATCGCTATACTGAAAACTTTAATAGCATTTTTCAGCAAAGAAGTAACCACCTTGTGTCTCTAAAGATTCTATACTTTTTGGATTGGAATGCATTATCTGTTGGATCTAATATGAATAAAAGTAAATCATCAAATCAAGATCTTGGAAACAGATATCCTAGGCTGAGAAACAATTGATTAAAGCCTCTATTGATGTTAAACGTTGGCTCAAAGTAGAAAGAATCAACCTTAAAAGCTGCTGAAAGAGACGTCGTCGAAAATGTACTTCTTATACTATTACCTAACTCATTATTAAATAATACTCTAGCAGTTGGGATCACTGAAATCCATTCATTAAACTGTATTTCATAATGAATGGATGGACCATAGACAAACGTTCTCAAATCTTCACCTCTAAGAAAAACATTCTGCAATCCTATTGAACCACCAAGGCTTACAGGGCTAACCTCACCTTGCTTTAATAGAAGTGCACTCAGTGAAGAAGTGAGGATAAGATTATTGCTTCCAATTGCATTGAGTGTTGTAGCAAAACCTGCTTCGGCAGTATATCTTCCATTTACTGTAAACCCAGGGACCAAAGCAAGTAAGACAGTACCTCCGTTAACACTCCCACCTAAACCAATGTGGGTGCCACTTTGCCCATCTTCAAACAGATAATTTTGTGCTGAACAAAACCCTAATCCCATCAGCATCGCAAACAAAAACATACAGACTCTCATGTATCTAAGCTTTTTGCCAAGATAGGATTTTTTAAGAGTATTGAACCAGATTACTCTATTTCACATAATTGTATTCTCAAACTTAAAGCTCTCTTATTGGAACATGTTGAGAAAACACAAGCGCAATCAATAAGCCTACAACTATAGCAGCAATATTCATATTTCACAATTATAGTAGTTAGATACCTTTAGTTGATCTTAGGTTACAAAAGGGGTCATTTTCTAAGCATCACCCTCTCTATACTCAAGTATATCTCCAGGTTGACATTCCAGGGCTGCACAAATTTTTTCCAATGTAGCGAAGCGAATTGCTTTTGCTTTCCCTGTCTTCAATATCGAAAGGTTAGCTTTGGTTATACCTACCTTCTCAGCTAACTCATTGCTCCGCATTTTTCTGACGGCAAGCATCACATCAATGTTTACAACTATGCTCATATCGTCAATCTATTTTCTTCTTGAAGCATCTCACTAAGCTCTAAAGTCTTAGCAATGTAGATAAAAAATAGTCCTATTAGGGTCATAAATAAAGGCGAGTCAAACCCCATCAAATCCATAGTGATAAATGAAAGATAATTCTCGCCACCTGACCAATAGAAAAATAATGGTGCAATCAAGTTGGATGGTATCCGCACTACACCATATATGACAAAGAGTATTCCCGCAAGTCTTAGATATTTCCTCGTACCTCTATCAAAAGCTCCTTGGACTATAGACTCTAATACAAACCTTCGCAAATAATAAATAATCATGAAAAACATAATTATGTGAAATGAAAACCAAATCAATAAATACCAATAATAAGCTCCCTCTGCGCGCTCAATAGTACCAGCACCATTCGTCAATATTTCTTTAATAACAGCAATAAAGTCGTGACCTAAGGCTCCATAAAGTGGCGGAATCATCCAAAGTACCGCAAGGACAAGAAAGAGAAAGAAGAAGAAATTTATCAGATGCTTTAAAGTCAACAATACTTTCATAACATATACATTTTGTTATTGCAATATAATAACAAAATCTATGTTAATCAATATTTTTTTATTGTTTTACGATAATTTTATGTTGCTCACCATCATCTATCCCCATATTGATCTAGTATGAATTCCTCAATCCACTTTTGAGTTTTCTCTTTTTGCACATCTGTTGCTCCCCTGAAAGCATGATCCATTCCCTCAATGTAATGAGTCTGAGTATTCAGATTAAACTTCAGCATAGAGTCAACTAGCTCATGAGATTGACTGACTGGTACTACTCTATCTTCTTCTCCATGTATGATAAGCAACGGAGGAGAATCTTCATTAATGTATTCAACTGGTGAATAGGCTTTAGCTAATGCCTTCGCCTTTAATGTATCGGACTCTGGATCAAATCCAAACAGCATCTTCGGAATATCCATGTCTCCTAGAAAAGGAATCCTCTGCTTTATAGTATCCATAAATGGTATCATGTCCTTGTACAGACGATAGAGATCTGTAGGTCCATAGACATCAACAATGTAGTCAAAGCTTACATCGTGTTGATTAGAGTTAAATCCAGTCATCATAGCTAAGTGACCTCCTGCGGACTCACCCATTACTCCAACATTCGACAAATCAAAGTTGTACACATCTGCATTCTCAATTATCCAATCAGAAGCAGCATAGGCGTCTTCAATACAAGCAGGAAATGGAGAACTCTCTTCCTCTGCAAGAGTATATGACGGGCTGACAATAGCATACCCTTGTGATCTTAGTCTATTGATCGCAGTATTAAATCGCGCATTATTAATTGACTCTTTTCTACCAACAATCCATGCTCCTCCGTGGAAGTACAACAGCACTGGTCGTTGACTATATTTCTCAGTAGTAGGAAGATAGAGGTCAATGTGCTGTCCAGGCTTATAGTGAAGATTATACTCTATATCACCATGTAAGATAGGAGCATCATTTGCTATAAAGAACCCAATCACCAAACCCAGTATTGCCAATAAGCCAATGAAACAAAAAAGAATAAGGACTTTAATAACTCTGTACATAATCGAAATTATAATAATGCCCTGTGGCTGGACAGGTGCTCCAAAATATCCGCATTTTCTAACACAGTCTCGGTAGATGGATAGAGCCCACTTAGAAACATTGCTTCTCCCAAATCGTTGGATGTGATACTATACTTTGGACCAAATAACTTTAGCAAAGGATAAAGCGATCTACTGACTCGATACATGAGGTTAGGTTCTTCTCTTCGCTCTGATGGATATATGTAACCTGGTCTGAATATATTAAGATGAAGAAAGTCTAACCCAATCAAATGGTTTTCTGCCATGCCTTTATATTTTGCAAAAGCAACTTTACTCTTTTCGCTTTGGTCTGCTCCTGCACCACTCAAAAAGCACACTGTGCCCTTAGGATTAGCAGCTTTGTATGCATCTCCAAAAGCAACACTGAAGTCAAATGTAATTTTCTTAAACAAAGAATCATTCACAGCACCTGTATAGACTCCAATACAGAAGTATGCGACATCACATTCAGCTAACTCACTCTGAAAAGATGAAAAATCCATAAAGTCAGCATGCTTGTGCTCTACTAATTTGTCATGTTGGATTTCTGTTGGTCTGCGGCCAATAGTTATGACTCGATCTATATCATCAGACTGAAGGAGATGCTTCAAAACAATATTTCCAACCATACCTGTTGCTCCTAATAAGACTGCTTGTTTTCCCATACTTCGTGTTGTAGATTTATGTTCTAAGAATAAATTTACGCAGATTGAGTTCAGAAGATCTATTAATCTTTACCAAGTCTGGTATCTATTGCAAAATTGCCGATGTTTACATCGATCCATGGCGTCCTGTACAACGCGCTATTATCACTCATGGTCATTCTGATCATGCTCGACCTGGCAGCAAATCTTACATCTGTCACTCAGATAGTGTGCCTATTTTGAAATATAGGTTGGGAAAATCTATCAATATCAGAGGTGAAAGTTTTGGAAATACCTTTTCAGTCAATGGTGTAAATTTTTCACTCTATCCTGCAGGGCATATCATAGGTTCAGCCCAGATAAGAGTAGAATATCGTGGAGAAGTTTGGGTTGTTTCGGGAGATTACAAAGTACAACATGATAATGTCTGCCAACCATTTGAACCAATCACTTGTAATACTTTTATCACTGAGTCTACTTTCGGACTTCCTGTTTATCAATGGAAACCTTTGTACGAAACATGCAAAAACATTTCAGATTGGTGGGCAGAAAATGCAAAGCAAAAAAGACCAACAATCCTTACTGCTTATAGCCTTGGCAAAGCCCAAAACATTTTGCAAAACATAGATAAAAGTATCGGTCCTATCTATTGCCATGGAGCTATTCAAAAAACGAACCAAGTACTTATGGAAGCAGGTCTTTTTGATGTAAAAACGCTAGAGGTTTCCGAAAACACAGCAACAGACTATACAAATGCCTTAATCTTAACCCCTCCTTCTGGCTTAAATAGTTCTTGGTCGAATAAATTCAAACACGCTGTTACAGGCAGTGCATCTGGATGGATGATGCTTAGAGGTATGCGCAGAAGAAGGAATGTCGACAAAGGATTTGTACTCAGTGATCATGCTGACTGGAATGGTCTGAATACAGCAATCAAGGCAACCGGAGCATCTCGAGTAATTGTCACACATGGATATCAAGACACTTATACTCGATATTTGTCAGAGCAAGGTTATCAAGCTCAGTCCGAAAAAACACTCTTTGAAGGTGAACAATTTGCTATCCAAAATCAAGAAAGTTAATGCAAGCATTCGCAACACTTTTCAAGAATCTAGATAGTACCACTAGCACAAATGCCAAGGTATCTGCCTTGGTACAATACTTTCAAATTGTCAGTCCTGAGGATGCTTTATGGACCATTGCCTTATTTACACACAAGAGACCAAAACGCACTATCAAAACCTCCTTACTTCGTGAGTGGGCTGCCCAATCTGCTAACATCCCTCAATGGCTTTTTGAAGATACTTATCATGTTGTTGGAGACCTTGCCGAAACTATCGCTCTCACTGTGCCACAAGCCACCAAACAATCTGATCAAAGTCTGACAACTTGGATTGAACAAATTAAAGCACTGCACAAGGAAGCAGATAAAGTGAAGCAAGACTTCATTTTGAATGCATGGGACCAACTCGACTTTGCTTCCCGTTTCTTGTTCAATAAATTGATTACTGGAGGCTTTCGTCTAGGTGTTTCGAAAAAACTAATAACAAAGGCATTATCAAAATTTCTTGAGAAAGAAGAAACAGAGATTGCTCATAGATTAATGGGAGACTGGTCACCTGACAATACATCCTTTGAAGAACTCTTGATCGCTGAAGGGTTCGATAAGTCATTATCAAAACCTTACCCATTCTTCCTTGCCTATGCTCTTGAATCTAGTCCAGATGAACTTGGTAAGCCAAAAGATTGGTTAGCGGAATACAAATGGGATGGTATAAGAGGACAGATTATCAAACGAAAAGGCGAGATCTTCGTTTGGTCCCGTGGAGAAGAACTTATTAATGATGCTTTTCCAGAGTTTCAATCACTAGCTGACTGTGCAGCAGATAACTTTGTAGTAGACGGTGAAATCATTGTCTTCAACAATGGCAAACTTGGAAGTTTTAAAGACCTACAATCCAGGCTAGGCCGAAAGAAGGTCTCAAAGAATCTACTTGCAAAACTACCCGCGCAACTCATTGTCTATGACTTACTCGAATGGGATGGCAAAGACATTAGAGCAGAGACACAGTCAAAAAGAAGACAAAGATTGGAAGAATCTCAATTGGCTAACCATGCTTTGATTACTCTTTCAGAAAGCATCATTTTCAACGATTGGAAGACGCTGGCAAAGATTCGATCAGAAGCAAGATCACATGATGCTGAAGGGTTGATGCTTAAAGCCATGCACACACCTTACCAAATCGGTAGAAAAAAAGGTGGGTGGTGGAAATGGAAACTGGACCCTTATACTATAGATGCTGTGTTACTCTATGCTCAAAGAGGTCATGGTAGAAGATCAAACTTGTATTCTGATTATACGTTTGCAGTTTGGAATACAGAAGGTAAGCTGGTGCCTTTTGCAAAAGCGTATTCAGGATTGACTGATGCTGAATTCAGAGAAGTAACCAAGTTCGTCAATGCCAATACTCTCGAACGATTTGGCCCAGTCCGCAGTGTGAAGCCAGAGCTAGTCTTTGAGGTAGCCTTCGAAGGTATAAGCTATAGCAAACGACACAAATCAGGGATAGCTTTGCGTTTTCCACGCATCCACAGGTGGCGCAAAGACAAAAAAGCTTCTGAAGCGAATACTCTGGAAGATCTAGAAGGCCTACTTATCAATAAAACCTAGCAACATCCTGTCTCACTGCTTTGGGACATACTGATGTGACAGCGTGTGATTATGCAATATACTCCTTGAAGTATTACTCGCGTTGAAATAGGATTTGACATCAGTGATCTCTCCATTCACACCTCGCAAGAGAATACTATCTACACAGATCAGGTTAATTGTTGAGTTATAGATGCCGAATGTGTCGATTTCTCTGACATCAATACATCCTCCTCCATGCTCACCATGAATCTTTGTTTTGTGTGTTTCAACCACATAATTAGAAATCGCATAAGCTGCAAAATATTCGCTGTGCTCCCTGCCCTTGAATGTCAAACTACTCGAATTAGGACTACTATGGTGATGGACATTACTAATCTTATGTTCTATCCCTCCTTCAAATAAAAATGCATTGCCCCCACCTATTCCTACTCTGTTAAATAACAGATTGTTGAAGGTGCATGCATTTGAATTATAAATCTTGATTCCATTAAAAAGAAAAGAAAATTGAACATCATCTACAAGGTGAAAGTAGGATGTCTTAGTGCTGAAAGTATCATTCTCTGGTTCGTGCTGATTGTTATAATAATAAATGCCCGTTGTGTTATTGGACTCATCATCAGTTATTGGCCCGTGAATCTCCACATTCTTTACTGAACAATAATGGATATTGCCATTAGTTTCGACATCTTCATGGCCAACTTTGATCATAACATAGTCATTACACTCACAATCACTCTTGATTAGATTCTTATTGACCCCTTTGATCGAAGCATAGCGTGACCGCAAATGGAATATTGGATCGACATGATCATCAGGCCCACAAACACAATCTGTCCTTTTAACGATAGCACCATGATCGAGAACGAGCTGGTCATAATATCCAATGAAAACAGTCTCCTCAATGCGCCATACTCCTGCTCCTAGTATAACTTGATAGCTGGTGTCAGCTGTTCCACCACAATTGAAGCTATTAAAAAGACAATTGAGTGATTCTGAGTAATCAATATGAGCTTGAGGATTTTTCAATTTTTTGGTCTTGAATGCAACTCCTTCCATTTGACTATAAGCTGACAATGCTAATAGCATTCCTATTGAGAACAGAAATACATTTTTCATACTGTTTTGATTTTTATTAAAGTTAATAAGGACTGACCTTTCTTACATTTCAATAAATAGGGAGAATTACTTTTCCCTATAAATACTGACAAAGGGGTAAGTGAGCGTTCTACATAGCAACATGTTACCTTTGTCCTCATCTTTGAATCTGACTCCATGAAGTATTTAACCCTCATCATTTGTTTAGCACTGGCAAGTCTTGTTATTGCTCAACCTCAAATTGATCTTTCTGGAATAGAAATTAATGTGGATCAAGATGGTTTTGTCGATTGGTTAAGGGACAAACCAGAAGGCCAAGAAAATCCCTTTTATGACGATAATTATAACATAGCTCTCCGCATTGGCATCTATGGCAATTATGCTAATTCCTACTATCTCGGATTGCCTTGGGTCAGAGAGAAGATAGATGGTTTTCTCATAGATAACCTTCTCTACTCTTCTGACTTTCGTCGCAAGAATGAATCCCACAATTTTGTCTTTACTGTCAATGGCTTTGGTCCTACGCACATTTCTGATGAAGTCGAAGAATATGCGGAAGCAGTGACTGATGGTTATAGCCTCTTCAATGATAGGCCCTTCTCAAGTTTTACTGGGTTCCGAAGCACACGAAGGCTAGAGGGTACGAAGCGGTTTGTTCATAGTGCTAAACTCTACGATATGGGTGTCAACACTTCCTTTGTGTTTGGGATAGGAGGTATTGGCCTTTCTAGATCAGTGGATAATCTTTTTGGTAGAAAACGACCAAAAGCAAATCTGTGGAAGCGAGATGAAAACAAACCATACCCGACTGGTCAAGTGCTAAAAAACATCTTTCCACTATTCCTCTATTCGCTCTCTACTGAAGTAGCAGTCTGGAAGCCGATCAAAAAATTCGTAATACAAGTCAGGCCAGAAATCAATCTAGGTTACTATACAGACTTTGCATTCGGAATTGATCTAGGAAAAGTGATGAGTGTGGAGCGAGTGATTGATCATATGGCATACACAGACACTAATAACCCCAGCTCCATTCATGTCAATGATGAAGACTTTGGTTTTTCACTTGTCGGTGGTGCTACTGCAAGAGCAGTCTTGTACAACTATCATCTCAATGGCTTATATGGAAAAAGCAAAGGCCACTACTATACCTTCGCCGATACACGCAAACTGGTCTACGAAGCTTATGTAGGAATGAAAATCCAAATTCTCCAAACGGTAGAATTTTCCTATGCCTTGAATTGGAGAACTTCTGAGTTCAAATCGCCATTCAAACAAAGTAATCTTTGGGGAACCATTGGTGTCAAATACTTGATGGGACCAGCTGGGGTTGGGTGTTATGATTAGATTACTTCAAAAACGGTCTTTTCAGTATTATCTGTTAGTAATAAGCCTAATGTATCTATAGGTAAGAAAGAGCAAAATCAATTCTACGAACAATAGAAATGCCGTCTTTAACCAGAGGGGTAACCCCTTCCTCATTGTTTTGGTAGAAATCATCTTTCCACCATACTCATGAACAATGCACTTATCATATGATGTTCCTTTTACTATTAGTGTATCCCCTCTCTTTACTTTTAAAACAAAATCAGTGATATAATCTGTCGTCCCACCACCGAGATGTTTCTTTTGTATCAGAGTATCTGCAAAAGGCTTCGCTTTAGTCAGGTTTAAGAAATAAAACACAGTCAAAGGGTAGACTGACTTTCCTGGTTCGGTATGCGAGTATTGTTTCTTCCCTAAGAACTCTGCAGATATAAGAGTTTCTTCTTCAAAAATTCTAAATTTCAAATCTGGCCAAATTGCAACATGAAAAATGCCTATGAAACACCACAAACCTACTAACAAAATGCACCACAAAATTCTATTGACCATTTTACTTTAATAAACAACAATTTAAAGATATGCTTCCGCATCAAATAGAACATTCTCACCTTGCTTCATTAAAGCATGGTTAAAACCCTTCTGAATTTGAGCTAGAAAAAGCTCTGGTTTTCCCAATTTTTTATTATCAAATTGGTATCTCTTCATCATTGTTACACTGTTTTAACCCGAATACTAATAGGATATCTAGGACCTGTTTTTCCAAATCTTAATCATTAACAAAGTGCATGAAATATAAAAAAACAAGAAAATGAGATATCTAACAAAATACCATCTAAAAGGAAACTCCCCTTTAGTGTTTGGAAAAAGAATAGGCTTCAAGTTTTCATGTACATACAAATCATATGTTCTCTTTGAGTAGTTCTTGATTTTTGATCTATCTCGAATCCTTATGTTCTTATTGGGATATTTAAAACAAAAACCAGTTAATGAAGATCTCGAACGACCGCTTGAAATCTCTAAAGAATCAATACTCATTGCTTCTAATCTATATTCATCAGCTGATAATAATATTCTTGTTTCCAAAACAAGTGGTTTAAAAAAGCAAATAACTAGTATCAATAGAATAACAGTGCAATACTCTTTAAAGGGAAACGGATTCCTGAAACGATTTGAAACAGCATTTTCAACTCTCCGAGTCATGATATTTACTTACAGAATATAACTCTCTGCATCATACATTTGGTTCTCTCCTTGCTTCATCAAAGCATAGTTAAAGCCTTTCTGTAGACTATAGGCTCCATGATTACCTTTCGGGTCCATTGCCAAATAACCTACTTGGAGGTCTTTGTAATCTAGCTTGCGCACTATTCGCATCACGGCTTCCTTGCATGCTTCTTGAGGACTTGCGCCTTGACGCATCAGCTCCACTACTAAAAAGGAACCGAGTGTTTTCATCATCAGTTCACCCATACCTGTAGCTGTAGCCCCTCCAACTTCATTATCGACATACAGTCCAGCACCGATGATTGGAGAGTCCCCTACTCTTCCATGCATTTTATACGCGAGACCACTCGTCGTACAGGCTCCGGAAAGATTACCTTTTGTATCCAGAGCGAGTAGACCGATGGTGTCATGGTTTTCTGCATTGATGAGTGGCTTATAATTACTTGTCTTTTGCCAATCTTTCCATGCCTGCTTTGCCTTATCGGTAAGTAAGTTTTGTTTGGCAAACCCCTTATCCAAAGCAAACCGAAGTGCTCCTTCTCCTGCTAACATCACATGTGGCGTATCATCCATGACCTTTCTGGCCACAGCTATAGGGTGCATGATATGTTGCAGGAAACAGACCGCACCTGCATTGCCAGTGTGATCCATAATACATGCGTCTAATGTTACATTACCATCTCTGTCTGGAAGACCGCCATAACCAACTGACATCGACTCTGGGTCCGCCTCTACAACTTTGACACCAGCTTCCACAGCATCTATTGCACTCCCTCCTTTACTCAGAGTCTCCCATGCTGCTGCATTTGCAGGAATACCATGATTCCAAGTACTGATGACAACTGGCTGTGTTAGTTGTGGGTCCTGACAACCTGCTTCTGTACTAAGAATACTAGCTGAAGCAAGTAAGGCTGTCGACTTAATAAAGTCTCTTCTTGATTTACTCTTTGCCATAATCAGTCAATTACAATTTCATCCGCAAATATCCAGCTCTTTCCTCCTGCTCCCTTGTGATAATCTGGACAGATTCCTCTATTCTTTCCTACCACTTTTATATAACGGGCTTTGCTTGTTTTCTTCACAACATATTCCTCTATTATTGAGCCTTTATCTTTCGGTGTTGCTGTTGGGAATAAGGTCTGTAGCTCTTCGAATTCCTTACCGTTCTTAGATATGGATATTGTTACTTCTGTTGGCAAGAAAATCCAACTGTTCTCGTCTTGTAAGAATCGGATACCTACCTGATCAAATTTCACCTTCTTCCCAAGATCCACTGTTGCAATGAGGTCCACACCTTCATAACCTTGCCATGCTCCTGTTCTGTAGTCATTACTTCCTTTGATATAATCTATCAATGCATTATCTCCACCTGCTGCATAATGGTTGGCATATTTTGTTGCTAACTCGATGCTTCTGTCTTGCTCTATCTTAAGAAAAGTACTTCTCGCTTTTTGGCTTGGTAAATATTCCGCTTTTTCTGCCCAAACATCCAGCTCTGTATTTGTGGAGATAGTGAAAGGACCTTGGTATTGGATGGGTTGACCAGCATTGAGTTGATAATAAATCTGAGCATCAGGAGTGAGTGTGGCTATGACTATTTCTGTCTCATCAAAGAATGCTTTCTTTCCTTCTAATATAGCTGGAACAGCAACACGTCTTTGGCTTGTTATCTGACTAAAATCAGCAAAATTTCCAATTCTGCCAAGTGTACTGTTTGGCTTCGAGGACATCTCCATTTCTACTTTACTGCCGGAAAGTATATCCTTGTGTTCTAGGTAATTCTTTGCATAAGATTTACCGTCAATTGAAACAGCATCGACGTACATGTTTTCTTCACTGTTTCTATTCGCCGTAAGGCTAAATGTCTTACCATTCTCCAAGTCAATCTCCACCTTCTCGAACCAAGGGGACCCTATCACATACTGCGTCGAACCAGGGGTCACAGGATAAAATCCCATCGCACTCATCACTAACCATGCAGACATCTGACCACAATCCTCATTGCCCGAATATCCATCTGGTTGATCACTATAGAGCTCATTCATTATTTTCCTCACATAATACTGCGTCTTATCAGGCCTACCGCATGCATTGTAGAGATAGGCGATGTGATGACTCGGTTCATTACCATGAGCATATTGTCCAATCAACCCAGTAATATCTACTTGATGACGGCCTGAGCTTGAACTATCTGCCTTAAATAGTGCATCCAACTTTTGCTCAAGTGCTACATCTCCTCCAAGCAATCCTTTCCAATAAGAAATATCCTGCGGAACATAGTAGCTATATTGCCAAGAGTTAGCCTCCGTGTAATTGTAATTTACTTCAGATGGATCAAATGGATGGAACCATCTATTATTGAGTCTTGCACGCATGAATTTTGTCTCAGGGTCCATGACATTCTGATAGTTTTGGGCCCGTAAATAAAACTCTTCAGCAAGGTCTTGGTTACCCATAGAGTCTGCCATCACAGCTATTGTCCAATCGTCATATGCATATTCAAGTGTTTTCGAGACACACTCTGCTTCGGTTTCCACATTGAGGAGACCATGCTCTGCGTAATATGGAATACCTAATTTATCTGCTTTTGCACTCGCTTGCATAGCTTGTAAAGCGGCTTCTGCATCAAAGCCTCTTATACCTTTGATATAAGCATCGCTGATTACAGGTACCGCGTGATAGCCTATCATACAGCCAGTATAGTTTGCGGCGAGCTCCCACATAGGCAACTGCCCACCTTGATTATATTGGTTAAGAAAGGTGTTGATGAAGTCAGTCGTCCTCTTTTGTTCGATAATCGTATACAAGGGATGAGTTGCACGATACGTATCCCACAGAGAAAAGATGGTATATTGTTTATGACCTGGTTCGGCTTTATGTATTTCAAGGTCAGTACCGAGATATCTTCCATCGACATCAGTAAAACTGTTAGGAGCAATCATCGTGTGATACAGCGCTGAATAAAAGATACGTTTCTTTTTATCATCTTCGCTTGTTACTTTAATCTTAGAAAGTGCTTGGTCCCATTTTGCTTGACATTGTGCTTTTGTAGAATCAAAGTCCCTAATACTACTCTCTGCATGTAAGTTTTGCCTTGCACCTTCGATATCAACAAAAGAAATACCAACTTGTACTATCAGTGGCTCTTCACTTTCTTCAAATGAAAGTGCTGCTCTTAAGGATTTCGACACTGCTTCTTCCATCCCTATGGCTATCTGATTATTTACTTCGAGCATGAGGTTGGTCATCGGTTTGCTGAAACTTATCACAAAATGTAATCTTTGATCTTCCGCCCAAGCTTTAGAATACCTATAACCTTCAATTCTTTGGTCGTGTACTTTCTTGATATATGCCTTTGTTACCATGTCTCTATGAACCAGGTCCACAATGACATTTTGCGGGCTGTCTTTAGGATAAGTATAACGATGCAATCCCGTACGCTCCGTAGCCGTGAGTTCAACCTGAATGTTGTCCTTATTTAAGGTAGTCTTATAATAGCCCGCTTCTGCTATTTCTTGTTCTTTCGAGAAAGAAGAGCTATATCCTGCTTTACCATCTGCTCCATTATTGAAAACAGTTCTGCCAGAATATGGCATTAACAATATATCTCCATAGTCAGATACTCCAGTGCCGCTCAGGTGTGTATGACTAAATCCATAGACAATGGTATCTGTATAGTGATAGCCTCCACAACCATCCCATCCTGTAAGCCTAGTATCTGGACTCAGCTGCACCATACCAAATGGTACTGTGGCACCAGGGAATGTGTGACCATGTCCACCTGTCCCAATAAATGGATCCACATATTGTACAAAGTCATCCTGTGCTTCGACTGTGAAGGCAATGCATGAAAACGCTAGTACAATGGGTAAAAAAACGTGTCTATTGATCATTAGTTAAACTTAATAAAATAAATATTCTCCTTTGGTTGTAACTTTTGATTTCTCAAATCCGTCTTCATGTCAAAACAACACATAATCTAACACTATGAAACTCTTAATTTCACTTTTACTCTTCTTCCTTTCTTTTATTCCAACCTATGCCCAAGACAATTTTACTCTCGAAGAAAGCTATCCTTTGAATCCAAATGGGAGTCTAGTACTCAATACAAACGATGCTGATGTTACAATCCTAGGTCATGATCAACCAACTGCAGAAGTATCGATTAGTCGCATTGTCACTGGTAAATATTGGAGTAATCAGAAGTTTGATGTCACTGTCGAGTCAAATGAGCAGCAGCTTGTTATTAATGATAGAGCTGAGTCTACTTCAGACAACAATCTGAATATCATGATCAACGGTTCTTTGACATACACCATTGTTGTTAAGGTGCCGCATTCAACTAAACTTGTGCTCAAAGGAGATGATGATGACTACAACATAACAGCAATTAATAACAATGTGGCTATTTCTTGTTCAGATGGCGATATTACAATGTTCAATGTGACAGGAGAGCAAATAGCTATTACAGCTGAAGATGGTGATATTCGATTGAAGGATGTTGACTCTAGAATTGCAATTACAAATGAGGATGGTGATGTCACAATGCAAAATTGTCACCTCCATAACTTCTCTCTATCAACAGAAGATGGTGACGTTAATATTGTAGAATCTACCCTTGGAAATATTTCTGTTTCCTCCATAGATGGAGACATCAACATAGATGCTGATCTTCTTGATGATTATCGTGTTGCTCTGAGTTCAGAAGATGGTGATCACAACCTTGAGTTTAGAAATGTTTGTGGCAGTATCGTAGTCTCACACGAAGATGCGAAGGTCAAACATAACAAAGACAAATACGAAGTAGCAAGCGAAAGTGATAATGCAAAAACACTACATACCTCTTGTAAAGGCAACAACATGATTGTGCTCAGCACTGAAGACGGTAGTGTAGAAATCCAGTAATCATAACAATATGTTCACCACAGTGCTCTAGCGCTGTGGTGCTTCCTGTATTATCTCCAGAATCTTTTTATACTCTTTCTGATCAAAAGAATACTCGAAGGTCTCGAACGGTAGACTAGACAAACGCTTCACTTGTTTTGCAGATAAATGTATCTCCTCAAGGCCATCTAATCTCAAGAGTATTTTCACATTGGTGCTTGTAATTCCAGCTCCAGGCAAAATGATAATGTTACCTTCTGCACAATCAAGCAAACTCTGTAACCGTTCTTGTCCTTCAATTGCACTTGGAGAATGTCCTGATGTGAGTATCCGATCTACACCAAGTTCCTGTAATACTTTCATTGACAATAATGGGTCTTCAACAAAGTCAAAAGCTCGATGAAAAGTAATTGAGACATCTTCACAAAGTGCAGTCACAGCACTCATAAAAGATTGGTTAATGGTCTTCTCTGGATTCAAGGCTCCAACAACAATGCCATCTGCACCTGCTTTTAAAAAAGACTCAATCGTTTCTAACATCATCTTTTGCTCATCAGTTGAATAGTCAAAACCTCCAGAATGCGGTCTGACTAAAGCCATAAGCTCTAGGCCTGTGTTTTGCTTCAGATATTTGATCTCTGAAGCCTGAGGTGATAATCCACCAATAGCAAGACCTGAACAATACTCTATTCGCTTAACGCCTGCAGAATGTGCATCAATGGCATACTGAAGATTCTCACAACAGATTTCAATTAGCATATGCTTGAAATTATCATAAAAATAGATTTTAATTTGTGGTTGTCACTACCTTGACCGGTTGTTAAAACTCCGTTAATGGTAACCTAACTGACAACTCTGAAATAATCCGTGCGTATTCTAATCACGAATATTTTCGTAGTTTCGCCAAATTCAAAGTATTTGGCATTCTTACCAAGCATTCAAGAAAAGAAATATTATGAGAATCCTATCTACCCTATTGGCTCTATTTATAACCCTGACTTTGTCAAGTCAAATTCTCACACCAGTCAAATGGAAGATTACTGCAGAACACCTCGAAGGTGATGAATTCATGTTCATTTATAGAGCTGATATTGATGAAGGGTGGACTGTGTATTCTCAACATGTAGATGAAGGCGGACCTGTTCCGACTAGCATTTATTATACTAATGAAGATGCTTTTGTGAAGATAGGAGAAGCAAAAGAGCTTGGAAAGAAGAAAACAGGAATGGATCCAATCTTCCAAATGGAAGTCACCAAGTTCACTTCAAAAAGACCATTCATTATCAGACAGAAGGTTAAAGCTCTTGATTATTCAGCACCTGTGAAAGGTGAACTTGAGTACATGACTTGTGATGCAAAACGGTGTCTTCCGCCAGAGTTTGTAGAGTTCACTTTTGATCTCAACGAGCTAAAAGGAGGTAGTGAAAGTGCTGGGAGTATTGCTGCAGTTTCTGGCACTGGAGACATTACTGATGTTAAAGGTGGCATGTTGAGTCCAGTGACATGGGACATCAAAGTTGTGGATAAAGGCGGAAACTACGACTTAGTCTACACTGCAACAATGGAAAAAGGATGGAATGTCTATTCTCAATTTACTGATGATGGCGGACCCCTACCAACTACTATTACTTTTGAAGATCCTAGTGGTCTAACATTCCAAGGGAAAGCAAAAGAAGAAGGGCATCGAAAGGAAGGACCTGACAAACTCTTTGATGGTGTTAATGTCATTAAGTTTCTTGATGACCAACCATTTACCATCACACAGACAGTCAAGGTAGATGACAATACGAAAGTTTATCCGGGGTATCTCTCCTACATGACATGTAATGACAAGACGTGTCTCCCCCCTACTGATGTTGAGTTTGCATTTGACTTCAAAAATCTGTCCTCTGGTCTTGCCGATGCTTCTGCAGTAGCAACACCGAAAGATGCTCCCACTGATGGAATAGTTCTGGACCAACGAATACCTAGTATAGTATCCAGTTACGCAGATCCTAAAGCCGATTGTGGTGGTGAAGTGGTTGAAGAAGATAGTGGTCTTTTAGGAATTTTCATAGGAGGTTTCTTGGGTGGCTTAATTGCCATTCTTCTTCCCTGTATTTTTCCTATGATTCCTATCACAGTAAGTTTCTTTACTAAAGATACTAAGCGAAAAGGCTGGGTGAATGGTTTAATTTATGGGCTTTCTATAATCATCATTTTTGTCTCAATTGGCTTGGCTGTTACTGCTCTTCTTGGTCCAGATGCACTGAATCGGCTTTCAACAAATTGGATTTCAAATACTCTATTCTTCTTAATCTTTGTCGCCTTCGCCATTTCGTTCTTCGGTTATTATGAAATAGCCTTACCAAGTTCCTGGTCAACAAAAAGTGATCAAATGGCCGACAAAGGAGGCTTGCTTGGCATTTTTTTCATGGCCTTTACTTTGGCGTTAGTTTCATTCTCTTGTACTGGCCCAATCATCGGAACTGCCTTAGTGCAAGTAGCCTCGAGTGGCAACTATCTCGGACCGTTCATGGTAATGTTTGGCTTCTCTTCAGCGCTTGCCCTCCCCTTTGGATTGTTTGCGGCATTTCCAAGTTGGCTGAACTCATTACCTAGATCTGGTGGGTGGATGACAACTGTAAAAGTGGTGCTCGGGTTTTTAGAGTTGGCACTTGCCCTTAAATTCTTATCAGTTGCTGATATGACAAATCATTGGGGCTTCTTAAAGTATGAGCTATTCTTAGGGTTATGGATCTTAATTGCCATTGGACTATTGCTCTACTTAATGGGCTTCATTCGGTTTCCTCATGATGCACCATTAAAGGTGAAAGATATTAAGCCTTCAAGGTGGTTAGGAATATTAATTACCGCAGGTATTATTGTGTATTTAGCAATGGGTTTCAGAATTAATCCTGACACTGGAAACTATATGACGCCTAAAGAAATTAGTGGTATTACACCACCTGCACATTATAATTTCTTCAATCCACCACCAGCTGTGGATAAGTCAATTAAAGCAAAATACCCATCTTACACAAAATGTGCTCAAAACATCAATTGCTTTAAAGATTACTATGATGGATTGGCATATGCTAAAGAAGTAAACAAACCAGTATTCTTAGATTTTACAGGTCACGGATGTGTAAATTGTAGAAAAGTGGAAGATAAAATTTGGGTTGGAGACCCAATTAGAAATAAACTAAATAACGACTTTGTTCTAGTCTCTCTCTATGTTGATGACGATGAGAAAATTGAAGAACTTACTTATGCTGGTAAGGAAAGCAATTATAAAAAGATGAGAAACATTGGAAATAAATGGGCTGATTTTCAAGTGACCAATTTTCAGCAAAATTCTCAACCTCTCTACGTAATGATGACTAATGATGAAAAAGTCATTGCTAAGCCTATTGCATTTGTACCAGAATTTGATGAGATTTCTGAGTATAATGAATACCTCGAATGTGGATTGAACGCTGTGAAGTAATTATTGAAGGATATTCATGAAATATTACAAAGCACTTTTGGCTATACTTCATTTCGAGGTCAGCAGGAAGAAATAATTCAACATACCCTAGAGGGTAACGATAGTTTAGTTATCATGCCTACCGGTGGTGGTAAATCACTTTGTTATCAAATACCTGCATTAGTAAATTCTGGCCTTACCGTTGTTGTGTCTCCTTTGATAGCACTGATGAATGACCAAGTGAATGCACTGAGGCAGCATGGAGTTCAAGCAGCTGCACTACACAGTAATCTTTCTTCAAGCGAAAATCAACAGGTTATCACGGCTGTTGAAACAGGTAATTTAAACCTACTCTATGTCTCTCCGGAAAAATTAATGTCGCTACATTTCATTGACTGGCTGAAAACCACCTCCGTGTGTTTATTTGCTATTGATGAAGCACATTGTGTTTCGGTCTGGGGTAATGATTTTAGACCAGATTACGTGCAGCTTGGCAAGCTTAAAGACCATTTTACTACTGTTCCAACTATTGCGCTCACAGCTACTGCCGATGCAAATACTCAAGAAGATATTATCAAGCAACTGCGACTCAATGGTGAACAGAAGTTTGTTAGTTCATTCGAAAGAAAAAACATTACTACACATTGCAGACCAGGACAAGGAAGAATCCAACAAATCTTCGATTTTATAAACACCAAAGAAGGCCAAGCAGGAATTATCTATTGTCTGAGCAGGAAGAGTACAGAGAGTGTTGCGGAGAAACTCCAGAAAAAAGGACTAAAAGCAGAAGCTTATCATGCTGGACTTGCACCACATAAAAGAAGTCAAATACAGCGTCACTTTCAAGATGATGACATAGATATTATCTGTGCCACTATCGCATTCGGTATGGGTATAGACAAACCCAACATCCGGTATGTTATCCATTATAATCTCCCAAAAAACATTGAAGGTTATTATCAAGAAATCGGAAGAGCCGGTCGGGATGGTGAGGAGTCAGAAGCACTTCTATTCTATTCATGGGGTGATAAGCTGAATCTTCAAAAATTTATTGATGACGCCTCTTCCCATGAGACTTTCAAACAGGTTCAGAGTGTCAAGCTCGATAGAATGTGGCAATTCGCTTCATCGGTGCATTGTAGAACTAACACAGTATTGAACTACTTTGGTGAATACAAGAAAGTAGCTTGTGGACATTGTGACAACTGCTTAAATCCACCGAAAACAATTGATGGAACTACCTTTGCACAAATGGCATTGTCAGCAATAGTAAGGACTAAAGAACAAGTTGGAGTTAATACCCTCATAGATATCCTAAGAGGGTCCCATAAAGCCGAAATCCGCAACCATGGTTATGATAGAGTAAAGACTTTTGGTGTAGGCAGACAAACAGACTTTTTGACCTGGAGTCACTATATCACACAACTTATAAATCAAGGTTTGATTCAATTAGATTTAACTGATAATTCTCGATTAAAACTTACACCGTTAAGCAATGCAGTTTTGAAGTCCGAACAAGAGGTTCCTCTGAGTCAGTTTGTTAAACAAACATTCAAAACAACGCCAAAGCCAAATAAAAAAATCACGCTAAACGCTCTAGATATAGATACTGTTTTGTTTGATAAATTGAGAGAATGGCGAATTGAGTTGGCAAAAGAAAATAATGTTCCTGCTTTTGTTATTCTCAATGATAGAACACTTAAACATTTAGCATCAGCCAAACCAACAACTGCATCACAACTCTTGAGCATAGAAGGGATAGGCAAAGCCAAACAAAGCCGTTTTGGCAAGGCCTTACTTTCAATTATTGAAGATCACCTCGAAACATTGACACCTTGATAAAATATAGTTTACACCTTTCATTCTGGACCATATTCTGTTGTTTCCTTTGTATTTCTTGTAGTAAGAAGACTTTTTCTCTCGAGGAATTTGACCAACAATTCTTGGATACTTTAGTAGTAACAGCACCCCGTCCCGCATCTCTCAAGACAACTGCGCCTTTGCATAGAAGTACTGCAGAGCGGACATGGGATATTCATCATACAAAATTAGATTTGAGTTTTGATTGGGAGAATCAAGATGTCATTGGTGTTGCTACTCTTACAATGTCTCCATATTTCTATGCATCAAAGGAAATCACATTAGATGCCAAGAACTTTGACATAAGCAGTGTCATGTGCTCTGGGAAAAAAGTACCATACACTCTCACAAAGAAGTATCTTACTATCGACCTAGAAAAAACATACACCAAAGAGGAAAAAGTAGAAGTTGTAATCGATTATATAGCTCATCCAAGCAGAGGGGATACTAAGAGTACTGCAATTACCTCTGATCAAGGTTTGTTTTTCATTGATCCATTAGGTATCTACCCAGATAAACCCACACAGATTTGGACTCAAGGAGAAACAGAATACAACTCTAGGTGGTTTCCTACTATTGACAAACCAAATGAACGTTGTAGTCAAGAAATACTACTGACTATACCAGATACATTAGTCAGCTTATCTAATGGAAAACTCCTCAGTCAAAAACAACTTGAAAATGGTATGCGTCAAGATCATTGGTATCAAGAAAAACCACATGCACCTTACTTGTTTATGCTTGCTATTGGTGACTATGCTGTTGTTGAAGAGTTCGTTGACGGTTTGGATTATCAATACTTAGTCTATCCCGAATACAAAAACAGTGCTAAAGCTATTTTCAACCATACACCGGAGATGATGGATTTTTTTCAAAATATACTTGATTATGATTATCCTTGGGATAAGTATAGTCAAGTTATCGCTTCGGATTATGTCTCTGGTGCAATGGAAAATACTGGTGCGGTTATTTTTGGTGAGTTTGTACAACAGGATAACAGATATGTGCATGATGTCCCAAATGACAAAATTGTTGCTCACGAACTTTTTCATCACTGGTTTGGAGATCTTGTAACCTGCGAAAGCTGGTCTAATCTGACGATGAATGAAGGTTTCGCAAACTATGGAGAATATTTGTGGCTTGAACATAAATATGGAGCCTTTGCTGCCGAACAGCATCGGGTCTCAGAATTACAAAGCTATCTGACGACCACAGAGACAAACGGGACCCATGATTTGATAGATTATCAATATGTTGATAAAGAAGACATGTTTGATGTGCATAGTTATAATAAGGGTGGGTTAGTCCTACATATGCTTCGAAATCTGATCGGTGATGAAGCATTCTTTGCAAGTCTTCAACATTACTTAAAAAAATATGAATACTCAAGTGTTGAGGCAGATGACCTGAGGTTAGCTGTAGAAGAAGTTACTGGACTAGATCTGACCACTTTTTTTGATCAATGGTATTTTAGCTCCGGTCATCCACTACTTAATGTCTCTTATGTCGTTGAAGAAGAAACATCACAAATAATTATGGAGCAAACCCAAGAAGCTCCCGACCACCTTCCAGTTTTTGCCTTTACCGTTAACCCAAGAATATACTATGTGGATGGTACAAGTGAGCAATTGATTTGGGATATCAATAAGAAAAGAGACACCTTGCTGATACAAAATAAAAGTATAGTAGGAGCAATTGTATTTGATGGAAATCATAATCTTCTTGGTCAAATCAATGAAGAAAGACAATCCGATGAATGGCATGAACATCTCCTCCGCAATTCTAATGAATATGTAGACCTTACAGGTGCAATCACACAATGCAAATCACTTTCTGAAGAAGTTATAAGTTCACTCAAAAAACATCCATTTTATGAGATCCGTCTTATGACACTTTCTAAGTATGGTAGCTACTACTCTGACTCAGAATTGATGAATATTCTGACATCAGACCCACATTATTTGCTTAGAAAAAAAGCATTAGAATCCTTAGCATTAGAGTCAAAAAGCCAGGCAAGTAACGTGGCAAAAATCGGAATGCAAGATCAATCCTATTTTGTGCAAGAAGAAGCACTCTACATTACCTATGCAGTTGACCAAAATCGAAGTTTTGAGATAATTGATTCTTTGTTAGCGGCTAACCCAATGCCATATTTAGCAGTTATTGGAGACATCAAATCAGCCAATCCAACGCTTGAAGACTTAAGCTTCTACAACACTTATGTGAGTAGAGCTATTGATAATGATATTTATTACATCCTGACTGATTATATCAGCCTATCCAAAAAAGGTGGTCTAGATACGGCAATCCAAACTCTGCAGCACATTCGAAAATTAAAAGGTCAGAGCACAGATTATTATAAAAACTATGTTTATACAAAAGCTGAGGATGAGTTATTAGAATTTTGTACAGAGACTCTAGAAAAAATGCCCGAGGAGGCTCAATTGAAATATAGAGCCGAACTCAATATACCAGAGTAATATCTCCTGATTTGACAATGAGACCTAAGCCAGGAAAATCAAATTCGAAAACATAGACATAGACTCCTGATTCAGCTTGTGCGCCATTAAAAGTACCGTTCCATCCTGCTGTAGGATCATTCGTCTCAAAGTCTGTAGCCATGAACACTATATTGCCCCAACGGTCATAGACCTGCATGGTATTAACGATCACACCTTCTGTACCTGATTGAGGGTAGAAGGTTTCATTTTCATCCAATGGGTTAAAGATATTTGGCACAAAAATGTCTTCTTGTTGTGTCACCAGCAACGCTACTAGAGTTGTATCTGTACAACCATAAATGTTCTCTATTTCTACTATGTATTCTTGTGGCGAGGTGACATTTTCAAATTCAACTACCAAACAAAGCGGACAAGGGTCTTCAAGAGGTGGGTCCCAAGTAATTTGGGTTATTACGTTATTGTCAATATCAGTGATTAACTCAACAGAAGCAGAACTTCCAAATGTGACTGACTGAATAGCTGGGCTTGCTGTTAAATCAACAGGTTCAGGATCTTCAAGGATCACTTGAGTTTCAAAGGTACACCCTAAGCTATCCGTGACAAGATAAGTGTATGTGTCTGCTTCAAGGCTTGAAAATTCACCTGTAGTATTTGTCTCACCTCCTATACTGTAGTTAAATGGAGGATTTCCACCTGAAATTTCTAACAACGTGATTTCGCCAGATGCTTGAGTGATGCAATTCGGATTGATAGGGTCCACCTCTAATGTCTCTGGACCAGTAGCAAGGTCTACAATAATAGTATCGGATGTAATGCAGCCAGTCAAGATATCTTGAACTTCAACTACAAATTGACCTGAATCTGTGATTTGGAGTACTTCTGTATCTGAGAGATTAGTAGTTGTATTTAACTCCGACCAAGTTGCTTGAACCAACTCTCCAGACAATACTTCTACGGTAATTGTATTATTTGATAAATCACATGCAAGAAGTAATGATTCGTCAAGTGTTATTTCAGGATATTGCTCTAACTGGATAACTTCTATTGTATCTGAGTTCAAGCAGTCATTAGCTGTATCTGTTGATTCGAAAACATACAATCCTGGTTGGGTTATATCAGAAACTACTGCATCTGTTGATAACACTTCTCCATTCACATCACTCCATTGATATTCTATTGTACTTCCTGATTGAGAGGGAGATGCATCTAACATAATAGTGTTATTAGTGCAAGTGAGAATTGCCGGCTCATTTATAGTAATAAAAGGATATTCACTCAAATCCTGTATGATTAATGAGGTAGTGTCTCCACATCCTGTAATAGTATCTATTGCGTATAAAAAAGCTTCCCCTGCTGATTCGACTAAAAAAGTATTTCCTTCTTCTGTCAGTTTGTTAAACTGCCATGAATAAGCAACATCTTGTTCTACCTGTGCACTTAATTCAATGGATTGTATCGTACAGTCAAAGGCATCAGTGGGACTTGCTAAGATCACGGCAACAGGTTGATTGGTTTGATCCAAGACTTCTACTTCATCTTCAATCGTGCAATTGTTTATCAGGTCAATAACTTGTAATAGATAAGTACCCTCAATTTCTGCATCAAAAGAAGGATCTTCGCTAAGAATATTACCATCTGAATCAAGCCAAGCATAGTCAAAAGCAGTTCCTTGAGAGGTTTGGTCACCCCCTAAAGTAACAGCTGTAGTTGCACAGTTAATTATTTGGTCAGGACCTGCATCTGCAACTGCGGTACAATCACAAGTCGGTGGATTAATCAAGATAGTGGTATCACAACCTGTCTCGCTGTTGATCAATGTCACACTCAATATTGAGTCAAGTGGTACCGAAGAAATGGAAAAGACTCCTGCCTGATTCATGTTGGTCGGATACTCCGATATCAAATCCGAAGCGGATGTGGTGATATCCATTTGGTATTCCCCATTTTCAATATCACAAGTTGGCACTGTATTATCTATAAGAGGAGCTGGTAAATATGCTATAGACTGACTAGTAGCTCCCGTACAACCATTGCTATCAGAAACAGTTACTGAGTATTGATTTGCCTGTGACGCTTGGAGTACTGCTGTCGTATCACTCGTGTTCCAAATATAGTCCTCATAGTTTAGCAAGAGACTTAACTCAGTACTATCTCCTAGGCAGATATCCGTTAGTCCTTGCATTTCTGGCGTAGGGGGAGTATATTCTGAAACTGTAACTTGAGAGGTTCCTGTGCATCCAGATAAATCTGAAACTGTAACTGTAAATACTCCTGCTTCATCAACTTCAAGAGTTTGCTCTATACTTCCAGTATTCCACAGCCAACTATTAAATACTCCTGCATCAAGAATAGTAGATGTACCAGGACAAAACTGTGTGTCTCCACCAATACTAGGTTCTAGGAATGTTTGCTCCGTGATCATGAGCTGAGAGCTACCTGTACAACCATCACTATCTGTGACTGTAACACTTATGAGACCTTCTGAAGCTACTGTAATTGTCTGCATTGTTTCAGCCGTTGACCACTCAATTACACTTTCAGTTGTCTCAGCTGTCAATTGTGTTGATCCTCCAATACAAAAGGATTGTGAACCTAAGATTTCCACCTGAGGAAGATCTGTAATTACTTGCAGATCAAAGCTTGTTGAGTTAGTACACCCAAAACTATCTGTTACTGTAACGCTATAAATATCAGCAGTAGTAGCAATAATCTCATTGCCTTCTTCTCCTGTATTCCAGAGATACTGATCGAAAGGACTCGAAACTGTGAGTTCAGTACTTTCTCCAACACAAATAACAGCATCGCCAACTATTGATGGTACTGGTAAAGTATTTACGGTTATTGGTATACTGACCGTATCAGAAGGACAGTTTTGATCTAAGCAAAAGACCCAAAGTAGGAGGTCAGATGTTAAGCTCCCACTTTGTAAGGTGTCTCCTTCATAGAGGGTTGTATTAGTCCCATCTAACCAAATTGTTGTACCCAAACAATTGTCCACGACTAATTCCGTAGAGTCTTGTTCACAAATAGTAAGGTTACCAGCGACCTCAGGTAAGTCAACTTCAAAGATTTCTCCTTGACATGGCTCGCAAATGGTGCCATCACAATTCACAACTTCGACATCATTTGTTGTGCAAGGGTCTCCATCGTCACAGGCTACCATCAAAGGCGGTTCTATGACTATCACTTGTTCAACCGAAATTGAAAGACTACCACATGAATCTGTATAAGTCCATGATCTTATCATCTCACCTCCTAGACATGGATCATAGTTATCTATTTGCAATGGTTCAGTCTCTCCCATACCATCACAATTGTCTTCCCATGTAAGATTTTCTAAAGGTGGTAAATCTTGTATGCAGGCTAAAACAAGTGTGTCTTGAGGAGGATTCGGAAATATCGGTGCAATGGTATCAGCCAAAATGATAAGCTGATGATATTCAATAATCGAATCACAAACTGGCTCAGGTAATATCCAAGACCGAAATAACGTATCTCCACATTGTTCGAGGCTACCAACTTCCATCCCAGGTATACCACCTATAAGAAGGCACAACTCATCTGTTGCATTATTAGTAAATCTTAAGCTATCTAAGTCTGGGATTGTATCTCCGCATTGCACCTCAAGAATAGGAGATGGCAAAGTATCTAACCATTCAAAGGTGATAGAAGATTCAATTGTAATCATTTGAGATACAGAAATCATATTTCCGCATCCATCTGCATAAGTCCACACTCTTGTAGTAGTTCCTCCTGAACAACTTGCAAGTGTGTCCGTGTCAATACCAAGAACAAAACCACTACCTTGACAATCATCACTCCATTCAAGCAATGAGTCTAATTCTGCTAATTGAGTATAGCATGTTAATACAGTATCCATTCGCTCTTCTAAAAATAGAGGTGGAGTGAAGTCTGTCCAATCTATTTGTATCGGTACCAAGTCACAATAACAATCATTTTCACAATCTTCAAAATCAAAGATATTGTCGCCTATCTCTGGAATAGTAAAATCTCCTTGGTTGTAAAAATTATAGACATAAGCCTCAATTGTACCGCAGGAATCCAAGGTAAATATGCCATCAGGTCCATTGATTGCTTCTGTTATCCACCCATCCAAATCTGTAATAATAACCCAATGATCAAATAAGGGGTGGTCTGTATAGTCTTCTGTTTCCAAATTGACAGGTTCTCCTGGACAGGGAAATGTCGGAAAATATAATAAATCCCCAGCTTCAGCCTCAGCCTTAATTACTGTTATAGTCTTACAAAGAGGTTCAGGGTCTTCTGTAATCAGAATGCAAGGATCATTATCTACGTCAACACAAACCTCATATGTCCCAGGTCCTGGAAAATTTACAGAAGTGTTGAGCAATCCTTGACCGTTATCAATCTCAATTCCATCCAGATACCAGGTGTAATAAAATGCTCCTGGATGTTCAAACTCTAGATAATAGTCACCCACCTCCGAAGGGCAAACTACATCTGGACCTTGTATTTCTTGTTCCCATGGACCTATACTTTGGACACCGCAATCTCCTATTACTTCGATAATAATATCACAAGCTGAACCACAGCATCCATCAACTAAGAAATAATAGGTTGAACCTATTGACATACCTGTAACATCAACAATCCTATTGCCATTATTATCGCATCCGCCAGTGTCTGTATCACAAGCAATTGCAGAGCTTGGATTAAGACTACAGTCTTCATATACAGCAGCTTGAATACCTTGACAAGGAAAAAATAGACTTCCCTCATTTGTACAATTGCTAAAGTTTACCTTAAAAGTTAAGTCTTCGCACCAAGCCAAAAATGCAAACCATGTTGGATTGTGAGATTCTGTCATATTTCCTTCAGATCCTGTACACATTGGATCAGGTCCATCATTAGGATGAAGAAAGGTTGTCATGCTATAGGAATAGCCATCTAAATCATTAATTGTACAAAGTACAGGTGAGTTCTCGCACTGACATGTATTTTCTGATCCAGAGGTGCAAGGTTCTGGTGCGCCATTCACTTGGGTGAAAGCCATATTTGCAATCATTGCAAAAAGGAATGTATATAGAATTTTTTGTAGTCTTCGTTCTTTCACCTGATTTGAAAATACAAATTATTGCATGTTTGTTTATTCTCTGCTTTAGTAAATCACAGTGACATCCCCAGATTTGAGTACTCTTCCAAGACCTGGAACATCAAATACAAATGCGTATACATAGACACCAGCTTGTACTTGTTCTCCATTAAATGTAGCATCCCAACCATATTGTGGATCATTAGTAGGAAACATAGAATCAGAATATACAAGGTTACCCCAACGATCAAAAATGTACATTTCTTCAGCTATCACACCATCTGTTCCAGATTGAGGATAAAACTTTCCATTTTCATCATCCGAGGTTATGATTATATTCGGAATATAAATGTCTTCTTTTTGTTCGATAATCAGCTGGAATGTTGTAGTATCCTGACAGCCATTCTCATCTATTAGAGTAATGAGATAAGACTGATTACTCATGATATTATCAATGGTTATTTCTAAGCAATTTTGACAAGGTATTTCTAACTCTGGAAGCCAATTAATATCAGCTATCATATTCTCATCGACATTAGTCATCAATGTTACTGTCTCACTTGCTCCAAATGTGCTATTGATGATTGGATCTGAGATAGATAATTCTACCATTGCGGGCTCATCCAATATAATTAAAGTATCATGTGTGCAACCTAATGCATCCACCACTTCGATGAGATATTCATCTGCCGTAAGGCCATTAAATTGTCCGTCTTGACTTTCTTGACCATTGATATAATACACAAACGGCTCTACTCCACCTGCGGAGACAGTCAAGTCTATAACTCCTCCATCCACAAATTCACAAGAGGGTTGGTTCACTTGTCCCATGAATGCTTGAGGACCAAGATTTGGAAAAATTTGAATTGAATCATTTGTTATACATCCAGATAACTGATCAGCTACACTCACATAGTACCACCCAGGTGCGTTTACTTCTATGGATTCCAAATTAACATTTGAAAGGATATTGCCATCAGATGTAGACCATGTGGAGCTAGTAGAAAATTGGCTAACAATATCCACTGTAATAGTAACGCTATTGATGTCACATGGAAGAGTAAAGTCCTCTTCTGTAGTAATCTCTGGATAATTAATTATTTCTATAACTTCTACGGTGTCTGTATTTATACAATTATTAGAGGTATCAATTGCTTCGAAGTAGTACATTCCAGGGTTTGAGATGTCTAACGTACTAGATGTCTCTAAATCTATTGGACCATTTTCGTCATACCATTGATAGAGAATATCAGTTCCTGATTGTGAAGCTGATGCATCGAGGGTAAGCTCACCTGTCGTACAGTTAAGGTCAGCTGGATCAGCAATAATGATGAGCGGATATTCTTCTTGATCTTCAATAAAAAGCGTTGCTATGTCCGAACATCCTGTAATCGTATCAACAGCTACAAGCATTGCTTCACCTTGGTCTGATACTTCTATAAAAAGTTCGCTGCTTTCCAATTTATTGAATGTCCAAGTATATTCCACATTTGTCTGTTCTTCTGTCGATAACATAACGACATCAATAACACAATCAATAATATTATCCGGATCAGCTTGAATGATGGCTACTGGATCATTAGACATATCCAATACTGTGACGTTACTAAAGTCGGAGCATCCATTAGAAAGATCAATGACTTCTAAGGTATATTCCCCACCTTCCATTACAGTAATTGATTCATCATTCCCTATTTGGTTTCCTTCATCATCAAACCATGCGTATTCAAAACCCATACCACTGGAGGTAAGTGGACCAGACAAAGTAGCCGAAGTATTGATACAATCTATTTCTTGATTATTTCCTGCATCTGATACAGCAAGACAATCACAATTTGGCGGTTGAATATTTATCAAAGTATCACATCCTGTTGTCGTATTACTAATTGTAATATCAACGCCTGTGGCCACATCAATGTCTTCAATAGAGAAGCTTGTTCCATCAAAATTTACAGTGTATGGATCTGCTACAACATTATCTCCCGAAGTGACTAATGCAATTGTATAAGCAGTCATATCATCATTACAGTCAGTCATTACACTAACTATCTGAGGTGAAAGAACTAAAGTTATATCAACAGCAGACACGCCTGTACATCCATTACTATCAGTAACAGTTACTGAAACGAGTTCTGGACCCAATACATCGAGAGTTGGGGAAGCATCTCCTGTACTCCAGAGATATTCATCAAAGTCGGCATCAAGGCTTACAATGGTAGTTTCATCTTGACAAAGCATAAGGTCTCCAACTATGTTAGGTTCTGGGTTTGCATTAACAATTACTTCAACTGTTGATTCACCTGTACAGCCTGAATTGTCACTTACAGTAACACTATATGGACCACTGACGTCAGTAGTTAGAGTTTGTGTCATATCTCCAGTACTCCATACCCAACTCACAAAAGCTGCTCCAGCATCTAGGGTGGTACTCTCACCATTACAAAGAGTGAGGTTACCGCCAATATTTGGGCTCAAAAACTCTTCTTGAGTTATCATAACATCAGAGCTGCCAGTACATCCATTGGCATCAGTAACAGTGACAGAGATAGGTCCAGTCATCATTACTGAAACCTGAGGAGTATTATCGCCTGTGCTCCACAGAACTTGGTCATAATCATCATTTAAGCTGAGTTCGGTAAATCCTCCTATACAAAAAGAGGTAGAACCAACAATTGTAACCATAGGAAGATTATTCTCAGTGATAATAACTGAAGAGCTGCTTGTACACCCTAAATCATCCGTCACGGTCACGCTATAATTACCATTATCATCTATTGTTATTGAGGAAGACATATCTCCAGTACTCCACTCATAAATGGAGTAACCCATTGTTGATAATGTGATTGTTTCACCAGTACATAGCATGCTTGGCCCCTCTATTTCTGGCGGAGTGACATCTTGTGCTGTAATCATCAATGTGCTACTAGCCGTACATCCCAGCATATCTGTGGCTGTTACTGAATACATCCCTGTCATGGTAACTGTTAGGATCTGACCATTAATTCCTGTAGACCAGAGATAAGAATCAAAACCATCTGATGCCGTTAAGTCTGTACTTGAGCCCTGACAAAATTCTGTCTGACCAAGAATAGAAACAACTTGGTTTGCCTGTTGAGTAACCTCGACTTGTGAAGAACCTGTACATCCTGAATTATCAGTTACAGTAACACTATAAGTACCTATACCGACAGAAATACTATTCTCAGTGGCATTGTTACTCCAACTAATTATTGGGTAATTACCAACTACTGAAAGGTCTGTATTGCCATTCTCACAAACCAGTAGATCACCTGAAATTGAAGGTGATAATTCACTATCCTCTTGAATCGTAACATTTGATGAAGCAGTACATCCATTGGCATCTGTGACTGTAACCGATACTGCACCTTCTGAAGCAATACTTATCGTTGCAGTGGACTCAGTAGTGCTCCATGTGATTTGAGTAAAATCCCCATCAACTGATAGATCAGTAAATCCTCCTATGCAATAACTTGTCGAACCAAGAATAATTACATTTGGTGGTGTGTTTTCAGTTACTGAAACAACACTACTGTTTGTACATCCAAAGGCATCTGTAACCGTCAAAAGATAATTGTCTCCAGAAGTAACAGTAATGCTTGGAGTCATTTCTCCAGTACTCCATTCATATTGAACAAATCCTCCTGCTGATAATTCAGTAGCCTCTCCAGCGCAAATTACTGGTGTTCCATTTATTTCTGGAGGATCTATAGATGAAACATTTACCATTACCGCACTGCTACTTGTACATCCATTGCTATCCGTAGCAACTACTTCAAAAGTTTCTGCTGTATTGACCGTTACGCTTTGAGTGCTCAATCCATTGGACCAAGAATAACTGTCAAATCCATCTGAAGCCGCCAAGTCTGTTGTTGTACCACTACAGATATCGAGAGTTCCAGATATGATTACCTGTTCTGCAGCTTGCTCAACCACTGTAATCTCTGATGATCCTGTGCAGCCTGAATTATCAGTCACAGTTACCGAATACGTACCTGCAAAAACAGTATTGAAGTTATTGGTTGTATTATCACTCCATAGAATGTCAGTAAATGCACCTTGAACAAATATGCTCGCAAGCTCATCAGGGCAAACTATCATATCTCCGTTAATCATTGGAGAGAGTTCGGTATCTTCTTGAATCATTACACTTGAGGATGTTGTACATCCATTACTATCACTCACTGTAACTCCATAGTTACCTGGAGTATTCACTGTTATAGTTTGAGACATTTCTCCATTTGGCGACCAAACATAAGTATCCCAGGAGCCTGCATTAAGTTCTGTAAAGCCTCCTTCACAATAAGACAAGCTTCCGTCAATAAATAACTCTAAATCGTTTAAAGACACCACATTTACTGAAGAACTAAAAGTGCAACCATTGTTGTCTGTTGTGGTCAAACTATATGTTCCTGCTGAACTCACTGAAATGCTTGAAGTATTCTCTCCTCCTGGAGACCAGACATAGGAGGCATATCCTGTCTGAGCACTCAGTGTAGTGGCTAACCCATCACAGATTGCCAAGTCTCCAGAGATTGTCAAATCTGTGGATGGAAAATATCCAACATCTATAGAAGTAGAAGATGTACAACCATTAATATCAAACACAGTGACACTGTAAATATCAGCTTGATTAATTGTAATACTGGAGTTCACACTTCCAGTTGACCAGATATAATTACCATAGTCAATATTAAAGGCATCTAATGTTGTATCATCTCCTTCACAAATGAGATCATCACCAGAAATTGTAACAGGTGGAATTGTATTTTCAAACACTTCTACTGATGACTCTCCTGTACAGCCATTACTATCTGTAACTGTGACTGAATAAGTGCCCTCACTACCTACATTTATCGAAGATGTGGTTTCTCCATTTGGAGCCCATGAATACATCGCAAAGTTTCCGGCAGTTAAGTTAGTTGTCCCTCCTTGACAGTAAATAAGATCTCCAATTATTTGCGGGTTAAGTGATGTAGACTCCATGACTTCAACAGAGGTCGAGGAAGTACATCCATTGTTGTCAGTCACCGTTACTGCATATGTACCTTCAGAATTTACAATGATGCTTGGTGTCATTTCACCATTCGGAGCCCATTGAATGCCTGTAAATGAAGGATCAACAGAAAGTTCTGTATCGCCACCAATACAATAGGTTAATGAGCCACTTATTTCAGGTTCTTCAGGTGAAATAACCGATACATTGAAGTCGTCCGTGCTGGTACAACCATTACTATCAGTGACTGTTACAGTATAAGTCCCTGAACTAAACACAGTTAATGTTTGATCAGACGAACTACCCCAACCATAAGTACTATAACCAGGGCCTGCATCTAATACTGTGGTTTCTCCTTGACAAATAGTATCATCACCTGTAATTGTAGGGTCAATAGGAGTTGTGACATTCACAGGAATACCTACAATGTTCGACAGACATCCATTGATGTCACAAACTGCATAATACGTTGTGTTAGTAGTAATAATTGGTGTTTGGAAACTCGGTCCCACATTGACAATATTGATGCCTGCGGGATCTGAGTACCAAATAACATCTCCAGAACAACCCGTAGCAGTCAAAGTTGCTGTTTCACCTTCACACGTTAATTCTGGACCTTGAAGCATTGGGTCTGGTGTAGTTGTCGGTGTTCCTGCACAAGGCACGCATACTTGACCCTGACAATCTATAGTTCTCATATCATTGATTGTGCAAGGATCTCCATCTGAACATGGTTCATCAAATGTTAATCCATTGGTACAGTCCGTTATCTCACCTTGACATGGCACACAAACACTTCCATCACAGGCTACTTCTTCCATATCATTGATAGTACAATCGTCCATATCATCGCATGGCAACATTTCGGTAACTCCTGAACAATCAGTGATTACTCCTGCACAAGGTATGCAAACAGTACCATCACAGGCAATCGTCTCCATATCATTGATGGTACAAGCATCCATATCATCGCAAGGTGTTGGTACAGGAGCACTAACCGTAATAATTTGAGTAAAGGTGACTGGACCATTGCCACAAGCATCCGTAATTTCCCAAGTTCTTGTAATACTTCCTCCTTGACAAGCTTCCAAAGAGCCTGACTCAACACCTGGTGTTGTACCCATACCATCACAATTGTCTGTCCAATCTAAATCAACCAATGGTGGCAAATCAGTGATGCAAGTGAGTGTCAAACTAGAGCTCGGTGGGTTTGTGAACTGAGGTGGAGTTACATCATCTAATGTGATTGTTTGAATATAGACCAAACCAGGACCACAAGCTGGTATTGGTGTAGTCCAAACTCTAGTCAAAACATCGCCACACATAACTAAACTTCCATTCTCAACCGGAGAAACTGTACCCATTTCTTCGCAATTCATATTGGTTGCATTATTAGAATACATCAAGTCCTCAAGTGGTGGTAGAGGATCATCACAGTCTAGTATGACATTAGAAGGAGGCAGTGTAGATGTCCAAACAATATCTGGCACAGGATTTACTGTTATATTTTGAACATGGGTATCTGTATTACCACACATATCGGTATATGTCCAAGTTCTTGTTATTGCTCCACCTGTACAGTTGTCAATCGTTCCATCTTCAACTCCTGAAACAACCCCAGTACCATCACAATTATCTGTCCAAGTCAAGTCTCCCATTGGTGTCAGATCTGATGCGCAATCAAATGTCAAGTCCAGCGGTTCATTCTGTAGTTCTGGCAATTCTGTATCTTCTAATGTAAGTGTTTGAGTAAATGAAAGCGGTGGTCCACAAACAGGGTTAGGTACTTCCCATAGCCGAGTTATCATATCGCCACAAACATTGAGTGTTCCACTTTCTGTTGGTGAAACAGTGCCGTTTTCAAGACAAGACATACTACTGGCATTATTAGAATAATCAAGATCAAATACTGGAGGAATAGGATCAGTACAGCTTAAAGTAATATCTGGTGGTAGTGATGTAGTCCACATCAAGTCTGGCACTGGATTTACAGTAATTATCTGGATGTGCGTATCCGTATTACCACAAGCATCAGTATATGTCCATGCTCTGGTAATTGAACCACCTATACAATTATCAATACTTCCTGATTCTTGTCCAGGAACCATACCTGTACCGTCACAATTATCTATCCATGCGAGATCTGCAATAGGTGGCACTTCTCCTGCACAATTGTAAGTAAGGTCACCGGGTTCGTTTTGTAATTGAGGTTCTTCTGTATCTTCTAATGTTATAGTTTGTGTATGTGTAATGGTATTACAGGCTAACATATCTGTGTATGTCCAATCTAAAGTCATAGATGTGTTACAGCCTGTGATAGCACCAGTGATTATCGGTGTTACCATTCCTGACTCCGTACATGCAGTTCCAGAACTCATATAAGATAATGGGTGGTCCATTGAATCTGTAGACGGAATGGGATCAGTACATCCTAGAGTAATATCTGCCGGAGGATTTATCCAATCGACCAGAGGGTAAGGAAGTATTGTGATAGTTTGGGTCTCTGTAGTAACATTTCCACAATCGTCCATGACTGTCCAAGTTCTCACAATCGAACCTCCTGGGCATGTCATAGAGCTGGCATCTGTAGGGTTCTGTGTACCCACAACAGTGCCTCCTGTGGTACAATTATCACTCCACGTCAAATCTGGAATGGCAGGATTAAACTCTGTATAACAATTCAATGTTTCATCTCCTGGAACTGCAGCAATCATAGGAAATATATTATCCTCTACTGTTATTGTTTGTGATACAGGGCCTGTATCATTTCCACAGAGGTCAACGGCCTGCCATGTTCGAATAATCTGATATGGGCAACCCATATCACTATTGTCCGTTTCTCCTAAGTAGTTAAGAGTTATATCATTATCAGCTGTACAATTATCTGTGGCAGTTGCCCCGCTTCCATCTTCCGAAGGAATCATTTCACAACTCACAGTGGCATCCATGGGAATAACCAACATTGGGGGATCTGTATCGCCGAGAATAGTAATAGTTAGTGTTGTCTGATCAGTATTCATACAATCATCTTCAACATCCCACACATAGGTAATAGCATATCCTGCGCAATCATCAGGTGTAAATGGCTGGGTTGACTCAGTGATAGTTGGGGTACTGCAGTTATCTGTTGCAGTCAATGTTTCTTGTGGTGGCACCATCCCTCCGCATGTTATGTCTGGTACTGGAGAAGGAGGATTATCAAAAGTAGGTGCCATAGTGTCTTCAACCGTGATTGTGTAATCTTCGACAAATACATTTCCACACACATCAGTAGCAGTCCATTGATAAGTAGCTTGATAGGCGTTAGGACACGAACCAGCTACAATCGTTTCACCATCATAGACTAGGTTGACTGGGCAGGTATTACCACTAACACTAGCTCCACTCCCATCTTCAGTCGGAGCCATGTCACATTGAAAAGTCATGTCTGCAGGGACATTTATTGTTACTGTGCCCATCTCTCCAAAATTGGCACTTTCAGGTCCTTCCAAGTCGCAACAAGCTACTGTGCAGTCAATATCACTGATGAGCGTCGTTCCTGCAACAGGAATTACAACAAGTGGGTCATTGATATCATAATTGTAACTGAAGAAAAAATAATCATCACAGTCCGTTGGTGTAAAACTATGTGGAGGAGGTCCGAATTCAATAATCACACCTGAATCATCTACAACCAGAATGTATTCTTGATAATCTGGATCAACATAATAATTAGATGCATCAATGTTCACAGGTGTACCTACACATCCTGTTGGGATTGGATCGACTGTCCCAGCATCAGCGTTACATACATAGCAAGAACACTCAATCATTCCATTAGCTGTTAACTCACAAGCAGTACCTACGGCCTCCATGAAATCATAAGTGGCACTGCCAATATCGCCTGGATTAGGACAACTCACTTCCACCATATCACAGATTGTCCCATCTGTTCCTAACACATGGGCATGAGCTGTACCACATTCTGCCATTGGCACTAGATCAAGTGTAAAGGTTGGATAGACAGTCACCATCACGGGTGGACCTTCAACATCACAGGCATCACACCCTGTTTGAAGTTTTGGTGTCAATGTATAGACCTTTTCTGCACAAGCCTCTGCAGGTAGTGTATTCATACCTGGAGAATAGATATTACCATCTTGATCCTCGAATACTAATGTGCCGCCTCCCATATTTCCTCCTTCGGAGACCGTCGTAAACCAATCTTGAAAACCAGCCATATTATCAATATCCACATCCGCGGATAAAGTAACATCAGTGTTTCCACATCCTTCTGTAGCACTGACCATCACATTTTGAATTGCGGGCTTATACACTTCGTAAAATTCAATAAATGGTCCGTCTTCACAACCATTTTCTCCTACGGTATGTGAGATTGATGTATTGTCAAGATTGTCACAATAGCTCAGGGTAGCATTTGGACTACCAGCACCATTAACTACACTCCCGGTCCACTCATCTCCCATATCATAACCACCTGTTGAGTTCATAAGATTGAAGTCAGGTGCCGTGCAAAAATCTATAGGTGGATCTAAGAATGCCGCTTCTGGACCACATGAATTATTAATTGTGATATTGAAGAAGTTTTCAAGATTACAGTTACCATAAATATTCCACCCACCTGATGCTCCATCTTCTGTTACTGAAAAGCTAATTGATTCTACAAATTGTGAAGGAGTAGAATTAGTCGCACAGTATGTAAGTTCAAATTGGAAAGATGGACAAGCACTACCATCACAGTTCACACCGAAGTTATCAGATGGATCTCCAGGAGAATCTCCTCCATTGCAAAAACTAGAACCATCATCCCCATTAGTATCATAGTAATATCCTGGACCATAACTTATTCCACTACAATCTCCAGTAACTCCATTTGGCATAAATATCCAACCTGTAGGCGGCAATTCTTCAAAGCCAGTCCAGAGTGGTCCTGCTGTATATGATATACCATGAATCCAATTCGCTCCTGATCCTTGATCCCAATCAAAAGCATATTCAACCAAGATTGTTACAGGACCGCATCCGTCAGCAGTTACTTCCAAGTTTGGGTCACCAAACTGATTACCTTGTGCTGAGCCATCGTTAATCGTACAGTTATTACAGCTCAAGACTGTAGCCTGAACGTTGGATTGTCCACAGTCACCAGTAGGTGGATCGTAGACACAAATATCAAAGTTATCGTTAGACGGATCAGCTGATGACCAATGATAAACTTGAATAAAATATTTTTGCCCTGGTGTCAACCCTCCAATAATTGTTGATTCAACAGCTCCTGAACCTCCACCATCTTCACAATCAAGCAATGTCAAACTTCCACATGTGCCACTATAGACACCGATTACAGCATCAAAACCGCTTGCCCCATCGACATCAATTGCTGCAGAAGACCCTGTAGCAGTGAAGCAATACCAGACATCATCATTCTCTGTACCTGTACAATTGTCAATACCTGAGTCTGTTGCCCCTCCAGTAAATCCAGCTGTATAACTACAGTTTGGATTTTGTGTCAAGTCAATAGCATCTATACACTCATCATTTGGTGGTGGCATATTTTCTGTAATACAAATATCAAAATCTGGATTACCTGGTTCCCCCGTAAAATAATCATAGATTTGAATATAGTAAGTATTACCAATCGTTAAGCCACCTACAGTTAGTGTTTCTGTTCCTCCAGCAAGAGTACCATCTTCGCAATCTATATTTGTTAAGGAGCTACAATTGCCCGAATACACACCAATAACTACATCAATACCATTTATGAAATTACCATATCCATCAACTTCTATGTCATAAGATGCTGAGTTTGCTACAAAGAAGTACCAGACATCATCATCAGCAGTTCCAACGCAGTCATCCGTACCAGAAGATGTAGCATCGTCAACTGTTCCTACCACAGGACTACATGGATCTGTGCTAAAGAGTTCTATTGCATTTGCACAGTCATCATTCGAAGGCTGCGCAAACAGAGCTGTTGTCGAGAAAACCCAAAAAATCACAAGAACTGTGATCCTTAACATCATCCCACTAATTGTAAATCCCCAATTCATCTCAATCAATTATCTAGAGTGATGGGAGTCGGTAATTTCGCTAATAAGGTGTGCTTCTCATGATGAAAAGCTTAGTAAAATAGTGAGAATATTTTACATTAATGTTATTTCAATAAGTGTGAAATCCACTTTACGTAGAAGAGAGTAGATTATACATTAAGCTTGATAGTTATATCAATATTCTTTTTTGCGCTCCCAATAGTTTTGCTGTTCTACTTCATCGATTAATTGGGCGTAATTAAAGTAGCGAAGTTCGCTGATTTCTCCACTTTCAACAAGTTGCTTTACGTTACACTTCGGTTCGTCTCCATGGAAACAATTGTTAAACTTGCAGCCATCCGAAGCAGCAAAGATTTCCTTGAAATTATGTGCCACGTCCATTTTATCAAAATGGTTGAAACCCAATGTTTTTATACCTGGAGTATCAATAATTTCTCCTCCTTCTGAGAGTTGAAACATTTCTGCAAATGTTGTAGTGTGCTGACCTTTTCCGGTATACTCTGAAATATCAGCTGTACGAAGCTCTAAACCTTCCTGCAAGGAATTGATAAGAGTTGATTTACCTACTCCAGATTGACCGCTAAACAAGGTCCTTTTATCCTTCAACAATGATCTTACTCCTTCTATACCTTGTTTTTCTTTAGCCGAGACTAAGGAGCAACTATATCCAATGGTTTCATAAATCTGTTTGAGATAGTCATAAATAGCTATATCTCCTTCGGTATATGTGTCAGATTTGTTAAAAACAATGTGGACCGGGATATCATAAGGTTCAGTCATCATCAGAAACCTATCAATAAATCCTTGTTTAAGGTTAGGGTTGACAATTGTGATGACGAGGACAGCTTGGTCAATATTTGCTGCAAGAATGTGGAGTTGGTGCTTCTTTCTAGGTGACTGCCTGACAACATAGTTTTTTCTTTCCAAGATATCTGTTATCATGACTGTCTCCTCTCCATTCACTACATTGACTGTAACATAATCACCAACAGCAACAGGGTTTGTTACCGGCTTTTCTAAGAGGCGAAATTTTCCAACAATTCTGCCTGGAACAACTTTTCCATCTTCCAGTTGAATATCATACCAGCTTCCAGTGGACCTGATAACAACTCCTTTAGTCATTTGTGCTAATTGAATTTCTGCTCTCTTGGTGTACTGCTAAAGACATATCCAAAATGAGTTCAGGATGGCTTTCGAAAGCATTACCTACCACAATAATATCTGCTCCCGACTTTGCTAATCTATTTGCAATTTCTGGCGTTCTAATTCCTCCACCAACGATTATAGGAATTGTAATCTCTTGTGCTAGCTGCGATACAATATCCGGATGGATTGGATGTTTTGCACCACTACCTGCGTCAAGATAGACTTGCTTCAAGCCTAACATCTGTCCTGCTAAAGCTGTGCTAATTATTATTTCTGCCTTGTCAGCTGGGATTGGTTTTGTTCCGCTGATATAAGATACAGTGGTCTCAACACCTCCGTCAATTAAGATATAGCCTGTTGAGATTACTTCTAAGTTTGATGACCTTAAGTATGGTGCAGCAATAACATGATTGCCAATAAGGTGCTCTGGGTTACGTCCTGAAATTAGACTTAACAGTAAAATCGCATCGGCATGCCGATTGATTTGCATTGTATTTCCAGGAAAAAGTATAGCGGGGATGTTTGAGAGACGTTGAATTTGGTGTATCACATGATCTAAGGCATCATCCATGATTAAGCTACCACCAACTAGAAAATAATCAACATTTGCATTGACTGCTTGAGTGATAACAGCATCCAAATTTTTCAATTTTATCTTATCTGGATCTATTAGCACAGCCAGCTTTTTCTCTTTGCGCTGTTTACTTTTTGCTATGTCTTGGTAAATATTCATTTCTGTGTTCTAACTAGAAGACACCACTTTTAACTCTTACAACTAAGTATTTTCTGAGTTTTCTAATTGATTTAACATTAAAGATAGAATTTGACTTGCAGCTTCTGACAATATAGTGCCAGGCCCAAAGATACCTAATACACCGTGACCAAAGAGAATATCATAATCAGCAGGTGGAATGACACCTCCGACAATGACTGCAATATCTTCTCTACCTCTTTTTTTGAGTTCTTCTATAACTTGAGGGACGAGTGTCTTGTGTCCTGCCGCGAGTGAACTTATTCCAAGAAGGTGTACATCGTTCTCGATGGCTTGTTTTACTGCTTCCTCTGGAGTTTGAAAAAGAGGACCAATATCAACATCAAAACCAAGATCAGCAAATCCTGTTGCAATCACTCTCGCACCTCTATCATGCCCATCTTGTCCGAGTTTTGCTATTAAAATTCTTGCTCTTCTACCAAGATGATAAGCAACTTTATCAGAAAGTTCTTGAGCTCTTATAAATGATTTGTCATCCATAATAGTTGATGAATATACTCCAGATACAGTCTTGTTTTGAGCTTTATGCCTTTTAAATACCTTCTCCATTGCCATCGAGATTTCTCCAAGGGTAGCACGCTCTCTTGCCGCTTCTACTGCTAATGATAGTATATTTTCTTTCTTTGATTTGCAAGCTGCTGTCAACCTATCAAGCAAACTATCAACTTTAGTATTATCTCGGCGCTTTCGAATACTTTTCAATTTAGCTATCTGACTTTCTCTTACTTTTTGCGTATCCACTTCAAGAATTTCGAAATTGAGAGATTCCTTTTCTTGTCTGAAGATATTAACACCAACAACTTTCTCTAGCCCTGAATCTATTCTTGCTTGAGCACGAGCTGCAGATTCTTCAATTCTGGTTTTTG
>JAHDEL010000005.1:8476-37481 GCA_020628855.1 Saprospiraceae bacterium | reverse complement strand
CCTGAATCTATTCTTGCTTGAGCACGAGCTGCAGATTCTTCAATTCTGGTTTTTGGAATTCCCTTTTCAATCGCTTTAGTCATTCCACCAGCTTCCTCTATTTCCTGGATCATACCCCATGCTTTCTGCATCAGTTGTTCCGTCAAGTATTCAACATAAAATGACCCCCTATAAGGATCTATATAGTTGCACAAGTCGGTTTCTTGTTGTAAAAACTTTTGCGTATCTCTGGCAATCTTAGCTGAGTACTCACTAGGAAGTGCCAAGGCTTCGTCTAGAGAATTAGTATGCAGTGATTGTGTTCCACCCAACACCGCTGACATCGCTTCTATGCCTGTTCTTCCAATATTGTTATAAGGGTCTTGGGCAGTGAGACTATATCCTGATGTTTGACAATGAGCCCTTAGCGACATTGATTTCGGATTAGTTGGGTCAAATTGTTGTACTAGAAATGCCCACAAAACTCTACCTGCTCTCATTTTTGCCACCTCCATAAAATGATTCATTCCTATGCCCCAAAAAAAAGAGAGTCTTGGTGCAAAGTCATCTATTGACATCCCTCGACTTACACCTGTCTTTAGGTATTCTAATCCATTACTTAAGGTGTACGCAAGTTCTAGGTCCGCAGTTGCTCCAGCTTCTTGAATATGATAACCACTGATGCTGATCGAATTAAACTTGGGCATGAATCTCGAAGTATAAGAGAAGATGTCTCCAATAATTCTCATTGATGGTTCTGGTGGATAGATATAGGTATTTCTAACCATGAACTCTTTCAAAATATCGTTTTGGATAGTTCCCTTTAATTGACTTTGGCTTACACCTTGTTCCTCAGCTGCAATTATATAAAAGGCCATAATTGGAATGACCGCACCATTCATCGTCATTGATACAGACATCTGATCTAAAGGGATACCATCAAAAAGCACCTTCATATCTTCTACTGTATCTATTGCCACACCTGCCATACCTACATCCCCTGATACTCGTGGATTATCTGAATCATACCCTCTGTGAGTTGCAAGATCAAAGGCAATAGATAAGCCTTTTTGGCCAGCTGCAAGATTTTGGCGGTAAAATGCATTGCTTTCTTCTGCTGTAGAAAACCCAGCATATTGGCGAATAGTCCACGGCCTGCCTAGGTACATTGTAGGATAAGGACCACTTAGAAAAGGAGGCTTTCCAGATAAATAGACTTCATGTCGAGTTCTCTTTTCTTCAAACTCTCTCGGTATTCTGATTCCTTCAGCTGTTGTGAATTCTTTAAGCATGCTCTTGTTTCATCTTTTGAAGCATTTGACCTGTTAATTCTTCAATCATATAACTACCTCTTAATGGGTCATTCACCTGATCAAGTTTTGATTCCATCTGGAGGACATGAAAGATGTTTGTACTTACTCTATTCTGCTCTAGTGATACATTAGGAGAAGTGAAATAAGGAAATACCGTATCTCCTCCAACATGTAATGTGATAGTCGACATTACCGTGTGGGCTATATATGTAGTATCAGTATCCCATTCCTCTTTTTCATCAAAAACAATAATAAACCTTACTGCTCTACCATGTTCCTCTATGATATGCTGTATTGCTCGTAATCTTGCAATCTGAAATATATAGTTAGTATCAATGGTGCAAAGGATCGTCTGAAAATTGGACTCTGGAAATGTTGGAGTAAGGAGTTCTTCTTTTGCTAACCTTAGTACTGTATTTGATTCTGATAGGTTTTGAATTGCATATCCTATTGAATTTAAATATGCTTGAGCTTTAGGCAAGTCTGACCCATAGACTTCTATCATGTTTAGAAACACTCCTTCAAAAATGACTTCATAATCTATTTCTTCTTCATTGCCTGCTAAATGGATAGACTGTACTCCATTCTTTAATAGACTGAGTATTTCTAGATTAACGCTTTTAGCAGCTTGATTCAGCATTACTGTTGCGCCAAGATTAAGTTCACGTTGTTTATAAGAAATAGATTGACCATACTTGCTGGCAGCTTTCTGGTTCTCGATACCAAGGCTTTCTGTCCAAGCGTCGTAATTAGGTATATCAAAGGATGAATAGAGCTGAGATAAATCAGGTAGTTTCATAAAACATAATCAAGTAGTCTCAAAAGTACTTTGCATAATTCATTTTATACCTTTATCTAAAATTTATAACAAATGCGCCAATTAATTATTCTGTTATCCGTCGTGCTTTTCTGTGTTAGTTGTGGTGATGATGATCAAAGACTTATGGATGATATCGAAACGATTAAGACTTACTTAGAAACAAATGACTTAGAAGCACAAGAAACTTCTGAAGGGGTATTCTATATAGAAACTATTGAAGGCACTGGAGCAAGTCCAACCGTGAACGACAATGTTACAGCTCACTATGAAGGACTTTATCTTGATGGGATCAAATTTGATAGCAGTTACGATCAAGGCATGCCACTGGATTTTAATCTCTCAGGAGTAATAGAAGGCTGGCAAATAGGTATACCTTTATTCAAAGAAGGAGGAAGTGGTACATTAATTATTCCTTCACCTTTGGCCTATGGTGAAAACCCAAGACCAGGCATTAGAGAGAATGCCATTATGCTATTCAATATCGAGTTAATTAGCATTAACAACTAACTTTTACCTCTGATTTCAAGTATTTCACCTATAGTTTCTTGTGATTATACGGACCAGGCAGTTGTAACTGATTGTAAATTAATCAGTTAGAAAAGGTCATTGAATCTGCTTTTGTTGATGAGAATCACAAGGTGTAGTTGGCAAAGGAATTCCTGCAATTCACTTGTTTTGGTGAGATTTTAACAAAAAAATGTATTGTCTCGAATTACATTTGAATCACGGGAAATCAAGAACAATCTTCTCAAATATTTTAATCTGGGGTAAATCGCGACGCTTGTAGTCGCGATTTCTTTTTTTACATCTGTTCCAATTGCTGGCCAATCTTTTCAGCTTCCATTATTTTCTTATCACTTGCAGCTCTATCCGTTTTTGCCAATTCATAGGCTTCTTTCATGAGTTTTTCGTACTCCTTTTGCAATGCCTTCTTTGGATCCTTTTTAAAAAATGAGAACATATTAATTTGTATTGATTATTAGGGAAATACTTAAATACAAATAAAGTTTAGTTGATTACTACCTTTGTGCTTTTGAACATTAGAATGTTATGGATTTTAAGAAGTTGGTTTCTCATTGTAAAGAATACGGTTTTATCTATCAATCCAGTGAACTGTATGATGGTTTGGCCGCGGTATATGACTATGGTCCAAATGGCGTCGAGTTAAAAAATAATATTAAGAACTACTGGTGGCACAGTATGGTCAGAATGCATAACAATATTGTTGGTATTGACTCAGCAATCTTTATGCATCCTAAGATTTGGAAAGCATCAGGACACGTTGATGCATTTAATGACCCATTAGTTGATAACAAAGATTCTAAGAAAAGATATAGAGCAGATGTCCTTGTAGAAGACTATTGTGCAAAGATTGAAGGAAAGATTCAAAAAGATGTTGATAAAGCTGCAAAGCGATTTGGTAACAGTTTTGATGAGCATCAATTCAGAACAACAAATGGCAGAATCTTAGAAAGACAGGCTAAGATAGATTCTGCTATGTCAAAATTAAATACAGGTCTTGCAGAAGGAGACATGGCTGCGTTGAAACTGTTAATTGAAGAGTTAGAAATCGCTTGCCCTGTTAGTGGTACAAAAAACTGGACAGATGTGCGCCAATTCAATCTGATGTTTAACACCCAACTTGGCAATATCTCTGGCGAAGAAGGCAAACTCTATTTAAGGCCTGAAACAGCACAAGGCATATTTGTGAACTTCCTCAACGTTCAGAAAACATCTAGACAAAAGATTCCATTTGGTATTGCTCAAATTGGCAAAGCATTCAGAAATGAGATTGTTGCTAGACAATTCATTTTTCGAATGCGAGAGTTCGAACAAATGGAAATGCAGTTTTTTGTTAGACCTGGAACGGAAATGGAATGGTACAATACCTGGAAAGAATCTCGAATGGAATGGCACAAATCCTTAGGTACTGATGCTAATAATTTGAGGTTTCATGATCATGAAAACCTAGCACACTATGCAAATGCTGCTGTTGATATTGAATTCAAATTTCCTTTCGGTTTCAAAGAACTAGAAGGTATTCACTCTAGGACTGATTTTGACTTGAAGCAACATCAGGAATATTCTGGGAGGAAGGTTCAGTATTTTGATCCGGAGCTGAATGAGAACTACACACCATATGTTGTTGAGACATCTATTGGATGTGACAGGATGTTCCTGGCTATGGTGAGTAATGCTCTTGTTGAAGAGCCGGTGCCAGGGAGCACTGATGGCTCTACGAGAATAGTGATGAAATTACCTAAAGCTATTGCACCAGTAAAAGCTGCAGTTTTACCATTATTAAAAAATGATGAAACCTTAGTGAATGCGGCTAAGGCAGTCCTTGGTCAGCTCAAAAAGCATTGTCAGGTACAATATGATGAAAAAGATGCTATAGGGAGAAGGTATAGAAGACAAGATGCAATAGGTACTCCTTATTGTCTCACAATTGATCATCAAACCCTCGAAGATGGCACGTTAACCTTGAGGGACAGAGATAGCTTAGATCAATCAAGGCTTAGTCCTGAAGAAGCTGTTACTTTGATTAATTCGGAAACTTCTTTTGCCACAATTTGTTAAAGTTCGACTGCAAATTCTTTCAAAGCGTTAAGTTGTTTAGTTGCTTATATATTATAAATATCTTTATAGTATAATTTTTTATGTTACTTTGTTGTGGCTTTTAGAGTCTTAATGTCAAACCAGAATATTTTATAACTAAAAACAAAAAACCATGTTTAAAGAATTTCGAGAATTTATTATGACTGGTAATGTGATTGATTTCGCAATTGCAGTCATTTTGGCCGGTGCTGTCGGACTAGTCGTAAATGGCTTTGTAAATGATATCATCATGCCGATTGTAGGACACTTTGCAGGTGGAGTAGACTTTGCAGAAATGATGGTACCTCTTGGTGATGCTGTCAATGAAGATGGAACTCCGAAAAATGCAGTGCGTTACGGAAAGTGGATTAATACAATTATCAACTTACTTATTGTTGGTTGGGTATTATTCATGATGGCTAAAGCTAAGAATAGATTTATGGGTGCTGCTCCAGCTCCAGATCCAACATTAGATCAAACATTACTTACAGAGATCAGAGACGCTCTGAAAAAGTAAGTAACCTAGAACATATTTCTTAAGCCTCTTCAATAATTTTGAAGGGGCTTTTTTAGTCTTGACATTTACAATAGGAAATTATTACCTTTGCGCCCTCAATTCCTATCCTAATAGAGGTCCGAAAACTATAAACATCATGAGCGTTCAAAAAGAGTCTCACTTAAGAAGCATCCTGAAAGGATTGACTTGGAGAATCATCGCAACGTCGACTATCATACTTATTGTAAAGTTCACTACAGGTGACACTGCGGCGGCATTGAAAATTGGTGCGATCGAATTTGTGATTAAGCTTGTTGTGTATTACTTGCATGAAAGGGCGTGGCAAATGGTGCCTCGTGGATCTATTAGAGGAGCATTTAAGAATAAAAACTAATGTCTCAAGAAAGCAATATTCACCCCATTTTTGATAGACTCCTTGGAAGAAGTCAAAAGGAACTCTTTTTAAATCAAAAAGGGAAAGTCATTTGGATGACTGGGTTGAGTGGTTCAGGGAAGAGTACAATAGCAATTGCTTTTGAAAAATTGCTTCATGCCAAAGGGTTCTATACTATGGTGTTGGATGGTGATAATACTCGGACTGGTATTTGCAACAATTTAGGTTTTAGCCTAGAAGATAGAGCTGAAAACATCAGAAGAATAGCAGAGGTTTCCAAGTTGTTTGCAAGCAATGGCATTGTCTGTATTAATAGTTTCGTCAGCCCGACTATAGCGATAAGAAATACAGCGAAAGAAATTATAGGTGAACAAGATTTTTTAGAAATCTATGTCAATGCTCCCTTGGAAGTCTGTGAAGCTAGAGATGTTAAAGGACTTTATAAAAAAGCAAGAAACGGAGAAATTAAGGGCTTTACTGGTATTGACTCACCTTACGAAGCTCCTATTGACCCATTTTTGGAAATTAAGACTGATGTACTAGATCTAGAGTCATCTGTAAAACAAGTATTTGATAAAACCTTACCATTTATTCAGGTAAGCTAAGAATAGAGAATATTATGAATTATAGTATTAATCATTTAAAAGAATTAGAATCCGAATCCATCTTTGTGATGCGAGAGGTTGCTGCCCAGTTTGAGAACCCTGTACTCATGTTCTCAGGTGGTAAAGATTCTATATTAATGGTGCATTTAGCATACAAAGCTTTTTATCCTGCCAGAATACCTTTCACATTACTCCATATCGATACAGGTCATAATTTCGATGAGACAATACAATATCGAGATGATCTAGTAAAAAGAATGAATGCCAAACTCATCGTCGGTTCAGTACAAGATGCCATCGACAATGGTTTGGTAAGAGAGGAAAAAGGATTTAATGCTTCAAGAAATGGTCTTCAAACTGCTGTCTTGCTAGATGAGCTAGAGAAAGGTAAGTTTGATGCTGCATTAGGAGGAGCAAGGAGAGATGAAGAGAAGGCTAGAGCAAAAGAGAGGTTCTTCTCTCATAGAGACGAGTTTGGTCAATGGGATCCTAAAAATCAGAGACCAGAACTTTGGAATCTCTTCAATTCAAAACACTTTATGGGAGAACACTTTAGGGTTTTCCCAATTTCTAACTGGACTGAGTTAGATGTTTGGCAATATCTTGCTATGGAAGAAGTACCACTGCCATCATTATACTTTGCACATGAGCGGAAGGTATTCGAGAGAGATGGGACATTACTAGCTGATAGCGAACATATTTCCAAGAAACCTACTGAAGAAGTCTTTACCGAGATGGTAAGGTGTAGAACTATAGGAGATGTTACATGTACGGGAGTATGGAGATCTGATGCTCAAGATGTCAAGGCTATCATCGAGGAAATTGCTACAACGAGAATGACTGAAAGAGGAGGTAGAACCGATGATAAGCGTAGCGAAACGAGTATGGAAGACAGAAAGAAGAAGGGGTATTTCTAGTTGAGAGCTGATAGTTTTGAGTTGAATGTTTTCGTTTGAAAATCTAGATGTTTGGAAAAAGAGTAAAGAATTAAACAAAATAATTTATTCAATTTCTTTAAGTTTTCCTTCAAACGAACAGTTTGGTTTAACCTCTCAACTCAGAAGAGCAAGTATATCAGTTTCTTTGAATATTGCTGAAGGAACCTCTAGGTTTTCTTCGAAAGAGCAAGCTAGGTTTACAGAAATTGCTTACAGTAGTTTGATGGAGGTATTGAGTGCAATTATTATAGCAAACGACTTAGAGTATATAACAAAAGATGAATTAGGAACAATTAGAAAAAGAATAGAGGAAATTTCAAGAATGTTGAGCGGTCTGAGAAGCGCTCAGTTGAAACAAAACCATAAACCTTAAACCCTAATCTTTAATCAAGATATGACAGATTATAAATCAAGCGAACTTTTAAGATTTACCACAGCAGGAAGTGTAGATGATGGTAAGTCCACACTCATTGGTAGGTTACTTTACGATAGTAAGTCCATTTATCAAGATCAATATGATCAGATTAAGAAGACATCTGAAAGAATGGGTGAAGCAGAGATTAATCTTGCCTTACTTACAGATGGTCTCAAGTCTGAGAGAGAGCAAGGAATTACAATAGATGTAGCATACAGATATTTCTCTACTCCAAAGAGGAAGTTTATTATTGCTGATACACCTGGTCATACCCAGTATACAAGAAATATGGTTACTGGTGCATCAACAGCCAATGTTGCACTCATTCTTATTGATGCTAGACAAGGCGTGGTTGAGCAAACGAGGAGACACGCTATCATAGCTTCTCTTTTGCAAATCCCTCACTTAGTTTGCTGTATTAATAAGATGGACCTCGTTGACTTTAGCGAAGAAAAATATAACGCAATCCAAGAAGAGTTTGAATCATTTGCTGCAAAGCTTGATGTAAAAGATGTACACTTTATTCCTATTTCGGCACTCCTTGGTGATAATGTGGTAAACAGATCAAAAAACACACCTTGGTACGAAGGTCCGACACTGATCTATTATCTCGAAAATGTACATATTGCTTCGGATCACAACTTCATCGATGTGAGATTTCCTGTCCAATATGTGGTAAGACCTTATAGCGACGAATTTCACGATTATAGAGGTTATGCAGGTAGAGTCGCTGGTGGTGTGCTCAAGAAAGGAGATAAGGTGATGTTGTTACCGACTGGGTTTACAACAACAATAAGCCAAATTGATGGACCTGATGGTCAACAAGAAGAAGCTTTTCCACCTCAATCCGTAACAGTACAATTAGCAGACGACCTTGACTTGAGTAGAGGAGATATGATTGTAAGAGAAAATAATAAGCCAGATGTATCTCAAGATTTTGATTTGATGGTTTGTTGGTTTAGTTCGGACGCTCCGCTAAAAGAAAATGGTAAGTATACTATTATGCATACTTCTCAAGAAGCAAGATGTGTAGTTAAGAAACTGAGATACAAACTTGACATCAATACATTGCATAGAGATGAAGAGAGCAAGGATATCAAAATGAATGATATAGCTCGAATTCAAGTCAGAACTACGAAGCCATTATTTACGGATCCATATAGAACAAATAGGATTACTGGTAGTGTTATTCTTATCGAAGAAGGTACCAACAATACGGTAGCGGCAGGAATGATCATCTAAATAAAAAATGCTGCCATTAAAGATTATGCTAAGGCTAAATTGAGTTAATAACACAACAAAACTCTGTTTAGCACATTGAATACTCTGTTCAAGTCTATTATATCCAAAGGTGGAAATGTTCTAGTCCTTCGAGTACTAGGCATAGTACTGCAGTTTGGGCTTGTAATGTTCATTACTAATATGCTTGGTAAGACAGTCTACGGAGAATTTGTTGTCTTCTTGATGATCACTCAGTTGGTAGGGACGTGTTCGAATTTGGGTCTATCAACCTATCTAGTCAAGCTTATTGGTGGCAAGGATTCCTCTGAGACCACTCAACTCAGACGATTTGTCAAAAAGGTCAACATACTCAGTTGTGTTGTCTCAGGAGTTGTGACTCTTGGAATATATCTTTTATTAGAATTTCTATTACCATCATACTTGCCTGATTTACCCCTTTGGGTATTTATTCTTGGAGCTTGTGCCTATAGTCTTATGGTCCTTTTTGTTGAGTATTATCGGGCTCTTAAGTGGATAATGCTGTCTACAACAATAGCTTATCTTATAGCACCAACCATTGCATTACTCTTACTTTGGTTGTTAAGAGTTCCTGCTGAAAATACGTTATATCTCGTATATTGTTGGTTGGCAGGCATAGCGCTAGTATTCCTTATTGGACTTTTAGTAAGAGCATTCATTCCTGTGCAATTTGGATCAGACGAAAGTATAAATCTGAGGAAGTCCCTACTCTATTCCTCTCCGTACTTACTCGCCACTCTCTTAGTCTATTGCAATGAATGGGTAGACAAGATGATTCTCAATGCCTATGTCAGTAATGATCTTCTTGGGGAATATCATCTTGCTTTTAGGCTAGCAACCTTTATTAGTCTACCTCTCATGGCCTTTAATACTCTCTTGGCTCCTCAGATAGCTAAGTTTTTTGAGCAGAAGCAATATATCCAGCTTAGATCTTCAGTTTTTAAAATTGTCAAATGGTCAAGTTTCTTGGCTGTACTTGGCATTATAATCCTCATTGTGCTTGGTAAACCGTTATTAACTCTCTTTGAACCAGACTATGTTGATAGTTATTCAATTTTGATTCTTCTTGGAATTGGACAACTTGTTAATGTGATTGCAGGTCCAGTGGGTGTCGTCATGAAAATGACAGATCAACATGGTACCTATGCTAAAATATTAGGTGTTAGTGTGGTTTTGAATGCTATTATGAGTCTGATCTTAGTTCCAACATTAGGTCTTTTTGGAGCAGCAATAAGCTTTGTTTTGAGTTTAATATTTGTCAATTGCTTGGGTTGGTATCTTTGCTTGAAAAGAAGTAACATTAATACCAGCATCATTACTACAAATCATTAATTCTGGGGAAGTCTTTATCATACTATCTTAACCATAAGTATTTAAGAAGCTTCAACTGGTATTTTCTGAGCGGAATGTTCCTCTATGGGATGCAGTTTCTTGCAACGAGCTATTTGACTAAGGCTTTCAGCTTAGATCAATTCAGTTTGTATGCTTTAATCTTATCCATATGTTCTCCTGTTTTTCTCTTGCTCAATATGAATATTAGAGTTTTGATTTCTACTCAAGGAAATCACTTCTCCAACTTTGGATTCAATTTATTCCGACAACTCTCTTTGCTTCTTGGATTTTGTATCACGCTAGTTGTGGCTTCGGGACTTTTTGGCATTCAGACATATCTTTTAGTTTTTGTACTCGCTGCATTTCGAGCATTTGATGGGGTTTTTGAATGGAGTTATGGATATTTTCTCAAAAAGGAACAAGCTAGTGCAATAGGAAAAAGTCAGATTTTTCGAGGCATAGCCTTGGGTTTACCTATCGTGATTGGGCTTTTCTATACTCTATCAATGGAGGTCTTTTTCTCTGTTGTATTGCTTGGTCTACTTGTCGTATTTCTTGTCAGCGACCTTCGACCAGAATTAAAACTGCCAAAGCTATCGCGATCTCACTTCTCTGAAATTCGTAATATCCTTTATGTCGGTTTTCCACTAGGTCTAGTTGCTTTATTTGATTCTCTATGTATACAGATTCCCAAATATGGACTTGAGTGGTCAAATTTTTCTGAATTAGTCGGAGTATTCACTTCACTCTTTGTCTTTCTTCAGACTATGAGTTATTTAGGTTTTGCAGTCGTGAACAGCACACTACCTTCATTGGCAGGATATATCAAAAAAAGCAATACAGCTGCGATATCAAATATTGTGAGAAAAAGCAGTCTTATCATGCTCCTCATTACGCTTGCTTTCGTTACTACGATGTATTGGTTTGGAGAACAAATACTAGCACTTGCATACACAGAAGAAATAGCGCAATACAGCAAGTACTTTATCATCATGTGCACATTTACTTTACCAATGCAACTGACTATGATCTATGCATACGTCCTCTATGCTGCTGGTAAGTTCAGGACTTATTTGAGTATTTCCCTTATTGCTGCTGTGTGTACACTTATCCTCACATTTTGGTTGGTACCAAAATTTTCTATCTTAGGTGCAATCTATGCTTTTGGTTCGGCAATGTGGATAAAGTGTATAGTTGTTGGTATTGTATATTTTGTTATTAAAGCAAAGCTAAATAGAGCGTGAAGAAACTATTAATTTATTGCTTCTTTTTCTTTTGCTTCTTTCCTTTTTTGGATTTTCTCAAACTTGGAACGGACACCCAACCTAATGCCTTATTATTCTCAGTAATCCCTATTGCATTCTTCTTTCGCAGAAAACTACCTCTTTCTATTCTATTGTTCGGTATAACCTTGGTCATAGCACTCATCGTCCTTTGCTTTGGTAATATCAATTTTAATAGTCTAAGAGATGTAGCAAATTATTTTTCAATCTTATTGGTTACATGGGCTACATACCTTTCTTTTCATCAAATCAAACGCCTCAGCTTCGGGTTCTATGCTGCAGTGAATGGCATCTGGCTGGTGATTGGTATGGTTCAGACTTACCTTTCACCATTCTTCATGACCTTCTTACTGAATGGTGGAGGTCGAGGTATTGACTCTGAGGTGAGAGGTGTAACTAGTATTTCTACTGAACCTTCTCAATATGGGACCATCTGCATCATATTAGCAATGATAGGGTTGATGAATTATCCAATGAAAAAGATTTGGTGGGTCCTTCTCTTATTAGTGTATCAACTCATCATGCTTGCTCAGTCAGCAACAGCTGCATTAACCTTGGTTGTGGGAATTGGTGTTTTTCTTATTGTCAAATTAGCAATGTTTAATAGAAGAGCTTTTAGCTATGGCTTTATAGTGCTTGCTTTAGGCTTTGTAACCTATAAAGCAACTTACGAAACTCTGAAAGATCAAAGGATCTATAATCTTGCTGAAGAATTAGTCGAAAATCCTGTTCTATTTCTTGCTGCTGATGGAAGTGTAAGTGAGCGTTTTATGTTTGTGTTTTATTCCTTTAAGGGAATGGTTGACAATCACTTTCTTCCGAGAGGGTATAACAAATTTAATACCTATATGCAAGAGCAGTTTAGACTACCAAAGACAGAGTTAACAGAACTGCTTTTATATTTCACTCGTGATGATTACACTAGGATATTGAGTGGTATTGGGAGTGTGATATTTCAACTGGGGATCTTGGGATTCTTAATCCCTCTAGGCATCGTCTTTTGTTTTCGATCCAAGCTCTTTGATGATGTCTATTTATTCACTTGTATAACCCTACTACTAATCCTTCTGACTGCATTTCCTTTAATGACTGCAATAGTAGGGTTCCTGCTGGGCAATGCATTGTATCTCACTCGAAAAAGCAATAGAGCATGATAGAGCAGATTGTCAAATATGCTAAGCAAGTTGCTTTTGTGAAGTGGTTTCGGCAACGTTTCCCACTAGTATTTCTCTATTTGGTAATAAAACCACTTACCTTCTTTCGATATAAAAATGAGAAGGCAAAGCTTCAAGGCAGGCTGGAGGCAACAAGTACTAAACCAAGTGTTTTGCTCTTTACCACCCACAAATGTGCTTCTACATACACTACTAGGATTTTATCTCAAATCACTAGTCAGCAAAAATTACATTCCATAGACATAGAAGCTTACTTTTCTGTCAAGGACATTAATCCAGAAGAATACTTCTCAGATTTAACACAGCGAAACACAGTCTTTGAGCCAAGCGGATTTTACTATGGTCCTTTGAGATACTACTATTCTTTGGATAATCTGAGCAACTACAAGGCCATACTGGTTTTAAGAGATCCGAGGGATGTATTGACTTCGTTTTACTACTCAAAGAAATATAGTCATATTGTTATCAGCGAAGGTTTCTACAAAGACCGCAACCGTTATGCTAACCACACCATCGATGAGTTCGTTCTTGACTATCTCCCTGAAATACAGCGAGTATATTCTACTTACATTGAAAAGCTACTGAAGTTGCCCAACCTTTGTGTGCTGCCTTATGAAATGATGGTGTCAGATTTTCCTAAATGGCTTGAGAAGTTGGTTCGTTTTCTTGACTATGAAACTACAGATGAACAGCTCATTAATCAATTGATAAAAACTGAAGCTGAGACTTCTGGTAGTGGCTCCAAAACTGATCATATTCGAAGTAAACAGCCGGGTGATTATCTGAAGCAACTTAAGCCAGAGACTATCCAAATACTTAATGAATCCCTAGCCGATGAACTTGAAGCTTTAGGTTATTCCTAGCTCAATAACGCTTCCATCTGCTCACTCGTCTCGAACCAATCTAATTCTGTTTGTTCTAAGTCAGCATCAATTTGTTGAATCTCTTTTGAGAGAACACTGATTCGATCAACATCTGTTAATGTTAGAAACTCAGTGTTTATAGCTTCTTTTCTTTCACCGAGTGTCTTGAGTTCTCTTTCTAGCTTATTCAGTTTATTCTTGAGTTGTTTCTGAATATTCCTATCGACTTGTTTTGGAGGTTGTTGAGTCTCTGAAGGCAGATTATTACCCGAGTATTTCTTTGCGAGTTGTTCGGCTCTATACTCCATATATAGACCATTATAATCCCTAATTACGCCATTCCCCTCGAGAATAAATAAGTGCTCAACTACCTTATCAAGAAAGTATCTATCGTGTGTAACTACAATCAGACAGCCAGGGAAACTTAAGAGGTAGTCTTCAAGAATATTCAGCGTAACAATATCTAAGTCATTTGTTGGCTCATCTAGGATGAGGAAGTTGGGGTTGTCCATCAGAATAGTCAACAAATACAACCTTCTTTTTTCTCCACCGCTAAGTTGCGACACATAGACTCTTTGCTGAGGTCGTGGAAACAAAAATGTCTCAAGTAATGATTCAGCAGTGAGCTTCTTTCCTTTCTCTAATGGGATATACTCTGCAATATCTCTAATAACATCGATCACCCTTTTGTCCTCAGGTAAGTTGAGGCCATCCTGAGTATAGTATCCAAATTTTATGGTTTCACCAACTATGATCTTACCTCCATCAGGTCGAATAGTCTTAGTAAGCAAGTTGAGAAATGTTGACTTCCCTACCCCGTTATTACCAACAATTCCAATGCTTTCACCTCTTCTAAACTTGTAAGTAAAATTCTCTACAATCTTGAGATCACCGTAGGATTTAGTGAGAGCATGAGCTTCTAGAATCTTAGATCCTAATCGACTGGATTCAAGAGATATTTTGAATGTATCATCTTGTCTCCTTTTAAAGGCCTCCTTCTTGATATCATCAAATGCATCCACTCTAGACTTTGCTTTGGTACCTCGAGCCTTTGGCATTCTTCTGACCCACTCCAACTCTTTTTTATAGAGTTTCTTAGCCTTGTCAAGCCTTACCTCTTCTGTCTGTTGTCTGATTTGCTTATTCTCCAAGTAGTCAGAATAGTTGCCACGATGTCTGAAGATATCTCCTTGCTCAAGCTCTATAATATCCGTACAGACTCTTTCTAAAAAATAGCGATCATGGGTCACCATGAAGAGCGTAAGATTCTTACTCTTTAGGTATTCTTCTAACCACTCGATCATATCTAAGTCTAAATGGTTAGTTGGCTCATCTAGGATGATAAAATCAGGGTCATCAATAATCATCTTGGCCAATGCAACTCTCTTTTGTTGTCCACCAGAAAGTGTGCTCATAGATATGTTGACATCTTTGATGTTGAGTTTGTGCAGAACTTCGTGAATCTTGGATTCTAGGTGCCAACCTTTGATATCGTCAAGCTGCAAGCTGATCTTTTTGATTTCATCCTCATTACCTGATTCGACGGCTCGGTTGTATTTATGTAGAGTTTTGAGGCTCTCGTTACTTGTTTGATAGATAACATCTTCTACTGTATCATCAGGGTGAAACCTCGGTATTTGCCTTAAATAGTATCTGCTAATTTGGTCAGATACTTCTATTGATGCAGTTTCTCCATCGAGGCTTTCTTCTCCTGCAATAATCTTGAGTAAGGTCGTTTTTCCACTTCCATTCTTAGCGACCAATGCAATTTTCTCACCTTTAGATATAGTAAGCTTGAGGTTTCTCAAGAGCACCTTATCGCCATAGCTTTTATTCCCGTTCTCAATTCTAAGTAATTGCATGTTAATCTCAAAAAGAAGACTCGAAAATACTAGGAAGTTTTGAGAGAATTTAGTTACCTATGTTATACTTCTGTCTCAAGAAGTGTATTCTTGCTTTTTGGCCCTGTTGCAGAAAGCCATATGCTTTATCGAACTGAACTATCATACCGAGAGAGTTGTTGAGATAATCATTAAATTGAAATAATAGAATGCCAGAACCAATAGCATTAGAAGTAAAATCAGTAATCCAAGAGACCAATGATACAGTAAGCATCCAGGTCGACAAACCAGAATCAGCCCAGGTTCATCAAGCTGGTCAGTACATTACTGTTGAGGCAACCGTTGATAACAATGTAATAAGAAGAGCATATTCACTTTCTAGTGTTCCAAATGATGCTCATTATCAGTTCACTGTCAAGCGAGTGTCAGGTGGAAAGATGTCTAACTACCTAAATGATCAAGTCTCAGCAGGTGATACATTGAACATTCTTCCTCCAGAAGGTAAGTTTGTAGTATTGCCAGAAGCAGATCAAAGCAAGTCTCATTACTTTTTTGCAGCAGGGAGTGGTATTACTCCTGTCTTGGCCATGATAAAGACACTCCTAGAAGAAGAAGAGCGCTCAACACTTCATTTGTTATACGGTAGTAGATCTGCGGATGGAATTATATTTAAGGAAGAACTTGATTCACTAGCTGAACGATACAAAGGTCAACTCTTTGTGACTTATACACTGTCACAAAAAACGAAGTCCTCTGGTGTTTTTGGACTCTTTAAGAAAAAGTCAGTATCAGATTGGTCAGGTGAAAAAGGGAGAATAGATGCCCAAAAAATAGAAAATTATCTCTTGCTTTATCCAAGTAGAAATTCTAATTCGCATTATTATGCTTGCGGTCCTGGTAACATGATCCAGGTGGTAGAGCGGACTTTAGAATCAAAAGGAATTGCTAAAAAAACTATACATAAAGAGTACTTTACTCCAGATGATACATCGAGTGATAGCAAGACTGTTTCTGGCGAGGGAGCTGTTGAGGTAATTCTTGATGGTGAGACATTCGTTGTCAATGTCAGTAAAGAAAAGACTATTCTCGAAAGCATCTTAGACATGGACAAAAATCCGCCATATAGCTGTACTTCCGGAGCTTGTGCAAGCTGTATGGCAAAAACGTTATCTGGGAAAGTAGAGATGGAGACTTGTTTCTCTCTTGATGATGAAGAAATCGCAGATGGTTACATCTTGACTTGTCAGTCTCATCCTGTGAGTTCAGGGGTGAAAATCACTTATGACGATCTTTAGTCCCTTACTTTTCCTGAGAACATGCTCACTTTGGGATTAATTGGATTACCAGATAAGCGACGATAACTCACTATTTGTCCCACATGCCAGATCGCGTCAGCAATTGGACCATTAATCAAGTTCCAAAAAGGATATGCTCGTGTCTGTTCGCCTCTACGAAATATGATTTGTAAACTATCGAGGGCCTTTTGAGAATCTAATCTTTTTCTGCTTTTCTCAATATTATTCATTGTTAATCGACGCAAAGTATCGAAATCATATTGCAGCGTATCTGATGTAACTTCTTCACCATGTATAGTGAGATGGAGCATCCTAGATAAGTCATAAATGTGGCGCAACGTCTCTTCTGAGCTTCTTGATCCTTCACCCGGCTTAAATTCTAAATCTTTTGGTGTTAGTTCATGGGTGGCCCAATAATATCTAAATCCTAAACCATCCAACATTCTTTGCATTACAGTATGTTCTGTATACTGGCTTGGGTATTCTTGAATCGAAGAAAAATATGTTGTATCCATTGTCTGACTCTGGAGGGAATTTTGAAAGAATACAATAAGTGTACAAAGACTAAGAAACTTGAATACGCTCAATCTGAGCTCCGAGAGCATTGAGTCTAGTGTCAATATCTTCATATCCTCTATCTATTTGGTTGATGTTATAGATGGTACTTTGACTATTTGCACTTAATGCTGCAATCAAGAGAGAAACTCCTGCCCTAATGTCGGGTGATGTCATCGAAATACCTCTCAACTTGTACTTCCTTTCATTACCTATCACTGTGGCTCTGTGCGGATCACAAAGTATGATTTGGGCTCCCATATCAATCAATTTATCAACAAAAAACAGTCGACTTTCGAACATCTTCTGATGTATCAATACGCTTCCCTTTGCTTGAGTTGCTGTGACAAGTAAGATACTCATGAGGTCTGGAGTAAAACCGGGCCATGGTGCATCATAAATTGTCATAATTGATCCATCAATGAATGTCTGCACTTCATAAATATCTTGTTCTGGAATGTGAATTGCATCATCCCGCACATCCATCTGTATGCCTAGTTTCTGAAATGTTGTAGGAATATTCCCTAAAGCCTTAAGGTCAATATTGTCAATAGTTAGATCAGAATTTGTCATTGCTGCAAGTCCAATAAAACTCCCTATTTCAATCATGTCTGGCAGCAGACGATGGTCTGTTCCATGTAACGTTTCTACACCATCTATGGTAAGTAGATTAGACCCAACTCCTGTAATCTTAGCACCCATTCTATTCAACATGCCACAAAGCTGTTGTAGATAAGGTTCGCAAGCCGCATTATAAATCTGTGTCGTTCCTTTCGCTAGTACGGCTGCCATAACAATATTAGCAGTACCAGTTACAGATATCTCATCCATATGTATGAAGGTTCCTTCCAGTTGAGAACCATCAAGGAAGTAGTTATCTTCTGCTTCATCATATTCAAACTTCGCCCCAAGCTTTTGAAATGCAAGAAAATGAGTATCTAGTCTTCTTCTTCCTATCTTATCTCCACCTGGCTTTGGCAAAAAAGCCTTTCCATATCTTGCTAACAATGGGCCCAAAAGCATAACTGAACCACGGATCTTCCTCGCCTCTTTTTGGTAGTCAGCCGATGCAAAATATTCAAGATCTATATTCTCTGCACAGAATTCATACGTATTCTTATCTATTCTAGTTACCTCTACTCCTAGACCTTTGAGCAAGGCTATAAGTTTCTGGACATCTACAATATCAGGAATATTGGACATCTTGATTTTTCCAGCTGTCAGCAGTGTAGCACTAATTACTTGTAGAGCTTCATTCTTTGCTCCCTGTGGTGTAATTGTTCCGGAGAGCTTTGCATTTCCTTGAACAATAAAAGCTTGATTGGACATAGTTTTCTTAGACTTATAAGGGTCAAATATATTAAATAAATTTTTAATATGTTTTTCCTCTATAATCTTTAAAGTAAGTTTGCAACAAATAGTAACGAACATGGCTCGACTCCCCTTACTAGTTAGAAATATCACTCACCTTACTGATGCTCGTTTCTTTGCCGCTTTAGAAGCTGATTATCTTTCTTTCAACCTTGATGACAATAGCACAGGAGGAATATCTTCTCCCGAGTTTTTTGCACTAATTGACTGGATTGAAGGACCGAAAGTATTGCTTGAAAACGCTCCACATGGTTTTGACCCTACCTACGGTCGAGTCGGTTACTCGGAGACATTCTGTTTAGCTGAAATACATGACGATTTGACAATTTCATATTCAGAATATGCTGAAAACTTGATTTTGATCACTGACGAGATAATCACTCCTCCTCTTGTGGATAAATTCTTAGCGCAGACCAAAGATTTATCTATTTTCCTTTCTAAAAATTTTACTTCTAAAGAAATTGAAATCCTACTTCAAAAGTATCCAGATGTAGGCATAGTCCTTTACGGAAGTACAGAAGAAAAAACAGGCATAAAAAGCTATGAAGAGTTAGATGATATTATAGATTTAATCGAACCCGAATAGGATGTCGCCTTTGTTGACTATTTTTATACAAAGAAAAGTTCAACTACACCACTATTAAAACCTAATGACTATGAAATATTTGTTGAGAATAACTTTCTCTTCACTCTTGTCTATTCTTGCTCTCAATGCATTTTCTCAGAAGACAATCACCTTAGATAGTACCGTCCTGGAAGAAAAAGAAATAGCAGTTGGGCTACAAGTACCTTGGGAAATGCTCTGGGGACCAGATGATCACATTTGGTTGACAGAAAGAAGAGGAGTAGTCCGCAGACTCAACCCAGAGACAGGAGTAATCACTGAAATTCTTGATATACAATCGTTGGTAGAATCAGAAGCTGAACCAGGGCTACTAGGAATGGCCCTTGCTCCTGATTTCGCAAATGATCCTTCAGTGTATCTAGTATATACTTATCTAGAAAGCACTTTCTCTCTTGGAGAAAAACTTGTTAAGTACACTTGGGATGGTTCTCAACTCAGTAATGAGGTCACCATATTAGATGGAATTAGTGCTGCAGGTATTCATAACGGTAGCCGATTGCTCTTCACACCAGATAATAAGCTTCTAATGACAACAGGTGATGTAGGCAGTGGTAACCTTTCACAAAATCTTGATAGACTCAATGGCAAATTATTGAGGATAAATCCCGATGGAAGCATTCCTGATGATAATCCTTTTGAAAATAGCTATGTCTATACGTTTGGACACCGAAACTCACAAGGCCTAGCCTATGGTCCAGATGGGTTACTCTTTTCATCTGAGCATGGAGCACAATCATCTGACGAACTAAACTTGATAGAAGAAGGAAGAAACTATGGTTGGCCTACTGTACAAGGCATGTGTAATACCAATGTTGAAATCAATTTCTGCGAAGCCAATAATGTAAGAGAGCCACTTTCAGAATATACTCCGTGTGTTGCCGTAAATGATCTTGTCTATTACAATCATAGCGCCATCCCAGAATGGGAAGGTAAACTCTTGATGGCTGTCTTAGGTGGCTTTGTACAAAGACCTAGAATCTCTGTAATCACTTTGACAGAAGACAACATGAATGTCGAGAGCCAAGCAGAGTATTTTGACGACTATGGAAGGATTCGTGATATCTGTATAAATCCTCATGATGGTTCCATCTACTTTGCAACAAATGGTCCTGATTATCCGAGTTCAGGACCAAATAAAATTATACAATACATTCCCAGGGGGACAAGTTCAACCACGGATATAGGCCAACTGGATTACCTTAAAGTCTATCCCAACCCAGTACAGCATAGTTCACAGATATCCATTGAGCTGAGTGAGCAATTTGGAAAAGGGAGATATCAGATCTTTAATTTTAAGGCGGAACTGATGTCAGAAGGTCTCATCGAAAACATATTGACTGAGCTAAACCTTGAAGGCCTCAACAAAGGTGGTTACTATATTCAAGTGAGCAATGCCTCTGGAATGTTGTCTAAACCATTTTTCGTGCATTAACCCGTTACTTTTTAAGTTTTGCGGGTCTTATCTTGAGATATGCAACGAATTATAGGAAGAGTCAGAGGAGATAACCCTGGACCATTACTGGTCTTGATTGGAGCAATGCATGGTAATGAACCAGCAGGTGTTAAAGCTGTCGAGTATTTATTTAAGATGCTTGAGGTCGAGCCCATTCGCAATCCAGACTTTACCCTTTCGGGAAATGTCCTTGGACTGATTGGTAATATGAAGGCCTACAAACACAACCAGCGCTTTATAGATAGAGATATGAATAGGTGTTGGTCATCAAATACCTTGGATGAACCTATGGCTTCTATTTCAGAGCACGAAGAAATCAAACAGGTACACGACACTATCATTCAAGAGATAAAAGAAACAGGGAGTGACACTCTTATCCTCATGGACTTACATACAACTTCCTCTGATCAAGGCATATTTAGCATCCCTTCCGAGTCAGAAGAAAGCCTCACAATTGCTAAGGAATTACATGCACCTGTTATTCTCGGAATTGCTGATGGCTTGAAAGGTACCAGCCTACATTATTTCAATGAAGAAAATATTGGCATTGATACCACGGCAGTTGTTTTTGAATCTGGTCAGCACGAAGACCCGCTTTCTGTCAATAGGGCGATTGCGGCAATTATCAATTGCATGAGGACAGTCAATATGATAGATGGCAAGCATGTTGAAAATGTCCATGACAATATTCTCATCGAGTTTTCTAAACCACTGCCTAAAGTTGCTGAGTTAATTTATGGTCATGCTATTTCTGAAGAGGATGCATTTATTATGAAGCCTGGTTTTGCTAATTTTTCTTTGGTATCAAAAGGAGATTGGATCGCTAATGATAAGGACGGAAAAATATTAGCACCACACAGTGGAAGGTTACTTATGCCTCTCTATCAAAAACAAGGAGAAGATGGTTTTTTCATCATTGAAGAAGCACTATGATTACTGAAGCTAGAATAGATAAAGCAATTGAACAAATAGAGTCTCAAGGTAATGCCCAGCAGCTTTTAGAGCAATTTGTAGCCAAAAACAGTGCTCTCCACGATTACTTTACTGCAGATTCTGAAGTGCTTTTTGAAGAAGAAGTAGACTTCTTTTATGGCCTCTTTCTCACTTTGTTGTTTGCCACTGACACCTTGGAAGTCGAAATTGATCTTGAATCTTTTCAAGAATTAGAAGAAGGAAATTGGAAAACTTTCTATGAAGCAAAGAACCTTAATGCAAGCTTTGATCTTTACTTTGCTAACTACCCAGAAGAAGATCTACTCGCCTATGTAGAAGATGCTACAATGGCTGAGCAAGATGATGAAGACTTCGCCTTCTTAACTAATGTAGGTAAAGAGTGGATCGTCGTGAAAGCAAAAACATATATTGATTACTTCATCAAGAATCCTAAGTGAGAAATCATTTTAGGAAATATCAGAATGTCAAGTTTCCTCTTTTGAGGCTCTATGTACACTCTGAGTACATGGATATCTTTGGTGTAGTCCTCATATTACTAGTTTGTTATTGGAGAAAATTTCACCAGACTCTCTTGTTGGATGGTGAGTTGCTCTTTAATGTAAGTAGTGACTTCATGTCCTACATTGATCAAGGGGCTATTCCTATCGGAATATTTTCGATGCTTGCAGCTGTCATCTCGGTACTCTCTGGAAGGTTTACTGCAAAGCAAAACAATCTTGGAAATGTATTGAATATAGTTATTGCAGTGACCTCTGGTGTCCTTGACTATCTCTTCGGTAATCACTCTGCTGTCATTACCTATCCTGTTACCTTCTTGGTGGCATCATTTGCTACTTATAACTGGTCTAAGGGCATTAAGATTCGTGAAATAGATGCTCAATACTATCTCATCATTGCACTTAGCTTGGTTGTTGCCTTTGCCCTTGTGCATTTAGGTTTCTCTCTTTTTGGAGGTAAGGAAGGTTTTCTTTTTAGAAATAGTGTTGGATTGGTCTTTGGGCTTTCATTGGGTGGTACAGTTAGTAATGCATTCAAGTACAAAGAGACTTGGATTACTTGGCTTCTCTATAATATCGTTCAGCTTACGAAAAACTACCTTCAAATGAATTTTGCCAATGTCGTCAAATACGTTTTCTACATCATTAGTGTTATTATCACCTACTTTGATTGGGCATTCAATGGAGATGTCAAGTCTGTAAAGGTGACAAGTTAATATCCTAGTATTCTCTTTACTCATTAGCTTTGCAACTAAATCAGAATTATGAAAATTATCTCATGGAATGTGAATGGGGTCAGAGCTGCAGTAAAAAAAGACTTTGTTAACCAATTTAAATCCTTAGATGCCGACTTCTTTTGTCTACAAGAAACCAAAGCACAAGACGATCAAGTAAAAGAGGCATTAACTGATCTATCAAACTATTTCTTAGTTTCAAATTCTGCAACTAAGAAAGGATATTCAGGGACTGCTATCCTCTGTAAATCTGAACCAATCCGAACTTTTCAAGACATTGGTATTGACATCCATGATGACGAAGGTCGAGTGGTAGGTGTAGAGACCGAAAACTTCAATCTTGTCAATGTCTATGTGCCCAATAGTGGTATGGGCCTCAAAAGGCTGGACTATCGTACAACTTGGGACGCTGCTTTTGCTAATTTTTTAGCAGATCTTAATCAAGAGAAACCAGTCATTGTTACAGGAGATTTTAATGTTGCGCATCAAGCGATAGACTTGGCAAATCCCAAGTCTAATTACAATAAGACTAGCGGTTATACGCAGAAAGAGATTGATGGACTGAGTAATATTCTAGATATAGGATTTACAGACGCATATCGATCAATGTATCCAGAAACTGTGGTTTATACTTATTGGAGTTTAAGAACAGGAGCCAGAGCTAGGAATGCTGGTTGGAGGATTGACTATTTCTTGGTAGCCAATAGCCTTATGCCACAAGTAAAAGATGTTGTCACGCATACAGACATCATGGGTAGCGATCATTGTCCTGTTGAATTGATTCTCAAATAGATGAGCCTGGAACACATTCTCATTGCAGAAGCTAGACTTCGTCTTCGCGATGAAAATCTTGCTCGAATTGCCACTTGCTTAGATATATTGAATGAAGAAGAAGTCTGGCATGCTCCAAATCCTAATGTCAATTCGGTAGGTAATTTGATTTTACACCTCTCTGGTAATATACGTCAATACTGTTGTCATGGTATCGGCGGCAAATTAGACAGCAGAAATAGAAATCAAGAATTTGTTCCAAATCAAAAAATTCCAAAATCTGAATTATTGGATGAGATTACGCTGTCAGTCACAGACGCTCTCCAATCTATTGAAAGCCAACAAGCTGATTCATGGAATGAAATAATAGAAGTACAATGTTTTCAGATGTCAAAGTGCTCGGCGCTTATCCATGCGATTGAGCATATGAGTTATCATGTTGGTCAAATCACCCAGACCACCAAGCGCTTAAAAAATATTGATACCGGTTATTATGCTGGTTTGGATCTGGATTAACGAAGAATCTGATAATTCTCTAATTTCCTGCCTTCATTAATATCAAGGCATTGTATGATATAAACACCTTGAGGATATGTACTCAAGTCTATTTGATGAGTTAAATCATCTGTTATTTTCGTCCAAAGCGTTTGACCTGAGGTATTTAGAATCGCTAAATGTAGGAATCTATTCGATGGGTTATATAATTGATAAGCATTGGAGCCTAGCGATTGCAAAGTCAGATTGTCTTCAAGGTTTTCATAGGTCGAGGAAATTGTAGACGTATCGCACTCTACTTGACTTGATGGAAATTCGACGGTCTCGCCAGGAGTTAAGTCTTTACCTTCTAGGCCTGGGTAGTCAGCTGCATATTTTTCCCCTCTGAAAATATATCCAAAGACAGGAATGTCGTACTGCCAAGCAAGTTGTCCATCGGGTGTAAGTTCGTGCAATCTAGCATCATCTCCTTCAGTAATAAGAATATTTCCATTTGAAAGGACTTTAGCTCCAGAAGTGTATCCCGAATACATGTCCGATAGACCTGACGCTGTACTATGACTATATATTTTTGTAGGCCCATCTGGAAGATACGCTTCTCCATCTTCTAGGTGGTACGTTCGTGTTTGTGGATCATAGGGAGGGTCGATAATTATTCCTTCAGATATTTCTGGCTGTCTTGATAATCCATTGTTGAACAATATGATTTTACCAGAATGCTCTCCGTGATGTATCCAGTTTGGGTTATGCTGAAAGTAAAGCTCTCGATTAGCCTCTATACCTCTACCATAGTTTTGCTGGTTACCCCATCTATATAAAATATCTCCTCCTTTCCCTGAGCTACCCCCTGTACTACCGGCAGCTTGTTCAGTAGTTGTAGAGTGATCTATTATGACTACCTCACTCATCTTTCGGACACTCAATACAATGTGATCCAGTTCTGGATTATAATCCATACCGTTAATCATGAATGATTCCTCAAAGGTCCAATCAAATGTGGCTATAGCATCCATATTTAGCAGTTGAGGGTTGTCTTCTATACTGCCATAATTTGCTGCACTACTATCCCTTTCTTGGATAACATGGTCAGCTATGCTCCACTTCCAAACAATTTCTGACGTGAATCTATCAATCTCAACAACCGCATCCATGAAAAAAGCGCTTTCCCCTGCTTGAAATTCGTAGCCAATTGCCTCAAAGTCATCTTCATCAAAATATTGTCTTGCTACAGCGAGGAAATTTTGATTCGGCAGCTCAATTACTTCGTATACTAACGTGAGATTCTCGTCAGAATCAACACTGACAAACTCTATGAGTTCGTCATCCCAATTCTTAACATAGATCACACCATTCCTGATATACATCAAATTACCGTCTCTTGTCAGTTTTGTATGTAGATGGGTATCACTCACAAGCCATTCATTTACCACTCTACCACAATTATCGACAAGATACGTAGAGCTAAATGTCTCGAACATTGTATAGCCGTCCATTGCTTCTTCGCTCGTATATTGTAATCCTCCGCTTTGTCCAAGTAGCGAAAAGCTGATTATTGACATTAGAAAGATGGTGTAGTGTTTGAGCATCATTGATTCCATTCTGTTTTTAAAACTACAGATTTAAGTCTTTTGCTACTTAAGAATGTTGGTATTTAATAATTATAAAGGACAATCGTGACAACAAAATGCTACTTTCAGAGGTATATTCATAGTGATGGCATTACATAGAATAGTATTTCTTATAGTTCTACTTTCAGGCTTACCGTCTTTCTGTGGTGGGCAAGATGTGATGAGTGGTTGTGTCAATATTGATTTTGAAGCTATCAATGGTGAGCCTGTTTTTGACGGCATGGTCATCAGTGATCAATATTTTAACAACTTTGGCCTGACCTTTTCATTAGAAGATGGAACGTCCCCAGTAATTGCACAAGTTGGTTTTCCTACTACAGCATTTGGTGGACCAGGTTTTGGGACTGATGGATCTGATACCCCCGCTCCCGGTGTAGATATTGGACAGTTTTTTCTCACCGATGATGGAGTCTTGGCTGGTCTCACATCTCCTGCTCTCATACTTGATTTTGTTAACCCACTAGATAGTATTGCTGGATGTATACTCGACATCGATTTTGATGAGACATTTATCATGCATGCTAGAGATATTGATGGAAATGTCTTGTTGGCTGATACGATAAGAGCTGGTGATCCAGGTACTGGAGATGGTGAATTGTCTTGTTGGGGTTTTAACTTAGAAGGTTGTGAGGGTACAATCTATTCTCTGAGAATGGAAGGAACCAGAGAAAGCGCTGGAGCCTTTGGCTTAGGCGTCGATTATTTGAGTTTTTGCTTGTCTGGAATTGACCTTGTCAATAATCTTATTCCGATAGTTGAGAACACCTATTGTGATTTGGAAAACGGTTCGATTACACTAACAAACCAAGTCGGTAGTCCGCTGACCTACTCTATAGATAGTATCAATTTTCAAGAGAGCCCAGTTTTTGAAAATCTTGGTCCTGGTGCTTATACTATCTATGTAATGAATGAAAATGGTTGCACTGGCCTTATGGATTTACCTGTATTAGTCGATGTACCATTAAACACTGATGACCTCATTGTCGATCATACAACTTGCAATGAAAGTAATGGTTCGCTTTTTGTCATGTCTAATGATTCATTAGATAATAGTTATTCCATTGATGGAGTAAATTTTCAGAATAGCCAATTCTTTGGCGATTTGCAACCTGGAGATTATGTGTTGACAAAGGTTGATCAGTTTGGTTGTGAGTATTTTGAACCATTTACCATTGAACCTAGCCTAGAACCTCAATTAGAAATCTCGTCTCTTTTTGATGAATCTTGCTTTTTGGAAAATGGCGAAATAGTTCTCAATGGCACGCCATCTGAAGGTAATGCTACATATTCGTTAAACGGTGGACCTGGACAGACTAGTCCAATATTCGATAATCTCATTGCAGGTGATTATCTCTTGTCTATGATTGATGAAGACAATTGTGTTGTTAGCATCGAAGCGACATTGGATAATATTGGTATTCTGATTATAGAAGACTTGGAGCTTTTGGATCCTACTTGTGAATCACGTGAAGGAAGTATAACGGTTATTGCTTCTGGAGGGATTGGTGAATTGAGTTTCGGTCTTGATTCTTTACCTTTTCAATCTAGTAATATATTCGAGGCAATTGAGCCTGGAAGTTATCTCATAGAAGTGAGAGATTCAGAAGGATGTGCTGCGACTGATAGTCTTTTTGTTCCGTCTCCTGATTGCCCAATCTTTTCTCCAAACATCTTCTGTCCCACCTGTGATGACCCGCAGAACTCTTCTTTTCAGCTCTTTTCTACAAATCTATATAATGTGGAAATCCTCTCTTTTGAGATTTATGATAGATGGGGTAATCTCATCTTTAAATCGAGTAGTCGTTCTATCCACTATAACGATTTTGGCTGGGACGGTACATTTGATGGCATACCTGCTGAATTAGGTGTCTATGCTTATAGAGCAGAACTTCAGTATGAGAGCGGACTGACTAAAGTTCTGCATGGTGATATCACTTTAGTCAGATAATATTTAATACTATTTTTTCTGAGAGATATTTGGATAGTTATACATATTATATATTTTTATAATATAATTTTGATTATATGCCAAAACTGTTCGTCTTAGACACCTCTGTCTTACTATTCGATCACAATGCAATCAATAACTTTCAAGACAATAATATTGTCATTCCAATCACTGTCTTAGAAGAGTTAGACAACTTTAAAATAGGTAATGAAACAAAGCATTTTGAAGCAAGGAATGTTATCAGGTTTCTAGACAAACTTTCAAAGAACAAGAATCTCGATAATTGGATTTCTCTCGGAAAAACACGAGGAAAATTGAAGATAATGATGGACAAAGATCCTAAATCTGTCAATGCCAAATCCATTTACGGAAGTGACAAAAACGATCATAAAATTCTCAATGTAGCACTAACCCTCAAAGAAAAACATAAGAAAGGGAAGGTTATCTTGGTGTCTAAAGATATCAACCTAAGGATAAAAGCTAAGGCAATTGGGTTAGAAGCTGAAGACTACAAAACTGGCAAAGTCGAAGCGCCGGTAAGGGAGCATACAATTACTGTGGAGAACTTAGATGCTGATATTATCCGCAAACTCTATACGCACAAAAGAGTAGAAGAACAAGGTATATTGAATGGGAGCAAGGTAGCTAATGCCTACTATGTCCTGAATAATTGTACCAATACAGCACTTGCCAAGTATAATGGCAAAACTGATGAAATAGAACTGGTAGAGAAGAAACGAGCTTACGGTATCAAACCGAAGAATGCGGAGCAAACCTTCGCCATGGATGCTCTGATGAATGATCAAATAAAGTTGGTTGCAATTCAAGGGGTAGCAGGCACAGGCAAAACCCTGTTAGCTCTTGCAGCTGCTCTCGAACAGAAAAACAAATTTGATCAAATCATCTTATCTCGACCGATTATTCCTCTTGCTAATAGAGATATTGGGTTTCTACCTGGAGATGCTGAAGACAAGATCTCTCCATATATGCAACCTCTTTGGGATAATCTCAAGTTTATCAAGGCGAGCTTTAAGGATAATGCAAGGAAAACCAAGATGATAGAGAAGCTGCAAGAAAGCGGCGAACTCACCATCACTGCTCTGACCTATATCAGAGGTCGGAGTCTGACCAATGCCATATTCATCATAGACGAGGCACAAAATCTTACGCCTCACGAAATCAAAACTATCATTACTCGAGCTGGTGAAGGCACCAAGGTGATTTTTACGGGTGATATCCATCAAATTGATACGCCTTATATGGACGAACAAAGTAATGGGCTTACTTATATTATCGATAGACTAAAAGGAAACCCTCTCTTTGCTCATATCAAGCTTGAGAAAGGAGAGCGCTCTGAGTTAGCTAAT
>JAHDEL010000005.1:0-8376 GCA_020628855.1 Saprospiraceae bacterium | reverse complement strand
CTAGAGGAATGGTGCAATCACCAATGCAACTACTGACATTAATTTCAATAATATATTGAGAGATGGTCCAGAAGTATCCTTAAATGGGTCTCCAACCGTATCACCAACTACTGTTGCTTTGTGCGCATCAGAGCCTTTGTAATACATCTCTCCTTGTATCTCTACTCCTTCTTCAAACATCTTCTTAGCATTATCCCATGCTCCACCAGCATTAGACTGGAAGATTGCCATAAGGACACCACAAACAGTTACACCTGCAAGTAGTCCTCCTAGCATCTCCGCTCCACCCCCAAATCCGATGATTACTGGAGATATAACAGCAACAAGTCCTGGGAAAATCATTTCTCTAATAGAAGCTTTCGTAGAGATATCTACACACTTGCTATATTCTGCTTTACCATCTGCAGCTTCGAATGTAGCAACATCTGCAGCAGACCATTCTGACATTTCCTTGCCATCATTCTTCTTCATTACATCAAGTGCTTTTTTCAACTCAGGAATAGATGCAAACTGTCTTCTTACCTCCTGAATCATATCCATCGCTGCTCTACCTACAGCACCCATAGACATTGCTGAGAATACAAATGGTAGCATACCACCTATTAGTAATCCAGCCATAACTCTTGGTTGAGCAATATCAATAGAAGTAATTCCTGCAGTTACCATAAATGCAGCAAATAATGCCAATGCAGTCAAAGCAGCCGATCCGATTGCAAAGCCCTTTCCAATTGCAGCTGTAGTATTTCCTACTGCATCTAGCTTGTCAGTCTTTTGTCTAACTTCTTTTGGTAACTCTGCCATTTCTGCAATACCTCCAGCATTATCAGAAATAGGTCCATATGCATCTACAGCAAGTTGGATTCCTGTATTAGATAACATACCTACTGCAGCAATAGCAATTCCGTATAATCCTGCAAAGTGATGTGCTCCGATAATCGCAGCTGCTAATATTAATATTGGCCACATTGTAGAAAACATACCTACACCTAGACCTGCAATGATGTTTGTTGCAGCTCCTGTGATTGATTGGTCTACAATACCTTGCACCGGCTTAGTTCCTGTTCCTGTATAGTATTCTGTGATCTTACCAATTGCTAATCCTGAGACTAGTCCAATAATTACAGCTATGAATACTCCTAATGAAGAATAGTCAGCGCCACCGAAAGACCATGATTCTGGTAACATCCAATTAATGATAAAGTATGTAGCCACTAACATGATACCTGCAGAAGTAAATTCTCCAAGATTTAATGCCTTATGTGGGTCTCCTCCATCTTTAACTTTTACAAGGAATGTTCCTAAGATAGAAGTCAATATTCCTACACTTGCTAGGATTAATGGCAATAAGACAGCATTTAAGCCACCAAACTCATTTGAGGATTCGAATCCAGCTGAAGCCATAAATGCAGCTCCAAGTACCATTGTTCCGATTATAGAGCCTACATATGACTCGAATAAGTCAGCTCCCATACCTGCAACATCACCAACATTGTCACCAACGTTATCTGCAATAGTTGCTGGATTAAGTGGGTGATCTTCAGGAATTCCAGCTTCTACCTTACCAACAAGGTCAGCGCCTACATCTGCAGCTTTAGTATAAATACCACCTCCTACTCTTGCAAATAATGCTATCGAAGATGCTCCAAATGAAAATCCTGTAAGTACTGTAATGACTTTATTAATATCCCATCCATCCATACCACTGTATAAAATGAACAAAGAACCAAGTCCAAGAACTCCTAATCCTACAACTCCAAGTCCCATAACAGAACCTCCAGCAAAAGCTACTTCAAGCGCTTTCCCAAGACTGGTTCTTGCAGCATTTGTAGTTCTTACATTGGCCTTAGTAGCCACCCTCATTCCAATATATCCGGCAAGACCCGAGCAAATAGCTCCAAGGATAAATGATAGCGCAACTAAAGGATGAGAGTCAGCATTCGCAGTAGCACCCAATAGGATAGCAACTACAACAACGAAAATTGCGAGAACTCTATATTCTGCTTTGAGAAATGCCATAGCACCGTCAGCAATGTTTTTGGCTATGTTAGCCATCTTATCACTTCCAACTTCTTGTCTAGAAACCCATGAAGATTTCCAAAATGTGAAAAGCAATGCAATCACACCAAAGACTGGAATAAAGTAAATTAGATTTTGTGTCATAAATCGATTTGTTTACTAGTTAGTTATATCGTTAAAATTCTAATATCAAAAAACGACTGCAAAAGTACAGTTAATTCGGGGTATTGCAATAGTATCTTACATGTAATCTTTGAGCTTACTGAATGTTAGTCCTTACCCAACCATTTGTCACTTTATGTCGTCTTTAATACAAATACTTCTGCAACTATGAATATTAGAATCACTCTTTTTGCATCACTTTTTTGCTTGGTTTGTTCTTGCACAACAGAACCACCTGAAGAACTTATAGGAACTGAATGGAAAGTCATCTCATTAGCTAATGGATCTGAATTGAGTACTCCTGAAGAATTTGAGCTAATCGAACTCCAAGGCATAGATACTTATGTAGGTAGGATTGAGTCAGAGGATGTAAGTATCAATTTTGACATCGGTCTTCTTGCAGGGAACTACGTTTCAGAAGACGTCCCAGAAAGCGTTTGCGAAGACACTGAAGATTCTAGGTTTTGCTATCAAATATTAGATGAGCAAATTCTAGCAACTTTTGCTGATAACGGGCCATCTAACTTTACTTCAGATGCCGCAAATGAATCTCTCTTTCTTGACATCATGAGAACCTTTAAAGCAAACTAGTTTAGCAGCTTTATCGTCAACTCTGTATTTCCTTTGACAAGAAACTTGGTTTGTTCAAAAGATGGACTTTTCAAAAAAGGCTTGATGTTGTTAGAAAAACCATAGCCTTCAATAGGTAGCCCGAGTAAATTAAAATTGCATGCCCCATCATAGTTCTCATCATGTAAGAGGGCTATTGCATATTCTCCTGGGGCTAGGTCTTCTATTGCTATAGTTGTAGTCTCTGATTCCACATCTACAATGATTTGCCTGAACATATATTCACCATCTGGAAATCCTTTTGACTGATTAAATAAACCAACCATGATTTGTCCTTGAAGGCTTTCAATGTGAGTAACAGCCAATTGTATTGAACATTGTGAGTAGGTGTTTTGGAAACAAACTATCCCAAAAAAGAAAGTGATAATTAGGGTGCGCATATCCAACAAACTCAAAACTGTGTGTGAAGAGTATCCTAGAATTCCTCTTTAACTGAATTTGTCTCGTGAGTCACTTATTTCCACTTTATATTACAACCAGCACTCGGGTATTGTGCCTCTGATAAAGGGTTACCTGCAAGAATATTATCTAATGCTTCCCGCATATCCTTACCTGTGACTGGTAGTCCGTTGCCTGGTCTTGAGTCATCAAGTCTTCCTCTATATGAAAGCTTCTGTTGTCCATCAAAAATATAGAAGTCAGGTGTACAAGCTGCATCATACGCTTTTGCAACTTCTTGGTGTTTGTCATAGAGATAAGGAAAAGGATATTTTAATACTTTAGCTACTATTCGCATTTTGTCTGGTGCATCCTCTGGATATTTCTCTACATCATTACTGCTGATTGCTACAAAGCTTACCCCTTTGCTCTTATAATCATTTGCTAGTTTGACTAGCTCTGGATTGACATGAATAACAAATGGACAGTGATTGCAAATAAACATTATAACTGTTGCACGCTGAGAAACAAGGTCTTCAAGACTATAGTAATTATCACTTATAACATCTCTGATGTGAAAATTGGGTGCTGTTGTGCCTAAGGGCATCATCTTGGATTCTGTAAGTGCCATTTACTTCTTTTCTTTGAATGATTAACTCTACTATGCTTTGATTGGTTTATTTCTTGCTCTTCTTTTCTTCGAAGAGATAGGTGTCTGGTATTTCTGACTCTTCACTAGCGTTTGTAAACATCAGATTAGAAATCCACCATCTTTGCGAAGAGTACACGAGTTGATAACTATTTATTCCTTTGGCTTCATAGGCTTTGTCAGGTGTATAACAATGGAAGCTCTGAAAGACATTTGCAATGTCATTAAATTGTTGTACTTCTAGTCCTATTACCTTTTCTTCAAAACCATATTTTGTGTACATCGGGCCTACATCTCTAATAAATTGTTCCAAGTTCTTGGCTTCAACCATGCTTTGACCTGAAGCATTTGTCCGCATTGAGATAAATTGTGCCGTTGGCAAGAATAGTTGTCTAAAACTTTCCCAGTCTATTGTACTCCCTTTCTCGCAACTAATGTAATCCAACATTTTTGCAGTGATGGCCTCTGGGCTCAGTACTGCAATACTATCAGTGACTTGACCTGCAGAGTTGGATTGCGCCAGGAGTAGCATCCAAAGTATTAATACTATTTGTTTCATACTATGCATTATTCTCTAAGATGTTATGTCATTCTAAAAAAGTAAATATCAGAATGATTGCGTAGAATATCTCTGACTTGAAATTCATTTCCTTGATTAGCACATTGCTCAACAAAGTCAAATACGGTACAGGACTTAGGCAAACCAGTAAAAACGAGCGAAAAATAGTGCAGTTGTAATGGTTCTACATCCGTCCATTCTGGAAACATGCTTATCTGGTCTGTGTGTACTAATTCACTTTTGTGGCTCGAATGCTGGTCAAAAAGGTACGTCGTGGGCCAGATACGAATCTTACTACCGAAAAAGCCTGAGGAGTAGAGAAAGTGTAGAACAACCTGACCCATCTCTTCACTCTTTGTCAGTAACTCTTCCAACAAATCCTTTTGAATATCTACCTGCGGCTTGTCAATAATAGTAACAGACATAGACTCAAATGTAACAAATTGTTGATTCCTGAACTTATTGGTGTATGAGTGTATAAAAAACAACTACTCAAGACCTACCTTTGCGGCATAAATAGCACACTATGTATAGAAGTCATAATTGCGGTGAATTGAGGATAACTCATAGAGGCCAGTCTGTTACTTTAAGTGGTTGGGTACAGATCAGTAGAGACCTTGGTGGCTTAACCTTCGTTGATTTGAGAGATCGCTATGGAATTACTCAAGTGGTCTTTAATATGGATGACAATGCAGACTTATGCGAACAAGCTAGAAAGCTTGGGCGAGAGTTTGTTATCAAAGTAACAGGAATTGTCAATGAGAGAAGTAGCAAAAACCCTAATAGACCAACAGGTGACATTGAGATAATTGCTTCTTCGCTCACAGTACTCAATGCATCCAAGGTGCCTCCATTTACCATTGAGAATGAAACTGATGGTGGTGAAGATATCAGAATGCATTATCGATACTTAGACATCAGAAGAGCACCAGTTCAGCAAAATCTCATCTTCAGGTCTCAACTTGCTATACAAAGTCGCAAGTATTTATCAGACCTTGGTTTTGTCGAAGTCGAAACACCAGTATTAATTAAGAGCACACCTGAAGGTGCACGAGACTTTGTTGTACCTAGTAGAATGAATCCAGGTGAGTTCTACGCATTACCACAATCGCCACAGACATTCAAGCAAATCTTAATGGTCGCTGGAATGGACAAATACTTTCAAATAGTCAAATGCTTTAGAGATGAAGATTTGAGGGCTGACAGACAGCCAGAATTTACTCAAATAGATTGTGAAATGTCCTTTGTTACGCAGGAAGACATTCTGAATACATTCGAAGGTCTGACCAAACATGCATTCAACGCTTTAAAAAATATTGAGCTTCCAGATTTTCCAAGAATGTCTTATGATGATGCCATGGAAAAATATGGATCTGACAAACCAGATCTCAGATTTGGAATGGAATTTATTGATATTACAGATAGAGCGAAAGGTTATGACTTCCCAGTATTTGATAATAGCGAATACACCGTTGCAATTGTGGCAAAAGGTGCTGCTGATCAATTCTCAAACAAAGATATTAAGAATTTGACTGAGTGGATGCAACGTCCACAAGTTGGAGCAAAGGGTCTTGTGTATATCAAGTATTTACCGGAAGGTGAAGTGAAGTCTTCAGTTGGTAAGTTTTATTCCGATGATGTTTTGAATGATTGGAAAACTCAAGCCTTCAATGCAGAGACTGGGGATATGGTGCTCGTCTTGACGGGAGAGAAGGAAAAGACACAGAAACAAATGAATGTCTTGAGACTAGAGATGGGAGATCGTCTTGGTCTTATTAAGGAAGGAGATTTCAAACCGCTGTGGGTCGTTGATTTTCCATTATTAGAGTGGGATGAAGAGTCAGAGCGATTTCATGCGATGCACCACCCTTTCACTTCTCCAAAGAAAGCTGATATGGACCGCATGCTGAATGGTGATCATGAAACAATGAAAAGCTTAAGGGCTGATGCCTATGATCTTGTGATTAATGGCTCTGAGATTGGAGGTGGATCAATCAGAATTCATGATAGAGAGCTGCAATCTAAAAACTTTGACCTGCTTGGATTTACAAAGGAAGAAGCTGAGGATCAATTTGGTTTCTTGCTTGGAGCATTTGAGTATGGTGCGCCTCCTCATGGTGGTATCGCTTTTGGTTTTGATAGGCTCTGTGCTGTCATGAATGGCCAGAGCTCGATTAGAGACTTTATTGCATTTCCAAAGAATACATCGGGAAGAGATGTAATGATAAATAGCCCTAGTCCTATTGCTAAAGAACAACTTGAGGAACTAAGTATAGATCTTGACATTAAGGAATAATGCAGTTTTTTAAGTCTTTCCTTATTTCAATTGCCTTTTCATGTCTTAGTCTTATAGGCTATGGTCAGATAAATGACCGCTACATCCACTTAGGTTATAGCCTAGGTCCTGGTCAAGGTGTTCATCTGGTATTTGATAATTATTTTACTTCATGGGATCAACATAGTATTTCAGGAGGAGTTGTTTTCAATGCCAGGTTTCAGGATATTGATCAAGGCACAGAATCTGATGCAATCTTAGGCGGAAGGATGACCTATCATCATTTATTAGAGAGCGTACGAGGGTTAAGCGTTTATGGTAGTGTATTAATAGGTGCTGGATTTGTGTTTGTAAATAATGATAGAGGCTACCAAGGCTCAAGAATGGAATCAGAAACTCGATATTTAGCAGTGGGTGCCTCTGTAGGTGTGAAATATATGCCTGTTCGGTTTTTAGGATTATTTGTTGAGGCAGGTTATGGGACTGGCTATGTTTCTGGCGGCTTGGTTGTTAATTGGAAAAAATAATAAATTACATAGTAATGCGTATTGCCATTCTTCTTTTCATCTCTGTTTTTGTGGTTGGTTTCATTACTGCACAAACTGAAAGTAAGTACCCAAGATTAAATGAAGCTAAATGGGTTTTGGGCGGAGGAATTGGATTTGATTATGCGGTTGCTGGAGGAAAATTGGGCTATCACTGTAAAAAGAATGGTTTGAGCTTCTATGCAGCAGGATCCTTTTTACCGGCTGCATCTGTTGGTTTACAATATGATTTTTACCCTAAACAGGAAGATAAGAGACTATTTCCTTATGTTCTTCTAGGAGTATTTAATTATAGTCCTCTAAACTTAAGTACAACTATTGAGCAGCAGAACGGCATGGAAGTTAGGGTTTCTCAAGCTATATTGAATAGCGGAGTAAACAGTTCAATTGGGGTTAATTTTTACACCAAAGGTCGCGGGTTTTTCACTTTTGCTGCTTCTGGAGCGTATCGACCAACCATTACTACGAAAGTGGATGAATTTAATGCCACTTTTAATACTGACTATTCATTTAATGAGTTTTGGGTTCGATTTTCCTTAGCATATAGCTTCATCCTTGCAAAACATTAATACTAGATTTTGAACATATCTACATTTACATTCAATGGCTTCGCGGAGAATACTTACATCTTATCAGATGAAAGCAAAGAGTGTATTATAATTGATCCAGGATGTAATACTGATGATGAACGGGAGACTTTATCTGAGTATATCTCTTCAGCAGGACTTAAACCCGTCAAACTTATCAATACACATTGTCATATTGATCATGTATTAGGCAACCATTTTGTAGCAGAAAAATATGGTCTTCAGCTGGAAGCTCATGAGGGTGAAGTGCCCGTATTGGAGTCTTGTGTAGTCGTCAGCCAAATGTATGGTGTGCCATATACTCTTTCTCCAGAGATATCCACTTACTTAGAGCCTGGAACAAGCGTCCGATTTGGTAATTCTACCTTGCAAGTCTTGTATACACCAGGTCATTCCCCAGCAAGCATATCACTTTTCCATGAAGATAGCAAGCGACTCATAGCGGGAGATGTGCTTTTTCAAGGGAGTATAGGAAGAACAGATCTTCCTGGTGGTGATTTTGATACTTTAATAGCAAGTATAAAATCTCAATACTATCCTTTGGGCGACGATGTTGTTGTCTATCCAGGGCATGG
>JAHDEL010000036.1:34649-35991 GCA_020628855.1 Saprospiraceae bacterium | reverse complement strand
GTAAAGTTTCCATCTACATCTGTGATTGTTCCCACTGTTGTTCCTTCTACTGTGACGTTTGCTCCAATCATTGGAAGACCAGAGTTGTCAACAATATTACCAGAAACAGTTCTTTGTCCGAACATAAAAGTTACTGACAAAAGAAAACTGAATAGTATTAATATTTTTTTCATTTATCTATTGTTAAGATTTTACAATTAGTTTGTTGTCAAATTTGGCCAAGCGCTTCCATCAGCTCTTGTAAGCTCAGTAGTCGAACCCTCGCCATAAGTGTTCTCCCATTTTACTGTAAGAGTACTTCCACTTACACCTGTAATATTCCAAGTCCAAGTATCATCATAATTATCAAGTCCTCTAATAGTAACTTCTTCACACAAATCTCTTAAGGTAAGAGTACCCCAATTAGCTGCCATAAATCCATCATAACAATGTGGGTAAGTTCCCATTGCCCAGTCATCAAAAGTAAATTCAATACCAGCAACTTTAGTAAGGTTTACTGTTCCTGTCAATGTATCAGGCATATCAGCCCAACAAAAATGATCATAGCTTTTGTAGTTAAGTTCACCATCAATGCTCGAAGGACAGTCAATAAAAGGTGCACTTAATACACTAGAAGATCTATAAACACCAGAACTTGTAGTTGCATCTAACATCATAACAGCAACATCATCTCCTGTAACATCATCAGGTGTTAGACCAAATGCACTTGTCGCTTCAGAAAGAGTAATCGTTGTTGTGTCTGGGAAACTAGTAATAGTTTTGTACACAACTGGATCTCCATCATTCAATTTTAATAGAAGATCTGCTGAAGATATCCCACCTTCTGAAGGATCTACAACATCAAAACCAATAAAAGATTCGTCGCCTGCAGGAATGATGTAGGAATCTCCTGTAACATCAGCAAATTCAGCGATTACAACACCATCACCATTACCATACTGGTCGTCAGCGAAAGTGTCACCAATGGGCTTGTCGTCATCACATGATGTGAAAACAAGACATAAGCCACATAGGATCATAATAGGTAACCCTAATAGTCTTTTCATATAAACATAATTTTTAGTTAACAATTTGAGCCCGGTTTGAGAGACCGAACTGATTTTCGTCTTACCGAGCAAATATAACTAATTCCTTAACACACAGTTAATAATTGCTCTAAAAGTCTTAACGAGGTGTTAACGTTCAAGCTTGGGTCAAAGCTGTCTCTTTTTTTTTACGTTATCTGGCGCTTATACATCATGATGACATTTTGCAAACCATAATAGAGTGCATCAGAGATAAGTGCATGTCCGATAGATACTTCTTGGAGGTATGGCATTGCTTCTTTGTAAAATTGAAGATT
>JAHDEL010000036.1:0-34549 GCA_020628855.1 Saprospiraceae bacterium | reverse complement strand
AATTCGGTAGTAACAACATCTTTAAGTGGCTCCAAGTCTGAATATCTTACATGCCTTTCATCTGGTCTCGGATGCACTGTAATCCCATCAGCTCCAAATGCTTCGCAGTCTTTTGCGACTGTTATAAGATCCGGAATATTCGAATTCCTTGAATTTCTTATTAGAGCTACTTTATTGATATTAACACTAAGCTTTGTGACCATTCTTTTAGTTTTGCGCAAAACTAATCCGTATTGGTATCACATGCCAATATATTATTATATATGAATGAGGGTAAATTAAGGATTATTGGAGGACTTTTGATAGGGAGTATTGTGCTCACTGTATGCTTTTCTAGCTTACTTATTCAAGTTTTATTTCTACTAATTCTTGCCAGTCTTTGCACAATGGAAATACTGAGCCAAATGGGTTATCCTAGAGTCATGAGTGTTGTCTATTTGATTCCTTTTTCACTGCTACTCAAACACGATATTTTTGACATCTCTTTGCTTAGTTTTTGTACCATCTGCTTCCTTTGCATTCTCTTATTATACATCATGTTCTATAGAAGGGATAGTTATAGCAAACAATTGATTCTTTTTTCTTTGGTTATCTATCCTGTGCTTTGTCTTGCCGCTTTGTCTTTATTAATTCTGACATATAACTCTACACCTCACTTACTTATTCTTTTGGTATTACAGGTATGGAGCGCTGATATAGGAGCTTATTATGTTGGTAAGAGATTTGGAAGAAACAAAATAGCTCCTTCTCTCTCACCAGGTAAATCTTGGGAAGGATTTTTAGGTGGTGGAGCTACTGTTCTCTTGGTATCATTGCTGTTTAATTGGTTCAGCTTGCATCTTACGATAGGTTCAGCTTTTCTTATTGCGATTGTCGTTTGGATTACTGCTTTTCTTGGTGATCTCCTAGAGTCCAGTTTTAAGAGATTTTTGCAAATAAAGGATTCAGGAAATATCATTCCAGGCCATGGTGGCATTTTCGATAGATTTGATGCGTTTATATTTGCAGCTCCATTTTATTCTTTGTTGATCTATTTTATACTATAACATGATTCATAAGACAGGCTACCCCACTCTAATTTTAGCAGCAATACTCTGTTTAATTCTGCTCACATTGACTTTCTTTTTTGCTCCAAATGCGCTGATCATAGTAGCAATTCTCCTAGCTGTTTTCTATTTATTCTTGCTTTCATTTTTCAGGAACCCGACAAGAGAAATTCCTCAAAATCATGAGAACAAACTCTATGCTCCTGCCGATGGTCAAGTTGTTGTAATTGAACATATTAATAATGCAGATCACTATAATGACAGAAGACTTCAAATCTCCATTTTCATGTCACCTCTTAATGTGCATGTTAACAGAAGTTCTATTGCTGGAACAATACAATTATCAGATTATAGGCCTGGAAAATACCTACCAGCATGGAACCCTAAATCTAGCTCAGATAATGAACAGTGGCTTACGGTAATAGAGAATTCGAATTATAGCATCCTACTTAAACAAATTGCAGGTGCTTTAGCAAGGAGAATCGTCAACAATGTCAAACCAGGAGATATCGTTATGCAGGGAGAAGAATTCGGGTTTATTAAATTTGGTTCACGAGTGGACATTTTACTCCCACCAAACTCAAAACCATTAGTAGGAATTGGTGATAAGGTAAAAGGGAATAGAGATCTTATTGCAGAACTGGGCTAATTCGTTCTTGGACCATCTCTTTCAAACATTCAATCCATAATGGTGAATCGTTCAAGCTTTCTACCAACTCCAACTGCTCACCACCACCTTCGATGAACTCTTCTTTATATTCATAACCAATTTCGATAGTAGTTTCTAAACAATCTGCAACGAAAGCTGGACTAAACACTAGCACATTCTTAGATCCATGCTCAACTAAATCTTCTAACACTTGACTGGTATATGGTTGAGTCCAAGCCTCAGGCCCGAGTCTGGACTGAAAAGTAACTGTGTATGCTTCTGGCTTTAATCCCAAATTATCTGCAATTGCTCGTGCTGTAGCATGACATTGTGCAGAGTAGCAAAATTGATTCTTTTCTGATAGTTGAGAACAACATTGGTTTGTTAGACAGACTGCATTACAATCTGCCTTTCGCAATTGTCTTTGAGGCACACCATGAAAAGAAAATATGAAGTGATCAAAAGTGTTGAGATCGAACTTTCTAGCATTATTTGCGAATGCTTGAACAAGTTTTGGATGTGTGGGGTAAGAATTAATAAAGGAAATCTCAGGGATAGATTGCCACTTCCCGGAAATCCTCATAACCTCTTGGTGGACAGACCCAGTAGTAGCAGAAGCATATTGTGGGAAGAGTGGTAAAACGATAATTTGTTTACAATTCGCTTTCTGTAGTGTTTCTAAGCCTAATTCAATTGAAGGTTTTTGATAACGCATTGCTAACACGACTTTGCACGATTCTCCCAAAGCACTCTGTAATAAGCTAGTCACCTTTTCTCCATAAATCTTTAGTGGAGATCCGTCCTCTGTCCAAAGCCTTTGATATAATTTAGCTGAGCTTCCCGATCTAAACGGAGCAATAATGCCTCTAACCAGAAGATTCCTAGGCAGCCAAGGATAATCTATCACTCTCCCATCAAGTAGAAACTCCTTTAAGTACCTATACACTGCTCCTCTACTCGGTGTATCTGGAGTCCCAAGATTAACAAGGAGAACTCCTATTTCAGCTTTGCTCATACTATCTGTTTGTACCCTCTTAAACTCAAAAATGAATCAAAGGTTACAAAACATAGAAACTAAAACCAAAATTTATTGAATCTTGACCAAGATTACATTTGTTGCCTTGCTTGATTGCTCTGCAGATGTCAAAATACGGTGGGCATCAAGTCCGATTGACTCAAGATAATTAATACTAGATCCTAATCTCTGTAAGGCTATTTCTTCCCCAATAGCATTATTAGGATTATAGTTTGCAGTAAGTACTATGTTCTTTCCACCATTTTTCACTTCAGTCGCAAAACCGGAAAGTAAGGATTCTGCTTCTTTGCTCAGTGTAAAATCTTCAAACTTAAATTTGATCTCTCGTTGCCTATTTACGTTCTTCACAGCACGAGAATTACTAACCACACTACGAGTTACGCTTTTTGTAGGAGTTTCAAATATTGGTTCATAATCCTCCATGTAATTAGGCATTGTTTTGAGTTCTTGGAGTATGGTTCCATCAGGTAATAAGACAACTTGTGTTGCTATGGAGTTAATCAGGATCGTAGCAGTCTTTTGCTGACCAAAGGAAAGTAATGTAATAAACATTACGATTGATGTGATAAGTAATTTTTGCATAAGCTTTAAGTTCTAAATGATTTAATCAAATTTAAGAGATTTAGATGAGGTTAGCAATAGGTGTTTTCCCTAGTGCTAACATTGTGATTGTAAGCTAGATTACTATTCTTAGATTTTATCTTTAACAATGTCTGCGACAACACAAGATTGGAATAGTATTCCTCTATATTTGTTGCTCAATACAATAGCTTTATTCTAAATCTATAATATGAGAATATTAATTACAATTTTCACCTATTTAACTTTTCTACTTGCTCAGTCTTATGCGCAGCATCATCACTTTTGCACTACGCCTCATGAGCCTTTAATAGAAAGAGTTGATGCCAATAAAGCTTACGCTAAGGCAAATGAAGATAAACTCAGAACAGCTGACACCAAGTACATACCTATAAAATTTCATCTTGTTGGCAGATCTGAAGGCAATGGTTATTTATCCTTCTCTTCACTGTTAGACAATCTTTGTCGTTTCAATCAGGATTACGAAAAGATAGATATGATTGGTTACATCAATGATGGAGTAAATTATGTTGACAATTCAGGAGTTTACGAACAACCAAGCACGCCTGCTTCACGTCTGAAGATGAGACAAGAGTTTGACTTTAATAGTGTGAATGTATTTGTCACAAGTAATGTTGATGACGGTGATGGACTAGGAACAACTCTTGGTTATTATGACCCCCAAGAAGATTGGCTAGTTATTAGACAAGCCGAGTTCATCGATAGCACTGTAACTCTTAGCCATGAAATGGGACATTTCTTTTCACTTATGCATCCATTCTTTGGCTGGGAAATTGTTCCTTACAATCCTGCGTCTCATGGCAATCCAGTTGATATTTTCTTTACGGAACAATTCAACATCCCTATTGAGGTTGCTAATGGATCAAACTGCACGACTGCCGGGGACAGAATCTGTGATACGCCTCCTAGTTATCTTTTTCCATTTGCCACCAATGTTTCATTATCACCTTGTGAGTTAGTTACAGAGGTGTATGATTCTAATCTTGATCTTGTTGAGCCGATGGAAAATAACATTATGGATTATTTTCTTGATTGCGATGTTTTTGCCTTTTCACCGAATCAAGCTTTGGTCATGGAATCTGATTTCGAAAGTCCAAGTAGGTCGTATATCAGAGATAACTATGTGCCGAATACTGCTAAAATAACAGAAGCTCCAGAACTGTTCTACCCATTAACTGGCGAGCTCGTAGAAGCCTACAATAGTGTGTATTTTGATTGGAGTGATGTAGCAAACGCAGATATGTATTTAGTAGAAGTACAAGATGTCTTTGGAGGAACAATCACAGAATATTTCACAACTGGATCAAGTCTTTGGTTGACTGATTTGGAACCTAATAAAAAGTACGCCTACTTCGTACATCCATATAATGAAACCAATGCATGCTTCAAGACAAATAAAGTCATCTTCGATACAGGTAGTGCGGTAACTTCAATAGATGCGATTAGCGAAATTGACAAATTTGCTGTTTACCCTAATCCAGGTAAATCTGGAAGTAACATTACATTGGCTATAGAGGGTAACAGTCAACTTAATATCGATTTAGAAATTCTAAATATAACTGGTCAGAGCATATTTGCACACAGAGATATACCTGTGAGTTCAGGGCAGAATACCTATGAATTATCCATCCCATTAGTGGAAGGTTCTTATCTAGTTAGACTAAATTCAGAAAGAGGGAGTCTAACAGAGCGATTAATAATTCAATAATGCTATTTTTGCATCAAATTACATAAAGCAATAATATTTAAGCATGAATTTACACGAGTACCAAGGAAAAGAATTGTTAGCAAGTTATGGTGTTGATATTCAAAGAGGAAAAGTAGCTACAACTGCTGAAGAAGCAGAGGCAAGCTATGCAGCACTCAGAGATGAGACACAGACAGATTTTGTTGTTGTTAAGGCTCAAATTCATGCTGGTGGAAGAGGTAAAGGCGGTGGTGTAAAACTTGCCAAAAACCTTGATGAATTTAAGGAGCATTCTAATGCCATTCTTGGAATGATGCTGAAGACACCGCAAACACCTGGTGGTCTTGATGGTGAAGGAAAGCTTGTTAGAAAGATTCTTATCGCTGAAGATGTTTATGCTCCTGATTTTGACGCTTGTGAAGAAATGTATATCTCTATCTTGATGGATAGAGCTAAGAAGCAAAATGTTATCATTTATTCAACAGAAGGAGGAATGGATATTGAAGAAGTAGCAGAGAAGACTCCTGACTTAGTACACAAAGAATATATTGACCCTAATCTTGGATTGTTACCATTTCAAGCAAGAAAGGTAGCGTTTAACCTTGGATTGAGTGGTGCCGCATTCAAAGGTATGGTCAAATTCATCTCAAATTTATACAAGGCATTTGTCGGTTCTGATGCAAGTTTGTTCGAAATAAATCCATGCTTAAAGACTGGAGACGACAGAATTATTGCTGTTGATTGTAAAGTGAGTCTAGATGACAATGCACTATTTCGACATAAAGACTTAGCTGAGTTGAGGGATGAAAAAGAAGAAGACCCAACAGAAGTTGAAGCTAAATCCTATGGACTCAACTTTGTGAATCTTGATGGCAATGTAGGTTGTATGGTAAATGGTGCAGGACTTGCCATGGCTACAATGGATATCATTAAGCTTAGTGGAGGATCGCCAGCGAACTTTCTAGATGTCGGTGGTACAGCAGATGCTGCCAGAGTTGAGCAAGCATTCAGAATTATCTTAAGAGATCCAAATGTGAAAGCTATATTGATTAACATTTTTGGTGGTATTGTTCGATGCGATAGAGTTGCAAATGGCGTTGTTGATGCTTACAAAAACATCGGCGATATCAATGTACCAATCATCGTCAGACTACAGGGTACAAATGCTGACATAGCTAAGCAAATAATTGATGACTCAGGTCTCGAAGTACATTCAGCTATTCTTCTCAAAGAAGCAGCTGAGATTGTAGAAAAAGTCTTAGCGAAGCATCAATAAGATATTTCTGCCTTTTCAGAATCTGAATTTCACACTAATTCATATCATATTGTTTTATCTTGAGAGATAATGCAATCTATGAAGTTAACTATCCTTTTAGCGAGTCTTTCATTGGTTGGAAGTCTACTCGCTCAGTCATCCGTCTCTATTGATGGTCGACAATCAACAGTAACAACTTACTTCTTACAGTTTCAAGATGAACTTAAACTGACTCCGCACGATGAATTTGTTGTTAAAAAATCGATTACTAATCCATCTGGCTGGATAAGACATCGGATGCAACAATTGCATAAAGGTTATGAGGTTATAGGTAGTCAAGTTACTTTGCATGAAAAGAATGGTATTCTGCAAAAACGGTCAGGACCGCTTGCCCATTCCATAGGCAATCTGGAAAATCATAGACTTTCCTTACAAGAACAAGAAAGGTTAATTACAGCAGCTGAGAATAGACAAATGCAAGTGACTGCATCAAGGCAAGTTATAATCAATTTAGGTTATCCCCAGCTCAATCAGGACTACATCATAGCTTATGAAGCCATTGGGGAAGATAATACGCCAATGCCCCCAATAAAGAAACGTTACTACATCAACCCAGTATATAAAACCATCATTGATGTTCATGACCTCATCAAACATGAGTCTGTAGAATCTAATGTACCAACAAAGTATTATGGAAATCAGGATGTCATAATTGACAAATTTGAAGGTGAGAATAATTCTGAAAAATACAGACTAAGAGATGAAACGAGAGGTCAAGGTATTTATACGTTGAATGCTCAAGTTGCTGATGGGTTAAATGGACAGCAATATGGAGACTTTGTAGCAGACTCTCCGGATTTTGACTTACCTAATGAATGGGAATATGAAGTAGCTACAGACGCACACTATTGTGCTTCTCGGTATTATGATTTCATGTTAGATAGATTTGGATATGATGGGCTTGATGGAGAAGGTCATGAATTGTATTGTATTAACAACATTGGTGGAAAATTCTTTGTCAATGCATTTTGGAATGGCAGCTATTCATTTTATGGAAATGGAGATTGTGCTAACTACGATCCACTGACAACTTTGGATGTTGTGAGTCATGAATTTACACATGGGTTCACAGACTTCACTTCTGATCTCATTTATCGTAATGAATCTGGTGCATTAAATGAATCTATTAGTGATATTTTTGGTAAGGCTTTAGAATTTGAGTTTGATTTTACAAATTTTGATTGGTACATAGGTAATAAGTTTAGAATCAGCGATGATGCAAATCCATTTCGATCAATGCGTGATCCTAATGAGAGATTCGATCCAAAATATTATGGAGGTAATTACTGGTATACTGGTGCCGGTGACAATGGTGGAGTACACAGCAATAGTGGTCTTCTCAATTATTGGTTCTATGTCCTCAGTGAGGGCTTCAGTGGAATCAATGAGGTAGATGAAGCCTATACTATATCTCCAATAGGAATGGAAGAGGCGCTGAATATAGTCTTTGGCATGCAAACTGGATATCTCACACAAAATTCAACTTATCTAGATGCAATGTATGCTTCCTTAGAGGTAGCTGAAGATCTCTATGGTGAAAACTCAGACTCCTATAATGTGGTCCTAGAGACTTGGAAACTTTGCGGCTTGTTTCCAGGTTTTGAAGAATATGATTTAGACATTCAAATTAGAGAAAATCAGCAGATTTACTTCTGTCCGGGTGATGCAATAGTACTCACTTTGCAAATAAATAATGTTGGCAGTTTAGACTATCCAGAATCAAGTGTTCTACTCAATTCTGACTCGGAACTTTTGCAATCACTTCTACTTGACCCAATCCAACTTCCTCAGCCTTTCGAACCAGGTGACTCAATGCTTCTAGAGTTCGTTATTAACGACCTTGACATCAGCAGCTTTGAACAGTATGAAGTCGTCATGCAAAATATTGATAATAACACCTTGAATAATACAACTGACGGTTATCTCTATCTTGCTGAAAACACCTTGATAGATGTCAGTCTTGAAAGTTTTACATTAAATTATGCTTTTGATTGTTCAAGAGATAGTGTACGCTCATATACCTATCAGATGCGGAATAATGGGTGCAAAGCTATTCCTGCAGACCAAGAATTTATTCTTAGGGTTGATGCTGGAATTCATGGAATAAAAGAGTTTTCCGTATTCAATTTTTCTGACTTCAACCCTTTATCCACAAGATCCTCAACAAGATTTTTCAGTCAGGAATTAGATGTGATTTATGACTTTGAAAGTGCTGAACTCATCTTTGAACAAGATGAGGACATATCAAATAATACAATTGTCAGTACGTCCTCAGAATTACAATATATTGAAGATGATTATTGGGAAGGCTTTGACCAGACCGCTAATGATTTTGCATTTTCTATTGAAGGTAACAGTTATGCAACCGAGTTTGATATCGCAACATATCAAGGCAATGAAGTCTTAGCCATTCGTGGTTTAGCAAGTGCGACTGCATACATCAATTGCCCAGATATTGATGACTTTTTCGAATCAAATTATCAAAAAAGAGAGTTAAGATTTTGCTTTGATCTTTCGATTGACGAGCCGATATTTTCATTCGAATCTTTGAAATTACTGCCGTCAACTTCTCAGAATACTGACTTCAATTATGATGTATTTATCAAGGTTGAATATGATACAACATCTTACTATATAACAGATTTACCTCAAGGCAGTTTTTCAAAATTTGAGATAGATTTACCTAGTCAGTATCAAGGACAATTGGAGCTTACGGCATTCGTGATTTCTGGAAGTAATTTGAGCCCCATAGAACAATTTCAGGATGACTCTCATTATCTTCTTTTTGATAATTTTAGAATTCAAGATCGTCAAATTAAAGAAGGCCTAACCACTGACCACGGATTTATACTCTATCCTAGTCCTGTAAACTCAAGGTTACAGATTGAGGATCTTGAAACAACTCAACTCTATGACATCGAAATAGTGAATAACTTAGGTCAAATTTTAGTAGAAAAGTTAGATGCGAAAGGTTATATCTCTCTTGATATAGATCAACTGATAGACGGGATCTATTACGCAAGAATACTGAGAGAGGATAAAGTCCTCACTTCATTGAAATTCCTAAAGTCGAACTTTTAATTAATTAAGATGCTTAACAGTAATATAATATGAAGTTGATTGTAAGATTAAATGGATGAGCTCATATTTGTTATTCAATAATTAATATAAAATTATGGCTGCTGTCGCTAAAGTTTTGATAGTTGATGATGAAGAGGATATTTTGGAATTTCTTGAATACAATTTGCAGAAAGAAGGATATCAGGTTTCTAAAGCCAATAATGGAGAGGACGCCTTAAACCTCATCCAACAGGAAAACCCTCACCTTGCTATATTGGATATCATGATGCCAAGTATGGATGGCATAGAACTTTGTGACAAGATTAGACAAGAATTAGGTAACAATGAAATACTTATTACCTTCCTCACAGCTCGATCTGAATCATTTACACAGATATCAGCGCTAGATGCAGGTGGTGATGACTACATCACGAAGCCAATAAAACCCAGTCTCTTCGTTAGCAAAGTAAAATCAATTCTTAGGAGACATCCACAACTTAATGAGGGAGATAATAAGTCTGTGCTCTCATTTGGGGATTTGTCAATTGATCCATCAGCATATACTGTCAGAGTAGACAATAAGGATATTATTCTAGCAAAAAAAGAATTTGAGTTACTTGCTTTACTAGCCTCAAACCCAGGTAAAGTATTCAAAAGACTTGAGATACTCCATAAAGTCTGGGGAGTTAATGTGATTGTTGGAGATCGAACAATTGATGTACACATTCGTAAACTGAGAGAAAAAATTGGAAGCCAATATATTCGCACATTAAAAGGAGTTGGTTATAAATTTGAGGCCTAATGGTCCAACGTAATTTCAGGAGAATACAAATTTCATTTTCTCTAGCTTTACTGATAGCTGGGATAGTGGCACTACTACTTGTGATTAACTACTATTTTGATTTTGTTGAAAACCCAGCTCTTTTTATCGCATTGGTATTTTTGTGCGTCTTGGTCATTGCATTTCTTATCCTCAATCAATTTCTGGAGACCTATGTTTTTAAGCGTATAAGATTGATTTATAAGATAATTAATTCAACAAAATTAGGTGGCAATCCTAATCTCACAGATCAAGAGTTCTACAAATCTGACTCCTTAGAAGAAGTCAACAAAGAAGTAGTTTCTTGGGCTAAGAATACTGCTAAAGAGATCCGTACACTGAAGACATTGGAAGAGTATAGAAAACAGTATGTTGGAGACATTTCACATGAATTAAAGACTCCAATATTTGCACTTCAAGGCTACCTCCATACTTTATTAGAAGGAGGAATGTATGATGAAGCTATCCTCAGCAAATACATTGATAAAGCTTCTCAAAATGCAGATAGACTTGAAACAATTGTGAAAGATTTAGAATATATCACTCTCCTGGAAGACAGGCGGACAACTTTGGATTATACCAGTTTTCTAATTAAGCCTCTGATTGAAGATGTGATTTCTGATCTTCAATTCTCTGCTAATGACAAGGCAATCACTTTTACATATAAGGAGGGTGAGAACAGTAATTTTGCTGTCCATGCTGACAAGGATACTATTCGCCAGGTGATTACTAACTTATTTGCAAACTCAATCAAATATGGACGGCAAGGAGGTAATACACGGATAGGTTTGTATGATATGGATGATAACATCCTTATAGAGATTTCAGACGATGGTATAGGCATTGATGAAGAGCATCACAAGCACCTATTTGATCGATTTTACCGAGTTGAAAGAAGTAGAAATAGAGATGCCGGAGGTTCTGGGCTTGGACTCTCAATCGTCAAGCATATCATTGAGGCACATGGCCAAACGATTAGTGTTAGATCAACTAAAGAAGTGGGAAGTACTTTTGGGTTTACGCTGAAGAAATCTAGAGAAAATTAGAATGGATAGTTTATAGCTACATTAACATTACCTAGTACTCCTTGCTTTTTCCCTATCATTAACCTACTGCCATCATCATCTTTGTACGGATTAAGTATCTTATATCCGAAGTCAAATCGGATATTAAAGTAATTAAAATCTATCCGGATACCATAGCCTGCACCCACAGCAATCTGATTAATAAAATCAGAACTAAATCTGCTTCCTGGCCTACCACTATCGCTAGATAAAGTCCAAACATTACCTGCATCAATAAATAAGGCTCCTTCGAAAACATAGAATAGATCAGTTCTATACTCAAGATTGACTTCTAATTTGAGGTCTCCTGATTGGTAGAATAAGCCATTATCAACAGGTGTTGTCTCTATATAAGCACCAGGTCCGAGTTCACGCGCTTGCCATGCTCTAATCCCATTTGGCCCACCTACATAAAACTGCTTAACAAAAGGTACTGCAGGATCATTATAATATGGTAATGCAATACCAAAAAACCCTCGCATAGCAACCGAGTTACGTTTATTAAACTCTTTGTAATACCTACCGTCAAGAGAAAATTTTAGGAAATTAGCAAAATCGATACTATCTGTAACTTGCCAAGGAGTCCTGCTCAAAATACTATTGACTAAGGCTACTTCTAATCCGCTCGTCTCTAGACTAGCCAATAAAGAAGTACTCACTCCTTTTCTATTCTTAGGAGTCTGAGTGATTACAGCAAACTCATTGAAGAGTATCCCTGTAAAGAGATTGCTTTCAAGACTCTTTTCAATCAAGGGTTTGTCTTGTAATACAACTCTAAATGGCGGTTTGATATCATACAGAAACAACCCTACCCCAAATTGTCTAAAACGTATCCGTCTCTTACTTGAATTAAAATCAAACCCGTAAGATGCTGATAAGGATGTAACATCAAAGAGATCAATTATTCTTTGAAATGACCCTCCAACTCCAATTTCAGTTTTGGCCTTATTCCGGATAGATGCATATGTATCATCGTCCACTAATCCAAAAATATTTAATCCCTTGAATGTCCCAAGGATATCTACATACCTCGGTATCTCGAGATTATTCTGTAGCGAAAAGGACAAAGTATTTGTTTGTATACCTTGATCAATGTTAAATTCAACTCCTGCTTCTGCATTCAAGGTATAGGCTTCAGACCCACCAAAAGCATTCCTATTGAGCAAGCTTCCCCCCAAACTAAATCCTACTTGTCTTCGAGAGATACTATTTACCGTACTATAGAAGACATCGTTGCCAATATCCGAAACCCACTTGTGTGTTTCGGGGGTCAAGAATATATTATAGTCAATAACATGATCCAAGCTGTCATTAATTTTAGGTTCTATTCTTACAAACTTATATGCTGACAGGTCACCTAGATTCTGTATTGTTCTGTAGTACTCTTCTTTATTGTAAAATGTACCTGACCTGAATAACACTTTCTTATGTAACACATTGGGTTTGACTATATAAGAATCTGAGTTCCTATGATATCTCACACCATCCAGCTCCTTGGTTGCTGAGGAGCCTTTTATAGTTGTACTCAACTCAGTGTGATCGGTATAGACATTGATACTTCCAATATTGTATTTAGTATGACGGTCTGTATCTAGCGGTGTCTTTATTTCAATGAATATTTCTACCTCATTCTTTACGACAGTGCTATCACCTTTGATGTCAATATAATTAGCGTTAAAATCTGCGTATCCACTGTTTTGTAGTAAGCTGATGATGCGTTGTTTCTCCAAATCAAAGGTCAATGCATCGATAGGGACACCTGGTTTGATATAGGTGTCCTCTTTATTTTCCACTAAGAGTGAAATCACAGCATTATCATCACCATAATACAACATCGACTTCGTGACATACCGCTCTCCTAAATCGACTACATAATTGACATAAGTGTCGTTGCCCAAGGTCTGTGTAGTAGTATCAACAGAAGCTTTGTAAAATCCTTTTTTATTTACTAAGAACTTCTGTATGTTATCTCTAGTCTGCTCTGTCAATTGTGTTTGATAGATTGCAGGCTCTTCAGCAACATTCTTTTGGATCCAACGATTATACCACAGAGTGTCATCTTCTTGAATATTACGATAATAATAATAGCGACTGGGGACTAAAAAGTAACGTGAGTTTGGAATCTGTTCATAGAGACCTTCTAACTCATATCTGAGATAAGCAATATCTCTTGCTGATTTGGATTCTTCAAATTTGATCGTATTCTTTCTTAACCATGTTTCATCATCCTGCAAATACTTAGCTGTGCTGCAACTGTAGCAACAACTTACTAGAAGAATATAAAAGAAATATCTTTGAAGTCTCATTTGATGAGTTTGCACTTCATGGAATTAACAAATACAATAAAGAAATACATTAGATCACTACATCAACGGAAGTATAGACAAAAGTATGCGAAAATTCTTGTTGAAGGCAGTAAATCTTGTGGAGAAGTGCTAGCTACAATACCTGATGCAGTCGAATTCATCATTTGCACTGAGGAATGGAGAAGAAAACAATCCGGGAGTATTGATTCGCAGAAAGTAATTCATACAAATAAAAAAACTATCAAATCGCTGAGTAAGCTATCTCACTCTGATGAAATATTACTCGTTATTGACAAGGATTTTGATGTCAAGTGTACATACTCTGAGGATTGGGTTATTCACCTTGACGGAGTTCAGGATCCAGGTAATGTAGGTACTATCATTAGAATAGCTGATTGGTTTGGTATTTCCTTAGTTTCCTTATCTGCTCAATCAGCCCAGCTTGACAACACAAAAGTCATTCAAGCTACAATGGGAAGTTTTACTAGAGTAAATGTTGTTCAACAATCCTTTGAAGAATTGATTATTCAACATAATACCAAACCAATTCTTGTTGCCGATTTGAATGGACAGCCATTATCTAGTTTTGAAGCTCCCAAGAATGGCATTATCGTGATTGGGAATGAAGGCAAGGGACCTCAGCCTGATATTATTGCATCTGCAAACTCATTGTTAACAATCCCTCAAATAGGGCATGCTGAGTCATTAAATGCAAGTGTCAGTTGTGGTATTTTATGCTCCCATCTTCTAAGTAAATAATTATTTCATTTCGATTGTCTCGACCAATACATCTGCTGAGTTTCCTCCGACCATAATCTCAAATTCACCTGGCTCAAAAATCAATTTACCTTGATTATTGTAAAAGCTGAGATCAGCCTTGCTGAGATTTATGACAACTTCTTGAGATTCTCCAGCTTCCAATCCAAGTTTTTTAAATCCTTTCAGCTCTTTCACCGGTCTAGTTACTGAGGCAAATTTATCTCTGATATAGCATTGTACAACTTCTTCTCCTGTGTACTTACCAGTATTTGACAAAGTAACAGATACTCTTAGCCCATCTGAAGATTCAGCAACATTGAGATTGGAATATTCAAAAGTAGTATAACTTAGACCATATCCGAAAGGATATAAAGGGTCATTAGATTGGTCAGAATAATGAGACCAAAACACCATTTCAATTGGACCAGGTCTTCCAGTGTTTTTGTAATTGTAGTAAAGCGGGACTTGGTTAACATCTCTTGGAAATGTAACTGGAAGTTTTCCAGATGGATTATAATCACCGAATAAAACTTGAGCAATGGCATCTCCTGATCTCGAACCTAAATGCCAAGCTTCTACAATGGTATTAATATTTTTATCAGCCCAATCTAAAGCTAATGGCCTACCATTCATCAAAACAAGGATGATATTTTCATTAACGCTATGTACTCTTTCAAGAAGCTCCTGTTGGAATCCTGGTAGATTAATATTTGCACGACTTCTACCCTCACCAGACATGTAGCCATGCTCTCCTAACACCATGATTACAACATCGCTTCCTTTTGCAGCTGCAACGGCCTCATCGATTCCAGAGTCATCAGTTGTATTTACGTTGATATGTCTAATGAATGACTCTTCTCCATCAAAGAGCTTGACTCCTTGCTCATAGGTATAGGTGTTAGTAGAATGTGACTGTAGCCCTTCGAGTACAGAAATAGCAGTATTAGCATCAACATGACCTCTCCAGTTACCAAGTGGACTATTTTTATCATTTGCTAATTGGCCTATGACTGCGATGTTCTTGCCAGACTTGGCCAATGGTAGGACACCATTCTCATTTTTGAGAAGTACTATTGATTTTAATGCCATCTCTAAGCTTCCTGCCAACATTTCATCATTTCCAATAATAGATTTCTCTCTGCTAGCATCACAATATTTATATGGGTCATCAAATAGTCCCAACTCGTACTTCACCTTCAAAATTCTGCGAGCAGCATCATTAATTAATGTCTCATCAACATCACCTGATTCTACCAAATCTTTGAGGTGTTCTACATATAAGCTTGATTCCATGTCCATATCTGATCCAGCGATTGCAGCAAGCTTAGAAGCTTCTCTACCATTGGCTGCATAACCATGATCTTGCATCTCAGTTATCGATCCCCAATCAGAAACAACAAATCCATCAAACCCCCACTCTCCTTTCAGAATATCTCTTTGAAGAAACACATCACCTGTTGCAGGAATGCCATTCAGTTCATTGAACGAGTTCATAAATGTTCTTACTCCAGCATCCATAGCGGCTTTGAAAGGTGGTAAAATCACATTATACAATGTGGATAAACCGACATCAGCAGTATTATAATCTTTACCAGACTCAGCGAAACCATAGCCAGCAAAATGCTTCGCAGTTGCAGCAATGCTAGAAGTAGAATTCAAATCATCTCCTTGAAAACCCCTGACACGAGCCTCCGCTACTCTGCAACCTAAATAGGTATCTTCGCCTGCTCCTTCCATCACTCTGCCCCATCTTGCATCTCTTGAAATATCAACCATAGGCGCGAAAGTCCAATTTATTCCGGCTGCAGCTGCTTCTTTGGCTGCATTTCTTGCACTCATCTCTATTGCTTCTAAATCCCAGCTTGCCGTCTCGGCTAAGGGTATAGGGGTCAGCGTCTTGTAACCGTGGATGACATCATATCCAAAGATGAGAGGAATGCCTAGTCGAGACTCTTCTACTGCAATTTGTTGCAGTTTTCTTATCTGTTCAGTTCCGAGGACATTTAACATTGAGCCTACTTGACCACTTTTGACTTGATCATATCTGGTTTTTGCAGAGCCATCTTTGGGTGCTGGTCCTGTAATATCATAAAAGCTTGAATATTGATTCATTTGCCCAATCTTCTCTTCTAAGGTCATCTTTTGCAATAATTGATCAACCTTATCATCTATAGAACTCATCTGGCTCATTGTAGGCTTGCATGAAATAAGAATACTTAGAAGCAAGATGAAAAATGCGTATTGTCTCTGCATAATATACTTTAATTAGTCATTGGGATTACTCAATGATTCTGAGCTCAATATAAGTTCTTCCCAGAGTTTTTTATGTTTTATGTTCTTTTGTTCTTGAGGTGTAATTTACTCGGAAGCTTACGACAAGTATGCAGCTGCATTCTAGACATTAGTACGACAGTGTTGTATGTCTTATACAGAGTTTAGCCGAGATTAGAGCTTTGATTCTTTTCACTTCGAAAACCTATAATAAATGTGTCTAGAGATTGCTCTTGTTCTAATTCTAGACGTTTCTTAAGCCTATATTTTGCTTTTTCTACTCCACGAAGCGAAATATTCAGAATCGAAGCAATTTCCTTTGTAGACATATTTAGCTTGATTAAACCACATATCCTGAGGTCATTCTTTGTTAATTGAGGAAACTTCTGAACTAAGGCATTTGTAAATCTTTTATCAATTTTTTCAAAATAGTTATTGAATTCACTCCAATAGTCATTTGCTCTTAATTCACTTTCAATCTTTCTAATAGTTGCTCTGATATTTGGGTCAGTTTTATCAAGATTCGATGAGAGCATTGATTTAACCTCGATTAGCATGCTATTCTTCTGAGCCATTTGAGTTGATGATAATAGTAGCTTAGTATTTTGGGCATCTAATTCAGCTTCCAGCTTCTCATTATTTAATGAGAGGATTTCACTTCTTGCTTTCTCCAATTTTTGATCATGCAATTCTTTTTGACGTCTTTCAGAAAAGTTGATATAAGCAAAAAGTAATGCAATCAAAATCAAGCCAATTAACAATCTGAACCACCAAGTTTGATAGAATGGTGGACTCACCTTGATTTCAAGACTGTCTAATCCATCCCCTCTTTTAATTTGCAGTTCGAAGGTCCCTGATTGTAAATTGTTGAAAACAACAGAATTCTTGGTGCTCGCTAGCTCTCTCCATTCTTCTTGAATTGGTAATAATCTATAGAGGTAGGGATTTGGAGATGCTTGACTAAAGTCAAAACTTGTGAAGTCAACTGAAATTGAATTCAACTTGAATGGCAGTGTCAGAGTCTCTAACGCATGAATTGGATATTCAATGGGTTCAATACCATCAATATTTACCCCTTTCTGCAACACTTCATCTAATACTTTGATTCCAGAGATTTGAACTCTGGAGTTAGCTACTCTATCACTGAGATCGGAAACATACAGACTATGCAATCCCTTAATTCCGCCTATAACTATTTTACTTTCGGAAGTTGTGAGTATGGCATCTTGATTAAATTGATTGACTTGTTTACCTCTGAAATTAAAGCTATTCAACAACAACCCTTCAGGAGATAAAATGGATACTCCTGAAATAGTCGACACCCAGATATTGGACTCTTGATCTTGAGTTATACCCATGACATTATTTGATACTAACCCATCATCTTTGGTTATGGTGAAGGCTTTTTGGCTATTCAGCCATTTACTTACTCCTCCTCCATCTGATCCTACCCAAATTGCACCATCATCATCCTCGAAGATGGTCCTTATCTCATTATCACTAAGACCTTGATCAGATTCTGTTTGAAATTTAGAATGCGAGTTATCAGATCTTAAGCATACAACACCTGTATTATCCGTACCTATCCATATATTCTCTTGAGAATCAATGAGCACCTTGGAAATATTTCCTGATATCGCTTCGATACCGTAATCAGATAAAGGGAACGGCAAGAGTTCTTGCTTCTCTCGAATATACTTCCATAAACCTGCTCCATATGTTCCGAGGATAAGATCACCATTATTTGCTTCATCAATAGTCCAAATATTATATATTGGACTATTATCCAAACTACTATTTACCGTGGTAGTTTGTTTTGTTGTCTTGTCATATCTACGCAATCCCTGCCCAAATGCTCCTAACCACAAATTACCACCACTATCTTTATACAGAGTTTTGACAACTTCGCCGTCTCTATTCAAAATAGGTTTATAGTCAGATGCTATTTCTTGAGATTCGCCTCTAAAAATCAACCCTCCTCCATCAGTACTCATCAATAAGTTGTTTGGCTCTAGCTCAAGTATTGCAAGGATAGATTCAGATGAAGAATTAAATCCATCAATTCCTATCCCAAAATGCTCAAATCTTATACTTTCTTTGTTGCTGTAATTGACCCCACCATTGTAAGTACCGATCCAGAGACTTTTATTCTCTTGTGATGTGAGGCATAATAATGCATTAGAATTGAGAGCCTCAATGTGATTGGTATTCTTCCAAATTGTCGAGAGTAATCCATTTTTGAGATTCAAGACATTCAACCCTCCTCCATCAGAAGCAGCATAGACGATCGAATCGACTAATTCCAAATCTCGTATTACATTGGAAGAAAGTCCGTTTTCGATAGTGTAATTCTTGTAAGCCTTAGTGGCGAGATCAATTTGGAAAAGTCCTCCACCTTCCGTAGCTATCCAAAGTGTATCATTCTGACTTTTAATTTGTTTTCTATAGCCTACAAAACGGTTTGAAAGCTCAGCATTATCAAAATCTACAATTGTGTTATCGAGTTGTATTGACTGAAGGATTTGGGAAGATGTGACTATCCAGAGTTGACCAAGGTCATCTTCAGTTATTCCAGATACCGCGTTACTGCTTAACCTACTATTCTCGGATGTATAGTGTTGTAATTGATCTTTGCTTGGATCGTAACTGAATAATCCAGCATTTAGAGTACAAAACCAAATTCTATGATGACTATCTTCATATATCGAGTAGATCTCAGATTTGTTGAGGCTAGCAAATACACTATTTGAAGACAGGTTGACAAATACATCCTCATCAAAATATTTAACATTCACGCCAGAATTTCCAGTACCAACCCATATGTTACCACTATGATCTTCGAGTAAAGCTGTGATGCGTCTTCCTTTGAAGTCGGGGCTAGTGGGACTGCCTTCTTGGAGAGCGAGTAGTTCGTGACCATCATACCGATTCAAGCCATTATTTGTCGCTATCCATACATAGCCAAAGGAGTCAATCAAGATGTCATTAACTGCATTATGCAATAATCCATTTTCAATAGTAAGGTGATCAAAGGTTGGCTTTTGCTCAGCAAGAATGACGTTGATTGAGCAAACCCACGAAAGTATGATTATGAAAATCGAATATCTTTTGAATAACATTCTGAGATTGTTGAGAATAAAAAAGAGACCTCCATATTAGGAGATCTCTTCGGTATTAATATTCTATGTCACCATTCGAATTATCTTAATAAGCTGACATTACCAGCTTTTACAAACTCTTCTTCATTTGTGCAAGTCACCTTAACACAATAAGCATAGACATCAGGAGCAAGCTCTTCTCCTTGGAATGTCCCATCCCAACCAGTATTGATATCTGTCGTTCTAAATACCTCTTCTCCCCATCTATCGTAGACGAAGAATTCCATATCTAATATAAAGTTACTTCTTACGAAGAGTATATCATTGACATCATCATTATTAGGACTAAATGCCGTAGGTAAGAAAACATCTTCATCATTACAATCTGGTTGCAATACAGTAACTAACATTTCTAAGATGACTTCACAGCCATTTTCGTCTGTAATCGTTACAGAGTAGATAGTAGACTCACTCGGCGTATCAGTAATTTGATCAACTCCTACTCCACTATCTCCCGTACTCCAATCATAATCCCATGCAGGATTACCTATAACAACAGAGAGGTCAACATCTTGACCGAGGAAAATGGTGTCATTTGGAGAAACTTCTAAAGCAAGGTCACCAAAACCTGACAGCAGCAAAGTATCTGTTAATGTTGTCGAACATCCAGAAACATTATCTATGATTTCTACGAAGATTTCTTTTGAGTATGTTCCATCGACCAATGCTTCTTGTCCTGTAATATCTCCAATAAAGCATGTGTCAGGTCCCCACATAAATGTAAAGTCGCCATCTGGTAAACCAATCACACTCACCTCGACCGGTTCTCCAGTACAATCCATATCGGGAGCCACTATTTCAGCATTTTCCACATCAACACCAGTGATTGTAACACTTACTTGATCCTGACACGGAGCAATGTCTCCGACTTTGGCAGTATACTCAGACATCATACTCACTATAATTGTAAGGCTATCACCAGTACCAACTGTTTGACCATTGGCATCACACCAGGTAATAAACTCGTTTCCTACATTCGCCTCAGCGACTAAGGTTACTGTATCACCTTCGCAAGCAACAATCATCTCTTCACTTAATAAATCGATCTCAGGAATCTCATCAAAAATCTGAATTGTATCTTGGAACCCAACAATTGGGCATGGTGCATTCGGTGCACTTAGATCGATAACATAACTACCAGATCCAGTCAATGCAAAATCATAGCAAGGAAACTGATCTCCTAGGATAGTTTCTTCTGCCCCATTTCCTGATATTACCCATTCTAAAAATCCTCCAGCGTCATCATTAGCTTCAAAACAAACGACTAGCTCATCACAATTTGGTTGTTCCACTGTAAATGAAAGACTATCATTCTCGGTTCCAGGTCCAAAGTCGTACGGAATAATATCCAGAAGTAATGTATCTCCACATTGTCCCCCAGTATTTAGCTTAACTGAAAGATTATCATAATCATCTCCGAGGAAAGTAAATGTCTCGTTTTGAGCAATTTCTACACCATCAGAACACCAGGAGAATATAGGATTCGCCGCATTGGATGTAGCTGTAAGCGTTACAGAATCACCAACACAATAATTCACAATACTATCATCAAATCCTAACACACTCAGATCACCTTGACTACCAAACATAATTTCTTGGGTCACACTATTCACTGGGCAAGGTGCATTAGGTGCAGAGAGTTCTACCATGTATGTACCTGATCCGGTTAGTGCAAAGTCATAGCATGGAAATTGATCTCCTAGAATAGTTTCTTGTGTACCATTTCCAGTGATTGTCCAGATTAATGCTCCATCTGCATCTGTATTTGCTTCGAAGCAAATAACGTCTTCATCACAATCTGGTTGATTAAATGTAAAATCCAAGTCTTCTATTTCAGTACCAGGACCAAAGTCATAAGGAATAAACATCACTACTGACGTATCAACACATTCTCCTCCTCCATTGAGTTTGACTGATATTTGTCCAGTTTCTGTAGGTGTAAATGTGTAGGTAGATCCTGTAGCTATCTCAACATTATCACTATCACACCAAGATATTTGGGAATCTTGAGCATTGCTTATCGCGGTAAGAGTTATCTCATCTCCTACACAGTATTCAATTGTTTCATCTTCAACATTGAGAATATCCACAAATGGCATATCCTGTATCGAAATGGACTCTGAGTAAGGATTGACTGGGCAAGGTGCTCCAGGAGCACTAATGCTGACCATATATGTTCCAGAACCTGTTCCTGCAAAATCAAAACAAGGATTGAGTATCCCCTGAGCCGATGTACTAAAATCATCACCAGTAATCTCCCATGTAATTGCTCCATCAACATCTGTATTTGCCTCGAAGCAAACTAGACCTGTCTCACAATCAAATCCTAAATATTCAAAACTTAAATTTTCAAATGCCGTATTTGGACCAAAGTCATACACATCAATTGCAAGGCTATCAGTATAAACGCAACTTTCGCTCGTTTGCACTTTGACAATAACTTCATCAGTTACCACAGTCTGATCAGTTGGCATAACTAACCAAGTATCCATAGCTACGCCACTGCCAGTCATTGTTTCTGCTGGGATCAATATCAAATCAGCAGTGCCAGTCACTGTGTTGCCTTCACCTAAACACCAAGTAATAAACTCAGCAGGCACATCCGTATCAATATTAAATGTCAACATTTCGTCTCCACAAATCGTAGTGGTATCTGCATCAAATCCATCTATAGTAATCGAACCAAAGTCAGTTAATGCCACTGTTTGGACAACTGGTATTCCAGCACACACTGCACCCACGCCTGACATAGTCACATCATATGTTCCATAGTCAGAGAAAGTATGACATATCTCACCGTTTCCAATAGCATCATTTTCTCCACCACTGGCAGGGTCTCCGAAATTCCAGATGTATAAATCACCATCTTCAGGAGTAAAACAAACAGTTAACTCACCACATTCAACAAATTCGAAACTATAAGCAATATCAGGTTGTTCTTGTACATCGACTAATAAACTATCTGACATTGTACAGCCAAATTGATTAGTCGCGTTGAGATATAAATAGAAATCTTCTTCTGTTGATGATATGCCAATGAGTGGCGTCATGCCATTTGTTTCATCAATGATTCTAGGATCATCAACCCAGTCCATTGTTACTATTTGGTCTGGCGCACAGTTAATTGCCACGTATTGAGAAGTATCTCCTTGACAAATAACAAATGGCTGAACTAGCTCCAAACACACACTCCCATCATTCACGACAAAAGATTGTGAGCCAACTAGACATAGTGGATTATCATCTTGGATCCTAACATAGAATGTTTCAAATGAAGAATTTGGATCTAACTGACCAACTAAGGTTGGACCAGTAGCAATTATGCTTGTGAATGTTGGCGAATTAGACCACTCGTAGACAATGCCTTCAATAGCATCGACTGTAAGTGTATAGTTACCATCACAAGTATATTCCTCTCCACTAATCTCAAGATCTTCATTCGTCATTGTAACAACCATGACGCTTTCTTCAACTGAGCAAACTCCATTAGTTACGGTTACATTATAGATCACTGGATCTGAAGCCGCAACAAGTGGGTTACTAAAATCTCCTGGAGGATCAAAGGTCAATCCATCAGTCGGCTCCCAAGTGTAGGTCCAATCAGGATTACCATTCAAAATCAATGGTACTTGCATACCTTCACAAGAAAGGACAGGCTCACCCGAAAATACTACCGAAGGAATATCTAACTGAAGATCTTCTTCTGTCAATGTAACAGAACACGAATTCGTAAAGTTAACAGTCATGTCCACTCCCAAGATATCATCATGGGCAAGTGTGATCATAACCGAATTCCCTGAGTCACTGAATGCTACACCATTAATAGTATAACTCCAATCTGTGCTTTCAATAAGATTCTGTGGTTCTGTTGTATTTGTTAATGTAATCATGACTGTATTCTGATCTGTACAGTCATCAATTGTAATATCGATAGTTGGGTCTACTGCAGCAACACCTCCCATTTCAAAAGTTTCTGTTGCTGAAACCTGACAATCATTGTCAAGAGTAAGTGTCACCGTAACTTCAACATCTGAGTTAGCATTAAGCTCTACCTGAATGTTCTGTCCGTTGAATTCTTGTGTTTGACCGTCATTTAATATTGTCCATGCTGTATCTACAACAGTTCCCACTCCATCAACTATAGATTCGAACTGAGCAGAAACTGTATCATCATCGAGGCATTCAACCGAGGTTAATGCTATATCTACTGAAGGCAAGTAGTTTCCTGCTTGAACAATCGTAGTTTCGGTGATTGAGCATCCATTATCATAATTTACAATCAGAGTAACTTCTGCCGATCCATTTGTGATGAGATCAACAACTATTTCTTCAGTAGTATATACTGTCGTAAATCCACCATCATCAATAACTGACCAATTATAGTCAGTAATCTCTGCCATCAAGGTCCCACCTGAAATAAGTGGATTTATGAGGACTGAAAAGACAGCATCATCTTCATCACAAGATTGAGCTGATGTTTCAAATTCGAGGCTTGGCAACAGTTCTTCAGTAATATTCAATACTTGATTAGCATAAGCTACACAGCCATTACTAAATGTCACTTCTAGTTCGACTGTTGCTCCATCAACTACATCAATAGTCGGATTTGCACCCATGTACATTTCAGAATTTGAACTTGTAGAAACTGTCCAAATCCACATCTCAGGTGTGGCATTTGGTGCAGTAGACATGTCTGTCAATTGCACTTGAAAACCATTAGCATAACATTGCAATACCTGAGCATTAAATGCTGCATTAGGTAAAAGATCATTCAATGTATATGATTCTGATGTTGTGACAGGACAACCCTCATTAGTGACTCCATTTAGAGTTACATCTAGAGTTTCGAACAAAACATCATCTAAGGTGATCGTGGATGCATTATTAACATCTTGTTGAACACCATCAAGTAATATTACCCACTCATATGTCTCTATAAAAATACCTTCTGCGCTACTACTGGTGTCTGCTAACATTAGAGTAACAGAGTTTTCTAAGCACCCACTAATGAATGCATCAAAACCTACTTGAATATTACCATTAAAAGCGCTCACATTTTTGATGATATTAATCGAGCAACCATCGTTTTTCAGACCAGTCAATTGGACTTGGTAGTTACCTTCTGTTGGGAACTGGAAAGTAGGATTCTCTTCAGTGCTCATGAATGCTGGGTCATCATCAGGATGATTAAAGTTCCATTCGTAGCTATCGAAGTTTTCTGAAAGATTCGTAAAATTAACTGTAAGGTCGTTACAATCCTCAAATTCAAAATCAAAATCTACTGCAGATGGATCTCCACATTCTTGAATATTCACTTCAAAGTCTCTTCTCAACCATCCCATGAGCTGACCATCCCTATATTCCTCAACACAAACACCTACAAGAAACTGACCAATCATCCCTGGTGTAGCAGTTAGCTCACCTGTTTCAGAATCTATAGTTAATGGCACACCTGAGCCAAACATATTTGTCTCATCAAAGATGTTACTCCAAGTGACTGTTTCAAAGTATGGATAAATATCATTTTCTGGAATAAATGGAGGCTGTGGTCTGGGGTAATCGTTAGATGCTCCAGCAGTCGGAGTACAAAGTCTATAGACTAATGAATCACCTTCAGGATCAGTAGCTGAGTGAACAAAACTATAAGGTTCATCTGCACAAATATAGATATCAGGCCATGCATCCCAAGAAGGTCCACTGTTACATTCCTCATAAGATTTTGGTCCTATTCGAACGAAGTAAGTACCTCCTGTATTCAGGGGCTCCTCTATGTTCAATAATGTAATGTTTCTACAACATCTTTGGTAAGCAATAATGTACCCACCTGGTCTAAATGGTAAAAACGCTTTGACCTTATAGATAGACTCTTCAATACATAATTCGGGCCCTGGCACTATACACTCATTAAAGAGTGATGACTTAATGTTATACTTGCCTGCGAATGCCATATCAAGTCCACCGTCATTCCCAAGGTCCACAACTAATGAACCATTACTATCGAAGATTCCTAAGACTGCAGGATCATCAAAAGTTGCTTCTGGATCCCCATTATCACAATCTCTTCGCATTGTCAATGTAAACTCATATTCATTGTCACCCAGACACTCATAGGATAAGTCCCCACCAATGATATGTGTAGCGTTAAGCTCATTTAAGCTTATCGTTGTTAATAACAAAGTAAATAGTATGTAAGCTATTCTTGTCATTCTTAATGTATTCTGTATTCGATTCTCCATAGCTGACATTAATTAAGTTTAATTAGGTCAACAATAGTAGCTCGCCGCTCTTTTGAGGCTTCAACACTGTATATTGAAGCTCTTCTATCTTCATAAGAATCACTAACTGATGAAGGAGCTAATTCTTCACCATAGGAAACATCTTTTACCTTCAGACTTCCATTATCCAAATGAGAAGAAAGTGCACCACCCATGTAGGATCGTAGTTCATTCTTCAATGCAAATACTCTTCTTTGCCCAAGGGCTAAGTTGTATTGATTAGAAGCCCGTGGGCTGGTATACCCTTTAATCTGTAATTCGAATCTTTCTCCACTTCCTAATCTATTCAATAGAGAAGCAAGGAATTTCTGCATTTTGGTATAACCACCTTTTACATCACCTTCAAAGAAAGATTCAATATTGGCTGCTGCTGACTCTTTGTATGCTGCAGACAATGGAGCAGAGTAACGGGTCTTGAATTCATCTTTTCTTGCGATGTACGGATAATATGTATCTGTATAAGTTCTTGAAGTATACAGTCTGTAAGTATTCTTATCTGGTTCGTCATTATCAAAGTATAGGACAACTGGCAACATGGTTGCTAGGTCATCTAACTTCTTCGACAAGTAGATCTTTCTTTCTATTCTATTATTAGGAAGATTATTTCTGGTATCAACCAAAATTGAAGAGGATTCATATCCATATTTATTTGCAGTGATTTTATACTCTCTGTCCTTTTCTAAACAGAAATTAAAATCATTACCATTCATATTAGATCGTTGAATTCTTCCACCTGGATAGGTTAAGTCTTCAATAACTATTTCAACTCCAGTTAAGTCTTTACCTGTTAATTGTTCGAATGTTGTCAGATCCAACTCGATACATTTGGACTCAAGGAACAGTTTCTTTGTAATTAAGCTATCCTTTGTATCGTAGGTATTAAATAAGATGGTATCATTTTCATAACCCTGCTTCTTAGCCACAAGCTTGTACTCTCTGCCAGATTCAATATCAAATAAATGCTCATTACTATCATTTACTGTAATCTCACCTAATAACTCACCAGATAGCGCATCATATAATTCTACGGTAGCTCCATCAAGTGGTGCCATATTCTTCTCAATGAATGTCAAAGCATTCAACTTGATGACTGTAGACTCTATGCTTGCTTTATAGATGTCATAACAACATGCTTCGGCGAGTTCATCTAAGTATAAAGAGCCGATTCTATTGGAAGAAAAATATGCTTCTTGACCATTCTTACTGAGATTGTAATACACGTCATTGAAGCTGGTATTAATCTCTTTCCCAAGGTTTACTCTTTCTTGGAATGCACCTTCTGATTTGTTTGACTTGAAGATATCATAACCTCCAAATCTAAATCCAGCGTTCGAACTGAAATATAAAGTTTGAGAACCTTGATGGAAGAATGGCGTAATCTCATCTCCAGCAGTATTCACGCGTTGTACATTTTCAGGTTGAGTGAAAGTGCCGTCTTCTCGCATTGTTGTTTTCCAAATATCCAATCCTCTTTCTACTCCACCTTCTAGTCTTCTATTGGAACTATAATACAACTCAATTTCACCAGTCTCTTTATTAATACTTGCATGAGGCTGAGTGGAAGTAAACTCCCTTCCATTTATATAATTAGGCAAAGGCATTGCTTCACCATACATTCCATTGTCGTCTATTGGTCTATAGTAAAGATCACATCTAATATCATAGGCATTATCATATTCGCAAATTGTATAAAAGATGTAAGCATTATTCTCCGGAATAGAGGTGTGAGCAACATGGAGACGGGTATCATTTATTGCTCCATTTTCAATGACTTCACCTGCAGCATCTCCATCCAATGACTTTAATATTTTGGCAAATGACCTCGCAGGGTCAAACTCTCCATTTTGATTCTCAAATCTTAATGAAGAATAGTAGAGCTCATCTTCATGGCTCAAGGCTCCAAATTCTGAGTATCCTGTATTTATATTATTATTTAACCTTTCTACTTCAGCATTAACGCCAAGGACATCTTCTTGATCAATCGCCCAATTACATGCTTCTATCTCATTACGAGATGAAGTCATGAGAGACTCATCTTTCCCAGTGTATTCACTTAAGAAAAGCTCATAATTTCTTTTTGCATCTTGATATTTTCCAAGCTGTTGTTGTACTTCGGCTAAGTGGTATGTTGTCAGCGGAAATTGGAAAGTACTATCCAAATCCAATGTTCTTTGGAACTCTTGTTCTGCAAGAGTATAGGCATGGAAATTTTTGGCAGCTTCTGCATATTTATACTGGACTTCAAGATTAGTCTCATCGAACTCCAGTGCTTCACCATAGTACTCAAGTGCACTATAGTAATCCTCATTGAGGACTGCATTCTCAGCTGCTTCCATGAATGCTCTAAATGTCTGACCAACAACTGATGTTGATCCTAAGCAGAGCAAGCAGAATAATATGATTAAGTGTCGTTTCATGGTTTTCGGAATAATCTGTTTTTGGGCTCTACTTAATTTTAAAATATTGGGCAAACTTTGAACAAACCAAGAGGTTTGACATGAGTTATAATATATTGAACATGGATCTCGGGACCTCCTCTTCCGCTGGTATGTTGATCAAAGTTGGAAAGATCAATATCATAACTAAAGGCGACAAAGATTTCGTTGAACTTGAGCGCGACCTTAGGATAGAAAGCTTGACTTGTCCTATATCCAGCGCCAACTCTGAGAGTAGTCTGTCTTCCTCTCTTGGTATTAAGGTAATACTGTAAGTAACCTCCAAAAAGCAGCTCATCATAAGGGCCTTGGAATTGGTACAAAACATCAAGTTGGAGATCAAGTTTGTCTACTAATTTGAATCCTCCAATCGCATAGGCAGAGAATCTTCTTGGAAGACTTATATCATCAGTTGAATAGAAAGCAACATTGGGCTCTAGCAAATGCCAAGCGCCAATACCTAGATCTACTTTTGTTCTGCTACTCATCTGAAACCGATAATTCAGACCAGCAGCTGATTCAAAGAAATTGATTCGAGTAAAATTGAAATTCTCACCGCTATCAGCGCCTTGGACAAATTGAGTACCATTCCATTGCTTATCCCAAGTTAGGTTTTGCGTATCAAAGCCTCGGAATGAATATCCTGCAAGCAATCCAAGTGTAATGACATTATTCCTATTGACAACAAGGTTGTAACTACCTGATAAATTCAAATTCGATAATGATAAATTAGAATCACCTTGTCTGTCATAATTAAAATGTATTCCTGCTCCAAAGAATGATCCTTTTTTCTTCTTTGGATAGAATTTCTGGTCATACCCAAGCGTGACTGTAAACCATGGCACAGGGACAGACCTCCATTGGTCTCTTATGCTACCACTGATTCTTTGGTCGCCATTGAATATTCCAGTCAAAGCAGGATTAATTGTTAGTGGGGCATTGTAGAACTGCGAATAGTGCAGATCTTGCCCTTGCAAGAAGGAGAAAACACTTAAAAATAAAAGTGTTAAAATCGGTAGTTTTTGGTTCATCCTCTAAGTTGTTAATACTAGTACCAACTTATATTAAACATCTATATCATATATATATAGCTGGTTAAAAACAAGTTGTCAACATAATTACATTTGATCAAATGTACTACCTGAGATATAGCAAAAACCGTTCTCAAAACGAGGACTGTCGGCTCTTGGGAATCTTAGCTAGACATTGTAAAATTGAGTAAAATAACTCATGAAACCTTGGGGGACTTTTGGTATTTTTCACATGAGTAATAACCCTATATTTACGATACAAAACATGGTAAAGAATAACCCTGAATTACGAAACCTCGTCATCCTTAGTGGTGCTGGAATTAGTGCAGAAAGTGGCATCAAAACATTTAGAGATGCAGACGGATTATGGGAAGGACATGATGTTATGGAGGTTGCTTCTCCTCATGGCTGGGAAGCAAACAGAGCGCTTGTTCTTGATTTCTATAATCAAAGACGTCGACAACTTAAAACAGTACAACCTAATGCAGCACATCTTGCGTTAGCCAAGTTGGAAAACTTTTATAATGTCAAGATTATCACTCAGAATGTTGACAACTTACATGAAAGAGCAGGCTCAACTTCTGTACTTCACTTGCATGGGATATTAACTCAAGCTCGATCAACAGGGAATGAAGACACTGTTTTGGATTGGCATGATGACCTCAATATTGGAGATCTTTGTTCGGAGGGTCATCAGCTTAGGCCTCATATAGTATGGTTTGGTGAAGATGTTCCAAACATAGCTCTTTCTGTTCCAATTGTGATGGACGCAGACATCCTTGTTATCATTGGCACTTCCATGCAAGTCTACCCTGCTGCGGGTCTTTTACATTATGCAAATCACAATTGTCAAATTTTCTATATTGATCCGAATCCTTATCCGATCACAATGACAGACAATGGAATTCCTCTGAGAAGTATAGCCAAGAATGCTACTGAAGGCATGGAGATACTTCGTGGCATCTTAACACAAATGCAATCTTAAATGCTTAATTTGAGAAACTTTAATTCATCAATATCTATTGTCAAATTGAAATATAATTGCGTATGACAACCTTCTATAGATCATTACTCTTGTTATCTGTTTTGGTTCTTTCTGGATGCTCAAGAAATCCAGTAACAGGTAAGCGAATGTTTTCTCTCATGTCAGAAAAGCGAGAGCTTGCAGTTGGACAGCAAAATGACCCTGCCATTGTTCAATCTTTTGGATTGTATGAGGATAAGAAGATACAGAGTTTTATTACTCAGAAAGGTAAGCAAATGGGTAAGCTGAGCCATCGACCCGATCTGGAGTATCACTTTAAAATTCTTGATTCTCCTGTAGTCAATGCTTTTGCTCTACCGGGAGGCTATGTTTACTTCACTAGAGGTATTATGGCTCACTTCAACAATGAAGCGGAGTTCGCAGGTGTTCTTGGTCATGAGATTGGCCATATTACGGGAAGACACGGAGCTAAACAACAAACTCGTCAAATCGGATCACAGATCCTTTTGATGGCTGGTATGATAGTCAGTCCACAGTTTCGCCAGTTTTCTGACTTAGCAAGTCAAGGGTTAGGGTTATTAATGTTAAAGAATAGTAGAGATCATGAGAGTCAATCTGATCAGTTAGGTGTAATGTATTCAACATATGCTGGTTATGACTCGCATGAAATGGCGGACTTCTTCAAAACATTAAAGAGGCTTTCAGCAGAATCTGGAGCAGATGGTATACCTACCTTTTTGTCTACACATCCAGATCCGGCAGATAGATATAATAAGGTGCATGAATATACAGATGAGATTACTGCCAAGAGACCGACAAAGAATTACAAAGTAAACAGAGATCAATACTTGGCTCTAATAGATGGGATAGTCTATGGTGAGGACCCAAGACAAGGATATACAGAAGATGGAGTCTTCTATCATCCTGATCTCAAGTTTCAATTTCCTTATCCTAGTGGATGGAGAGTTAATAACATGCCAACACAGGTGCAGATTGTTCCTTCAGATGGTAAAGCACTGATGCTTTTCACTTTAGCTGGAGAGGCTACACTTGATCAAGCATTTAATGCGCAAGTACAGGCAGACAACCTTCAGGTACTTGATAAGCAGGGTTTTAGAGTCAATGGCATGCAGGCCTTATCAGGGACATTTAGACAAGCTGGGCAACAAGGTAATATTAAGATATTATCTTATTTCATCAAAAAAGATAAGTATATCTACAAGTTTCATGGAATGGCAATGGAACAAGATTTCGGAAGATACGAGAATACATTTGTTAGAAATTTCAGCCAGTTTAACAACCTCACTGATGCTGCTAAATTGAATAAAAAACCAGAGAGAATTGACATTATAACAGTGCAGCAAGAAGGTACTGTCAAAAGTGCGCTCTCAAAAGCAGGCATACCAAACGACAGATTGAATGAGTTTGCCATTGTCAATGGCATGGAATTGAATGATAAAGTTACTAGAGGAAGTAAATTGAAGGCACTTAAGTAAGTCGTAACCCAAGTTTGACTCCAAATCGATATGTTGGCTCAAAAAAATCAGGTTTAAAATCAGGAATAGCATTTGGTGTTAGCCAAAAATAGGGCTCAAGAAAAAGCCTACTATTTAATGTAAATTGATTTCCAATCAAAAAGCCTAAAGAATTTCTTACAATGCTTTTTCTGGATTCAGAATACATGTTGTTTGTGTTATTTTGATCAAATATTCTAGTTTTTCTCTTCACTTCAAGACCAAGTGTCCCCAGAATTCCTAAGTACAAACGCTTGTTTATATTAAATTTTAATGCAAACTCACCGCCTAAAAATTGGCGATTAATCTTTTGTAGACAAAAGAAAGATTGACCTGCTGATTCACATCCAATTCTCTTTATATCAAACCCATATATCAAACCTACTTCACCTGCCCATTTATTCTTCCTAGCTTCAACGTGCATGTTGACATCACCCACAAGATACCTCAGTGGATCAGTTTTCACAGACCAATCAAGCTGACTGCTTAGGTCTGTGGAAAACACAAACAATAGTGCAGCACATAACATATTCTGACACATCTTATTCATAGAGTAATGTTACAAGTGTATCTGGTCTCACAAAGCCTCTAAACATAGCAGTAGTATTAAATGGCATCGCAATATTACCATATTTATCCAGCGCAATTAATCCACCATTACCACCTGCAGCTTTTAAAGAAGAATGAATGATATGTTCTGCTGCTTCACCAACTCCTTCTCCAAGGTACTCCATACGCTTACTTACATCAGTTGCCACAGCATAACGGATAAAATACTCGCCATGACCTGTACATGATACACCGCATGTTGCATTATTAGCATATGTTCCAGCACCAATAATTGGAGAGTCACCTACTCTATCCCATTTCTTATTCGTCATTCCTCCTGTAGATGTACCTGCGGTGATATTGCCAGATTGGTCTAAGGCTACAGCGCCAACTGTTCCAAACTTTTCATCTGATTGCTGTTCATCATCTAAACCAACATCTTTTTCTTCATCTAGAATCTTGAGCAGCCTATCATAATTCTTTTGTGTGAAAAAGTAGGAGGAGTCTACTTGTTCAAGGGATTGTGAAGATGCAAAAGTCTCTGCTCCCCTCGCAGTTAAGAGGACATGCTTAGAGTCATTCATAACGGCTCTAGCAGCTTTGATAGGATTTTTAATGGACCTAACGCCTGCTACTGCACCTGCATTCATGTCATCGCCCTTCATTATCGAAGCGTCTAGTTCATTTTGTTTATCATGCGTGAAAACTGCACCTTTTCCGGCATTGAATAAAGGACTATCTTCTAACATTGCAATTACTTCGACCACTGCATCCTCACTCGTTCCACCATTCTTGAGAATAAGTTCTCCTCTTGTTAAGGCTTGATTGAGTATTGTATGATATTCAGCTTCTTTTTCTTTCGATAGACTTCCCTTCTTACTAAAACCTGCTCCTCCATGAATTACCATAGCCCAAGCATGTGAAGTTTCTTTTGGAGCATGACTCTGACATGCAAAACAAAGAACACAAAGTAATACAACAGTTATTCTGAACAGCATCAGTATTTATTTTCTATGAAGTTAGCTATTCTATTCTCTATTTTTGACAACTACTATCTATGAAAGAGAAAAAGGTCATTATTATAGGAGGTCCTACTGGTGTTGGCAAATCATCTTTAGCCATGCAATTGGCTCAGCACGTTAACTGTCCTATCATCTCTGCTGATAGTAGACAAGTCTACAAAGAGATGTCAATAGGAACCGCAAAGCCCACAATTGATGACTTATCCCAAGTGAAGCATTATGGAATCAATACAGTATCAATCACTGAATCATTCAATGCTGGAATGTTTGAACAGCTTTGTGATCATGCACTAGGAGAGATCTTTAAGACCTCAACTCATGCAGTTATTTGTGGAGGGACTGGATTCTATATAGATACCTTTCTCCATGGGCTAGATGTCTTCCCTGCTGTGAGTGACGAAACAAAATCCATCGTCCAATCTTTGTATGTTGAGGGAGGAACAGAAGGCATACTCTCCAAGCTTAGGTCACTTGACCCTGAGTATGCTAATATTGTGGATGGTAGTAACCATAGAAGAATTTCAAGAGCACTCGAAGTCTGCTTGAGCAGTAAATACCCATTCTCTTATTGGTTACGTAAAAAAAAGGAGAAAAATCATCCCTACGAAATTCATAAATTCTGGCTAAATAGAAAAAGAGAGGTCCTATATAATCGGATAAACCAACGCGTACTGACCATGCTTGAAATGGGCTGGCTTGAAGAAGCACGACACCTCTTACCTCAGAAAAGGCTGACTCCATTAAAAACTGTTGGCTATCAAGAGCTCTTTGAACATCTAGAAGGAAGGCTGAGTTATGAAGAAGCCATATCAGAAATACAGAAACAAACAAGGAGGTATGCTAAAAGACAGGTTACTTGGTTTAATAATCAGTATGAAGGACAACAACTCTCTTTAGGAGAAGAAAGACCAACTGCTCTACAAATAATTTTACGATCTATTGGAGCATAAAAACCTACATGATATAG